>NZ_JBFTPT010000016.1:0-189591 GCF_056398625.1 Paenibacillus sp. 01T431
ATTAGGCACGCCGCCAGCGTTCGTCCTGAGCCAGGATCAAACTCTCCAAATTGGTGTTTGAAATGCTCATTACTTTTTTATCGCTTTTCTCACGATTCGTTAGAATCGTAAGGGCAGTTATTACTCGTTGTTCAGTTTTCAAAGAGCAATCTATTCTTTCGTTTGTCATGCTTGTTTTGCTTGCTGTCCGCGTGTGTCTCTCGGCCAGA
Organism: Paenibacillus sp. 01T431; assembly: GCF_056398625.1. NCBI lineage: Bacteria > Bacillati > Bacillota > Bacilli > Caryophanales > Paenibacillaceae > Paenibacillus > Paenibacillus sp. 01T431. Next base: position 210 of record NZ_JBFTPT010000016.1, read on the forward strand.
AATAGAATATACCATGTACTCGTCTAGTAATGCAAGTGTTTTTTGAAAATAGTTTATAAACTTTAAATATAGCGAGATTCATGTTCTATAGTTTTATTCTTCTTCTAATTAGGATGCTTCCATTATTCATACCACGTAAGCACCTTCCTTCATTAGAGGAAGATGCTTGCGTACAGCTGTTGCAGCCTAGCACTTAATAGATATGATCTAATTGAATGTATCCTTATAACCATTCAAATTAAATATCAAACAACCTGCCTCCAGCAGCTTCATATAAACGAGAATACATTTTTAATGCATAGGTATCTGTCATTCCAGCAATGTAATCGCAAACCAATCTGGCATTCATCCGATCATTAGCTACATGCCATCTTAGCTTTTTATCTTCTGGAAGCAGGTTTGGATCATTGAACATCGCATCGAAGAGTTTTTCAATTATTTTGCCGCCGCGCCATTCAAAGGTTTGAACCTTCTGTGAGAAGATCACATGCGTTTCGACCAGCTTCTTCAAATCCTCCAGCAGCTCCATAGCATCCTCAGTAATTACTGCCTTATAGCGCAACCGGTTGGAGGAGAATGCAGGCTGGGTCTCAACAACCGTAATCTCATGTATGAATCCAGAAACCAAATCAGCGAAAAAACGCTTCGTCTGTTTATGCCGCTCCCCGCTGTTCTCCATAAAAACCCGTAAAGACTCTGCAATTCTAGCGGATGAAATATGCTTATGCTTATTTGCTACCTCACATAGATCATCTATTTTGATCATATTAAGCTTGAAGGCATCTTCTAAATCATAGGTTGCGTAAGCAATATCGTCTGCGAGCTCAATAATAGAGCATTCAAACGTTTTATTTAAAGTCTTCTTATGTTTACCAGCCTGCAAGTCGGAAACATGCATGAAATAAGCCTTCTCTTCAGGCGAAAAGCTCTCAATCACCCACTGAAATACATGCTCGTCCTCTTCAAAAACACTGCATTTAGGCGGTTTGCCCGTGATCTCGGGATTATTAACTTGCTTCATGCTGGCTGGGTATTTCAAAATGGACAATAAAACAGCTCTTGTTAAATCAAGGCCCGTTTCCATGTCCCCGTCGCTAGTCGTATTCGTCAAAAGCCTGAACGTATGCGCATTTCCCTCAAAGTTAAGCTGGAATGCGCTCATGCATTTATTCAATGCACGTTCGCCTTGGTGCCCGAATGGCGGGTGCCCCAAATCATGAGCTAAAGCAGCTGCCTCAATAAGAGAAATATCTATTTTACTTTCCGTCTCTTTAAAAATATTGCTTTTTTCATTTAAGGTTGTGGCAATTCCTCTTGCAATTTGAGATACTTCAAGGGAATGTGTAAGCCGTGTTCGGTGAAAATCTCCTTCGCTGATCCCAATGACTTGCGTCTTGGACTGTAAGCGACGGAACGCTGCTGAATGAATGATTCTGCCAAAATCACGTTCAAAGTCATCCCGAACTGAAATTCTTTGCTTGGCATTTTCTATATTAATATGCCTCTGAATATCCGTATCATTATAAAATGAATTTGAAGAATGTTTATAGAGAATCATAGGCTCGCTCCCAGCTCCTTGTCATTTAGAAACATTTTAACAATATATGGTCTTTATTAGAAGAGATCGATGAACAATTCATAAAGGAGAGCTTTCGTTTGGGGAAAATATTCGCATTTTATGGCCCTTCCGCTTCAGGTAAATCCGAAATCCAGAAAGAGCTGACCCTTAGCGGCTTTCAAAAAATTATTACTTCAACAACCAGACTCCCGAGGCCGAATGAGGCAGACGGGATTCATTATATTTTTATGGAAACGAGCCAGTTTGAAAATCACATTCGTGCAGATGCCTTTATTGAATGGACACGATACAACGAGCATTATTACGGCACACTAAAATCCAGCATTGAAGAAGTATTCGATCAAAATAGGAATGCCCATATTGTAATGGACCTTGCTGGCGTACTCGCTTTAAAGAAGCGGTATGATCATGTGATTGCAATCTATGTAGGTGCGGATGTTGAATCCATTAAGAGAAGATTGGTAATAAGAGGCGGAATGCCAGAGGAAATCGCCAAAAGGGTGCAACGCGCGGAGGAGATTGAACTAAAGAGCGAGTATATGCAGCATGCTGATGTGGTCATATGGAACCATGACGACACCCGCTTTAATGATACAATGACGCAGGTCAGAGAGATCATAGCCGGTCATGGCTCATTTTGAGACCATCCAAAAAAAATCAAAAGCTCAACTGCGCTTAGTATGCGTGGATGAGCTTTTTTGATAACTTTATTTAAGTAAGTGCAAAAGCAAAGCTTTTTGAACATGCATCCTGTTCTCAGCTTGCTGATAGATGATGGAACGCTCCGACTCCACTAACTCCTCCTCTATCTCGAAGCCCGGATGAATAGGCATGTCATGCATTAAGTAGGGTGAGTGACCAGCAAGATTACTTTTGTTCAATTGAAAAGGAAGCATCTGCTCCATTCTTCGCTTCTTCTCATCTTGATTGTGGTCTTCATAAAAAAACTCCATATCGATCCAAGTGTCCGTGTATACAAAGTCAGATCTAGCTGCCGCACTAGGCAAATCAACAACCTTTTCCACCCATCCGCTTTGATAGGCCGTTTGCATTAGCTCCTCATCCCAAGATGGCTCGTTAAGGATCGGAGTAACCAGCAACAGCTTGATTCCAACCGCCATACAGCCTGCGACCAAAGAATTGGCAACATTGTTATGAATGCCAACGTACGTAAGCGTTATTCCCGTAAAAGTACCTGCGACCTCATAGATGGTCATTAAGTCCGCAAGAGCCTGGCAAGGATGATATTTGTCGCAGCAGCCATTAATGACGGGAACCTTGGAGTACTTCGCTAATTCGAGCACATCAGAATGTTTCTTTAATCTCGCCATAATCACATCACAATTTCTTGATGCATACTGCGCTTCATACTGGATCGGGGAAATGCTGAAGTTGCTGGCATCCCAATCCATCACGACTGAGTACCCGCCCATTTGGTTAATCCCGGATTGAAACGATAGATTCGTACGAGTAGAAGTTTTCTGAAAAAGCATAAGAAGACCTTTTCGCTCTGCTGCGTGGTAATAGCGTTCTGGGTTGTTCTTTATCTCGATTCCTTGCCTGATGATGGAGTGAATGGTGTCCGCGTCGTACTCTCTTAGTGATAATAAATGAGTCATGATTTCACCTCTAATGAATATTTATACGATATAATGTATTTATATTCAATTTAAGGTGAAGGATAGATTTTGTCAACTAAAGGAAAAACAGACTATTCTTCGAGTAGAATTAATTACGTTAGCGGCGAAACTAAATCATAAGAAAAAACACCCTATCTAGCCATACATGATAAATGGCTTTGAAAGGGTGCTTTCTAGTAATTGCGATATTCTGCATCATGGGTTGAATAAATTATTTCATCACTCTTGATACGATCTTGTAAACCAGATTTCCCAGCCTGTAGTAATCCTTGAATTCCGTAAGTACCTTCGTACAAGTCTGACCGATCATCGTCTTAAGAATAGCGACACCAATTTCAAAGCGATAAACATCCCATACCGCATCAAGAGCATCGAGGACGTTATATCCAGAAAGAGCTGTCATAATGACGGAGTCCTTATAGTCCACTCTCTCTGTGTTTCGCATTAGCTTAGTCGCCTCACCTATCCTTACTCTATCGCCCCGAAGAGTCGTCAATGTAACGATAATGGCAATTTCATTATTGCTGAGCAGCATGCGTTCCGCACTGGACAGATCATCGTAAAAAGCTTGCTGCTCACGTGTCGATATTTCCTTAATAATCAGATACGTCTCATCCAAGTTGTTGTTGTTAGCCATCCGTATGGCATCGCTAAGCTCTACGAGAGTGATCAGCCCAGAATCAAGCATCCCCTTGGCTATCTCCTTAAGCGACCAGTGACCCAGCTCAAGCAAATTGTAAGGAACCCATTGTACGTGGGCGTTTACCGCCAGCAACGCTCTAGTAAGCTCAGCAATTTCCTTGAATCCTCCGTCGTACAAGAACTTGGAAATATAATAAAGACTGTAGCCACTGCTGTGCAAAGCCTTCGAGAGGTCGGTGGAAGGTATATCCAACTGCCTCAAAATAGAAATCGTGTCGTTATCCCAATTGAAGGTGTATTTTAAGTATTCACCGACAGCGTATCCGTTTTTATTCAGCCAATATAGTTTATTTTCGAGCGTCTGCTCTTTCATGTACCGCAGCGCCTCTTCTGCGTTATAACCATACTCCTTCAGAAGTGTAAAGATCGAATCTTCTCGCGCATCGTACCGATTCAGCGTGTTCAAAATTTCTCTACCGTCATAACCGCGATTTTTCATTTCCTTCGCAATATCGACCATAGAAACGCTCGATAAAGTCATCTTGACGGTTGTGAATACGCGATATGCATAGCTGGTACTGTTTACGTACCCATTCTGCCTCAGAACGTCAATGATGTCTCCCGCTTTTGAATACCCCAGCTTGACGAACAGCGCCGATTGCTCCTCGATTGTTGTTGCCGTCCCTCTGCCGGCCGTGAAGAACATATAGAAAGCACGGATAATGCTCGCTCGATCAAAACCAAGCGTCAATAACGTGTCGATCAAATATCCGGAACGATCAGGACCAAGCAGGTTTTGCCGTTCAAGCTCGGTAGCAATCCCGGCGGCGTCCGTTCCTTTCGACTTCATACGGGCGAGGTAAGCAATTAGCGGATTGCCGCCGAATACTTCACCTGCGGCCATCCGTACCTGATCCTGCGGAATTAAGGTTTCCGGAATAGTTTCCATTATCGTTGCTGCATCCATTTGAAATAACAGTTTCATAGCGAGTACGATATCCGCGACAGTGAATTTGGCTTTCATAAACCGCACAACATTGAGTGGCACAAATGCGGTGGTTGCCGGGAAAATATCTTCCAATACCCTTAGGTTTGTGTTGGTATAATAAACTCCCACTATAGCAAGTCCAAACACTTCCGCCGGATAATAGGGAGAAAGCAATTCAGTAACTGCTCCTGAGTCGAGTTTATAGTCAAACCTAAGATATTGGACAATTTCCTTAATCTCATAGCCGGCATCCCGCAAGAACACAACCGCTCCTTGTGGCGTCGCAACACCTTTCAGCTTAAGGACATCCTTGATAATGCTCACCGGAGCAAAAGCCTCTCCGTACACTTTATTAAGCGTTGATTGAATGGCTGCTTCTTGATAAACGGCAAGTCCCTGAAGAATCGCAAGCGCCTCTTCTCTCGTCTTGCCATATTGCTCCTTGCTCGCCTTAACGATGTCCTCCAAGCGGTAGCCTGCATGTAAGAGCTGATCCGCCATAGCTTCCGCTGATGTTACTCCTCCTGCTTTGATCACTTCGATTAAAGCGCCATTCACCGCTTGTCCGTACACTGCATTTACGCTGCTCAGAATGACGTTCAGCTCGAACAGCTCACTGCCAATTAGCAATGCCGCGGTTTCGCCGGCTGTCTTACCGTAAAAGCCTTTCATCACGCGTACGATATCTATCATCGGAACGCCTGATTTCCACAAGTAAGGAATGGCCGCTGCTGCGTCCGTGATTCCTCCTTCTTCTAGATACTGCAGCGCCGTAGACTCTGATGACTGCCCATAAACGGCAGCTACTGTCACTTCAATAACCTTCTCGTTGTCTACTTGGAGAGCGGTTAGGACCGTTATCGTTTTGTCTGCTGCAAATCCAAAATAATCCTTAGCTGCGCCCACAATATCATGGAGCGTATAGCCCATGCCTCTCAGGAGCGGAATAGCCTCTTCCAGCGTATAGATTCTGCTCTTCTTAAGCAGGCTGGATAAGCTTTCCTCGATCGGTTTTCCGTAAACTTCAAATACAGTTGCTACTAGCTCATTAAATGAATATCCATTTGTTTCGGAGAGAATGGCTAGTGTCTCACCTGCTGTCATATGGTAATAATCCTTGGCAATTCGGATAATATCCCGCAAGCTGTAGCTGAGCTTAAGCTGTGGAATCGCATCCGCTAACTTTCCGATGCCGAGATCGATCATGGCCTGAATCGTAACCTGCTCTAACGCTAAACCGTAAACAGCAGAAACTTCCGCCAAAATCCGACTCTCCTCATCGACTGCACCATCCATTAAGGCTTGTACCACTTTAGAGGAATCGAGCTTGTAATAATCTTTTCCTACCTGAATCATATCCCGGAGGCTGAATCTCATCTTTGTCAGATAAGGTATTGCATCCTTTAATGTCACCAGGTGCTGAGCCTCTAAAGAATCAACAATGCTTGCGTTTTGGGAGCTGCCGTACACATTCGATATAGCAGAAAGCACGTCGCTCTGGCGATACCGGCCAGTATCCAGCAGTGCTTGAAGAGCTGCACCCGATGAAATACCATAACCATCCTTTGCCATCTTCACGATCGAAACTAAGCTGAATTGCGCCTTATAAGCAAGTTCAATTCCACTGGCAAAGGATGCTGATCCTTCTGCTGCCTGCCGCTGATACATCGTTAACTCAACGGATTGATTAAAAGCTGAAGCTACTGCCTGGATAAGCACATTGCTTGACGACAAGTATACCGCTGACAAGCGGAGCGCGATTGCCCCAGGCGATTGGCCAAAATGGTTTTTGCCAACGCTCACGATATCTTTCATCGGGAAACCTGTGACGTATAGATAATTAACCGCTTCATCAAAGGTCGTGATGCCTTGCTGCTCCAACGCACCTGCAACTGTTTCATCAAGTCCTTGACCATATAAGGATGCAAGGCCAAGCAGAATATCGTCGATGTCGTTAGGATATTCTTTTGCCAGCAAATATGAAGCTTCGCTGGAAGTAAGCTGATAATAATCTTTCAGGCTGCGAGCAACAACGGATAAGGAATAACCGCTCATTCTAAGAAATGCAATACCATCCTTAGGCTCTTTGCTGGACGAAGCGTCAAGCAGACCAGCAATCGTCACTTGCTCTTGTCCGTACAAAGACTGCAGAATCGCTATGGTCGATTTCATATTACCCATTCTTCGGGTGTGGATGAGAAGTCCTTCCATTACTTCTTCTTTCGAATATCCACCCTTAATCAGTGCCGGCCCAACCTTGCCTGAGTCAAAATAAGACGGATACAGCGCACCCAGCGTATTGATGACAGAAATGGCCGTTGCGCCTTGCTCCTTCAGCACTTTGATCCAAATCGTCATAGGGTCTCCGCCATAAGCAGAAGCGATGGCAGTACCTACTTCTTCTGACGAATAGCTGACAAGCAGAAGCGCAGACGCCTCTGACGATGGCAAGCCGAATTCCGTTCTAAGCACTAATGCAATATCCCTTACCGAATATGGAGCAAGGCGTGTGATGACTTGCCCTATCGTTAGCGGTTCGGTCCGTTGGTTCAGATAGGCAGCAACCTCACTAGCGGCTATGCCTTGTTTGCTGAAAGCCCCAATCCATTCCGTCCAGCCCCGCGCTTCAAATGCCTGTGCAATTTCCGTAAATTTATACCCCGAGTCTTTTAGCGCTGCGGTCAAATACGGCAATCCTTTCGCACGCACTCCGCCAGTAGGGTAAAGATTAATTGTTCCTTCAATAATGTCATCCAGCGTATAGAAGCTAGAGAGGCTCATCGCCACTGTCGCTTCCTGTATTGACGTTCCCGGGAACAAATATTGCGAGTCCTTTACAACCGTTGATACACTGCAAGGACATTTAAAATAATCAAATGCAGTAGTCCTTTCAAGCTCTACCCATTGCTGCAGCGTCAAGCCTAACTGAGCTTTTAGAGTGTGACCTATGGCTAGCTTCTCCCAGCTTTTGATGCTTGTGAGCGAACGGGCCAAAGTAGTGGCATCCATGCTTACCGTTTCATCATTTGCAAAAGTCGTTCGAAGCGCATGTAATACATCTCCAGCCTCGAAGCGGTCATAGCTGCGGAAGATAACTTCCACCGCATCCTCCATTGTGAAGGACGAGCCTCCGCGAATGACGGCATTTCGAATTGTGCTTAATCCTTGCGCGGTAGACATACCCGACTGCCTCAGCAGCGTCAGAGCTTCCGAACGGCTGCTGGCCATTCGATTATTCAGAATATAAGCCGTAAGTTCCGCAGGCTCATAACCAGCGCGAATTAATGACAACAGCATCGTCTTTCTTTGGTCGCCCTTCACCCCCGGATACAGCACGCTGATGGTCGTAGCGATATCAGCCCCGAAGCTTTCTCGAAGCAATCCCGCCTTGCTTTCCATGTCATAACCATGATCCGTAAACCCTCTCATAGCCTCACTTAGTCCAGCCGCTTCGGAACCCCATGCGCCGAGTACGGCGCTAGCAATTTCACCGATCCCGTATGATCCGCTTTTCATAGCGCCAACAATAACGGTTGCACCATCGCCGGAGGCTTGAATACCTTTGGCGACCTGGGCAGCAGCAATACCTGCCGCCAGCATAGCTGAAGCTGTTTGTTGCTTATCGAAGGTGCTTTTTAAGATGACATAAGCTTGTCCTGTCTCAATGCCTGCTCCCAAGTAAGTCAGAACAGCCTCGTTGACGTCGCTGAATGAATACAGGTCTCGCAGCGCAATTCCTATATTGTTAGCAGGATAACCAGCACTGCCAAGCAGTTTCGCATTATCTACGCTAGATGCAGCATAAGCCTCTTTAATGACAACTGCGGATTCTGCTGCCGTGAATTTCGCTGCAGCCAAAGCTTCGATGGTGCTCTCGTTCGTTAAGCCGTAAACCGATTGAACAGCATCCCTAATCTCGCTAATACTGTACTTGCCTAGCTTCAATGCCACAGCGGCGTTTCCGCCAGTTTCCGCATAGGTATAACGCAGAACATAGGCGGATGAAGCGGTTGTTACTCCGGCTAGCTTAAACGACGCCATTATATCTCGAGGCTGATAGCCAAGATTACGAAGCGGCAGTGCAATGTCTTCAGCTTCATAGCCAGCTGTGACAAAATCCGGTATCAGATTGACATAGTTGGAAATATAACCCGACGCGCTTAAAGCCTGAAACAACGTAGGCGCATCTGTATCTATTTCGTATAATAGGCGGATGAATGCACTCCAATCCAAACCATATTCTTTCTTGACCGCTTTTGCGTAGTTCGCTGTGGTAAATCCAGCTTGCCGTAGTAGTCTTAATGATTCTAACGCAGTCTTGCCATAATCAACCCGCAGTACATGCACAGGGTAAACGGCATCGTACTGGGTGGAATGGCTTTGCAGGAAACCATCCAGGGTAGCGACATTAGCTACCTGGAATTCTCCAAAAGTGGCCAAATACGTCTGATTGACTGCCTTGACCCGGTTGATTCCGCTATAAGCGACGGCTATCGTCGAAGTGGAACTGATAACTGCTCCGCTGCTGCTCCAAGTCAACTCGATTTTCGTTGCATCGGAGGTCAGCCTTGTCATAACCCCGCTTTGCCATTGGTTGTTGATTTTCACAGAAAACGTTGACCCCGAATTAACAACAGCCAGCGGCTTATCAAAGGTCAGAGTGATGGCTTTGCCGTTATCACTCGACACTGCATCGATCAGCTCGGGAGGTGTACTCACGTTGCTGATGATCATATCCCCTCCAAAGTCATGCCCGTCCTTGCTCAGACGAAGCTTAAACTCCTTGTTGTATCCGATATATTCATTAATAAAATAGGTTTGCCCAAAGTCCGGCGTTGAAACAGAGGTTGGGCGATACCAGACTGCGCTGCCATTGTGCATTTCGATATTCAAATTTTCTATCGGAGCACTAAGGAGCAGATTAAATCCATTTTCATTCACTCTTACAAGCGATACAGAGATAACAATCGGTACGTAAGCGGCATTTAATTTTTCCTGCCCAGCAAAGATATAGCCTTGCTTGCTAAAAGCTACGGTGTACGTTTGCCCTTCAACCACATTCGCTTTAATTAAAAACGACCCTGTCTCTGCACCCGCTGTCACTCCAGTGACTGTGACCTCTGTCCCATCTTTAGACAAGAGCTTCACATCTTCCGGCTGCAGATCTTTTGGACCCGCTCCAACGAAAGTGATCGTCAAGCCGTTTCTAGTCGCAGCTAAACTTTTCGGATATTCCGTCATCGGAATATAAACATCCAGCGGTCCTTCCACCACACGATCCGGTATTTGAGCAATCAGCTTGTAATTCACACCTGCTGACAGCGGAGTAATGATGTTGTAGATTCGTCCTGCATCTGGCGCATCTGGGTTGTTCCCGTTCGGATTTACAAGCTGGAATCCAATTCCTCGTCCCTGGTCATCAAGCAGTGTAAGCCATGTGCGATCTATATTACGGACTGCTTTGCTTAATTCCAATGTGAAACCGTTAGTTGTAATATGGCTTGCTGTCATACGGATCGGCACCTGCGCTTCCGGTATAGGCGCAGCTGGAACAAGAACCGGAAGTCCGCTGCTGAATGCGTAGCCGCTCTTCGTTAAAGTCAGACTGTAAGCTGCTCCCTCTTCGAGTGAGGCATGTACCGCATATTCGATACCAGCGTTCTCGGCTGTAATAGAGGCGATGGCAATCGCAGCGCCTTGACTATTACGCAAGCTAAAGTCACTTGCACGCAAGCCCGGTACAGCCGAATCAAGCAACACGTTAAACCCATCCTTACTGACACTTGATAGAGTTGGATTTACTGGTACCGGCACAAAAGCGTTCAATGCCGCTCCAAAATCATATCCTGCTGCTGTTATGATCAGTTTGTACGTTTTCCCGCCTTCAAGCGCTGCGGATAATGTGTACGTTCTTCCACCGTTATTTGTTGTTGCTGCTTTTATAATTACCGATTTGCCCTCGGCATCCTTAAGTGCGAAGCTGCTCGCAGACAGTCCGCTTAGTCCCGGTGCAACAGAGACGACAAGTCCCGACTCGGCAGCGCCTTCCACAGTCACCGAAATCGCGCTTGGCAGCAAAGCCGACAACGCTTGTCCAAAATCATACCCGCTCTTGCTTAACGCAAAAGAGTAAGTTTTGCCTCCTTTATAAGAGGCTTTAATCCGATAGGTTAGTCCGCCATCCTCCGTAATGACCGAAGCTGCAGTAAGCCGATTGCCCTCCTCGTCTGTGATAGCCACATGGCTTACATCCAAATCCGGTACAGCAGGGCTAAGACCAATGACAATTTCCGAAGCGCCTGAACTTAGCACTGCAGCATTTGCGATGATTGGAACGTCAACCACAACTCCGCTTCCGAAATCATACCCAGCTTTGGCAGCGGTGATTGTGTACTGCTCCGCTCCCCAAAACTCAGCTTCAATTAGGTAGCTATTACCCCCATCACTCGTGGTTGCGGAGGTAATTGCCTTTGTACCGCCCTCCACACGTTTAAGCTGGAAGTCACTTATTCGTAAATGAGGAACTGGCTGATCTAAATGCAATATAAAAGCTTGATTGTTCCCGCTAATCATCCCGCCAAAACGAACGCCTACAGAGCGAATGGAGAAAGCTAGCGGATCACCATAGTCGTAGCCCATTTTTGAGATGAACACCGAATAGACCTTATCAGGAACGATTGCGACGCCTAGCTCATACGAATAACCTCCGTCGTTTGACACGTTCGTGCGAATCGAAACGTTTACCCCGTTCTCATCCACTATATGAATATCCGAAGTATTTAACATCGTTTGTTCCTTAAAATGCAATGTGACTCTCGAAGCCGTTGCTTGCACGGCCGAAATGGATCTTGAGTTTAGTGTAATCTTGTCGAGCGTAGAGAACATGTAGCCCTCTTTTTCTACAGTAGCGGTATAGGTGATTCCTCCTTTTAAAGGAACCGTAACCGTATAGCTGGCTCCGTCATCACTCGTCTGGATGGATTCAATAGCTACTGTATTTCCGTTATTGTCTTTAACCTTCACGTCTGCGGCTTGAAGATTCGGAATCGACKGGAAGAAATAGATGGTGAATCCCTGCTGCGACTGGCGTAACAGTATCGCATCGGCACGAACCTTCAGCCCAACGGTCAGCGGATTTCCAAAGTCATATCCCGGATAAGTGATGACCAAGCTATATGTCTCGGATACATTAAAATCGCCAATGAGAGAATAGGATGCGTCTCCTTCGTAATGAAGCGTAAATCCGATTGGCCGGCCTTTGCTGTCTGTCAGCTTAAAGTTGTCCCCAGTCAAATCTGAAATAAGCGGGTAGACATCAACATAAATCTTCGTTGCCGTCGTACCTCTCAATTGAAGTGAGCCTATTACGGGAATATCCACCGTGATCGGCGACGCTAGCGTAAATTCACTTCGGTTCAGCTCAAGTGAATATTTTGCACCAGTCGCAGCTCTGATCGCCACCAGATAAGTTAAACCCTGATCTTTTGTTGATAAAGAGTATTCCGTGTACGGAATTTGCTGACCGTCTGGTTTTCGCAAAATAATGTCGGCTGGCTTCAAATCAGCAACTTTTTCGCTAAAGCTTAGTTTGAAGCTATCCTTCTTCATCTCGGATACAGAAGCGGTAATGAGCTTGGTAAACACAAAGGATACTGGCTCGTAACGTTGATAAGTCAAATCCGGCTTTACCAGAACGGTATACGATTTACTAGGAATCAGCGCTGCTTCCAATACATAGCTGCTTCCGAAATCCATTGTGTTCGCCGAAGCTATGTTTATCGTTTCCCCTTGAGCTCCCCGAATGACGAAATTTTTCTTCCCAAGTCCGATAACTGGAATGTCAAAATGTACGGTAACACCCGAAGCAGAAAATCCGGCAACGGTTGCTTCGGAAGGCAAGGTAAAGGTTAGGTGGCTGAACGAATAACCATCCACCTCAATATCAAAGGCGTATGTTTGTCCGCGTGTCAAAGCAAACGTACCGCCAAAAGACATCTCAAAGTTCATTCCATCGGCAGACATGACTAGCGTTTTTGGGTGATAGCGTTTGCCCTGTTCATCTTTTACCGCAAGACCCTGTCCGTACTCTATTTGCCTTAGAGGAGTAGAGAAAGTAACCGCTACTGCCCCGTCTTTGGAGACGTCAGTAATAACCCCGGTGACCAATTGATTGACGTAAAACGTCGCCGGCCCGTCAAACTTCACGTAATCCTTGCGGAAGGCGATCGTATAGTCACGACCACTGATCAAATTTGCACTGACACGATAGGATAATCCTCCGTTGGTGGTGGTCAACGCCAGTCCACTAACCCCATGGCCCTGATTATCTATTAATTGAATATGAGCCGGCAATAATCCAGGAACTGCTTGTTCAAATGTCAGATCAAAGCCATTCATGGCTATTTTGCTAATGGTCGCTTTCCCCGCGTTGATTGTTTCTCCGGCTTCAAAGTCGATCCCCTGCGATGGAAGATGACCAGGAAGACTCAGGTTATAGCTGCCGCCAAGCAAGTCAGCCTTCAACCTGTAGGTAAGACCGCCATCCATTGTCACAGCGTCTTGTACCGTTACCCGCTCTCCTGTACTCTTGCGAGTCAGAAGAAACTGACCGGGCAATAACCCCGCAAAGGCATAGCTAAGCTTAACCCGAAGTCCCGAATCGACAATCTGATCCGCCGAAATGGTAGTAACGACCGGAACATGAATGTTATAAATCGTCTGATCCATTGTCGCACTGACCTTCAGTACGTAATCACCAGGAGTCAGATCAGCAGCAATCCGATAACTCCAACCGCCGTCGCTTGTCACTGCAGAGCGGAGTTTTATGCTGCTTCCGTCGGCCCGCCTGAGAACAAAGCCGTTGACCGTATCAATAGAAGCAGGAGGATTAAGAACAAAGGTGAATCCAGTATAGGAAATGTCAGTTATTGTGTTCTTCTCCGCGAGCGTAACCGATTTCGGTAAACCAAAGTCGAAGCCCTCACGTACAACGCTAATAAAATATGGTTTTCCTCTCAAACCGTTATAAGAGACAACATAAAATCTTTGCTGAGGGTCCCACACGACATTCGTTATGGCTGCCGCATTCCCCAGCGCATCCATGACCTTGAAATCATTGGCGGTCAAACCCGCTATATTCGGGTTAAGCCCAACCATGACATTATTTGGACCAGCGCCTATATACCAAGGGTTGATGGTTGTCCGAACAACGTTTACACTATTCCCGAAGTCATAACCCTCACTGCTTATTTTTAGTGTTAAGGGTTGATACTGCATGGCCGCCGAATTAACGAAATAACTGCTACCATTATTTAGGGTGGATATACTGTCTATTGCCATTTGATCACCGTTTGTATTCGCTAGGGAAAACGCAGCTGCTGTTAACCCTGGGACTGGTATGCTGAAGTGAACGATAATCCCTGCATTGGACGGATCAAACGCCGTTTGTTTCGATACGGCTATCTTCTCTGGAACGATAAGCGTACCGATCGTATAGCGGTCATCATCCACATCAATTCTATACCGATAGCTCCCAGCAGCCATTAAATCGGTTGATAGGATAGCCGAATGCCCATCCACGTTCGTTTTGACAGAAGTGACAGCAAGCGATTTGCCGTTTCCATCCTCTATTGTGATCAAGGCCTTAGCCAAATCGACCGTGTCGTTTGGGAAATTCAACTGAAAGCCTTGACGATTGACCCACTCTACACTTGATAGAATTGGGGAAGGTTCTACCTTTAAGACAATTTCGCTGCCAAAAGCATAACCTTCTTTATTTAGCAATAAGGTATACGTCTCGCCTTTCGTTAGGGAGGAATACACTTCATACTCTTTGCCGATAGATACCGCGCTTAGCATATTAATGCCTATGTCCGCTCCAGCAGCATTCTTTAAAATAAAGCTTAGAGCATCGATAGCTGGGACGGTACGATCGAGCTCCAGCATGAAGCCGGATGTCGAGATGTGGCTAACGGCCGCATGGACAGAAATACTGCTGGGCGGGGCAACCGCAACGATAAGCGCCGCGCCAAAGCTGTATCCAGCTTTCCGTATCGTTAGTGAGTATGTCTCGCCTTCGGCCATTTCCGCTTTGACAGCATAAGTTCTGCCGTCATCATCAGTTGTGACCTCCGTCACTCCAATCTCAGTGCCTGGATCGTTTAACGCTAATGTCAAATGATCCTCTGTCAGCCCCGCGACAGGAGTATCCAGCTTGATTGTGAAGCCAGCTATACTTACGTCGGATATTGAGGCCACTACAGATACAACCTCTGGATCAGTAATCGGAACGAATATCGATACTGCGCTGCCGAAATAGTACCCTTCCTTGGCAACCGTAAGCGAATACGTTTCACCCTCGGCAAGTGACGCTGATAAATCATAAGCGCTGCCGCCCATACCCTCCGTTACGGAACCTACTGCGATGCTTTCGCTGCCGTGTTTGAGTGTAAACTCAGCTTGCGTCAATCCAACAACCGACGGACTCAGCAGCAACGAGAACCCCGTTTTACTGGACCCATATACGGATGCTGCAACCGAAATGGCAGGCTGCTCCGTCTTTGGAACTTGAAATAAAATCTCAGATCCAAACTGAAACCCAGCCTTAGCTATCGTCAGCTTATAAGACTCGCCCTCCGTGAGAGCGGCTGTAATAAAGTAAGAGCTGCCCCCATTAAGCGTAGCCACTGATGCAATGGTAATGTTTCCGTTCGCAGCGTTTTTTAGTGTCAGATGTGCTGCGGCGAGCCCCGGTACTGGCGAGCTAAACGCGAGTCTGAATCCTGTTACTCCTGCTTGACTCGCAATCGCGGTTACTGTTATATCAACCGGATCGGTTGGTTTTGGCGTTTCTGTTGGTTTGGGTGTATCTGTTGGTTTAGGAGGATCGGTTGGACCCGTTGGCCCGCCCGGCGAACCAGTTCCTCCGGATGCTCCACCTCCAATTAAACCACCTTTCTCGGTTACTTCTTTTTGAGCTGGCTCCTTCTCAAAGACAACCCCCTGAGAATCGACAATTGCTTTCTCAATCGTTCCTTTGCCTTTCACATTCGCTGGCCCATGCAGTTCCATGCTGCTAACGCTGGCGCCTTCCGCAAGTGAAATGGTTGCTGTCTTAACCTGCTCACTAACGGTTAATTTTTCTACAGATCCCGAAGCAATGGTTAACTGCACATCGCTCTTAACCTCGACTTGCTTAAACTTGCCGGACAAAATAACTTCGCCGGAAGAGGAGATCGTAATTCCCTCTATCCCGCTGCCTTCAGATATCGGAGATTCAATATTCGCCTCCGATTGCACATCCAGCTGTCTTATAATCGTTGTTCCACCGATGACAACCCTAACTCTTCCATCTGCTTTGTCGACGACGACAGATGCTAGCTGCGAACCATCAATATGTACGCTGTTCTGCCCGCCGCCGTTTACAAACGTGCTGCCAAGCACTTTCACACCTTTAAGAAACACATCTCCTTCGCCGACTTCTTTCCCAATAGTGAGATTTCCCTTAATCGTCACATTGCGAAGAGTTGTGCCTGGAGCCTCAATGGTCAAGTCGCCAGCGACTTCAAAGTTCCCTTGCGCCTTGCCCCATGTGCCGCCTGTTTCAAGAACCTTTGCGCTAACGGTTATTCCATCTGCTGACCTAGTTGATTGCTTCAGCACTCTATCGAGCATCATGACGGCTTCCGCCCTTGTCATCGGCTGAACCGGCCGAAGCGTGCCGTCCGCAAGCCCGCTAATGTAGCCCGCTTCAACAATGGCTTCCAATGCATCGCGTCCGTAACCAGGAATGCTGGCCTCATCCTTAAACTCGCTGAGCAGGCTAGTCCCGTCTTTGCCTATTACCGGCACAAGGCGCGAAAGCACAACAGCTGCTTCTACCCGGCTTAGCTTCTGCTCTGGCCGAAATGTTCCATTGCCATAACCTTCTATATACCCTGCTTCCGCGGCTGCTTGCACTTGCAATGCATACCAAGCGGTCGGAGCGACGTCCGTGAACTGCTTAGTCCCCGCTCCTTTGAACGCGAATAGCCGGTTGACCAGCGTTACGTATTCAATCCGGCTTAGAGCTTGATTTGGCCTGAAGGTTCCGTCCTGAAAACCCTCAATTAAACCTTGGCCTGCCCACTCCCTGACGGTCTTCTCCGCCCAGTGGCCCGCTAAATCTGAGAATGCGGCGGGCACTTTAGCCGGAATTGCAGATGCTGCGAAGGCTTGCCCGCTCGCATTGCCTATGCCGGGAGCTACAAGACCGACAACTACGCTAGTAATCATCATCCACTTGAGCAGCAGGCTCCTTAACATTTTAACTTTTTGTTTCCTCACAATGATTTCCCCTTCCATCTTCGCCAATTGGCTTAAGAGCTTACTCTGTATTTGATAGAGCCCAAGTTCGGCAACGTTAACAGCACTTAAGCTTAAGTCTAATAGGCTGCGATGAAAGAATAATAAAAGATTTTCGCGTAAAACGACAAAAACCGCGCAGCATCAAGGCTTCGCGGTTTTTGCAACCTGTTCAAAATATTTATTTTCCTACTTCGGAAAGTCCGCTGACAAGAGAATCATACAGCATAAGCAGCTCTTGGGATGGACGAATGCCCAGTTCCCGCTTTAGAAGTCTCACATAGTCGGTGTATTGTGCGGTTAACCCTTTCTTATCCCCGTCCAGTCCATGCTTCTTCATCAGCAGCTCGACCACCGATTCTTCAAGCGGATTACGGCCATGCAGCTTCAGAAGAAGCTTCGACGCCGCAGCCGTGTTCGACAGGGTGAGCAGCGTCTCTGCTGCATTTTTGACAAAAGATGCATACCTCTCTGACAGCCGATCTGTCTCATGAATCGCCCATACGTAAGCTTTGCTGCCGAACAAATCACCCGTGTAGAGCCTTTCAACGTTCAGTGCTTCTTCCACGTTGCCCGCGTCGATACTTCCCAGATTTTCCGTTTGACGCTCAAATTCAACGTAGTCAATAACTGCATCGTCCAGTTCCAGCGCATAACCGTCATTCTCAGAACGAATAGCTTCCCGGAGCCCTATCGGCTCCAATGATTTACGCAGCTGGTACACGGTTGTATTTAAATATTTTTCGGCATTCACGCTCGCCATACCCGCGAATATATCTGCAACCAGGCGGGAGCGCGAAATTCGTCTACCCCGATTCAGCAGTAAATAGGCGAAGAGTTCAGCACTCTTGCTGGAAATCCACTTTACGCGTCCTGATTCATTACGCACAAAAAAGTCGCCCAGCGTGGCAACGCTGACACGGCTCATACCCCGAATCGCAGTATCTGCTTGCTGCAGCGGTTGGACGATTTTTCTGCTCTCCAGTGCCCGGTTAATCGTCCGCTCCAGCCGCTCCTGAGTCACCGGCTTCACCAAATAATCAAGCACGGACAACTCAAAAGCTTCTAGCGCATAATCCTTATGCGAGGTGACAAACACGATTTGTGTCTTACAGCCCGCTTCGTCCAGCCTTGCGGCGAATGTAAGTCCACTATCACCGGGCATGGAGATATCCACGAACGCCAGCTCGACGTCGGGATTTTCGCTCAGAAAGGCAGCCGCAGCATCCGTATTCACAAACGTTCCTGTCACCTTAAGCTCAGCATATTTCACGAGCATCTTCCGCATGATTAAATGCATGACGGGCTCATCGTCAATCAATATGACTTTCATCAGCTATCACCGCCGTTCCTTCCCTTTCAATCGTTCCGCCGCGACTCGATGATCCGGACAACGTAAAAAAGAATGTTGTACCTACGCCAGGCAAGCTATCGAATCTAAGACTGCCGCCATGCATGCGAAGAAATTCTCGGGTTAATACGAGACCAAACCTCATCTCTCCACCATCTTCTCGACTAGCAAATCCAGGCTCCTTGAAAAACAGCTCATCATGATGCAGCAGCTGCGCTGTCTCTTCGTCAATCCCACTCCCATTATCACGTACAGTCACCGTCACCTGATCCCGTTCGATAGATGCGTTTATCTCAATTTTCCCGCCGATGTCCGTGTACTTAATCGCATTTGAAAGCAAATTTCGGAAAATGAGATCGAGCATTTCTTTATCCGCTTTCACTGTCAGCCTCTCGTCGATATGCTCTGAGATACTAATGCTCTTCATGCCGGCTCTTGTGCCGGCTAGTGAAATCGCTTGGCGAACTACCTGCTGCAAATTCCACGTGAGCGGACGAAACGCTACTTCCCCATTTTGACTGCGATACCAATCGAGCAGATTATCGACGAGATGATAGGTACCGCGAACTTGCCTCCTAATCTCTTGAAATACTTCAGCATTCGCGATGTCGGTGTCGCTCGGCTCATCGCCCAGCAGCTCAGTCAAGCTAACAAGAAGCGCGATCGGATCACGGATATCGTGAGCCATTACGGTAAACAGCTTGTCCTTGAAGGCATTCAGCCGAGACAGCCGTTCAGACTTCTCGCGCAGCCTCTCCTCGTTCTCCTTCAGCTCCGTAATATCGCTGAGCATCAACATTTTCCCGATAGGCGTCACACCTGTATCATAAATATAAGACAAGCTGCAAATATAATACCTTTGCCGATCGCCTTGCAAGCGCTGAAGCGAAAACCGATCATCTCGGAATTCCGTTGCGGCAATTCGCTCGAGCAGCTCAGGGCAGTCTGGCAGCAAGTCCTTGATGAAAGCAGGAAAACTTTTTGCCGAGCCAAGCTCAGGAAATACCTCTTCTGCTGCGCGATTGTGGTTCACAATTTGATCCTCATAATCGAGCAGGACAACACCGTCGCGGATCGTATCGAACATTTTGGCATATGCAAGCGGTGTTAAACGAAGCAGCCTAAACCGGAAAATGCCCCAAGCATAAACAACGCCCGATACTGCGAAACCAAGCGGCGTGAAATCGATGACTTTGCTGAACATGTAGGCGATATTGAACAGCATAGGAGCAGCCGCGCCCAAAATAAGGACAACAATCTGTGTTCGCACAATAGGCAATGCGCGTAAATACATGGGAAAAAACAACAAAATGCCGAGTAGCAGAATCGTATAATTGTAAATTGCGTGTACGGAATACCATGGGCCCTTCACCGTATTGTACAAGGGAACCGTCTTAATCGTGTTCAAGACGTATTCTTTGTAAATAAGATGATGCCAATCGTTAGTGAGATGAAGGAGGAAAGTCGCAGTCGGGACGAGAAACAGCAAGACCGCAAGCTGCTTCCGATAGCGTGGCGCAAGTCCTGTAAACTGGATAACGAGCAGTAGCCAAAATGCAGAGACAAAGGGGATGCCGATGTACTCGACCTGAAGAGAAAACTTCACACCGCTTAAGCTGTCGCTAAAAATTTCAAACGTGTAGCCTAGAGCGTAAAAGGACGCCGCTGTCATCATGTAAATCATAGTTCTCGCCATCTGCAAATGACGTTTCCGGTAGGAGAGGAACGCCACGAACAGCATTACAGCGGTCGCAAAGCATAGCAATATTGACATCCATTGTCTTGTGTCCATGACGATGCCTCCCATTTTTTTGATTCGTCTATCATTCGACAAAGTTCCTCAAATTCCTTGTGAAGCCTAAAGCCAACCCTCTTCAAGCTCACGACAGCAAAATAGGCTGCCCGATACATTCTCGGACAACCTTTTTTCAACTGGAATCAGCATTCGCTTCATCCCATCTTCTTTATAGCATGCTCCTGCTTCAGCCGCTGCTGCTGCACTTCGTCCAAATAAAGCGTAAACTTGGAATCCCCGCTGTAGGAGATGTGCAGCCAATCCAATGCGCGTGTCATAGCAATATAAAACAGCGATACTTCCCGCTCCTCCACTTCTTCCAATGAGAAAGGCATGTTCTCGGCATTTACGATGAAGACCGCTCGGAAATCGAGCCCCTTCACACTGTCAATGTCCGATACATTAATCGCATCGCCGGCTATGTCTGATTCCTGGTTCAAATCGGCATTTTCTGTGATCCAATAAACGGGAAAGCCTTGCCCCTTAAGCGCCCTCTTGATCATATCCGTGAAGGAGGAGTAGTAATTGTCCTTTACTCGGTATAAGATGACCATCTCTGAATAAGCAATCTTATGATGGTCATGCAAGGATCGCATTTGTTCAATGACAGCCTTCATCTCTTCCTGAAAGCTCCCGCGACGCTCCAATATTGGCTCAGGCCCGCTTCTCCGTGTACTCTGAGGAGGTATGATCTCTACCCCTTTCGACACCCCGTACTGAACCTTGTTCTGAAACAGAGAATGCCGTTGATAGAAATCCCAAGCAAACTGCGCGATTTGAGCCGTGTTGCGATAATTAACGGAGAGAATGCGCGAACGTCCGCGAAAATCAAGCCCCGTGTCCTGCAGCAAGCTCGATTTCCGTTTAAAGAACGATTGTGCCCGGTCCTCAACCAACAGCAAATTTTGTGTCGCTGGATTAAGCAAATAACTTAGAAGCTTAAGCCATTCTGGCTGAAAATCCTGACCCTCATCAATAAGGATTGCTTCATAGGTAGGTAAAATAGCTTCCTTCTTCTCCAGCTTGCCAATAAGCTTAGCAACATCCGTATCTCTCACGTTCAGCACTGCTCGCAGCCACTCATGAAAATTATAGACCTCGACGTTTTGGTCGCGAGTCTTGCCTTCCTTTTGCTCCGCTAGTCTAATCCAATCAAGCAAATCCTCCGGTTCCTCCATCTTCCGGTCAATCATTTGCCGAAGACTTCGGGACAAGGCGATACTGCTGCAGAGGACTAGAATCTTCCAGTCCGGATGATGATTGGCCAAATGTTTGGCTCGGCTGGCGAGGACAAGCGTCTTCCCGCTCCCCGCCACACCGCGGATAAGCCGATGGCGATCGCCAAGCTGCTCTGCCATATTTTCCTGATGCAGATCCATACCCTTAATATTGTGATGCGACAGCACGAACTGCTCCTGTTGCTTCTGATTTGCAGGCTGCAGAAATTCCGCGCTGATCCGCGCCTCAGGTATGAGGTGATTACGAATCTGCCTGATCTCCTCTTGCGATAAAATGTAGCTGCTGCGCTTGCGTGCCGTAAACATGCCATGGATCTTCTCAATGAGGAAATCGGCTGTAAATCCAGCATCCTCAGGGTCGATCTCGTCGCGGCAAAGCACAAATTGCTCTGCAATGACATCGTACAAACCATTTTCTATAAAATCCTTCTGCTTCAGCCGTGTAAAAGCCGTTCCGAAGCCGTTCGGAAATTTGAGCTGTCCTTGAAATTTGCCTTTCTGTTCAATGAGGCTGTCATCATTTCTTAGCTCGCCCGCCACCTGCCGCAAGCTCTCCCTTGCTTCTTGATAAGGGTTCATCACAGCTTCGATCTGACCTCCAGATGCATGCAAACGCCACTCGTCACGATCAACCTCGAATAGAGCAGACCTCGTATAGTCCTTCACTTCAAGAACGACCAATCCCAGATCTGGGCCTATGATTACGAAGCCAGGTCGATTTCCCCCAATTTCCGGTTCAAAATAAACCGCATAATCGCTCGGCAGATAATCCTTCAGCGTACGAAACAATAACCGCTCCCCAGCAGTCGCACTCGTCCGGATAACCTCTGGGACCATATAAGCCATTCTCTTTCACCTCGAATTCGATTTTTTCTGTTGTTTTTAGTATAAACCATCTTTGAGAGTTTGGCAGGAGAAAATGGGGAGAAGATTGTTATGACAAATTGAAGATTTTCATGGTACGATATTCCTAATAAGTAAACGAATGATCAAATCCAACCATTTGCGTTCGTTTTTGATAGGGGAGAAACGATGTATAGAAATCCATCTGTATTTTTTTTGGCAGTATTTTTGCTTGTCGGTATTATTGGTATGTTTGCGCGTCATGAAACCATCATGCTGATTGGATTTTCAGGTTTTATATTATTCACACTTACTGCCGCTAATCGGAAAAGTAAAAATTATTATCAATTATCGATAAATCTTGAAAAACAAATTAAAGATATGGTGCCAGGCATAAAAGATTTTAAACTTTCACAAGAATTTATGTCAGTTGATAAAGAAAGCTATATTGCATTGGATGAAACAAATAAAAAAATATGTATCATTTATAATCAGGAGACTAATACTGAGCCTTTATTAAGCAAGAATGAATACAATTACAAATGCGAGATTTTCTTCTATAAAGATATTTTACAGTCAACCATTCTTCATGACAGTTTTACAGTAACCTCTTCCTCACGAACGGACATCATTGGCAGAGCTTCGCTTGGCAGATCTATGGCTGGAAATACTGGAGCTATTATTGGTGGCCTAAGCGCTTCAAGAACCACTCTTGATCTAATCAAGAAAGTTCAACTTCTTATCGTTGTTAATAATATGTCAACACCATTCCATCGCATTACGTTTGAGAATTTCCCAAAGGGCATTACTAAAGACAATATAATGTTCAAATCCGTTGATAATGAAATTACGCATTGGCATGCTATGTTGAGTTTTTTAATTAAGCAAGTGGATGAAACGGATAAGCCGCCTAACGCTAATCAAATTTCAGTTGCCGATGAATTATTAAAACTTTCCTCATTGTTGAGAGATAATCTTATAACGGAAGATGAATTTAAGCAGCAGAAAATAAGGCTATTAGGATAGCAGCATGTTTAATCGTTGCTGCTATTAGCACGGAAAATCCCCCTGAATTGTACAGAATACGGGGGATTTTCTTTTTAGCTAGCTCTCCTCCACCTCCATAAGATATATCCGTTCCTTAAAGCTTCCGCGCTTTTCAGCCTTCTCCACACGAATTTGCTCCAGCTTCTCAATCGTTATGTCGTGGAATTCAGCAAGCGCATGAAGCAGCTCCATAATATCCGCCAGCTCCTCGACCGATTCCGTTTTAGAGTCTGCTTCAAGGTATTCATTCGTCTCTTCTACCAGCTTCGTACGCAGCTCTTTCAGATACTCTTCGTTCTCAAGTATTCTCGTAGTGAACGTTTTGCCTTGCTGCTTTATGATTTCTGGAATCCGATCGCGGACTAATTTATTATAAATGGGCATAGCTTGCCTCCTTGTCATATTAACTTTCTTAGCCTGCTTGGCTGTAAAGCTTCCTAAAAGAATTATACAAGAAAAAACGGCGACCATAATCGGTCGCCGTTCTTCTTTTTTGAGCGAACAACATCATTTAAAAGCTTTCCGTTTAAACAAAAGGTACATAAAGAACGGAGCGCCTATACCTGCGGTAAAGACGCCGGCTGGTATATCAAGCGGTTGGAAAAGCGTTCTCCCCGCCAGATCAGCCAATAGCAAAATCATCGCACCCAGAAGAGCGGATACTGGGATTACTAGTTTATAAGAATGGCCGATAAGCTTTCTAGCCATATGTGGCGCCAATAATCCTAAAAAGGAAATAGTTCCAGCAATTCCGACCGCTGCCCCTGCAAGCGCTACGCTATAGAACAGCAGGATCATGCGGCTTAATTGAAGTCGGCTGCCTAGTCCGATGGCTGTTGCTTCACCTAAGGATTGTACGTTCAGCTCTTTTGCATAGAGAATGGATAATGGAATGAAGATGGCGACCCAAGGCCACAACACCTCAATATACTTCCAACTCGTCCCGTAGATGCTTCCGGTCATCCAGTTCAGCACTTGCGCAGCCAAATAGGCTGGTCCGCTAATAAGCAGAAATATCGTAAGTGCCCCCATAGCAGTCGATATGCCAATACCAATAAGCACGAGCCTGAACGGTGAAACCCCATTTTTCCAAGCTAGCGAATAGTTTAGAGCAGCAATAACGAAGGCCCCCGCGACAGCTATAAAAGGAATCCAGTGAACACTGTATCCTGTGAATAGCGTCATAAAAGCTACAACCGCAACTGACGCCCCTCCGGTCACACCCAGCAAATCTGGTGATGCAAGCGGATTCCGTATCACGCCTTGAAGCACAGCACCAGCAACCGCCAAGGCAGCGCCGACTAAAACAGCTGCCACAATTCGCGGCATACGAAACTGCATAATAATTAAGTCGCTGCCCTCTTTATTTTTACCCAGCAGTGAAAGGAAGATTTCCTTAACAGGAATGCTTACACCGCCTATGGATAAACAAAGAATAGACAAAGCAATCAGTGCGATGCTTAATATAGCGAGTATTAAGATAGATTTCCCTATTCCTCTATGCATGTTTACTCCTTCTCGCCACATAAATCAAGAAAGGAACACCAATAAGCGCAGTAGCGACACCTACAGGCACCTCCTTGGGCATAAGGATAAACCGTGAAGCAATATCAGCAAATACGAGGATAATTGCTCCTACCAGCCCACAATAGGGCAATAGCCAGCGATAGTCATTTCCAAATATGTATCTGCAAAGATGAGGCACAATTAATCCAATGAACGCAATTGGCCCCGCCACCGCTACCGAGCTTCCTGCTAGAAGTACAACAGCAAGGACAGATACAACCCGTATAAGCATCATTCGCTGGCCAAGGCCTTTGGCACTATCATCGCCCAAAGCCATAACGTTTAAAGAGCCTGCCAATAGCAGCGCTAGGACCCATCCTAGCAGCATATACGGAAACACAATAGTTAGATGAGTTAATTGTCTCCCAGATACAGAGCCAACCATCCAAAACAATGCAGAATCAAGAGATTCTTTATTTATCAGCATAATGCCTGAGGATAGAGAGGATGCAAATGCAGCTACAGAAGCTCCGGCCAACGTAAGCTTAATCGGCTCAAACCCGCTTCTGCCCTGCATTCCCAGTGTAAAAACAAGCAAAGAAGTAGTGGCTGCGCCTGCTAAAGCAATCCAAACCATTCCGTTCATGGTTAGTGAGGAGCCCAGCATAGCCAAGCTGACAACAATAAATAGAACAGCGCCTGAATTGATGCCAAATATAGATGGAGAAGCTAACGGATTTTTGGTTAACACTTGCATGATTGCACCCGCAATAGCAAGACTCGCCCCTACTGCTGCCGCAATTAATGCTCGAGGAACTCGCGTATTTCTAATAATTAAATGTGCATCCGAACCATCAAATTGCGTATAGGCACGCCATAAATCTTTTAATTCGAATAGATGGATGCCATATAGAATACTAACGAGCATACCGATGAGCAGCAACACCGCGCCTGCCCCCAGGCTCACCAGCTTTTTTTTGCGGCTATGGAGCCTTAATGCCATGTTAACTTCACCCCTTTCATCAAAAACAAGCTGACGTCTGATAGTCACGACGTCAGCTTGCTGACTAACAATGCTAAGCTACTTTACATCAAAATAGGCAACAATCTCATCGAGCAATAAATTTGCAGCCTTGTAGCCTCCAGCAGAATTCCAAATCGCTTCATCTACTTTTATTACCTTGTTGTTTTGCACGACATTTAGTTTTTTGAATAATGGATCGTTCATCCACTCCTCTACCACCTTGGATGCATCTGTCTTCCCTGCTGCCTCCGTGACGAAGTAGAATAATACATCCCCATCCATGCTTGGAATCGTTTCTTTGGACATCACTTCAATAAATGAATCCTTATCCTGTGACTCAGGCCGTGCAAATCCTAAATCATTTAAGAGTACGCCCGAGAAGGTTTGCTTCTGATAGATTCGTACCTGAGAAGCAGAGAAGCGAGCAACCGAAATTTTGGTATCGGCCTTGGTGCCTAGCTTCGCTTTCACTTCAGCAACACGCTTGTCGAAATCAGCCATCGCCTTTTCGCCCTCTTCCGTCTTATCCACGGCTTCCATATAAAGCTTAAAGTTGATTTTCCAATCTCCAACCAAGTCCTCTGCGAATACGGTCGGCGCGATTTGGCTTAGCTGATCATATATTTTTTCCTGTCTCACCTTGTTCCCGATTATTAGATCTGGCTTCAGGCTCGCGATCATTTCAATATTCGGCTGAAGTTCATCGCCTACAACGGTAACGTCCTGCATCTCATCTTTGATATGGTCGTACCAAGGGTCGCCAATCCAAGATTGCACCGCGCCGATCGGTTTAATGCCAACGGCAAGAAGCGCTTCCGTTCCTTCGTTTGTAAGTATGACAACACGCTCAGGCGCGCCAGTTATCGTTGCTTCCCCCATCGCATGTTTTACTACGCGGGTAACATTTGCTGGTGTGGAGTCGGTTGCAGCTGCTTCAGACACATTAGTGGTTGGTGCAGACGATCCTCCATTTGTTGAACTCGTATTTGACGTACCCGCAGAGCAGGCGCTGAGAAATAAAACAAAGCAAAGCAATAATGATGCAGCCATTGGTGTTCTTGATCCTCTATACATTTTGAATATTCCCACTTTCTTGTATTGATAATGATTTTCATAACCATTACCACTATAACGCCTGATTCTGCGTGGGACAATTGTATATCTTGAACGATCCACAGGATTATTTTGAACCTTTGCTTTAAATTGACCAAGCGACATGCCTACATGTTTTTTGAACATGCGATTGAAATAACTGTCATCTGAGAAACCTACGCTCTCGGCTATTTCTTGCAGCGTTGCATCTGTATTTTGCAAAAGTTCCTTAGCTTTGTCGATTCGAACAGCAATCAAATACTCAATGGGACTTTTACCTGTCGCATGCTTGAATTTTCTTGATAAGTAACTGACGCTGCAATCCAGCAGCTCTGCAAGCTCGTCCAATGTCACTCGGTCTGAAGAGTGCTCATGAATATAACGAACCACCTGTGACACGAGGTCCACCTTTTGGGTCTTCACGTTTTGGCTGCTCATTTGACTTAAAAGCTCATAGGCAAATTGATAGAATAGCATTTTTATATGTAATTTCTCCAACAGTTCTGGCTCACGCCATTCCTTGCTCATTAGCTCAACACTATGATATAAGGGGATCGGATAATGAGGTACAAAGCTATATTGCAGTTGGAATGGGTTCTCCGTCTCCATTAGCTTCATTAAAGGTTGGCGAGAAGGCAAAGAGAGAATAGCTTTATAAAAAATCATATAATATTCAAAAGCATCATGAGCGGTAATATCAAGGCACATTCCTTTGCCGCCATGCAAAACATGAAATCGATTCACCATGTGCATCGTTCCATCCGACCACATCTGCGCACTGCCGCGAATCGCATAAAAAAAAGCGCTGGTTGGCAAGCGATACGATCGCAGCTCCTCGCCTGGTTCCATGACCGTATGGCGTATATCCATCACTTTGATCGAAGCATGATTCCATAACATTAGGTGATCACTCATTTTCATCGTGTCGGATCACTCCCTTCTCCCTGTGAAAGCATTACATATAAACATTCATTATCATTATAAATGATAACGATTATCATTTGCAATGTCTGACAGCGTAAATCATGACATTATTTTCAGCAAAGAATCTACTATTGGCTCCAATTTGCGTTTATTTTACTTTTCGCCGTATATGATGCATCAATGGCATAACATTTCTACATATTCAACAGACCATACGTATCGCGCAGCATTCTAGCAAATTTTGTTCCAATATGTATTTTCTTCATATATACTATTCTTCTTAAGCTATTGCGGACAGGAAGAGAAACGGAGAGGAACAAGTATCATGTCTAAGAAAAGTATCGTTAATCCATTCACTCTGCTCTCCCGTCAATTTCAATCCGATCGAACGGAATATAGCAAAATATTTTATTTATTCGGTTATCTGTTTTTCATCGTCGCTGCTTCTACTATCAGTCGAACAGCAGCAGATACTTTATTTCTCAGCAGATACGACGCATCCGTCTTATCGTATATGTATTTGCCCCAAGCAGCCACCCTTCTCTTAACCGGATTTATATACCAAAAGCTATGCGGACGCTTCCGCACCGATCAACTCGTTGTTAGAGTTATAATCATTGCTTCTATGCTCGCGCTTCTTTCGCGACTCGCTGTCGGGATTGGCTTTAGCTGGATTTTTCCCGTCATTTACGTCGGATACGATGTACTAAACTTTCTGATGATCGTCTGCTTCTGGCAGTTCGCGACCTCCATTATGGATCAGCGCAAAGCGAAACGCATGATTGGTTTTGTAGGAAGCGGTGGACTCGTTGGCGGTATTGTGAGCGGCTTTGGTCTAAAGCTGCTGGTGCAGCCGTTAGGAACCGAAAATTTAATCTTCATCTATGCTGCTGCACAGCTGCTTTGCCTGCTATTTGTCCTTAAGCTTCTGCGAGGAGTGCCAAATCCTGCCGAGTTTTTCGCGATTAAAACTACTATTAAAAAATTATCTAAAGCACAAACGCGAGCCGTTGAAGAGAAACAAGGCTTATTCCAAAGCGTACCTCATCTTAAATATGTGGCGATCATGGCCGGTACGCTCACAATCTCGCTTACGCTTATTGATTATCAATTCAAAGTTATTCTTCGCGGCACCTTGCAAAATGAAGAGCTCGCCAGCTTTATGGGCAGCTTTTATGGATTTGCGGGATTGCTCGCGCTAGTTGTTCAATTATTCATTTCCGGCAAAATGATAACCCGCTACGGTGTCATGACTGCCATTCTTGTTTTTCCGATCGTCTTGTTTACAGGAAGCTTCGCTCTCCTCTTCATGCCTGTGCTTGCTATTGCAACTGCAGTTAAAGCAAGCGATAAGGTGCTTGGCGATACGATATACTCCTCCGTAAGTCAGCTCATTATGTTTCCCGTTGCTCCCGAATGGCGCGGCAGAGCCAAAGGTTTCCTCGATGGCATCGTACGAAATGGTGCCAAAGGAATCGCGGCAATCAGTCTTATTGTGCTTTCGCAATGGTTCGCGATTGAGCAATTCAGTTATTTTATTCTTGCGTTGATTGGCTGCTGTATAGTTGCGGCGATAAAAATTAAGAAAAACTATTTAAGCATGCTTTTATCAACTCTGCAATCGAAAAGCATGGACCTGCAAGATGAGCCGGATTTCGTAGATCCTGCGAGCATTCAAATTTTAGCGTCAGCGCTGCATAGGCACGACAAGCAGCAGGCTTTATATGCTTTTGCGATTCTTAGCGGCATTCAAGAGTTTGATATGAATGAGCAGATCACGCCTCTACTGCAGCATCCCGTTCAGGAGCTGCAGATCGAAGCGTTAAAATACCTTCAATTAAGCACGCCTGCCCTTGGTGAAAAGAAGCTTGAAGCCCATCTTTCTTCATCATCAGTTACCATTCGCGCCCATGCCATCCTTGCCTTATCTGCCTATGCGCTGGAAGAGCAATTAGATCGCATTACTGCCTATCTGCATGATGAGGATGTTCATATACGAGCAGCAGCCATCGTCGGATTAATTAAATATTATGGCATAGAAGGCATGTTCCAAGCCGTCGGCGTATTAAAGGAGCTGCTCAAAAATGGACAGGAAGAAGAGCGTATTGCCATGGCAGGCCTGTTCGGACAAATTGGCATTGCCAGCTTTTACAAACCGTTGATTCCGATGTTCGAGGACTCCTCCCATCTCGTTCGTATACGGGCATTGGAGTCTGCTTCCACATTGCGAGTACCCGAGCTGGTTCAGTTCATTATTCCGCTTCTTGATGATAGCAAGGTCAGGCTTCAAGCTACTGCTGCATTAACAAGCTATGATGAGGCCATTATCATTCCTATACTTGAAAGCCGCATGACTGCGAAAGAGCTTAACCTTCATTTGCCACGCGTATTAGAGGAAATTGGAACACAAGCTGCACTTGATGCCTTATTGAGGCATTATCTGCTCTTTTCCAGCGAGCTTAGGGAGAAAACACTTGAGTCTGCAACTCGGATTCATGCTGGAACCAATCAAGTTGACAAAAAACATGCTGAGCATTTGATCGATCAGGAGATTTCCTATTATTTTAAATGGGTGGAGCAACTTGCACTTATCGGTAATACAGATCGTATGAGTGATCTAGCTGAGGCGATTGAACAGATGCGGGTTCGTCATGTAAAAAGGATTTTTCAGCTGCTGTCCTTTCTTTATGACTCAAGGTCCATTCACGCTGTGTATGCCAATTGGCAGGATGGCAACGCTAGGCAGCAGGCTAATGCCATTGAAGTAATTGACCAGCTGCTTAAAGGGAAATTGCGGACTGACATGACAAAAATCATTTCATCGTCTCCCACTCCCGGAGAAGAAGCTCCCTCTGAATTGCATGTTAAAGAAGCAATACAGTGGTTTTATGATCAAAACGATCCCTGGATTAATCTAAATATTGATTATTTAACACAATCAGACGATAAGCTTGAGCAGGATTCACTTATGAAACAAATTCATTTGCTCAAACGTGTAGCGTTGTTCGCTGGTTTAACAGGTCGTGATTTCTTCAACATCGCGATGCGCCTGCAAAAGGTATGGATAAGAAAAGGAGTCGAAATTGTTCGCGAAGGAGATCCTGGTGACTCTCTCTATCTTATTGAACAAGGCCGTACAGGCATTTATATCCATGGCCACAAAATTAATGAGCTCAGCGCTTACGATTATTTTGGCGAGATAAGCGTCATCACACAAAGAGTTCGCTCTGCAACCGTTATAGCGGAAGAGGATGTCGTCCTATACGAGCTGACTTCGAGTACATTTTACGAAATGATTTTTGATCGAACCGAAATTGCTATGGAGCTGATGAAGCAGTTGTCGCTGCGATTGCGCAACACCAATGAGAAGGTTTCAAGAGCCGTTCTGGATGCTGCTATAGAAGAAGCCGTTGTCGAGGATCATGCTCTTGCGTCAATTGAAGCTGAAGACCGAAACGAGACGATTATTAGGCGTATTCTAGTCCTGCAGAAGATTAGCCTTTTTGCCCACTGCTCACAAGAAGATTTTATAAAGCTTGCTCGAATGGTGGAAGAATCCGTGTATGAGCCCGGTGAGAGAATTTGTGGCATTGGTGAGGATGGTGACACCATGTACGGAATTATTGAGGGGAAAGTGCAAGTGCACAAAGGATCTGAGCAGCTTGCAACACTCGAGGTCGGGCAATGCTTTGGTGAGATGGCCATCATCGACGGACAGCCGCGTTCCGCCGATTGTACAGCCATTAGCCGCACCATCTTGCTGGAGCTGACTAGAGAGCAGGTATTTGCTTTTTGCTTCCAAAAAATTCATGTTTTAAAAGGCTTAATGCGCGTGTTGGTTGAGAGAACGCAGGATACAGAGCGGTTGGTCTGAGTTTATTTTCCAAAAAAACGATAAGAATACTAGACCAAAGTCGAGCACGCTATCCAGTCTTTGGATCAATGCTTAAGTAGAATGATCCCTCTATACTGAAGGAAGTGTTGGTATGAGAGGGGTTTAAACATGCAAAAACAAAGTGCCTTAAAAGCTTGGGCCATGCTTCTAATGTCGCTTCCGAAAGGAATCATAGCATTTGTAATAGCTGTTACAGGTTTATCAGTAAGCTTGCCGCTGATCATCTTGTGGGTTGGGTTGCCCATGTTGTGGGCGACACTTGCAGCGTGTCGCTGGATGATGGTCAAGGAACAGCAATCTACTCTAGCTTGGTATCGAGGTAGTTCCCAATCGCTTGATCGGGTAGACGATCAACTATCCCTTAGCTGGGAAGGCTCGCGGTCATTGTTTCGTCTTCTTGGAAAAGGTCAAACCTACCAAGGTATTCTGTACAGCCTATTGCAGCTTCCGATTGGTATTACCGGGTTTACATTAGGGATTGTCCTGCCGGTTACCGCCTATGCAGTCATGCTTTCCCCATTTGCCTATAAGGTGAGTGCAGATTTCTTCAACTTTGATCTATTTCAGTCCACCTGGACCTTCTTTCCTTTTTACGCAGAGATTACTTCTGCTCAGCGCTCTTGGATAGCTGGCGGGATCGGCTTAGTGCTCGTATTTGTGCAGCCGATGTTATTGCGAGCGCTAGGACGTATGTATGCCGCATATATTCAGATGATTTCGAAGTCCATTTAGCCTCTACGTTACATCATACAAACAAACCCAGCACCTTTATTAGCACATTATCACGATGTCAATTGCGGTGCTGGAACAGCTATTTTTTACGAATGCTGCATACTCGAAATAACGGACATAGATGCCGTTATTCTCAACAACCACAAGCTTAAAACGGTTCTAGGCATTCTTAGGCTTGCACCTAACGGACATAGGTTCCGTTATTTCCAATAATTACGTCTAATCTGGATTTTAACGGACATAGGATCCGTTATTCTAGTAAAAAGACAATAAATTCAAGCACTTTAGCCCAAATAGCGGAACATATGTCCGTTAGCTCTACAAAAACAGCCGATTCTACACAAATAAGCGCTCTGGTGTCCGTTACGCTCAAGCAGGTCTGCTTCATCCATCCACTTAGCAGCATTCTACAACGAATCATTTGCCACACACACAACATCCGCGCTGCTCCCGGCCCAAACACACCACCATTATTGTTCCACAACTAATTGTCCACTAACTACACACAACCCGCTAGCACAATTCCACACATGAGCGTCCGCTACAAACACACCACCATTGCCGTTCCACTCTTAATAGTCCACTACATACAACCCGCAAGCACAATTCCGCACATGAGCGTCCGCTATAAGCATACACAATTACTGTTCCACAACCAATTGTCCACTACACACAACCCGCGAGCATAGTTCCGCACATAAGCGTCCGCTATAAGCACACCACCATTACTGTTCTACAACCAATTGTCCACTACACACAACCCGCGAGCACAATTCCACACATGAGCGTCCGTTACAAACATACCACCATTACCGTTTCACACCCACTAGTCCACTACAGACTACCCGCTATCAAAGTTCCGCACATGAGCGTCCGACATTCATTCATTTAATCATTCACTTACTGAATTACTGACTTACTAACTATCTACTCACCGCCAACACCGCTCCATAAACAACATTCCACCTCGCAAGCACCACCCGCTCTCTCCCCCTTTTTATCTTGTTCATTCCACCCACCTCCTCCCCCATTCGCACCGCATAACCCATCACACAAAAAAAAGCCCGCAGAAGACTCTGCGGGCCAAGATCTTTATTTTTTAGAAACGGATTGGAACCACTCATTAACTTCTTTCGTGATTTGGTCTCCGCCATTTGCTTTCCAGCTGGATACAAACTCATCGAAAGCATCAACCGGCAATTTGCCGTAGATGATTTTGTTGAACGTTTCCATCTCGGATTGACGTAGCAAATTCCATTTCGAAACCATTGTTTCTGTTGCTGCACCTGTAAAGTAGTTTTGTTTGCGAATATCCTTTTGATCCATAACGACTTTTGCTGCATACCAGTTTTCAGGTTTGCGGAATTCAGCCGTTTGTTTCTCGTAAGGTGTTTCCGGAGCAGCTCCGTCAGCAAGCTTAACCAAAGTTGTCATAAATAGATCAGGAATACGAGCCGGACCTGTAATGAACGGGAATTCGTTCGTAAATCCAGGGATTTTATCCTTGTTGCTCGTTGGTTGACCGTCTACGATATCCCAGTCATAGCCTTGAGCAAAGCCATGCTCATATTTGCTTCCAACCGTAGGATTCGCTAGGTTTTCAAGCAAGTAGTTGTAGTACAAGAAAATAGCTTCCGGATGCTTCGCATCCTTGTTGATCATAATACTAGCGTTTACGCCAGAGTTCTGCCATTTTGTACCCATGTAACCGTCCGGACCTGCAGGTACCGGGTAAGCTTTATATTTGGAGCCTGGTACGTTTTTCAACAAATCTGGAGCCGGCCAATCTGGTACCCAGTTTGCGCCTGGCAAGATGCCTGCTGCGCCTTTTGTCCAGCTTTCTGCTGACTTGCCTTCATCCCACAAAGCGGAGTCTGCATGGATATAACCTTTGTTCATCCATTCTTGAAGCTTCGCAAGTGCTGCTTTTGCTCCTGGATTTACGGAACCGTATTCAAGATTTCCGTCTTTATCTTTGTTCCATTGCTCTTGAACAGAACCGTAAGCACCGAATAACCAATCAAGTCCGCCCATCCAAGTGTTCGTAGCGCCTTTCAAAGAAATCGCTAGTGGATAAACATCTTTTGGCGCTAGGCCGTCAGGGTTTTCGTTTTTGAATTTGTCCATAATGACTTCTAGATCTGCAATTGTTTTTGGAGCCTCTAGTTTCAGCTTCTCCATCCAATCTTCACGAAGCCAAAGCAGCGTGTTGTCATTGTTCGTGTACTCCATCAATGGCACATTGTATTTCTTGCCGTCTCTTGTGAAGGGATACCAAAGCTCAGGGTTTTTCTCAGCATGGTCCTTCCAAACTTTTGTTGCGTACTTGTCAAACAGCTCATCAATTGCAATAAAT
Source organism: Paenibacillus sp. 01T431 (assembly GCF_056398625.1). Taxonomy (NCBI): domain Bacteria; kingdom Bacillati; phylum Bacillota; class Bacilli; order Caryophanales; family Paenibacillaceae; genus Paenibacillus; species Paenibacillus sp. 01T431. The sequence goes on from NZ_JBFTPT010000016.1 coordinate 35,204, forward strand.
TGACCAGAATCGATAAGTTGGTTAGTCAATACAGCGTTTGTTGGTACCTTTACAAAATCCGGAAGCTTCTCGCCTGAAGAAATAGCAAGTTGAAGCTTTTGTCTGTATTGATCATCACTTGCTGGATACCAAGTATCCTTATGTTTAATACCAAGTGTTTCAAGCATCCAACGATCGTGGACGTTGTTTTCCTTCGTATCGCCTTTACCGCCATAGTTCTTAATCGGCATCAATACGGTGCTGATTTCAATCGGTGGATCGTATTTGCCAGCGGCGAATGCGCTATCAGCTGTACTAGTACTAGTATTCGTTGAACCTGACTCTTCTTTGTTTACGTTCTTGCCGGTATTACCGCTGCAAGCTGTAACGAAAACGAGTCCCAAAGCTGCAAGTAGAAGCCCTGCTTTTTTGAATTTAGCCATTTTTCTTTTCCCCCTACGGTGTAAGATCCTTACATGAGTAACTTTAACAATTTGTACGGGGGGGTATCTATAGGACATTGTTAGTTTCCATAGGACTCTGTTAGGCTATTGATTGCCGTCCCTATATTCCTGCGGTGTTACACCATACTGGCGTTTGAACACTTTGATAAAATAAGCCGGGTCCAAATAGCCGATTTCCATGCTAATTTCATAAATCTTTTTGCTAGTCGTTTTCAGCTTATGGCAGGCTCGTTCCATGCGCAGACGTGATATATAATCACTTATGCCTTCACCCGTCTCAATCTTATATATTTTGGACAGATGGGTAGGATGCAAATTCACATGGTCAGCGAGCGCTCGCAAAGAAACGTCTTCGTGAAGATGCTCCTCCGCGAAATTTTGAATCTTCTTCACATAAGAAGAACGTATATCTTTAATTTCACTTGAGGTGCCGTCCTTCAGCTTCGAAAGCACGTTAAGCGACCATTTGCGCAGCTTGCTGATCGATGTAAAAGCTTCTCCGCTTTGCAAAGGCTCCATATCTGCCCCTAGCAGCTTGACCAGCGTATGCCCGTTCCGATGTGCCAGCTGTGTGAACGAGGAGGCGATCAAAAATCCAGCCTCCATGCAATGCTCCCATGAGTCGGACCATCTCTCGTCGAGCTCCGCGCAAACGCTTACCAGCTTATCCTCCGCAGCCTCCCAGCGCCCTGCCTCTAATAAGCTAATCAGAGACGGCGGCATATAAAGAGCGTCCAACGGACCATGCGATACGCTTGGCTCCATATCGCCAACCCGCATAACAAATTCTCGCTCGTCCCCTACGATTTGCCTAAAGTAAGCAAACGATTTGCGATAATTATCCTGAAGCTGTTCAGGAAACTTGAAAGATTCTGATAGTACGATGGATAAGGAGCCTTTCAAAAATTGTTTTACTTTATGCTGAAGCTGAATCGCAAGCTTCTCCAAAATCTTCTCTTTTCCAGGGATTGAACCCTTATCCTTCAGTTGAAGCAAAAACACTAAATAACCATGCTCCTCCTTTACTCCCCATACTTCAGAAAATTCACTGAAGATCTCTTCCGCCATATTGATAATGGCATATTCCATCAGCTGTTGACCGTTACTTGTATATTGCCCAAATTCCTCTTCCATACGTACAAGCAGCAGTGTGCAATCTCCATAACTGAACGGCAAGCCATAGCTTTCAAGCTTTCGAGTCCATTCATCCGCAGACATTCGGTAGCCTTTTAACGCATCAATCAGCAACTGACCGCGCAGCAGCGGCAGATTCTCCCTCAGCGTGTACTCTGTCCGCTCTTGCGAGCTGACCGCTTCCCATTCCGCTTGCAATTGGTCAATCGCAGTCTTAACCGCGCTGAACAGTTCGTTATCCGTTGGCGGCTTTAGCAAATAATCTACCGTTTGATTTTGGACCGCTTTTTTGGCAAATTCAAAATCCGAATGTCCTGATAAAATAATACATTTCATTCTTTTATCGCGTTCCCGTATTTTCTCTATGAGTTCAAGCCCCGTCATTTCGGGCATTAAAATATCGGATATGACAATATCAATGGGATTCGTTTCTATAATTTGAAGCGCCTCATGTGCAGAGTAAGCTTTATGAACCTGCTCAATACCAAGAGTATGCCAAGGCTTGTGCATCGATAAATTCTCTACCCAGTGTGCTTCATCATCTACGATTATCATCTGCATGTTGTGTATCTCCTTGTAAAGTAGGATAAGGTCTCTGTTCTTCTCCAGATGCTGTTTCCCATACGATTTCTGTCCGAAATCCTCCTAATGGCGATTTTTTGAAGCATAAATAAGATTTATCGCCAAATTGATGAATGATACGCTGATTCGTATTCCAAAGTCCGCAGCCCATTTCCTCTTTCAATGGCTCACTCATTTTTGTATTCAACGCTTCAAGCACACTTGGCTCAAGCTCCGGGCCATCGTCATCGATATATATTTTGCATAACCCGTCTGACATCTCGCCGGTAATTCGAATTTCTCCAGATGTATAGGATTTCCCTATACCATGAATGACCGCATTTTCTACGATAGGCTGAAGCATAAGCGGCGGTATGCGCTGCTTCAGCATTTCTGCTGGGATATCTATTGTATAATCAATTCTGCCGTTGCGCAGCTTCTGAATGTCCAAATAATTAATGAGTAATTTAATTTCTTCATCCAGCGCGGCGGTTTGTCTCTCCGTTCGAGTCGTATAGCGATAATAGGCGCTTAAATTGTATGCCATCGACACAACCGCTTCCTGTTCTTTCATCTGTGCCATATTAATTATATAGCCCAAACAGTTATATAGAAAATGCGGATTAATTTGAGCCTGTAATTGCTTCAATGTCGCTTCCCTTGACCGAATTTTTTCATTCAGTACATTTTCAATTAAATCTTGGATTTGTCGTGACATATCGTTAAAACGGTAAAATAAAAATGAAAATTCATTATTTACGCTTGAGCTGATCCGAAACGAGAAATCCCCCCGCTGTACGCTTTGCAAACCTTTAATCAATTGCCTGATCGGCCGCTGCACATTACGGTAAAGCAGGATGGAAGCAGATATGCCCACAACAAATAACAAAATCATCGAAACATAAAACAAATTGCGAGTGATCGATATCGGCTTCAATATTTGATCGAGCGGAACAACGTCAACCAAATGCCAGCCCAAATAAGTGGATTTAACCGAGCTCACCAAATAGTTCTCACCATGCAGCTTCACTACCTGCTGTGTTGTGTCTTCCAGCGACTGCTCGTCCAAGTAGGAAACCAACTCTCCTGAAAGCTGTTGATCCGCACTGCGGTTCGTAATCGGAGCGTCACCTTTATGATAAAAAATCGGATCACCCTGTCCGCCTGATTTATAGGTGTCCAGCATGTTTTGGATATTTTCATAACTGAAGCTCGCTTCAATGACCAGATTGCTTCCATTCAGTTTACCTTGCTGGCCATATGATTCGGTATAAAACCAATGAAAGTAACTGGGCTCATTATCGGCCTTAGCTTCGCCATTGCCATAGGTCCATTTCCCGCTCATGTTTCGCTTTAAAAATTCCTCATCGTACTCAGCAGGATTGTTGTAATTTGATATCAACTCTTTGTTTTGTTGCGAGTATACGGTGTATCTGACTGGCCATATGTTAATGACGCCTGATTGCAGTGCCATCTTCTCTTGAACGATAAACCTAGTCTGCATGCGGTCATAACGATCTTCCCATATTTTAAGCCCATTAAATCTCTGCACATTCGGATCTTTCGAGAATGTATTGGAGAAATCGACCATCTGATTAATCCGCGAGTCAATTTGACTGGACAAAAAGGACAACTGTCTCGTGTTCGATAGCTTAAGCTCCTTGCTGACAACGTTAAAGGCCACGTCGTTTGAATACGTATACATGATCACAATGGGGATGAACAAAATTAAGATCAACCCATTCATTTTAGAAAACAGACTAAACCGAGCACCCATCTTTCTTTTGACAAAAGCAAGACCGTTACTAATCTCCATCATTCATTCCTCCAGACGATATCCCCTAACAAAACCATATCAATCCTAACATTGTCCTATAGTCCAGTAAGAGAAATGCTTGTTACTATATATAGCAGGGTTTCTTATTATACACAAACCAATTTTATGGAACGGGGGATAGCTATGGAAGCAAACACAGAAAAGCAAGTGACTTTGGAGACCACACCACGAGCAAAAACAAAACACAAATATAAACAACCTTGGATGCTGCATTTCATGGTGCTGCCGGCGGTACTTTCGGTTTTCATCTTCTCCTATATACCGATGACAGGTATTATGATGGCATTTCAAGACTATAAAGCTTCACTTGGAATGATGGGCTCTCCATGGGTAGGCTTGAAGCATTTTGAATACATGTTTCAAAATGATTATTTCTTGCAAATTACGTGGAACACCCTATTTTTTGCTTGCTCCAAAATCGTGCTGAACTTAATCATTCCGTTCATTTTTGCTTTGCTTCTGAATGAAGTCAGGAACATGGGGCTCAAAAGATCCATCCAAACGCTCGTCTATCTGCCGCATTTCCTTTCCTGGGTCACGCTATCCGGAATTTTGATCGATATGCTCGCACAGACAGGAATTATTAATCAATTTATTAGCAATGTATTCGGCATTAAGCCGATTTTCTTTTTGGGCGATGGCGCCTGGTTCCGCTTCACCATTATTTTTAGTGATGTGTGGAAGGAATTTGGATTCAATACGATTATCTTCCTTGCAGCGCTTGCCGGTATTAATCCAGCACTTTATGAAGCTGCTGAAGTTGACGGTGCAGGCCGTATCAAGCAAACGACGCATATTACGATTCCATCTCTCATTCCAATTGCGATTGTAGTTGCAACCTTGGCGCTTGGTAACGTACTAAATGCAAACTTCGACCAAGTGTTCAACTTGTACAGTCCTTTGATTTATCAGCAGGGTGATATCATTGACACCTTTGTCTATCGTGAAGGTCTACTCAGCGGTCAATTCAGCTTTGCAACAGCAGTTAGCCTGTTTAAATCAGGGATCAGCTTGATTCTAATCGTAATTTCTTATCGTCTTGCTTATAAATTTGCCGGTTACCGAATCTTCTAGAAAGGGTGACAACGTATGCACCATAAAACACTGCCATACCGTATTTTCAGCATATTTAACAACGTGTTTTTGATTCTTCTTTCCATATTATGCTTGCTGCCGCTATATCACCTTCTCATGGTTTCCATGAGTGCGTCCGCTCCCGCCAACGCGGGATTGGTCACTTTTTGGCCGATCGGTTTCACATTAGAAGCCTATGCCAAGACGTTCAACAATAGCAATTTCCTAACTTCCTTGTGGGTGTCGACACAGCGGACTATCCTTGGTACGGCGCTTGCTATGCTAGTTAGTACACTTGCTGCTTATGCGCTGTCCAAAGATTCTCATATCTTCCGCGCTCGCAACGTTTATCTTTGGTATTTTGTCGTAACGATGCTATTTGCAGGCGGACTTATTCCAAGCTACCTCCTCATCCTTAAGCTCGGACTAATGAATACTTTATGGGCGCTTATCCTGCCAGGTACAGTCGGCGTTTATAACGTTATTCTTTTGCTAAACTTCTTCCGTACTGTTCCTAAGGATCTGGAAGAAGCTGCTTTTATTGATGGAGCCGGCCAGCTGCGCACTTTCTTCATGATTTATTTGCCGATCTCCTTGCCTGCGATTGCAACGGTTTCCTTGTTTATTATGGTCGGACATTGGAATTCCTATTTCGACGGTATCATCTATATGAAGGATGCCGAGAAGCTGCCTCTTGCAAGCTTCATGCAAACGATTATCGTTCAAAAGGATATGACTAAGCTTGATCCGCAAATGGTTGCCAATATGTCGCAAAGAACCATTAGCGCATCGCAAATCTTTATCGGCGCATTACCGATTCTGTTGGTTTATCCTTTCTTGCAGCGTTACTTTGTAAAAGGGATTGTCATTGGTGCGGTTAAGGAATAAGCTCTTGCTGCTTCCCAGCTCCGATTAATAAAACTAAAAGCAGCCCGATTGGGCTGCTTTTTTTGTTTTATTCGGCAGGGCATCGTTTATATCTAATTGTTGTTATGATTCGCATTCGGTTTCTCCGGAGTGTAACTTGTGATATTCTAATGTTATCCAAATTTTCCAGGAAATGATACCGTTGTTCGATGAAGATATTGATGTTCAAGCGGCGAGCGAGAAAAAGAAAATTTTAAAAAAGCTGCTCATCATATTTATTTCTATCTGCACATTCTTCGCCTTAACTATTGGTGCTGGTGTTTATTGGCTCTTCTATGACATGGGCAGACTGCCGAAGGGGAAATTTCTTATAGAGGCCGCTTCCCCTGATGGGACTTACAGTTTAAAAGCGTACCTTATTAATGGAGGAGCGACTACTCCTTTGATGATTCGCGGTGAATTGGTATACAATAAACGCAATCATAAAACCAAAAATATTTATTGGAGCGCTCGCGAGGATCAAGCGGTCATCACTTGGAGCGATAACGATACCGTCATCATTAATGGTCACAGTCTTGATGTTCCTCACGATAAATTCGACTTTAGACATCCATAATGACGAGCTGGCTTACCTTACACAGCAAGCATGATCAAATCGAGCAACACTCATAAACTTAGACTTTTCTGCCATATGCCCTCTATACTCGACTCAAACAAATTTAGATCTACAATCTAGCCCTATTTTCATCAAAACAGCCCTCTTCGCAAAAATAGAACTAGAAAATAGGCTTATTATCGCTCGTGAGCTGCCAATTGCATCATTGTATCCGTTTCAAACAAATTTAGATCTACAATCTAGTCCTATTTTCGCCCAATCAGCCCGCTTAGTAAAAATAGAGCTAGAAAATAGGCTTATTTTCGCTCGTGAGCTGCCAATCGCCTCTTTGTATCCTTTTCGGACTAAAATAGATCTACAATCTAGTCCTATTTTCGCCCAATCAGCCTTCATCACAAAAATAGGTCTAGAAATTAGCCTTATTATCGCTCACAGCCTGCCCACTGAGCACACTATGTCTCACTATGCATATGTGAATCAATTAAAAACGGGGCTGTCCCAAGAGGTCTAAATGACCTCAGGACAGCCCCGTTTGGTTACTATGTTATTTACCGCCGGTAAACGTAATTCCTTTAATAAAGAATCGATTGAAGAACGCATAAATCAGCAGCGCTGGAAGCGTAAATACCATCGATGCAGCCATAATGTAGTTCCAGTGGCTAATGTACTGCCCTTTGAACGTATTCAGACCGAGCGTTAAAGTAAACATCGACTTATCGGACATGAACATGAGCGGCTTCAGGAACTCGTTCCATGCACCCATGAAAACGAAGATCGTTTGAGCTGCTAATGCAGGTATCGCAAGCGGCAATGCAATGCGGAAAAACACGCCGAACCGATTAAGTCCGTCCATCTCGGCTGCCTCCTCAAGCTCTTTCGGGAAGCTGAGGAAAAATTGCCGCATCATAAAGATAAACGTCGCATTCGCCATCATCGGCAAAGTCAGTGCGGCATAGGTGTTTAACAAATCGAGCTGCTTCATAATTAAGTAAGCGGGTACGATCGTCAGTTGGCCTGGAATCATCTGCACCGCTAAGATAAGGATGAACATGATTTTGTTGCCGGCAAATTCAATACGTGCAAGTGCATAACCCGCCATTGAGTTGAACAGCGTATTGCAAACCGTCGCAACAACTGCAATCAAGGCACTGTTGTACATCCACCTGAGGAAAAGCGGCTCTTTCACGAAAATATCATAATAGTTCTGCAAGGTGAATTCTTTCGGAATAAAGTTGATGCCCCCGGAAACAATCTCACTGAGCGGCTTAAACGAAGAGGAAAGCGCCCATAGAAAGGGAGCAACAGTGATGCAGCCGTATGAGAATAACAGGAAATAAAGAATCGCCTTTCCCCATTTGGATTGTTGAAATACCATCTAGTCGCCCTCCTAGTTCAGCTTTTCTTCGGCAAATAGCTTACGCTGTATCAGCGTCACGATCATAATGACAGCAGCCAGCATGACAGCGAGCGCAGAGGCGTAGCCGAAGTCGAGATTTTTGAAAGCATATTGATAAATAAGCAGAGCTACGGTCAAGGTCGAGTTATTCGGTCCGCCTGAACCTGCTGAGAAAATATAAGATTGGTCGAAAAGTTGGAAGGTACCGATAATACCCATAACGACCGTAAAGAAGGTCGCAGGCTTAATTAGCGGCAGCGTGATGGAAATAAATCTCCTCCAGCCTCCTGCTCCGTCAAGCATAGCTGACTCGTACAGCGCATCAGGAATGTCTTGTAATGCAGCCAAGAAAACAACCATAAAGAATGGAGCGGTAGACCATATATTCATAAGCATGATCGCCTTCATGGCGACCGCAGGATCTCCAAGCCAGTTGTATCCATGCAAACCGATAAATTCAAGCACTCGGTTCAAAAGACCGTTTGAATTGTATATCCACATAAATATAAGTGATAGTACCGCCGACGAAGTAATGGTCGGCATAAAAAATACGATACGGAAGAAGTTTTTGAATTTGAGCTTGGCATTCAAAATAACAGCTAGTAAAATAGCAAACACCGTTTGCAGCGGCACAACAAACAAAGCAAAGGATGCCGTGTTCTTAAGCGCTATCCAGGCTCTTTCATCGCCTGCCATACGCGTGAAGTTTTTAAATCCTACCCATTTGTAACTTACTTCGCCAAGCAGATTGACCTTATGTCCCGATAAATAAAGGGAATAGAATACAGGCAAGAACAAAAAAGTGCCAAGAACTAGAATGGTTGGAAGCAGGAACAGATAGCCGGTTACGTTATTTTTCAGCTTTTTTCTCCATGAAGAGACATGGGTCATGCTGCACCTTCTCCTTTCATATCAAAATCAGAGATTGAAGGAGGGAGCGTCTTGCGCTCTCCCTCCTTCACCTCGCTTACTTCGCTGCTGCGATTTCCTTATTCGCAACCGTTTCTGCTTTCTTCATTGCATCTTCAAGCTTCGAATTACCCATAAATGTATCAACGAATTGGTTGTTGAAGTTGCTCATGATTGTAGGAAGTGTGGAGCCTGCTTGCCAAGGCGTTGCATAAGAAGCGCCTGCTACAATTGCACTGCGAAGCTCATCTTTATCGTAGCCAAGCTCTTGTGATACCGATTTACGAGTTGGAAGCGCGAAACCTTTGCTCGTCCACGTTTTCATTCCTTCTTTACCAGTCAAGAAGGAGATCAACTGCCAAGCTGCTTCTTTTTTCTTCGATTCCTTGTTCATTACATAAGCAACAGTGAAAGCCATAGTGCCTTGTTTGCCATTTACAGTTGGAAGCTCAGCTGTGCCGTAATCTAGATCCTTGTAGTTGGATTCCAAGAATGGAATTGCCCAGTTTCCTTCGAATACGATGGAAGCTTTGCCTTGACCGAACATTTCGCCACCCCAGCCAGCGCCTACTTCTTTTGGCTCGCCGGATGATTTGTCTACATTGTGCATATCCGTTACAAGCTGCAAACCTTTAAGAGCATCTGGAGCCGCGAATGCAGCATTGCCATTCTCATCTGCAACTTTGCCGCCGAATGCTTGAATCATGAACATTTGACGTGCAAGCTCAGGCGCAACACCAAAGCCGAAGCGAACCGTTTTGTCGCCTTCTTTTTTAGTAAGCTTAACTGCTGCTTCTTTCAGCTCATCCCAAGTTGTTGGGGGAGCAGTAATTCCTGCTTCTGCAAAGTCTTTTTTGTTGTAGAACATTGCAAGCGTAGAGAAATCTTTAGGGAAACCGTAGGAAACGCCATCTTGTTTGAAAGCGTCAACCATCGGCTGTTCAAAGTCTGCAACATCAAATTCTGGTGTCACATAGCTATCAAGCGGCTCTAGAACATTACGCTCAATGAGTGCAGGTGCTTCGAATGCATCCAGGTAGAAGACGTCTGGGCCTTCACCGCCAATAAGTCTTGTTTTGATAACATCCATGTATTGATCGGCAATTACTTCATAATTAACCTTTACATTTGGATATTTTGCTTCAAATTCCTTCAACGTTTGGTTTAGCAAATCCTGCTCTTCTGGACTTGCTCCCCAACCTGCAAGTGTAACGGTTACCTTCTCAGCGGCTGGCTCTTTTGTCGCCTCTTGTTCTGTACCGCCGTTCGTTGCTGTATTACCTGTGTTTTTGTTGCCTTCATTGCCCTTGCCACAAGCCGTTAACATAAGAACAACTACCAGCATTAAAGATAAAATTAAAACCCCTGTTTTCTTCATCTTACATACAACCTCCTTAGTAATATGAACTTTGTATATAAAGCATAAAGCGTGAAACCTATGAAATGAGAAGCTCATATCCTGTCAGATTAGACAGTATTTCCACCTCTGGGCCATTGATACCGCGAGTGACGCGCAGGCTTAGAGCGCCGCTGCCAATTTGCATTTGCTCTACCAGAAGCTCGTTCATCCCTTGAAGCAAAGATGGCTTAATTGTAATCTGCTTCGTTAGAGCGTTAGGCTGAAGCCCAAGCAACGCTTGCACAAATGTGAGCGGTGTCCCTGCTGCCCATGCCTGCGGAGAACAAGCAACGGGGTAAGGAACTGGCGCACCAAGCGAATCATCATACCCGCAGAACAGCTCAGGCAATCTGTAATACTCAAACTTTGCTGCTGCATCCAATAGTCCTTGCATGACGGTAATCGCTTCTTCTTGGAAGCCTAAATGGCTAAGACCAAGCAAACAAACGGAGTTGTCATGCGGCCATACGCTTCCGTCATGGTAGCTCATCGGGTTGTAGCCGGCTGCTTCCATACTCATCGTACGAATGCCGTAACCACCGAACATGTCAGGAGCAACCAGTCTTTTCGCAACTGCGCTTGCACGCTCAGGAGAAGCAATGCCCGACATTAGAATATGTCCTGAATTCGAAGTGACGGAATCTACGCGCTTCTTATCCTTATCAAGCGCAATCGCGTAAAACTGCTCATCCTCCATCCAGAAGTCGCGCTCAAAGCGAACTCTAAGCTGTTCTGCATCTTGCTCCATGCCAGCGGCTTGTTCCTCATGGCCTAAGCTCTTGAATATAGGGGCAAGCCTTGTAAGCGCTTGGTAAACATAACCTTGAACCTCGACGAGCGCGATTGGAGCCTCTGCATAATCGCCGTTGCGGTGAACAACGGAATCCGCAGAATCTTTCCACCCCTGATTGGCAATCCCTTTAGAAGATTTCTGATAGTACTCCACAAAGGAATCATCGTCGCAGTCACCATATTCCTTCACCCAAGCGAGTGCTGCATTAAGATGAGGCATTAGCTCTTTAACAAACTGAGCATCTCCGGTCCAGTGATAATACTCGGCAGCTAATAGAAGGAATAGCGGCGTCGCATCAATCGTGCCGTAATACGGCGTAAATGGAACCTGATTTGTGCTTGCTAGTTCGCCATACCGAATTTCATGCATCACTTTACCTGGCTGCTCATCGCGCCACTCATCTTCATTCTGGCCTTGATAAGCGGCCATCGTGAGCAGCGTTCCCTTAGCAATTTGCGGGTTTAAGGATAACATCTGCAGCGCAGTAATTAAACTATCACGGCCAAATGGCACCGAGAACCAAGGCAAGCCTGCCACTGGGAATGCTCCATATCCGATATCCGTAAGCAGAACTCTTAAGTCTTGCACTCCGCGATGATGCAGCTTGTTAAATAGCGGTACATCCGTTTGGATGGATGTGGATGAACCATTCCAATCCGCATACGATTGTCTAAGCTTAACCATCGCTTCCGCCGGATCGTGCTGCTGCGGCTCATTGCCGTCAATGATTGGCGCAAAATAGAAAGCGATTGCATGGCTTTCCCGATGGTTCAGTTCCACATCGAAATGGAGCTCGCCTGTCTCGCCTATGCGACTTTCATTTGTATCCCATTTAATCTTCGTTTCACGGCGTACATCGTCAGCTCCAAGATAGCCAATTACTCTTTCCCGTTGGCCGCTTTTCTCTGCCGTCTTTCTTCCCAAATCGCCGTGCTGAAAGCCGCGAACGACAAACATATCTGCAAAATCCGCATCCAATAACACGGAGAAATCAAATTTAATGGCTTTAGGATAATAGCTGGTGAGCTTGAACGTCTCATACAATGCTCCATCATAAATGAAGCGTGTACGTTCAATTTCTACGGACTCACGCCACAAGATAAGCTCGCCCTTCTCTTCCATATGTGGATTGGTAAGGCGAATCGTAGAAATATAATTCTCATCCGCTGCTGAAGACAGCAGTATCGGCTTCTGACCGTTGATTCGGATTTCCATCCTGCTTATGAACCGGGTATCTTTTGTGTAAAGACCCTGACCTGAAACATCACCTTCCGGAATATCTCCATTCCGGTCCGTCATGAGGAATAGATCGTTTTCTTTGATGACTCGATAATCCAAGTGTTTCCCTCATTTCTTCTTGTAATAGCTTTTTTATTCCCTTAAATCAAACAAACATTCGTTTATCCGAAACGTTTCGGAAAAGAGGCAAAAAAATATGCTTACTCATTTTCGACGAAGCAATCTAACTTTCCAAAACGTTTCGGATAAGTTATAATCGAATTATAGATCATGATGAAAGCATTTACAAGAGTCAATTTATTTTTTAATTTTTATCATAATACATTACATGTTTTCAACATTTCGGAGGTATTGTATGGTTACGATTAAAGATATAGCTAAAGCTGCTAGTGTATCTGTTACTACAGTATCGCGTGCCTTGAACGGCTATGACGACGTTAACGAGGGCACTCGGCTCAAAATTAAGACTATAGCAGACCAGCTCGGTTATAGCCCTAATATGGCTGCAAGGTCGCTCATATCGAAAAAAACAAAGACACTTGGCCTCCTTCTCTCCAATGTTACAAGAGACAGCTCCAAAGACAATATCGCTTTCGAAGTCCTTTGCGGAATAAATGACCGTTCAGGCGAACTCGATTATGACCTTGTCCTATTCAGTACAACACCTCAGAAACAAAAGGTAAAATCATATAAAACATTATGCCAGGAACGAGGCGTAGACGGGGTTATCATCATGGGTATTCGATTAGACGATCCTTATTTGGAGGAAATCGTATCGTCTGATATTCCATGCGTCCTTATTGATATCACTCTCCAAGGTCCTAACGTTGGATACGTTACTTCGGATAATACAACGGGTGCTCTTGCGGCAACCAACCATCTGCTCGAATCGGGACATCGCCATATCGCCATGATAAACGGCCATGAGCAAGCAGCTGTAAGCCTGCTTAGGCTAGAGGGCTACCGTCAAGCACTGCAAAGCAGCAGTGTTCCCTTTGATGAAACACTTGTGCTGAATGGTTCATTTTCCGAGCATGGCGGAAGAGAGGCCGCACGCCAACTATTGTCCAGCCGTCCTGAAGTGACTGCTATATTTTGCTCAAGCGACTTAATGGCTCTCGGGGCTTTGCAGGGCGTTAAGGATATGGGGAAAAAGGTACCTGATGATATATCGATCATCGGCTTCGACAACATTGATTTGACGGCTTATTGCACACCCGCGCTTACTACCGTTCACCAGCATAAATACGAGTTAGGCTCCCAAGCGGCGCAAATTCTTATTGAAATGCTCGAAGGTAAAGAAATCATTCACCATGTCATGCTGGGTACAGAACTTATGATTAGAGACAGCGTACGCAGTATTTAATATGTGCTTTGACACGAGAGTGGCAAACAAAGTACATAGTCAAGCAGCAATAACCCAAGTCTACTTACCTTGGGTTACTGTTGCCTTTGAGCAGACTATATTTAGTTCTCAGCCGTTACCGCAAAATAAACTGGAAACACCCCCATTTTCATCCATTCTTTATGGGTGTGCACCTTCATGTCTCGAAATCCTGCAGCAGCCAGCTTCTCTTTCAAATCCTTTGCGGTCAAAAAATTCGCTTGCGCGCGGTTAAACTCCTTAGCCTTACTGCTTAAATGAAAAAACTTATGTATTGCAAATTTCAAACTTTTTTTATTCAATATAGCTCTTCGCGCAAATAAATAATCCAAAATATATCCCGAACCATGTACGAGAAAAAACACCCTTCCTCGCGGGGACAATACACGAAAAACCTCCTGCAGCACCTGCTCCACATGAAGATATTGCAGCGCTACTCTACAAACGACAAAATCAACTGAATGGTTTGCAAGCGGTATATGGTGCGCATCTGCTACTGTTGTGACTACTTTGTTAGAAGCTTCACTTCTATGGAGCAGTGCTTCTAGAAGGCCGATCTGGTGCGCGTCCGAATCGATTCCATATATAATATCCGGCTCGTTCTGAAGTAAAGAGAATACGGTAGCCCCTCCCCCGCAGCATAAGTCCAGCATTTTCTTTCGATTTTTGGCCTCTGCGATAAGAAGGTGGTCAAAGGAATCGGGATCATAAAGCTGCCTGTAATATTCATAACAAGCGTAACCAAATGATTTTTCCACAAGCTTAAGATCTTCGGATACAATGCCGTTCATAAGGAGTGTATTCACTTCTTCTGCCGATGGTTTCTGTATCTTTACCCTTCTAATCCCCATTTCTCTGCAAAATAAATAAGCGACACCATCCAATAAACGCCGGTTAGACATAATCTCCGTTTTCGTGGTCACGCTAATGTATCCCCCCGATTTGAGGATCATATTTACTTATGGACATACAGTTGAAATCCGACAATAATTGTTTTATTTTTGCGTATGTATCCCTTAATCCGTAGTATCTTCGAATGCCATTTGACCAAGAGGTGTTAAAAATTTGCGGTTGATCGTAGTCTAAATCATAGGGATGGATATAATAAACGAAATAATCTTTATCGCCTATAATTTTTCGTGCTCCGCTATAAAAAAAACGATAAGGATAAATTCGAAAATACCCTCCTCCGCCCCATGGAATATTAACGCCGCCTAAGCGAAAAGCAGGCAAAGGCACTTCCCATAGATGATCTTTTATTTTAAAAGAATGCGCAACTTTCGAGGACAAATTAAACTTGGAATATAGGTTATTTGGTGTATTCGGACTAATACTAGAATCGTAAGAAAATCCTTCTTCTATTAAAATATCAAGTCCCCAATCTGTCATAGAAAAACAGGGGGCACGATACCCACTCACCTTTGAACCGATCAAATGCTCTAAAATATCTTTTGACAGCCTAATATCCGCTTTAAATTCTAGTGTTGATTGATCATAAACGAGACGATGTGAATAGCCGTGTGATGCAATTTCATGACCTCTTCGATATATTTCTTTCACCAAATCAGGCCTTTTCTCAGCGATCCAGCCTAGGACAAAAAAAGTGCCCGTCGCCTCATATTCGTCCAGAAGGTCCAATATTTGATGAACAGGCTGCTCAAGCCTTAATTCGCAGTCAGCCCATTCGGAAAGAGACAGGTTCGGACTGCAAAACCAATCCTCTACATCGACAGTAAAAGCCATTTTCATGACCATCCCCCCCTTCTCCCCCTATTATTCATCAAACCTCACATTATGGCAACATTTGTATTTGATTGAATAATTTTGTATAGGATGGAGTAGAGTTTCTCGTATACTCCTTACCCCGGAAAATCGGTAATAACCCCATCCACTCCAAGCTTTTTCATCCGTATCATATCTTGCTCTGACTGTATCGTCCACGCCATGACCTTCCGGTTGCGATGATGAATTTGCTCTACAATCTTCTCGTCAAGCAATTCATGATTGTAATGAATGTAATCCGCGAAAGAAACAAGTTCATCCAGCGTCTTCTCTGACAGAGGATGCTGATCCTCCTGAATAAGCGCAGCAATTGGGATGTCCGGCAGCAGGGAGTGAATTAGACGGGTCGATTGAAAGTTATAGGATTGAATAATGATACCCACGCTATTTTTCACATGTTCAACCGCTGTAAAATTTCGGCCCTCCTCTAAGCCATTAACTTGGAGCAAAAGCTCATAACGACGTACGACCTCAGCCACCTTCTCTTCCACGCCAGGATAAAGCTTTGATTCTTTAATCTCGATAAGCATGCCTAGCTTTCCAGCAAAACGGTGCATAACTTCTTCGAATGAAACGATCTTCTCATCCGTATCGTCTGTTTTTTTATCATTTTTGGCATCCATATTTTCAAGTTCATTTAATGTATAATCGTCCACAGCGCCTGTATACTGCGTCGTTCTATCCACCGTATCATCGTGAATGACTACTAGTTCACCGTCTTTGCTCAGCTGTACATCAAATTCGATAAAATCAGTACCTAGACGCTCCGCTTGCTCGAAGGCGGCCATCGTATTCTCAGGAGCATCACCAGAAGCCCCGCGATGTGCGATAATTAAAAAACCTTCAGGGGTATTTGGATTAGAAGCAGATACGATTAACGTCATGCAGCAAAGCATGAGCAATAGCAAACCAATACTGCGCCAAACCCGTGATGTTTTCCATTTGCCCATGTTCTAATCTCCTTCTCTCTTAACTCTCACCCTGACTATATGCATAACCAATATTTGTTGCAGCAGGGTCTTACTTTATTAAACATTCAGTGTGTGATCCGAAACGCATTTTCCCAAAACAGTTGCTGCCAATGAACTCACACTCCGTCTTCCTCATGGGGTTTTTCAGAAAAAAAAGGATGTCCCTAAAGGTCATAGACCTTCAGAGACATCCCATCTAAGATTGATGCAAGACGTGCAAGAGAACACTGCTTAATCAACCTTCATTCACCTATGTGCGACTGCATCAGGCCTATTGCTCGCAGCAGCATGATCATCTTGCTCAAAAAGCATACCGTCCTTGATCGTTACGATCCGGTCACATAAATCCAATACACGCTCGTCATGGGTGACCATAACAGCCGCCTTGCCCCGTTGCTTAACCTCAGTAGCCATGAGCTCCACTACCGCTCTACCCCGTTTAGAATCGAGGCTTGCTGTCGGCTCGTCGGCTAGAATAACGCCGGGATCATTCATGAATGCCCTAGCAATGGCAACCCGTTGGCGTTCTCCGCCGGACAGCTTCTCAGGATAATAATTCATCCGATGCAGCAGTCCTACTTTCTCAAGAAGCGCTTTAGCTTTCACAAGCGCTTCTTTTCCATCAGTACCTGCTAGCTTCGATACGAGCAGCAGTTGATCCACTACTCTTAAATAAGGGACAAGATTGGATGCTTGAAAAATAAAACCAAGATTTTTGACTCTAACCTCACTTAATTCACTTGAGGATAAATTCGTAACATCCTTCTCATTAATTAAGATCCGTCCGCTTGACGGTGAGAGCAGCGCCCCCGCTATGGAAAGAAAAGTACTTTTGCCCGAACCCGATGGTCCGACAACAGCGACAAACTCACCTGCTTTTACGCTTAAAGAAACCTTTTGCAGCGCCGTAACAGCCGTTTCACCTTCGCCATACACTTTATTTACATGTTCAAGAATAAGTTTTTCCTTCATTATTCAACCCTCCCAATCGCTTCAATCGCATCTACTTTTGCAATCCGATTTAAGGACAGCAACGCACCGATAATCGAGACTAGAATAAGTAAACCGGAATATTGAGACAATATATTTACACCTAATTCAAAAGGCATGCTCGCTGGCAAAATCGCACTTACGCCAAAAGTAAGTCCGATACTGATTGCAACAGCCACAATGGCCAAAAGCAATACTTGACCCACTAAATTTGCTGCCAGATAGGACGTCTTTGCTCCGATTGCCTTCAACACTCCAAATTGGCTAATTTTCTGCAGTGTAATGACATAGAAGAAAACAGCTTGTATGAAAGCGGCAATAACAATTAAGAAAGCGATCATCATCGTCAGGGAGCCTTGCTCTTCTTTAAAGCCCGGAATGCCCTGTACCGCTTCTTTTTTTGTAATAACCTCCGTATCTGCTACACTTTTTTGCAATGATTCTTTGTTTAGATTATCTGTATGAATGACAATAGCGTTATAGGAAGCTGTTTGTTTACCAAAGGATGCTTGCATCAGCTTATTAAAATTTTGGATATCCATAAATGCAACCGGCGTATGACTGAACTTCTGATTAGTGGCAAAACCGACGACCTTCCATTCAATGCCGAGCTCTTGATCACCTAGCGTATCGCCAATTTGCACGCCTTGTTCTTTTAACGAGGAGTCAACGACCACTTCATTGCTCGCCCCCATGCTTTTCCCTTCAGTAATACTAGGCATTACCTTTCCACTTGGCTCGATACCAAACAAAGCAATATCTATCTTCTTCTTGGAATCATTCCGATATACCGAAAGCATCGTTTGCCCAAGCGGTTCGGATTGTGAGAGTCCTTCTAATTGCCTGACCTCCTCCAGCTTCTCGGTACCTAGTGCGGACCGCGTCAGCTTATGCTCGGAATCCGTCTGAAGCACGAAATAATCGGCGTCCATATTTTTTAGAATGGATGCATTATCTGATGAAAGCCCATTGGCTAATCCTGAAACCATAAAGGTTAACCATGCGACCAGAACCATTATTAATCCAATTAGAAAATATCTGCCTTTCGCATATTTCAATTCGCGCAGCGCTAGAAACATGTTCAACCATCTCCATTCCTTCTCTTGATAGCTGAAGTTTACGTTTGGAATATGAACAGAGCGTGAATGGCTCATTACAATGTGAAATTAACCTCAAAATAAACAAAAAAAAGCTCGAGCCGCGATGGGCTCAAGCTTCTACTTGCCTGTAATTGACGCAATGCTGGCACTTCTACTGTTCTACTTGCCGCTGTATTCCGAAGTTGCTGTATCGAGCATAGACTGCCAATTGGCAAAATCCGTTTCTCTTGCAACGTGTCGATCAAATAGCTCATCCGGAATGTTCTGAACATCTTCTCTTGTTTCTACTTGAAAGTTGCCCTTCTCAAGAAACGCGCTAAAGCTTGTAAAGCTGGAATGCTTGCTCATAAACGATTCTTTAAACAAATCATCAAATGAAACATGATTTGGATCTTCCTGAATCGACTTCTGTCCTTGCAATTCCTTCAACAAATCTTCGAATGACATTGGCTTTTGCTTTCTCAGACGATCACCCCTAGGTCAATTTATTATATTTCGGCTTTCTTCGTTGCTTAACTGATCAGAACCCCATCAGGACGTTCGGTTACTACAGGTATAGTTTTGCGAATCATTTTCTCAATATCCTTCAAATAAGGAATTTCATCCACTTCGCAAAAAGAGATGGCGATTCCACTTAATCCAGCTCTGCCTGTACGGCCAATGCGATGAACATACGTTTCTGAAATATTAGGAAGGTTGAAATTAATGACATGCGAAAGCTCGTCAATATCGATACCTCTCGCCGCAATATCTGTGGCAACCAGTACTCGAGTTGCACCGCTTCTAAAATTAGTTAACGCATTTTGGCGGGCATTTTGAGACTTGTTTCCATGAATAGCCTGTGCAGAAATATTCACTTTAGTCAGTCCGCGCACTACGCGATCTGCTCCATGCTTCGTCCGAGTAAATACAAGCGCCGAAGCGATGGATTTATCCTGCAGCAGGTCATTCAATAAATCTTGTTTATTACCTTTATCTACAAAATAGACAGATTGCTCTATTCGATCCACTGTTGAGGAAGCTGGAGTTATTTCCACTTTCGCCGGATTAACAAGCAGCGTTTTGACAAGCTTCGAAATTTCTGGAGGCATCGTAGCCGAGAAAAAGAGTGTTTGCTTTTTTCTTGGCATTTTGGCGATGATTCTCTTCACGTCGTGAATAAAGCCCATATCGAGCATTCGATCTGCTTCATCAAGCACTAATATTTGTACATATTGCA
Organism: Paenibacillus sp. 01T431; assembly: GCF_056398625.1. Taxonomy (NCBI): domain Bacteria; kingdom Bacillati; phylum Bacillota; class Bacilli; order Caryophanales; family Paenibacillaceae; genus Paenibacillus; species Paenibacillus sp. 01T431. Next base: position 54,918 of record NZ_JBFTPT010000016.1, read on the forward strand.
AATCAACAAACTTTTGATTAATAAGATCGATAAGTCTGCCTGGAGTGGCAATAATAACATCAGCGCCTTGTCGAAGTGCACGCTCCTGAACCTTCTGTGAAACGCCGCCCACGATAGCTACACTGCGCAGGTCGGTAAATTGTCCGTACGCACGCATGTTTTCTTCTATCTGGAGGGCAAGCTCTCTTGTAGGTGTCAAAATCAATGAGCGAATACGTCGCTGTGCCCCCGGTTTAGTGGGTTGGCCGCTTAATAACTGAATGATGGGTAATGCGAATGCAGCCGTTTTCCCTGTCCCTGTCTGAGCGCAGCCAAACAAATCTTTGCCCGCTAGTACGACGGGAATGGCCTGCTCCTGAATAGGCGTAGGCTTAGTGTAGTTTTCCTTGGTTAGCGCCTTCAGTATTGCAGGGCTAAAATTTAGATCATTAAAAGTCATCTTTTCTCCTTCATTTGAAGCCTTATATTCTCAATCATGCTGCTTTTATAATCGCATAGCATTTCCAAAAACCGTTCCTTTAAGACATAACAAGTAAGTATAGCATAATAAAACGATATAATCGACATAAACCTCTACCCTTGAGACAGTAGCCTATGCCCATTTTTCAACCTTTAATTAAAAGTCATCCAAACGGTATTTCCCAAAGGCTCAAAGCCTTGCTTATACCAAAAGTTCCTTGTTTTATCCAACGTATATACATACATCTTTTTATTCGGATATTTTGCTTTAACCCATTGAATAAAGGCAGCAGCGTAACCCTTGCCTTCAAATTCCTTTAAAACATCAAGTGCTTCTATAAATACAAAGTTCTTTTTGTTTTTAATCTCAATATAAAAGTCCCGCTCCAAATACTTCTCATCATCGCTAAAATAATCTTGTTCTGCTTTCTGAATCAGCTGCTTGGCGTTATCGTACTCCCAAACGACTCCGTATCCAACCATCTCGTCCTCAGCCTCGATGACGTAAATGTTTTCCGGAAGCTCTGATTTGTCCTTTTGGCTAAGCTCCCCTGCGTGATAGGCGGAGTGTATATCGCTTAACAGGTTCTGCATTTCTTGATCAAATGGTTTCGCAATAATAGTAGGCATTTTCAATCTCCTTTATGCTACTCAAAGCATATAACGTTTCCAAACAAAAAGAAGCAGGGTATCATCTTGTACCCTGCTTCTCCTATTGATTGATTTTGTATCGTTTATTAGTCTTAGACATCTTACCATAAATGATCGAAGCCAACTAGTCGTTCTCTTTTCCAATTGTCATCTAGGCTGATTTGCCGAGCCCAATATCGATTATTCCATTAACGATTCTTTTTCCTGAAATTTTGCAGCGTATGGACAAGCTTATCTCGCGCATCCTTGTTTTTCATTAAATAAGTGACGCCAGCTCCAATTGCAGTTATCAATAGTTTTTTCTTGCTCATGGGTACTACCTCCCTGAATTCGTCTTTGTATGAATGTACCCTGTTTATTGAGTTTTTAAGCACATTATGTTTCGCATTTTCCATTTCAACTTCATTTATCGACTTGCTATATTTTTTGAAGATTAACCTATATGATAAGGTTTTGTTCATTGAAGACCCGTTGCTTCTAAGAAAAATACGTCAAACCTTTTCATTTGCATGAATGTTGTAAGATTGAAATGCAACTCCAAAATCCGAAGAAAATTGAAAGGGGATAACGTATGAAGCATACAAATCCATTACAAGCATTTCTTGAGGAAAGTGACGAAAGTACCATTGCTGCGATTGGAAGCTATATTACAAATCATATGAATGAAAGCTGGGAAACCATCCTTCTAAACCATCAAGATATTTTGCAAAAAGCTTATAACGAGGCAGGAGATGCTGCTTATGGAACATTTCTCAATCTGTTGTTCCTACCTGTTCATAGGCAATTTAAAGAGTCCGGTTTCCATCTCGAACCCAAACTTCCAGGCCATTTCGACCTGTCGCGAGAATGGGGAAATGCGGAGGAAACCGACCAGCAGCGTTGGATGTGGAGCACGGTTTATTCCTCCAATGACGAGGCGATAGGGACCATCGTCACCATCACATTTCACGATCATACGTTGTTCCGTATTCCTCGCCAACCTCAAATCATCGCATTAAGCGTCACATCGAAAGCAGATGTAATAGCGGCACTTTCTCTCCTGTCTCCAGACTTTGAGCAAGCACTCGAGTTTACCGTTGAATACGAAAATTACCTGCGGAGCCAGCAAGGCTAGAACAGAAATAAAGCACGCTGCATCTAATGTTCATGATTTCCCTCGATTAGTGATAAAAATCATTAGTATGTATAAGAAGTAAACATAACCATTTGAAAAATAGACGATATAATAGAGATACAGCAAAAAACCTCCTTTTGACGGGAGGCCAGTTATCATGATTACAGTGTCATAGCTTGACCATATCTTGCTAGAAACTCTTCCTTCTCTTTGTAATCCGGCATAATGCTGCCCACTCGTCTCCAGAAGGAACGATCATGATTCATATGCGTCAGATGGCAAAGCTCATGGATGACGACATAATCGATCACCTCAAGCGGAGCCATCGCCAGTCGATAATTAAAGGTTAATTTTTTACTTGAGCTGCAGCTTCCCCACTTCGTTCTTGACTCTTCGATTTCGAAGCTTTTATGTTTTACTTTCAGCTGCTCTTGATATCGTTTGATTCGTTCTCCAATGATTTTCTTACAGCTTGCAAAATAAAACTTTTTAAGATTGATTTTTAACTCCTCTTCACTCAGATCAGCTGTGTCGATCAATTCATGAAGAAAGTACTCTTTTCCAAGGTGAAGGAATTTTCCTTGCTCTTGATATTCTTTTGTCTTAGGGGTATCTCGAACCTTCGCGATCTGCTGCAATCTCTGAGTGAGCTGTTTACCATGCTGCTCCACGGCCCGCATGACATTCTCTTCCGTTGTTCCATTGGGAGCCTTCACGGTTATGAATCCCAATGAGTCCATTTGGATATATATCTTTTTTCTATTGGCATATTCAACATTAAACTCAATGATATGATTTTCAAATTCGATTTTCATAGCGACCATCATTTCTATTAGGTTATTTCTGAATCTCTTTCATTTTATCACAACTACAACAATGACCGTTCAAAATGCTTTTTTCTCGCATGCTATGGGTTTAACTCGATGTTGTTTTTAAAGATCGAGTTAAACCTCTATTTCCTGTGCGGAATATCCCATTTTTATTATATTTTTGTAAAATATTCCCCTTTTATCATCGTAATTTACCCCTTCCTTTCATGAAATCAACGTCTCATGCTAGGAATAGTTATACAAAATAAATGGAAGTTTTGCAGGAGGTGATACCAAATTATCCCCTTTTAATTCCGTGACAGTTGGTGATTGTGACTGCCAAATTCGGTCTCGGAAAAGCAAGAACCCGCTCAAAATACTCCGTAACACATTGAGAAAACAACCACACCCAGACTTGCACATGCATGCTAATGCTGCAATGTTCGACTATGAAAATTAGAGGTGATATGGTGAATATTTTTGCAAGAAAAAAAGGAATGAAGTTTGTCATTATGTTTATGTGTCTCGCACTTCTCGTTTCTCCTTTCCTTGACACAACAACAGCTTATGGGAATGAAGCAGCGTTGCCCGCAGTGAACGAAGCTGCTCGAGCCGTAACGGATGCTGTCTATGAGGCAGCCCCTCCCGTCCCTCAAAACCTAACTGTTGTAACCGATTCCATCACTGCGACGAGTGCACAGCTTAAATGGGATGTTCATCCAGAGCAAGCTGACGTTGATGTATGGTACTACGTAACTCCAGACCCTGCTAATCCAACAAAAGAAGATATAAACAACTATTTAGCTACAGGGAAAGGCGGCAGTGTGGAGCTGCAAAACTTGCAGCCTAATACGACGTACAAGCTGTATACCACTTGGTACAAGAGACCTTACACGCGGGTGTTGCGAAGCAACTACGTTGAATTTACGACACTTGCCGGCGAGCCTTCCAATGAGCCGACTGGCAATCCAGGGCCTAGCAACCTGAGTATTGTGAATGTTACACATAATACGGTAACCGTTACCTTTGATCCTGCCCATAAGCTAGATGATTACTGGGTTTGGAATCCGGACAATCCTCCTCTTAACAAAGATCCTTATTCCGGCTTCACGCAAGTAGGAGGCAGCACGATTGGCGGATTAAAGGAAGAAACCAAATATACCTTCTTCTTAGGTCCGAACGGTACTCAATATGCTAATCTAACGGATAAACAGAAGAGCAATTCGATTACTTTCACTACGCCAAAGGATACAAGTGAATATAAAGAACCGCCATTAACGCCTCCTCAATATTTAAAGGTAAGCGATATTACATCATCCAATATTACGTTCAAATGGACAGGCAGTCCTGATGCCAACGGCTATGACTTCTATGTTAACGGTGGATGGAAAGGCGGAATATGGAATGGCTCCGACACATTCATCTATACGTTCCCAGAAGGTGGACTTACAGCAGGCAGCATCTACAAATTTATGGTTGGCGCGCAAAATGGCGATTCCGGCAAAGATCCGGTTAACGGCCCGCCTTTAGAAATCAAATGGGGCGAGCTTGCGGCGCCGCTCGATCTTCAAGTCATTACAGCCAACCGCACAACCGCTTCTCTGGGATGGGCGCCGACCCCTGGCGCAACGAGCTACGACATCTATGAAGCAGGCAAGCTTATCGGCTCCAGCGATTCCAATCGGTATGTTGCTGAGGGTCTAACAGAAGGCAAATCCTACAGCTTTACAGTTGCAGCCAAAAATGCGCTATGGAAATCAGCTGCCAGCAGCGCAGCAACAACAATTCCAGGTGCGGACTACACTAATTTCACCTATTACGGCAGCTGGTTTTCCTATGAAAATAATCGTCAATACTTTCCAGTAGATATCGATGTTTCACAGCTTACACATCTCAACTACGCCTTCTCCGATATATGCTGGCGTAAAGTTGGTTCAAACGGTGTAGCTTGCCAAAATAAAGACATTCCGCTGCAAGAGAATTATGTTTTCGACGGAGAGCTTGTGCTTGGAGACCAGAAGGTCGATATTGAGCAGCTTGCTGCTTTTAACAAAATTAAAAATAATAACCCTGAGCTGAAGCTGATGGCTTCCGTAGGCGGCTGGACATTCTCCAATCATTTCTCCGACATGGCTGCATCTGAGGTCACACGTCGTACGTTTGCGAATTCCGTCGTTAAATATTTGCGTACGTATAAGATGGATGGACTCGATATCGACTGGGAATATCCGGTTGAGGGCGGAGAATCGGATAATATCAATCGTCCAGAGGATAAACAAAACTTCACTCTTCTCATGCAAACCGTTCGTGCAGCGCTTGATGCAGCCGGCTCCATCGATGGCAAATATTATTTGCTCACCATCGCATCCGGTCAAGGAGATGATTTCGTAGTCAATGCTGACTTCGTAAATTCTGTTCAATACCTGGATATGATCAACATTATGAGCTATGACTATAGCGGAAGCTGGGAACTGCGGGCTTTCCATAATTCGCCTCTCTATCAAGACCCTAATAATGTAAGAGCCTCTGCGAAGCGCAACAATGTTAGAGGCGCCTTGCTTGGTCATTTGAACGGCGGCGTTCCGGCTTTTAAACTAAACATGGGTGTTCCTTATTATGGAATAGGCTGGAAGGGTTGTTCCGCAAACGGTGAATATCAAAACTGCACATCCATTCCTTATGGATCATGGGAGAGCGGTAAGTTCGATTTTGCCGAGGTTGAGAACAATATGATAGACCAAAACGGATATACCCGTTACTGGAACGAGCATTCAAAGGTCGCTTATGTTTACAATAGTGAAACCGGAATGTTTATTACTTATAATGACCAAACAACAATGATGTATAGCACTTCGCTTGTCAAAACGTTGGATTTGGCTGGCGTTATGACTTGGGACATTAGCGGTGACCGCAACAAAACACTTACAACGCAGTTGATCAGTGATCTTCCGATTGACGGGAAGGTGAATGAAAACGCACTAGCTGCTCCTCAAAATGTAACAAAGCTCAGCGCGGACAAACAATCCTTTGAAATCAAATGGGATGCTGTCCAAGGGGCTGCTGGCTATGAGGTATTCGTGAACGCCATATTTACAGGATATACAGCGAATACGCAGTTTAAAGCAGACAAGCTGAACCTTGGATCAGACTACACCGTTACCGTGCTCAGTATCAGAAAAGACGGCAATAACATTACAGAGGTTTCTCCTGCAAGCAGTGCACTGGTTGTAAGTACAGCAGGCGTAATATCTCCAGCTCATCTCACGGTTACGAGTTCAACCTATGACGCGATTAGCGTTCAATGGACAGCTTCTCCGAAAGCAGATGGGTATGACGTTTATCTGGGTGATAAATTGGTGGAATCTACAACTGCTACAAACTACACGTTTACGCAACTAACGCACAGTACGACCTATTCCATTGGTGTAGTAGCCATTACTAAAAATGAGGATGAGATAATCGAAAAGTCCGAAATGACAAAACTAGAGGCAAAAACATTAGATTACACGGCTCCGCCAGAGTCGTCATCTGGGAACCCGCAAGCGGTCAAAGATAAAAATGAGCTTGATTCCAACGTTACGAAATCCGGCGGCAAGTGGACCGTTACGATTTTGAAAGATGCGGCTATTCAAACTATTGGAGCGGCTAGCTCCGCCGAGCTAAAAGTGACTGTCGGCAACGATGCAGCCCAAGTGGATGTCATCCTTCCTAAGGAAGTTATTGCAGCGCTTGCCAGCAAAAACGATAAGGCGAATTTGTCCATCATCTGGAACGGAGTTACCTATGTCATTCCAGCCCATGCGATTCACCTGAAATCAGATATCAAAATTTCGATTGCTCCACCGACTGCGAGCGAAGCAGCTGCAATTGAACAAGTGGCGAAAAAGAATGGCTATACGCTAAAAGTTTCGTCGCTTGATTTTAAGATTTTTAAGCTAATAGCTGACAACAAATATGAGGAAGTCACTGATTTTGGCCAGTCTGTTCTCACCCGTATTTATCAATTGAATGCTAAAGATATAGATACAAACCGTGCAAACGGCGTTGTTTACTTGCCTGGCACAAATGAATTCCGTCCACTCCATACGGTGTTCAAAAAAGACGATAAAGGCGGAGTTGCCGCTCATCTGGTCAGCAACGGCAACAGCATCTATACCATTGTCGAATCCAGCTTCAACTTCAAAGACGTGACGGCTGAATGGAACAAAAACCATATCGAGCGTGCAGCAGCCAAATTAATCGTTTTTGGACAATCGAATGAACAATTCGGAGGAAACACGATCATCACTAGGGCTGAATTTATTTCCATGATCAGCAGAGGCCTCGGCATCGTGCCAAAAGTAGAAGGCGCTCCATTTGATGATGTAGCGGCAGATTCCAAATATGCTGGAGATATTGCATTAGCTAAGGAATTAGGCATCATTACAGGCAAGAGCGAGCAGCTATTTGATCCGAACGGTACGATTACTCGCCAGGACATGGCAGTCATTTTGGCAAAAGTGATGAAGCTGATTGATCGTACGGCAGACGGTGACGCAGCATTGCTTGAGTCATTCCGTGATCAAGCTTCTATATCATCCTATGCTAAAGCTTCCGTTGCACTATTAGTTAAAGAACAAATTTTGCAAGGCGTATCCGAGACGAAATTTGATCCTCAGTCGAAAGTGACGAAAGCACAGGCAGTCGTAGCCGTGATGAGATTGCTTGATGATTTGGGATTAGCGAGCAAATAACCTTTTTAAAAAATGCAAAAGAGGGACGGCGCAGTTTGAACTGCTCCGTCCCTCTTCTATTACTGTACTGTCTGCATTTTCTCGTATAAATTAAATTCCCCCATCGCATTGGAGGATAAACCTTTATGTTCATACCCGCAGCTTAGGTAGAATGCATTGAGCTTCGGATTATTCGCAATACAGTCCAGCCGAATACGGTCTTTTCCCTCAAAATGAATACCTGATCCTGCCCAATCCACAATGGCCTCACCTAAGTTTTTGCCTGCAACCTCACGGTTAATGTTAAGTCGATGCAGATAGATGGACTGTTCATGCCCCTCTTCGCCCCATAGCTCGCGATCCCAAGCGCTTGCTTGCTGCATAAGCATGACCATTCCTGCCAATCGGTTGCCTTGCCTAAATAGGTATACTTCACCGCGTTTAATTGCCTCAGGCGTTTGATGAGAATCCTCACCCTTCAACAAGCCGCTCCACTGCGTAGAGCCTTTGCTCTTTAGCCATTTAGCTGTTTGGATGAGAAGCTGCAATACAGCTTCCGTATCCTCTGGTTTTGCTTGATATACGTTGATATCCGGTTGAATGACGCCAATATGATCCGTGCGTGTAAATATAGACATGTTGATTAACCTCCATATAATAGGTCCTTCTATTATAACTCTTCTCGTCTTATTTCAGCTATGTCAGCCCTCTTCCATGCGTCAAATCATATATTGCCGAAACTGCTAAAGCGAATCAACTTGCTCACTATAAATGCTGCCACAACTAAACCACGTGTGAGGATGTGGTTTTTGTTCATTAATACATGATGCAGCTCAACTATCGGAGGTTTTAGAAAAAGCCAGAGAGTATATTGAGGACGAAGAAAAATAAATAAAAACAACGGCTGTTTATTAATAGATTGTTGCTTTTAGATTTAAATTTCTAAAACCATCTATTATGATAAGATACCTCTATAATTTTTTATAAGTGTTGGATTTAACTTTAATTTGGGGGTGTTGGAAATAGATAACGGTGCTTTTGTTGCAATTTTTTCGAGTTTTATGGCAAACACTCCATAGCTTCATGCTCATCTACAACAATGTGAAAGAATGCTTGCCTTTTGTTTGAGAGCTTCGTCAGATTCCCCCTTTCATTTCTTACTGCTGTACTATCGTTTGACCGATCAAGCTAGTATCATCGACCCATTGTCCCCCTGCTGTACTCACCAGGAGTTATTCCTACTATCTTCTTGAATGCTTTAGAAAAATGATGAATATCTGAAAACCCACAATAACTTGCGATCTGCTCTTGTGTCAGCTTGGATGCAAGCAGCAGATCACAAGCATGATCTATGCGTGTTTTTAACAAATATTGATGCGGTGTTACACCGTACTGCATTTTAAATACATCGTTAAATCTTGAAGTAGATAGATTAGCTCTTCGCGCCATATCAACTACCGATAAAGGTTCGCTCAAGTTAAACGAAAAATAAGAAGTAATCCAATTTAATGCCTGCGGTGACATTTGCTTCACATGATTGGCAGGTATGTAATCCTCTAGTATGGAGGTGATCAATTCCATCATTCGGGTTTGTGCCTTCAATTGCATAATGGAGTCTTTATACTGCCAAAATTCCACCACTTGCAAAAATGTATCCCGAAATTTAGATGGATGACTTAGCTTCAGCTTCACCGGAATATGAGTTTGGAACTGCTCGTCCAATCTCGGCTGCATAAGATGCTGATAGGGGGTCAAATCCAATTGGCCCGCTCGTGTTGGGAAGCTTTGGTCGCTAGTCGTGCTATAAAATATATCAAAGTGTGCAAACGGCGTTACCGTATTCGTTGTCCCTTCCAAACGATTCACACTATTCGGCTGAATGAAACAAAACTCACCTTTTTCGAATGGATAGGCCACCCCATCAACTGTGAACAAGCATTCCCCTTCCTGTACATAGACAAGCAAGTAATCAAGCAAGCGGCGTTCCGGCAGTACCCACGGTTTTCGCAGCGCAAAATCGCACTCCCGTATATAGGGCACGATCCGGTGGTTCATCGTTGCATCCATGCCAGGTTTCATGAACATCCTCATCCTCTACTCGTAATTACTCACAGAATATCATATCTATCCCACAATTACAGTTGTTTTTGACAAACTTATTTGAAGCTTTGACAAAGCCAGATCATAGAAGAATCCTTTACACTGTATGTATTGCGAAGCTGAAACAAACACATACAATTAGGAGGAAATATGATGAATGAAAACAATAGGTTAAGCACGCTGCCCCTGCTTGAAGAAAGCTATTCTCTCACGCAAGAACAAATCGCTTCTTATCAAAAAGATGGCCATCTCTTTTTAAAAAATGTCGCATCCGCAGAAATGATAGAAACGTATGAACCAATCATTAGTGACTTGGTATTTAAGCACAATTACCATGATAAACCGGTCTCTGAACGGGATACTTACGGCAAAGCTTTTATACAAGTAGGCAACCTTTGGGAGATGAGTGAGGCTGCAGCTGCATTCACACTGGCAAAACGTTTTGCAAGAATAGCTGCAGAATTAATGGGTGTTGAGGGTGTCCGGATTTATCATGATCAAGCATTATTCAAAGAACCTGGCGGCGGTCATACGCCATGGCATCAAGACCAAATTTATTGGCCTTTCGATACCAATAATACCATTACGCTGTGGATGCCGCTGGTCCCTATTCCTGAAGAAGTGGGTACAATGAACTTTGCTTCCGGCACCAATCATTTGGGTTATGTCAGCAGGCAAGAAATTTCGGATGAATCACATAAAACCCTTGGTCAATTCATCGAAGGACGCAGCATTCCTCAAGTAAATTACGGTGCTATGGCGGCTGGAGACGCTACCTTCCATGCAGGTTGGACCATCCACTCTGCTCCGGGTAATCCAACTGACCATATGCGCAAGGTGATGACCATTATCTACTATGCAGACGGTACACTCGTTGGTGAGCCAGACAGCAAGGCAAGACGCTCTGATCTTGAAAATTGGCTGCCAGGCTGCAAGCCGGGCGGAATCGCAGCGAGTATTAAAAATCCGTTGGTTTATAAGAGGGAAAACGAATAATAAATAGTTTTAATAAAACAAAAAGAAGAGGGGCTGCGTGCACCCCTCTTCTTGATTTATTCAAATATACCCTGACTTGTTTTAACTCTTTAAGCTTCTTCTAATTATTATACAGCTCACTCTTAGTCTTATTTGTTTTCACACTAGCTTTCTTAAGAGCCGATTTCACAAGAGATTTCAAATAGCTATTCAATTCCCCTTACATTCTATCAATTCCAGTCCGTATATAAGGAATCGCTAATTTGATAAATTCTTCCGGCGGTGTCTTGTGACTATTTCTTCGCCATTCTACAGAAACCCCATAAATTCCCCAGCTTAATAGGACAGCTGTAAGTTTTAGAGCTTCATCCTTCTCCGCTTTATGCTGCTTTAACAACATTTTATAAAAAATAATTTCAAGCTGTTCCCTAATAATACGGGCAATGGTATCTTCGTAGCCTCTATGGCAACGACTGGATAATGACTTTTGAAAATTTGTTACAGCTTCAAAGATGCTAACAAATACTTCTTCATTTAGTTCGTCATTTTGATAAAAGTCATAATTCAAATTGACTAACAATACTTCTGACAGTACTTTTTCCAATAAGTTGTGTATATCTTCAAAATGATAATAAAAAGTTGCACGATTAATCATCGCTTCTGTAGTTATATCTTTTATCGTAATATCTTTAAATTCCTTTTTCCCTGAAAGTTCAATGAAAGAATCCATAATTAATTTGCGGGTACGTAGAACTCGGGGGTCCGACTTTGATTCTGTCATTTTGTTAACCTCCTACTTTTTAAACAACTTCTTAAATGTGTTGTATAAACGACACATCCGCAGAACTATTGGTGTTGATGATTTTTATTATGATTTAAAATTTAATTGCAAGCAAATAAATATGTATTTCGCTAGCGAGGTATAAGTATTTGCTTTTCATCGCTTATCTTTACTTATTAAAAGAGAAATGAGGAATTAAAATGGGGAACAATAATAATATGGTTTGTGATCTACAAACAGGCGTATGCGGAGTAGCTGAAGAGGAGGAAGTGGAGATTATTGATTTTAATCAGCCCACAAAAACAGTTAATCTTTACTATGTAACCGATCCTATTTGTTCGCATTGCTGGGCGCTTGAACCTGTGCTTCGTCGTTTTGTAGAGCAATACGGGAACTTTTTTAACTTTCATACGGTTATGGGCGGTTTGCTGGAAAAATGGCATGATGGACCAATCGATCCGGCAAACGGCATTCATAAACCAGCCGATGTGGCCCCTCACTGGAGAGAAGTTGGAGAGCATTCAAGAATGCCAATTGATGGGACTTTAATGATAGATAATCCAGTTCAATCATCCTACCCGCCTTCTCGTGTATTTAAGGTGATTCAAAAAAATCATACTGATGCAAAAGCAACAGAATATTTGCGTCGTTCAAGAGAAGCACTGTTTGCATTTAATCAAAATATATCAGATAAATCGGTTATGATTGAAATCGCAAATCATATCGGCCTTGATGGAAAAGCAATTGTAAACGAAGCTGAACAACAGGTCGGTCTTCAATTGTTACATGAAGATTTTGATCTAGTTAGAAGGTTGGGTGTCAGAGGTTTCCCTACCATTATTATGACTAATGAGGAGAATAAGGGCGTAAAAATTGTTGGCAGCCGTCCGTTGGATAACTATGTTGACGGTTTGAAAAAAGTTCTGAATCTCGAAGATTTACAACCCAAACCAATCGCTTCCCTTTCTGACTTGCTTGAAAAAGAAAAGCTTCTTTTCTCCAAAGAAATTGAAGTCATGTATGATGTTGAACAAGCAGACGTAAAATTTTTTATTGAACAAGAGCTTCCAACAAATCATTATCAAGTGAATGAAATTTTAGGAGAATTATATTTTACCGCTACTAAATAAACAAAGGGAAGTGACTATAATGTCGTACGTATTACAAGTGGATTTTAAAATGATTGGTCCGTTCGGAGATGAGATGGCAGAGGCGTTTTCTGATTTAGCAAAAATTATCAACGAAGAAGATGGATTCATATGGAAAATCTGGACAGAAAATTCCGAAAAAAATGAAGCCGGTGGAATTTATTTGTTTGAAACAAAAGAAACGGCTGAAAAATATAACATTATGCACACTAGCAGATTAGTTGACTTTGGTATAACAGATATCAATGCTAAAATCTTTTCCGTCAATCCCAAACTTACTGAAATCAATAAGGGACCTGCTTATTGCAATGAGAATTCTAGTCCGGGAAATCCTACTTCATAGTTATCCCTAGCGTAGAATACGTTCGGGCTTTAAATGGCTCTTAAAATGCTAATTACTAACGAGCGACACAAAGCACTCCACATGTGTGGAGTGCTTAACATAGCGATATAAACTATTACAAAGCTATTACCTTCTTCAGCTCGACTTCCGTCAGAATAACCTTGTATTACTTGCTCGCTAGCGCCATAACAATCCACGAAGTAACCTTTAGCATCTTACATGCTTGCGTTTGAAGCCAAGCCGCTGTTTATCAACTGCTTTTTGAAGCTGTTCAGATGCGACCAAAAAACTGTTTTTTTTCTTGTCCCGATTAACTTCTACCGGACCAACTTCCAATGCAATATCCATTGCTTTATCATGGAGCCGCATGTAGGATACCCCTACTGTGTAAATAAAATTATTCATTGCATATTTTGTTCGTTCGGGAGCATCATGAATCGTATTTTTCACAGTTTCGAGCAGATAGGCCATTTTGCTTTCGGTAAATTCATCATCCGGCCGACTCCCCAAAAGCCAGCAGTAACAACTCCAGCCCGCAGACATTTTCAGTTCTTCTCCGCTTTCGATCCACTTGTCAGCCACTTCTTGTGCAATATCGGCTTCTGCCAAGGTTACCGCAACAACATAGTCGGACAGCATATAAAAATAAGCTCCATCCATCCAACGGTCATAATCCGCTTCCGTCATCGCATTGGGATCTGCAATAATTCCGGCAAAATACATGGCGTCGTAGTTCCCTGTAGCATAAAGCTGCTCAGCCAACGGTTGATTTATTTTTGTTTTTTTGAAAATGGGCTTCATTTGGCCTGTAGCAACACCAAAAAGCGGTTCCTGTGCGCCATTGGATTGGTATATTTTTTTAGTTCGATCCTTGCCAAGAGCTTCAAGCTCCTGCATAACCATTTCTAAATTCATTGTTTTACACTCCCTTTTGAGATTTCACCGTCTTCTCCTACACCAGCAGTTTGTTTCAGTTGCATTAGTAACTTTTCATCCTATTTCAATGACCTTCTATGAAAAAACCACAGATCAGTAAGATTTTATTTAACCTTAAAAATCATTTTTCGCGTCCGTTTCACATCAAAACCTCAACGAAGACAAGTATATGTTACCACTATTTGAGCACAGAGAATATGAAATGAAGTTAAAAAATCTTTCCTTGCTAGAGCTCAACTACATGAACCTTACATGGGATTATATCTAGCTTCGGCACTTCATGCTTGAACCTGCCCCAATACCTTATTCGAAAAAGTCGTTCAAACGAAAAAAATGCCCCAGAGAAAATTCTCTGAGGCATTTTTTCAATGGAGCATCTCTGCTCCTATTTCTTTTTCTTCACTTTTTTATTCGCGGCTTTTTCAATATTCTCAGCTACTCTGTATTTTACGATCTCACCAATTAATTCGTAAGGTATAGGCTCGTCTAAAGGGAAGCGAATCGACCCTTTTGCCCCTTTATACGGGGATAATTGCTGTTTAAAGGCCTCAATTCCGCTTGGAGCCGGATATAAGCCGATATGATTTTTGTAAGCAGCAAAATGAACAATGTTCCCATGGAGCACGAAGGTCGGCATTTGATAGCTGATTTTTTCTGTCGCTTCTGGTGCAGCCACTTTAACCACGCCTCTTATCTTCTCCAAAATGTCCTGAATCTCAGGAGGGTACTGAGAGATATACTGATCGATTGTCTCAAATGTGATTTTATTGCCGTCCATGGCTGCTCCTTTCGGGCCTTATAGTTATTTGCGGCGCTTCTGGGCCATTCTCGAATAAATGATGAATGCTGCGACAAGCATGCTAATGAAACCAACATTTTCTGCCGGTCCCTGTTCCATCCCAAATACCATACAAAGATTCGTAATAAGGCTTTTTACAAGCAGTGCTATGACAATCAGCATTAACGGACGAATAAAATTATATTTCTTCATCTTTAGTACCACTCCTGACGACGCCCATAGTAGATCAGCTCCCGCTAAAACTAGCAATTGAAATCGCTTTAATAGGAGCAATCCCGGCAAGTATACCAGTTTCCACCCTGATCGTCCAACCTTTCCGCGCAGCTCTAGCTTCTACAAAGCCAGCGCCTGACCATGCCTTGTCAGATACTCCTCATTTTCTTTGTAATCCGGAATGATGCTTCCTACGCGTCGCCAAAAAGAACGGTCATGATTCATATGGGTAAGATGGCAAAGCTCAAGGATGATTATATAGTCGATCACCTCATTAGGAGCCATCGCACCAGACTCCCCCATTATATCCCCATCTTTAACAGCCAAGCAGAAAGCTTTTCCTCCCGCCCCTTAACATCGTCGCTATCAAAATGATATTTCCCTAAATACTGCTCACTAACAATCTCTCCATCCTCCATCAACAGGACGCGCTCGGTTTTGGCAGCGACCTTGACGTCGTGCGTGACCAGCAGTATGGTGGTTCCGGATTGGTTGATGCTGCCAAGCAGCTCCATGATGTCAGACGTCGCTTTGGAGTTTAGTGCTCCCGTCGGCTCATCTCCGAGAATAATCTTCGGCTGGTTCATGAGCGCCCGGCAAATGCTCACCCGTTGGAGCTGTCCGCCGGAAGCCTGCGTTATATCGCGGTCTGCGAGCGCAGAGATTCCTGTTTTCTTCATCAACTCCTCCGCTCGCAGGCGAATGGAGTCCCGGCTCTCTTTGGCTGCAAAATATTCGGAGAGAATGATATTATCGAGCATGCTGAGATTTTTGAGGAGATGGATCTGCTGAAAAATAAACCCCATTTTGTTCTGGCGCAGCTGATCCAATTCCTTCTCTGAAAGGGAGGAAATATTTTGCCCATCAAACAAGACTTGTCCGGAAGTCATCCGATCCATTCCGCTAATTGTGTAGAGCAAGGTCGACTTTCCCGAGCCTGACGCCCCCATGACGGCAACGAACTCGCCCTCGTGTATCTGCAGATTAATATTTTTCAGTACGGCTTGTTCTTGCCCTTTGCTTATTGAATAGGTTTTATTCAGGTCTGTAATCTCCAATATGTGGTTCATGCTTTATCCCCTCATTCGGTTATCATTCTCGTCATGCTGTATTTTTTCATCGATAGCGTGCCTACCAGCGTTGCAATGGTGACAACTAAACCAAGAGCTAATGGATACAAGAAATAAGATACCCATGGGTTCGTCACAAACTGGATATTGGAGGCTCCCATCGAAGACATCAGCAAACCTACCAGACTTTGCCCAAACGTATGGGCCATAAGCGTACCCATGAGAATACCGCCTGCAAGCACAACCAGTATCCGTATCACGTACTGCTTTCGAATATGTGCGGCGGCAATACCAAGGCTTCTCATAATGGCGATGCCGGAATAATCTTTTGCGGTCAGCAGCTTTAAGAAAAGCGAAGTAATCAGAATGGAGATAAACACAGCAATGATAACGGCAAGTACCGTAACCATCTTGATCTGCTTAATCGTCGAGCCGAGTGTCTGATGCATATAATCTTGGAGATGCGTCACTTTCACCCCTGGAAAAAGACCCGTATATTCGGTTATTTTGGCCCCTATATCGCTGCCATGTCTAATGTCCGCATTAAGGGTATACCAGAGTACATCCTCCGGTTGATAGGGCAGCAGCGCTTTGGCTGTTTTGCCGCCATTGGTCACGTCCTGATAAATGCCGCTAACGGTCATCTCATGCTGCTTACCGTTAATGACTAATATCAGCGCGTCTCCCACTTTTTTCGACAGAGCGTCAGCGTTCAGACTGGAGAGAGCCATATCGTTTTTGTTGATAGGAGCGTTGCCGCTGCTGTATTTCAATGGAAAAATGGAGAAATCCCCCGTTTCAACCTGTATGCTCTCTAATGCTCCTTCACTTCCTACGACGCTGTATTTACTCGTCACGAGCGGAGAAAATTTCACGATATCCGTATCTTGAGCAAGGTAATGCTGAACTTCGTCAAATCTATCCTGCATGTGATCGGATTGCTGCAAATCCATTCGCATATCGCTTTGTCCGACCCCCATATACGCAACGAAGCTAGGTGACTGCATCGTATGCAGGAAATTGACCGGAACAATGATGATGAAGAAGCAAATGACAAAAATAATAAACAATAAAAGATACATTTTAAACCGTCCGACGACATCTTTCAGCGCCAAAAATACGTTAACACTAGGAATTCTGCTTTTATAAAGCGGCAACCGCTTCGTATTCACCTTAAGCTCGCCCATCGCACCGGCTCGCAGCGCTTCAACCGCCGAGATTTTATGAAATCGTCTCAGCACAAGGGTGCAGAAGAGCAGAACGAAAGCAAACACCAATCCAGCTACCAAAATAGGAATCAAGCTTTGTAGAATGCTTTGCGGAGCAATCCCGATATACAACGCCATATTGGATAGGAATAGCGGACGAATACAAAGGGAAACCACATATCCGAAAAGACTAGCGCCCCCCGCCAGAACAATATATTTGGTCAGATAGATGTTGCGAATATGCTGTTGACGGATGCCGAAGGCTTTCATAACGCCAATCTCTTTATAATCCTCTTCCAGCGTGGTCAGTATGGTGAACCGCAGACACAGCACCGCAATAAGAATTAATAAGCTGCTGACCAGAAAAATGATGACGGCGACCACCCCGTCCGTTAATGCATGAAGCATCTGGAACAAGGAATAGTCAATAGCAGGGCCTTTTGCCGGTAATCCGGCTGACTGGTATGCTGTCTTGAATTCATTGAGCTTGCTTAGTTCCTTAAGCTGAAATGCAATCATATACTCGATTTCTCCGGTCATACTCTTCAACGTTTCATGATCCGCTGCGCTTACGACGAATCGCTTGGAGCTGATAATCGAAGGATTCATTTGAACATCCCGCACAAAGTCTGTAATGGTGAACGTCATGTCTGATGATCCAGCCGAAACTCGAATCGTATCGCCCAGGTTCAAATGATGCTGCTGCCTATAATAAATAGGAACCGCAATCTCCCCGTCCAAAACCTCAATTCGCTTATTATCTAATGTAAGTAAATAATCAAAGCTCTTGTTCTGCACGACAAAGCCGTTATCCATTACGCTGCTGCTATCGGCTTCCTGATTGTCGCCAAAATAGAGATTAGCATTGTCGATCACCAGCATTTCAGAGATTTGTTCACTCTTGACAAGGGAGTTCTCTGCCGCAAAGCTCTGAATGGCAGCTCTATCCACGGGTCCGGCGTGCATCTGCACGTAGTGCGGCGCACTAGATACAGTAAACAAATGGTTAATCGAGCGAAATAGCTGCGTCATCATCGTTGTCCCGCTGGAAGCAAGCAGCACAGACAGCATAATGAACACGAAAAGGATAATCGTAATCGCCTTATTTCGTTTAAAATCTTTTTTTAATATTTTCGCTAGCATGTCAGCCCCTCCTTTCCTTACTTTGTCTCCAGCGCCCGAATCGACTTCATCCTTGCCATTACAAGTGCTAAAACGATGACCAAAACGCCAGAAATAATAAATAACAAGCCGATACCGCGCCCTTGGCCGCTGCCAATCCATTTTCCAACCGTGGAGGCTAGAAGCCCTCCTTCATCCATTAGAGGATTAAATATATGGTCGGATAAAAGACCCGCCGATGCATACGCAGCGACATAGCCGAATTGGGAGACCACTCCGATCATTCCCCAAGCTCTGCCTTGTGCTTCGTTTGGTATATTTGTTCGAATCAATACATCCGCGCTTGTATTAACGAAGGGCAAGGTTGCAAAAAACAGAAAGCCCGCGGCTGCGATTGCGTAAATATTCGATGATACTCCAATAAGCGAGAAGAAAATACCAGCGACCAAAAGACCGACCGACAGCACGCGCGTATACCGCTGATTAACGTTGAAGACGCCAATAAACAAGCTGCCAAGCAGCAGCCCTGTCGCACTGACCGATTGGACGATCCCTAATGTCTTGGCATTAGATAACGGAAGCACCATGGGCGTAAATAAGGTTTGCAAAATGCCCATATAAAAGGTGACTACGGTCAGCAGCAGCGTAAGCGCTAAGACTCCTTTTCTAGATACAAGAACTTGCCAGCCCTCTTTCAAGTCCTTTGCTAAGCTGAACTGCTTCTTGCTGACAGATTTAGTAACCAGGCTTCGGCGAACGGCAGAAATCGTAATAATCGTGATAAATACCGTGCTTATATCGATAATCAGAAGTGCTTCGATATCCACCACAGCAAGCAGCATGCCCGCGAGAAGAGGGGAAAATAAATACTTAGAAGAGCCGGCAAGCTGCACAAGTCCACTCGCTTTCGCAAACTGTTCTTCGGGCAGCAAATCGGTAATCGTCGCTTTATAAGCCGGATCGGTCAACGATGCGAATATAGAGCTGATCGTCACCCCCACACAGAGCTGCCAAAGCTGTGCCTCGCCAGAGAACATGACGATTACAATATAAATGAGCCCAAGCGCCGAACCCCCATCACCTAGCAGCATCATGAGCCGTCGATCGAATCGGTCAGCCAATACCCCGCCAACAGGACTTAACAGGATCATCGGCAAAAAGGTGCACAGCGTCACGAGTGACACTGCCGTGGCGGAGTGGGTCGTCTGGAAGACGTAAACTCCTAAGCCGAATGCGGTTAAGCCGCTGCCGATACTGGAAACCAGTTCCCCGAACCACAGAATGATAAATTTTCGAAAAGCATTATTCGCCATTCGCCTTACCGTCCGCCGAGTCTGCTTGCTCAAACAGCCTTGCCACGTAAGCGAAGCTGCCTTTCTCTGCTCCAAGCAGCGTTTCCATTGCATAAATGAAGCCTTGAATTTTTTGAGACAGCTCCTGCGGCTGCCAGTTGAATATGCCCTCATCAAATAGGGTTACAGCAGACACAAGCAGTAGCTCTATTGCTTCCTTCGGATATGGCGTCGCAAACAGCTTTCCTCTTATTCCTTGCTCGGTAACCTCCTGCAAAACAGGAGTCAGCTTGCGCACCGTCTCTGACAAGCTTTTTTGATGCATTTGGGCGTTATTGACGTCATGCAACGTTTCAATAAGCTGGCTTTTTGAGCTGTTTGAGGCCGGCTTTTGCGCGAGCATGATGTACAGAAACTTTTCGTGGACGGTAAGACTAGCATTTGCGGAGATTTCTTTGGCTGCCAGCACCCCGCTATCCACAATTCTGACGACGATTGCATCCATCACTTCTTCTTTCGATTTGAAGTAATAGTAGAAGGTTCCTTTTGCAATTCCGATTTCTTTCAAAATATCATTGATCGTCGTCTTGTCGTAACCCTTGGTATGGAATAAAGCTTCCGCAGTATCCAATATTTCATTTTTCCGTTCTTCCGGCTCTTTGAGCGTTCTCATGAAAACTCCTCCGTTCTCTAGACCGACCGTCAGTCTATGAAAGGATTATAATATATGATCCTTATTTTGTAAATAAGGAGAATGAAGCGGGGTAACACAGCCGAATGAGTAATACGCAAAAAAGACGCATAAGAGCTCTGCTCCCTGCGCCTTATTGGTGATGGTACCTGCAATCATTTGGAAGCCGTTGAAGGCTGTACAAAAAACAGCTATAATAGCTGGCCAAATCTGTATATGAGTCTAGTTTTTTATCAACTCTCTATTTCACTAGCGTAATACCGAAAGCAGATCCCGCATTTCCAGCAAATACGATATATCCGTTCGCAGGCAATACGACTTCATTTTTACCGCTAATGACCGTATTATTCACCAGTGCACCCGCTTCATCGTATACCATAAAACCACCTTTAGCTGGCATCTCGACTACCATTTTCTTGCCAGCAGCTGTTTCAGGAACGCTGAACCATCTAGCATAACCGTCAGCTTGAATTGTAGTTATCGACGATTTCCCTTTATACAGCGGCTTCACTCCATCCTCGCTCATATACACGGTTGCAGCCGCATTAAGGTACTCTACGCCCTCTTTAGCATAAAAAAGAATACTCAGTGTATCTCGGCCTGCTGTTCCAGGAATCTGATGCTGGCTCTCAGCCGTATTGGCACCTGTTATTTTTATATCATTGAAATAACCTTGGCTTGTCTTTATTGTTGGCCTAATAATGTTCATATTGGCGATGGAACTGAATTTCTCGTTGACTGGATAGTAGGATTTGCCTTCTCTTTTTGCCCACGCATCTGCCGTTTCTTTATCCAGCACTGCACCTTCCAATTTCTCCGCTTTGTATTCAGAAAATGCAAGCTGGCCTAATTCAGGTACTGAAACATACTGGCTCATCCACAAATAAGTCCGTCCGTTGCTTTCTTTTACAAAACTAACCTTTGTGCTTCCATCTTCGTCGACAAAAGCTCCATCCTTGGTGTATATAAATTTCTGATCTGGAGCGGCCAATCCTGACAATGCCAGTTCCCCGTCCTTGATAAGTGCATTCCACTGATCGCCTTGAGTACTGTAATAACCTGCGTACTTCGCAAGGTCTTTTGGCATGTCAGCCTTAACCGGCTTGCCAAATGATTTTTCTGGCTTGATCTCTTTAATTGCGCCCTTCTCTTTCATCGCCTGAAGGAGCAATTCACTCGCTAGCAGCTGATTTATTGAGGAGCTACCGCCTGAGGTAATGACTGCTGCAGCCATGTTCTGCTCGGGAAGCACGACGAAGGAGGAATGATACATCTGTGTGTCTCCTCCTTTGACGAGGGCTTTTATACCATAATCATTGAAAGGGAATAAGCGTACGCTATCCCAACCAAGTCCGTAGTCCATCGAGTTATCCGCTTCTTCGGGCCATAATCCCTTCCTATACTCTTCTTGCTCCATGGCCTGTGCTGATTTGATGGAGAGTACGTCCGCTCTCTTCCCAGTAAAGATTTGCGAGAATCGAACCAAATCCTCCGCAGTAGAGTAGACTCCGCCTGTACCAATCGCATTGGTCGTCTCCGTTGGAAGCTGGCCCTCATAGGCTGGAGAGTAAAGGCCGGCAAATTTGCTCGTCTCTACCATGTCTTGTGGCGTCATGGTATGGCTCATACCCAAAGGCACAGCAAAATTGTCATGAATGAATGCGGTAAAAGTCATTTTGCTGACTCTTTCTACAAGAATTTCTGCGAGCGTGAATCCATCATTACAATACACTGAAAAAGCTCCCGGTTCTGCCTTTAATTTCTGTGTAGACAAGTTCTTTAGCAGCGAATCGTGTACGTACGTATCTGGATCATTAAATAAAAATGCACTGTTTAAACTCGAACCCTGCAAACCAGATGAGTGATTCAACAACATGCGCGGAGTAATCTTTTTATAACGTTCATCTTCCATCTTAAAATCCGTAATATAGTGTACGACGGGGGTATCGAGATTGATCTTACCTTCATCCACTAATTTCATGACTGCTGACGCGGTAAACATTTTGCTCGTAGAGCCAATACCATAGATGGTTTCCTTCGTTAAAGGGATTTTTCCTTCTATGTCGTTAACTCCTGATTGTCCCGATACTTTGATCACTCCATTATCGATCAAGGCATACTGCACGCTAGGTATTCCATATTGTTCAGTTAGAAGTGCCGCTTTCTCAGAAGCAATCTTCTCTAGCGTCTTAGAATAAACCGAAGCTACGGTGTTGGAAGCCATTGCGTTTGTAGGAATAAGCGGGGTCAGAACTAAGGCCGCTGCAAGCGTCCATATGAATCTTTTTTTCAAATCATCCACATCCTTTTGTCTCTCATTTTGAACGATTACGAATTATTTTTAATTCAATTCTAGCCTGTACTGAGTCTCCTTTCTTACCGTCATTCTAGCATTCCAGTCTTACACGCTATTAAACTTAACCTTAATTCCATCTACGATATTTTGAAGACAGTTAAGTTTCTGTTAAGGCTTGCTCCATAATTAAGTAGTGTTTTGAGAATAAAAAAAACCGCGTTAATCGCGGTTGGGATAAACCTATGTTTTATATGTCATTTCTATTAGCAAAGCTTATTTGGATCCTTATATCCTTCATCATCTGTGTTTAGAGATTCAATCTTATTTTAAGATTTGTACTTGAAATAGAATGACTCAATTCATGTCTCTGTTCATGTTTTGTTTATCTCTTAATTCATCTCCACTAACCATCATATCAAAATAAATCGTATCGTCCTTCTTCACATACCAGGCCGTTGATTTTCTTTTATGATAGACAGTGAAAAAAAGTTCAATATCAAAGTTGGTCTGGCGCCTCTTATCTCTTAACTCTTATAAACCAAAAAATTCCTCAGACGTTTTTCTCGTAGCCTCAGCTACCTCTTCTACTGGTTTTCCTATACACCGTGATACAGTTTGCAAAATGTGTGGTAAGAAAGCCGGCTCATTCCGTCCATCCTGCGGCTTCCCTTTCAAATCCCGTGGCGTTAAGAATGGCCCATCCGTCTCAATCATAAGCCGGTCTAGCGGAATCAATCGTATAAGCTCTTTCAGGTGTTTGCCTCTTCGCTCATCACAAATCCAGCCTGTAATTCCAATATGGAATCCCATTTCGAGATAAGCCATAAGTTCTGGCAAAGTCCCCGTAAAACAATGGACGACCGCTTTCTGAACCGATTGTTCCTTAAGCATGGCTATAAAATCCGAAAAAGCTTCCCGTTCATGTAGAAACAGCGGCATATCCTGCTCAAGCGCTAAATCAATTTGCTCGGTAAACCATTTGCGTTGCACATCCCGCGGCGAGAAATCTCGGTTATAGTCTAGTCCGCATTCTCCGATGGCCACCACCTGCGGCTGTGCCGCCAGTTGTTTGAGCTTCTTCATCGTCTCATCTGTACAGCTCTTCGCATCGTGAGGATGAACACCCGCAGTAGAGTACAGTTTTCCGGGTAAACGACCTGCATAGCGGGCAGCTTCCACACTGTTCCTCAAGCTTGTTCCCGTGATAACAAGTGGAGAAACCCCATTCGCTGCCGCCCTTTCAACCACCTGCTCACGATCTTGATTATACGATCGATGCATCAAGTTGACGCCAATATCTATAATTTTATTCTCCATTTTTTATTTGCTCCGTTCGATTTCATTTCTTGTTGCTTCTAATGTACACACATACTCTTTACGCCCAAAATCTTCTAATTGCATTATAAGCATTTCAAATCATTGGCGGATAGGGAATGTTTGATTAAAAGCATTTTTTACAATGAAATGATATTGCTTCAATGGTTACTTTCATTTTTCAACTTAGCTATATTCCTTTGCATCCAACACATGCATTTCACTTTGAAGCCACAGAAAAAAGCTAATATAGGCGTGGAATCATCTCCTACATGAACTGTTGCTCCACTACCCAATAATCACAATAAATTAAAATATTGACGCAAAAGATAATAGTGTATATATTATATATATACGGTAGATACTCTATCAACGAGAACGAGGTAATGAAACATGAAAATTATTATATCCAACGCATCAAGCGATCCGATTTACATCCAAATAATGAACCAGATTAGGCAGAGCATCTTGAGCAATGAAATACGTGCAGGTGAACTCCTTCCCTCCATTAGGCAGCTTGCCAAGGATTTGCAAGTTAGTGTAATTACAACTAAGCGTGTTTATGAAGAGTTAGAGAAAGAGAAGTTAATCGACTCAGTTGTAGGTAAGGGCTGTTTCGTATCAGGAGCAAATAAAGACTTTATTCGGGAGCAGCGTATGAAACTATTAGAAGAGAAAATGATAGAAATCATTCGAGAAAGCAAGGAACTAAACATGAGTCAACAAGATCTAATCAATCATTTCACTCTCTTTTTCGAGGAGGAACAGACCCCATGAATGCAATAGAATTACGTAATCTTACGAAAACGTACAATCAATTTACAGTCGATAATGTATCTTTAGATGTAAAAAAGGGCTACATAACCGGACTGATTGGTCCGAATGGTGTTGGTAAAAGCACTTTGATCAAAATGATGCTCGGCATGATCCGTCCAGACTCCGGTAGTGTAAAAATATTAGGCTGCGCTATGCCTGAACATGAAGTTGATATTAAGCAGCGCATCGGTATCGTGTCGGATGACTGCTTCTATTATGAACATCTTACGATTCGTGATATGAAAGAGA
The DNA here is from genome assembly GCF_056398625.1 of Paenibacillus sp. 01T431. NCBI lineage: Bacteria > Bacillati > Bacillota > Bacilli > Caryophanales > Paenibacillaceae > Paenibacillus > Paenibacillus sp. 01T431. The sequence goes on from NZ_JBFTPT010000016.1 coordinate 80,016, forward strand.
TGATCGCACCTTTCTACAAAAAGTGGAGCAATACTAAGTTTAACGGCTTACTTGAACAATTCGAGTTGTCTCCTAAGAAGAAGATTGATGAGTTATCAAAGGGGATGAAAATCAAGTTTTCCCTTGCAGTTGCCTTATCGCATGAGGCAGAGCTCTTAATTATGGATGAGCCAACCTCTGGACTTGATCCTGTGTTTAGAAGAGAATTGCTTGATTTACTTGGGGATATGATGCAGGACGAGAGAAATACCATTATATTTTCGACCCATATTACAACAGATTTAGATCGCATTGCAGACTACATTACTTTCATCAATCGTGGAAAGCTCGTATTTAATGAATCAAAAGATGAAGTATTCGAGAGGTACGCAATCGTCAAAGGTGACTTGCAACTGCTTGATTCGGATATACGAAGCAATTTTATCGGGATTCGTGAGACTGATGTTGGGTTTGAGGGCTTAGTAAACAATAGGCAAGATGCCTTACAGCTGTTTGGAAATTATGTTGTTTTCGATAAACCATCCTTAGAAGACATCATCTATTACACCGCTAAGGGAGGACGAATTCATGCTTAACTTGCTTCGTAAAGACTTCATCGCTTTAAAAAGCTCACTAGGGCTTATTATACTTTTTCTCGCTGTATACAGTATTGCATTTATACCAAAACATGAATCATCTATTCACCTTGTGGCTATCTATACAGCTTGTGCGTCACTTAGTCTAGGTATGATGATCGATATCAAAAAAAATCACCATAATTTTCTGGTCACGCTGCCGATTAGCCGTAAACATATTGTAAAAGCGAAATACATAACAGCCATCATTTACACATTTTTTGGAGTCCTTGCTTCTTATGGGATTCATTCTCTCGTTAAAATAGCATTCCCTCAGCTAAACAAGCCGGATTATTCGGTCATAGACATGCTAGTTCCATTAGGAATAGTGCTTGTTCTAACTTCCATCTATATGCCGCTCTTTTACACACTTAGTAAAAAAGGAACCGGTATTATAAATTTCGTATTTATGATTATCCTAATTGCTCTGGCGCAGCCTACAGCTATGTTTATGAATATGATAAACAACCAAGGCTTTAGCAATGACCAAACGCTATTTCTTATCCCGATTGCTGTCTTACTGTTATTCATTGCTTCCTATTACTTAACTGTACATCTATTTACTAGAAAGGACTTATAGGAGGCCGCACAAGTATATAACAAGTGATGAAATAATAAGGAGATCTGGTCAAATGAAAGTTACACCAAACAAAGGTCGATCTAATCTAAAAAGAAGCTGGATGTTTCCGATTGGACTATTTCTTGTTTTACAATTATTCTTTATCATCTGTGATCGTTTTTCATGGGCGCCAAACTTGCAAGAAGGGGCATTATTTAACCGGATATATAACTCCATATCTCATTCGAAGCTGTTTATGGAATGGTTCGTCCCTTATAAAACCACACAATTCAACATATTCACAGCCATCTTTTCTATTACATTACTTCCCGTTGCATTAATAAGAGCAGTAAGAAGCAACTATTCCAGAAAATGAATGGTTTAGTACTTATATTGTCTGCCGTTCCTCTAAACACAAAACCAGCTCATGCAAATTTCGCATGAGCTAGTTCAATGTCTATTGTTTAGTAAATATGGATCAGACTTTTCCGATCAATTGTTTATACGATGTAGTAAAACTACAGCTTCCACATGAACTGTCCAAGGAAACATATCCACCGGCACAACCTCAGTCGTCCTATACCCGCCGTCCTCCAGCACACGCAAATCCCTTGCGAGCGTAGAAGGGTTGCAGCTCACATACACCACTCGCTCCGGCTTCATCGCCAGAATCGTCTCAAGCAGTGCAGGATCGCAGCCTTTGCGCGGTGGATCAACGACGATGACATCGGCCGTTATGCCTTCCTTGCGCCAGCGTGGAATAACAACCTCCGCAGGGCCCGCCTCGAATGAGGCGTTCGTAATACCGTTGAGCGCTGCATTCCGCGCCGCATCCTCGATTGCCTCGGGTACAATTTCAACGCCATAAACGCGTCCAGCCTGCCTTGCAAGGAACAACGATATCGTACCAATGCCGCAATAAGCGTCGATGACCGTTTCCGAGCCTGTTAAGCCAGCATACTCGACCGCTTTACGGTAAAGCTCCACCGTTTGCATCGGATTGACTTGATAGAACGATCTCGCCGATATTGCGAAGCGAATGCCGTCGAGTTCATCATAGATAACCTCGCTGCCCCAGAGGACGCGAGTCTCATCACCGAATATAACGTTCGTATTTCGCTCGTTCACATTCTGAACGATGCTCTTCACGCCAGGGAGCTCCTCGCGGATGCGCCTCACCCATTCATCCGACGAAGGCAGCTTCCTGCTGTTCGTGACCAACACAACCATGATCTCGCCGGTGACAACGCCTGTCCGTGCCATCACATGGCGCAGCACGCCGCGTCCAGTTTCCTCATCATAAGGTGTGGCGCCAAGCTCACGTCCAATTCGCTTCACTACACGAATAACCTCATCATTATGCTCATGCTCAATCAGACAATCATCCATATCAATAATCCGATGGCTGCCGCGGGCGTAGAAGCCTGCAATTAATTGACCATCTTTAGAACGGGTGCCGATCGGCACCGATGCTTTATTGCGATAACGCCAAGGCTCGCCCATTCCAATAGTAGGGTGAACAACAATCCCAGCAGACACATTATCTCCATCCGACAGATTGCCTTCACCATCCACATTCAGTTTGCCGATTCGCATCAAGTTATCCACAACATGCTGGCGTTTCCACTCCAGCTGCGCCGGATAATCGAAATGCTGCAGCTGGCAGCCGCCGCATTCCTTATAAATATCACAAGGCGGCTCCACGCGCGATGGGCTCTTAAGCATCAGCTCTTCAAGCTTCGCATAACCATACTGCTTCTTTACCTTCATCACCTTCGCGCGCACACGCTCACCAGGAAGTGCTCCCTGTATAAAAAGGGTAAAGCCGTCAGCGCGGCCTACCCCTTCTCCATCATGTGTCAGGCCGATAATATCGACGGTGACTTCTTCATTTTTCTGAAAAGGCGCATCTGCTGGAATCGCCGCTGCTCGAGTACTCGTACTCGCAGCACTGCGCGATCTGCCTTTGCCGCCTCTGCTTCTACCTTTGTTCATAAACTCTCTCCGCTCTATCTTCAATGCTGTTGCATGCTAGTTCCTATTTATCATTCCCAGATTTCCGAATACATAAGTGCTTAACGGTAAGTCGATTCCCCAGTCTCATCAGCAAAAATACGCAAATGAGACGGCAGCACCGAAAAAGTACACGGCAGCACGCCGCCATATTCGCCATCGAGGTTAATTTGCACATAATCCGGTGTAGTCACCTTTAGTTCATCCGTCCGAAAATGAATCACATGTGGATCGTTCAAATGCTCACCGCGCAGCGCAAGCGTCACAAGCTTAATAAATTCCGGCAGATTGCATTTGCGGATAAGCAGGACGTCCAGAAGCCCGTCATCAAGCTTGGAGTCCGGCGCCAATCGCTCGAAACCGCCAACCGAATTGCTGTTGCATATGAGGAACATCATGAACTCATCATGGAATTCCCCTACACCAGCTGCATGAAAAGTCAGCTCAGTTGGCCGAAGTCGGGTCATTTTCTCCATGCCCTTCATATAATATGCCAGCTGCCCAATCATCGTCTTAAGCTTGCTCGGCACATCATAGGTCAGTTCCGTTAAGGAGCCGCCCCCAGCAATATTGATAAAATAGCGATCATTCGCCTTGCCGACATCAATCGGCCGGCTATATTGCTGAATAATAAGGTCGACTGCGTACTCCCAATGCTTCGGAATACCCATCGCCCGTGCGAAATCATTGGTTGTGCCTACTGGCAATATGCCAAGCGGAGGTCGATTCGCCTTGTTCGTCAAGCCGTTGATAACCTCATAAAGCGTACCGTCACCGCCTGCTGCAATGATCATATCATAGCCGCGGTCCGCGGCTTCAGCCGCTGCAAGTGTCGCATCGCCCTCGCCTATCGTGGCGTGGCAGCTCGTCTCAATACCGCCCTGTTCAAGACGCTGAAGAATATCTGGCAATCTTTTTTTCATTTCTTCTCTTCCCGATGTCGGGTTATATATAAGTCTTGCTCGTTTGATTGCCATCTCGGTTCACCCCTAACAATCATTCAACCTAACATTTATTCTGTAAACGTGACATGCTTCTCTTCGCGTAACCGTTGTAAACCGTCGATCATCTGATGCTCCAGCCACTGCTCAATCGCTGCATTAGGAAGCATCGCCTTGCCGTTATAGCGATATACAAAACCATTAAGCCGATTTGGAATGACATGATTGGTAAAATAGCCTTGGCTCAGAAATAGCGGCACAACAATGACCGCTTCCTGCGGATTCGATTCCTGCATCGCTGCCAGTTTTCCTGCCGCTTGGTCTGGCAATAGCATGGCATACTCTGCGCGCTTATATCCACCAAGCGCTCTAACCCGCTCGCCAAGTTTCTTCAGCCCTTCCTGCCAGCGCTCATGGAATACCTTTTCTTTGCTTCCGTGGCCAATAAGCAGTAACGCTTCTGACTCTGGTCTTGTGGATAAGGGTGCAATATTTGAAGCGAGCAGCTCTGCAATTTGGGGATCATCGTCAATTGGGAGACCATAATGAATCGTGGCTTTGACTCGAAATGTACCTAAGTCACCCTCCAGATCGGAAACCCATGGAAAACCAAATGCTTGCCCAATTTCATCCACATGTGTACTGCCCGAAGAAACGAACAGCGGCACTACGAACATATCCGTAACACCTTGCCGCTCTAATTCATCAATGCCATCCTGAATAAGCCGTCCCTCCACGATCTCGAGAAAGGACGACATAATTGGAACACCTGATAAACCGGGCGAAGCCGCTGCTGCTGCCATCGCATCATCGACTAACTGTACCCATGCAGCTTCTCTGGAGCCGTGGCTAATGACAAGAATGCCTGGCTTCATCGAATGATTCCTACCTTCCAAGCCGTTCTAAAGCCATTTTATAACCGTCATTGCCATAGTTCAAGCAACGCTTCACTCTCGATATTGTTGCTGTACTCGCGCCTGTCTCGGCTTCAATCGCGTTATAAGTGCTGCCTTTTCCGAGCATCCGTGCTACTTCAAGTCTTTGCGATAACGATTGGATCTCATTCACCGTACACAGATCATCGAAGAAAACATAACATTCCTCAACTGACTTCAATGTAAGCACCGCTTCGAATAATTGATCTATTGCTTTATCGTTCAGCTTTTTAAGCTGCATGCGAATTCACTCCTATTAAAACTAATGTTACTATTGTAACTTTTTTAACCGTTTTTTTCAAACATTACCGAATTAACGCAAGGAAATGCCCCACCTATTTGACGCGAACTCACATACAAGCAGCAGGCATTTATCTAGAAAAAAATCTGCACCCCGAGACATTCGTCCAATCCTTATGTTCGCCTACTCCATAAACTGTTATAAAAGAAGGGTTGTGATCCGTGTGAACTATCGCAATAACCCCGGTACCGGCAACCAGCAAAACGATTGGCACGGCGGCCAGCGTCTGGCACAAGAGCCGTTCAGCAAATCGTCTGGCGCAAAGTCGAGCGGTTTCAGCTTTGGCGGAAACCTGCCAACAATGCCGCCGGCTTCGCAGCAGGCGCAGGATATCCTGCCCGTCGTTGTACCGGATACAGCTGCTGAGCTAATAGAATCGACCACTAGCACCAAAGCAAGCGGCTTCTCACTTGCCAATCTAGGCGAAATTAAAGGTTATATCGATCGTTTGGGCGGCATCGACGGAATCTTAACGACCGTGACAAAGGTCCAGAAGGTCATGTCGAGCGTTTCTCAGATGGCTCCGCTTGTCAAAGTGCTTATGGGCTCCTTTGGCAAAAAATCAAAAGAATCTGATGACGATGATTCTGACGAATGGAAACCTAAGCGCCGCAAACGCCGCAAGCCAAGAGCTGGTTCCGGCTCAGGCAAAAAAACAGTTCGTCGTCGCCGTACTGCGCCTAAGAAACGTTAAACACGGATTCGAAGGTTTATTCTAAACATATTTAACCTACATCTATTAAAGTGAAGCACCCTGATTGCCGCGAATAGCGCAGCGATCGGGGTGTATTTTATTTCATCCATTTATGCACATGATCACACTAGAAATAAAATAGTTATCCAGCTGTGGATAACCCATTTCCCTTGTCTGTCCACATAAAAACTGTTCGAATTCGTACATCATTGTTGTGAACTGTGTACAAGTACAACCTTCGACAGTTTTCGTCAGCTTCCATCTTATAATCCATACACAGCTGTTCGTACAATGTGCATATGTTTTCTGCTTATGCTGAAAATATATAAATATTCAAAAGAAAAACAAATCAATTCTGCCGCATATTATGGTAGCAACGAAGCTGCATCGGCTGTACAATCATCAAATGTGGAACTCATACACAGCTGTTATTAATTATGTGCATAGATGCAATTTTCGCGAATTTTCGATAAACGTTGTCCACAGTGGGTAAACGTTAGAAGAGAACACAAAAAATAGTGAGGAACATCTCATTCCCCATGAGCCTAGGCTCATGGCGAGTGAGGTTTTCCTCACTATCTCACTATCTCATTTAAAGAGTCAGATCACTATATTACCGAAGAGTAATCGTTTTTTCAAGCTTTTCTTATAGGAAGAAGAAATGAATGATCCAGTAGAAAAACATCGCCATGATGATTGTAATGGGAATTGTAATAACCCACGCAACGATGATACGACCTGCAACTCCCCATTTAACAGCGGAGAAACGTTTCGCGCTGCCGACACCAAGGATTGAAGACGTAATAACATGTGTTGTACTTACTGGAAGATGAAGCATCGTAGCCGTCAAAATAACAGCTGCTGAACCAATGTCAGCTGCAAAGCCGTTGATTGGCTCGATTTTGAAAATTTTTGTCCCCATCGTTTTGATGATTTTCCAGCCGCCGACTGAGGTACCGAGCGCCATTGCTGTCGCCGCGGAAATTTTAACCCATAGTGGAACGTCCATCGTGGTTTGAATACCGGAAGCAACTAGAGCAAATACGATAATACCCATTGCTTTTTGAGCGTCATTCGTACCGTGAGAGAACGATTGGAAAGCAGCTGTCAGGATTTGACCGAAGCGAAATCCTTTATTCACCTGATGCGGACTTGATTTGGCAAAGATTTTCTTGAGAATCCACATAATGATAAAACCTGCGGAGAAAGCAATGAGCGGTGAAAAAATCAACGCTTGTACAATCTTGATCAATCCGCCGCTGTTAATTGCGCTCATGCCTGCTCCGCCGATTACTGCGCCTGCGAGGGAGCCAATCAAAGCATGTGAGGATGAGGAAGGAATACCGAACCACCAAGTAATCAGGTTCCATGCGATTGCTGACAATAGAGCCGCAATAACTATGGGAACGCCGTGCTCCAGCTCTGCTGGATTGGCTACACCTTTACCAATTGTGGCCGCAACGCCTGTAAACGTAATCGCACCGACAAAGTTCATTACGGCGGCCATTACGATTGCAACTCTAGGTTTTAACGCCCGAGTCGACACGGCAGTTGCAATCGCATTTGCCGTATCATGAAATCCATTTATAAAATCAAACGAAAGCGCTAGAAATACGACAATCCATAGAACCATTAAATCCATTGTAAAAGACTCCCACTCTCTAGATTAGCTATTACGCATAATGATCGATTCCAGCGTATTGGCAACGTCCTCGCAGTAGTCGGTCGTTTGCTCTAGCATCTCATAAATCTCTTTGCGCTTCATCAGCTCAATTGGATCTGTGACATTTGCGAACAAGCTCTTGATGCAAACCCGTAGCAGGTCGTCAGCTTGGTTCTCCAGCTCGTTAAGTGCAATATTTGGCTCGCGTATAGCAAGCAGCTTCCGTTCTGTAAGCAAATAAATTGCTTTCTTAATTTGATGCGACGAACGAACGAGAATATCGCCAAACAACGTTATGTACTCGTCCTTCTCAAGAATGTTGTACATTTCAAAACGAGATGCGCAAGCTTCGATGCCATCAAGCACATCATCAAGCGAAGTCGTCAGGGCCATAATATCTTCACGTTCAATCGGAGTGATGAACGTTTTGTTCAGCTCCTTCAAAATCGTGTGTACATGCTTGTCGCATCTACTTTCGTATTCCTTCATGGTCTTGGCGAAAGCTGATACATCCGATAGGTCTGACAATCCTTTGGCAAAGTACTCCACAGCCTCGACAATTGCGTCAGCCATTTCTTCGAACGTCTTAAAGAAAATATCCTTTTTCTTGAACATCGTAATCCCCTTTACACGACTTGATGTTTAGGCGCACTGCTATGAGCCCACAATATCTTAACATAGTTTACATGTGAATTGTTAAGAGAATGTAAAGGTTTTATGAAAAATTTTAGATTTTCATAAAAAATATAAAAAAGACGCAATCCTGTAACAAGATTGCGTCCTTTTGATCCTTGGAAGCTCATCCGTCAACGTCTGTTAACAGTGTCTCCAACTTGCTACGTTTGTACCCATGTTACATGCCCTTCGAATGTCGGTTTGTTTGGCACGATATGAAAGAAAGTTTTTCCAGGGACGAACGGCAGCTCTGCTCCATTCTTTACAATTCGAATCATTCCATCTGGAGCTCTTACCCATTCTGCTTCGATGGCTTTGCCTTTCTGGAACAGAATCGCCGAGCCTCCTTTTGTCAGATCGACGGCCAATCGTCCCTCTTTATCAAGCGTCTTGTGATCCGCTCCAAGAACAACCAAATTTGTACCGGAAAGCTGTTCATTATTGTTCATATCGATATGCGGTTTGTCGCCAATTGACCGTTTGTATAAGCCTGATACTGAATCGTATTTGTATCCAACATTATAATTTTTGAGCATAAAATTTATTGTAATGTCGGCTGCCGGGACACCAACCTCTGTGGAACCCGCTTCCGCGAACGTATAAGGCGGAACCTGCTTGTCCATGCTGTATTTCTTCTTCTCTGCGCCTGTACGCAGCTTCTCTAGATTTGAATACAAATTATGGGGAGCCTTGCGTTCCTTGCTTCTCCAGAAGTAGCTGCCTGCATTCGAGATTTCATCCAAATAAGGTTTGCCCTGCCTTTGCAGTACTGCATAACCATCATTGCTCGCCCCTGCATGGGCAAGCACAGCGCCATAACTGTCTCCAATATCAATAAGATAAGGTCTAATGCTGCGTATAGGTCCAATCGTATCGGTTATTGCGCTCGTACTCTGAAATACGGCAATTAAACGAGTAATGCCGCCTTCCGCAAGCACTTCCCAGATTACGTCAGCGTTTGTTAAACCAGACTGTGGACGAGCTGCTGCGAAATTATTAATCATAACAACAATCGGTCTTGAGGTTGCCGCATTTTCCAATTTCAGTCCGCTTAGCGGAGCATCATAAGGGAGCGGCGTCGGGGCTGTCACTGGCTCATCCGTGCTATTAGGATCAATAATATCATTTGTCTCTGTCGGTGTATCGTTGCTGCCTTTCCCTCCACTGCAAGCTGTAATAAGGAGTATAAGCGATAATAATAGCAAAACTGCCGATTTTCGAATTCTTTTATTCATGCGTTAACCTGCCTTTTCCCGCTAAAACATAGCTTGTATTCGTTTTCATATTACTTCCATTTAAACACAATTGAGGGCGTATGTCTCGACAAATAAGTTGCTTTCCAGGTTAAAAAATCCAATTTTTTCATATCATATCCCAATTTCCCAACATAAAGCTTGGTCTTAGCACCGCATGGACGTACGACAAAAAAATAGAAGGGACAAGCTCTTGGCTAACAAGAACTTGCCCCTTCTATTTGTTCATGCCGCTTTAAATACTCCAGTGATGCCATTCTTCTTGCTGTTTATCAAGTCCGTTTAGCCAATCTGAGGTTACGCGAATCGCTTCCTCCTGATGATTGCGAGCGGAGTAGGTGTGATTCGCTTGAAAAATAATTTCCTTATCGCAAAGGCCCTCATTGCGGGTCCAGAACACCTTCTGGTATAAGAAGCTGTAATCGACAGGTATAAGCTCATCGCTAGTACCGTGAACCAGCAGCACCTCGCCGCCAAATTTAGTAGCTGCTTGGAAAGGCTGATGTTGAAGCAGCGAATCAAAAAATACAGGCTGCAGCGTATACCCTTGATAATCGGAGCTTCCTCCAGTTACAGCATCGTCATAGCTGCTGCGTCCTACGATCCGTACAATATCATTGAACGGATAAGCAACAGGCGACCAAAGCACAAGACGTTTAGCGCGCTTATCTTTAACTGCTGTCATAATCGCTACCGCCCCGCCAAGGCTGTGGCCAAGCAATACGATTCTGAGCGGATCAACACATTCCATGCTTGATAAATAATCAATCGCGCTTCTAGTCTGATCTACCATGGAATCAAAGCCGAGAGCACCGTAATCACCGCTGCTCTCGCCGCAGCCGCCATAATCGAAACGAAGGACATAAGAGCCTTGCGCCGCAAGCGCTCTAGCCGTTTTTACAAACAAACGGTCAACGCCTATGCGAGAGCCTATGAATCCATGGCATATAATGATGGCTTGTTTTTTTTCTGAATCGTTTTTATTTCCATCCGTAGGGTAATGCAGCGTTGCCGCAAGCTCAAGCTCGTTATGTCGCAGCGTCAAGTGCTTTTCCATCCGATAACCTCCTGAAAGCCTATATATAATAATTCCTACCCGTATACTATGAATTAATATTAAAACCATAATATCATCACTGCTCTGTACCTGTCAATCTCACAAAGAAAATAAAACCAGCAAACTTTATACTGCTCCTAATCGGGACATACTACCCATATGTTTGGCAGATTCACATTTTAGGAGGTGCAAAGCTATGCCTTTATGGATTGCCTTTATAAAGGATCACTGGCTGTCCTTGCTGCTTATTATAGGAATCGCAGTTGCGATATCGTTTGTATATGCGAACCGCAAGCTGCTGTTCTATAAAGAATGACGATAGGAGCACCGCGAGCAGCTGAGGGAATGGATTATTCCTCATGCATGATCGGCACTCGAATCGTCACAATTGTTCCGGCTCCACGTTCGCTGTCAATGGTTAACTGACCGCCGTGGAGCTCAATGATCTCCTTGCAAATAGCTAGTCCGAGTCCAGATCCGCCATGGCCGGTACTCGCTTTATAAAACTTTTCAGTGACATGAGGCAAGTCCTCTGCTTCAATTCCACAGCCTGTATCCGCTATCGTGAGCATCGCGCTATCTTGTTCGATGGTCGTTGCTACATGAATGGTGCCGCCAGCAGGTGTAAACTTGAGCGCATTGTCAATTAGATTAATGATTACCTGCTTGAGCCGATTCGCATCCCCTCGAACAACAATTGGGCTTTTTCCATAGTTAGCCAAAATACGTACCCGCGTATGCTCCTCGCGAACCCCTAGCTGATTAACCGTTTCTTTAACCGGACCATTGAAATCAAGCACTTCACTATGCAGCTCCATCGTCCTAGCCGACAGCTTCGAGAAATCGAGCAAATCTTCAACCAGCCCCGATAAGCGCTCCGTTTCCTTGCTAATAATGGATAAGCCCAGCTTTACCTCTTCATCATCCTCGGTAGGCTCGCTTTCCTTTAATGTTTCACTCCAGCCCTTAATCGATGTAAGCGGGGTGCGAAGCTCATGGGATATCGAAGAAATAAAGTCATCCTTCAGCTTCTCACGTTTGCTAAGCTCTAATACCATTGCATTAAACGTTTCCGCTAGCTGACCAATTTCATCATCATTCCGCTGAATAGCCCGATGCGTCCAATCTCCCTCGGCCATATAGCGCGCCGCTCGAGTAAGCTCTCGAATCGGCTTCACGATTCGCTGGGCGAGAAACAAGCTTAAGCCAAGAAACAACAGGACAACTCCGATTCCAACCGCTGTTGCCATCCGGATAAGCAAGCTCACCATCGCATCTACTTGATTTAAGGAAGCTGAATAACGAAGCATGGATACGACCCGCGTTTCATTCCAAAGCGGTATCGTGACCGACATGACCCGCTCTCCATAATAAGGGTCAACTCCCCGCCAGCTTCCCGTTGTCCCTGCAATCGCGGACTTTACGTCAGCAGTCGTATAACGAATATCTGGTGCAAAACCGTCGGAATCGATCCGAATTTGCCCCGTGCTATCAAGAAGCTGCAGCCTAGTGCCGCTTTCAACCATGTATTGCAAAATATAATCGCCCTGATCCTTCACTGTAAGCGAGGAAAGCGAACGGCTGTGCAGTGTTAACGCCGACTCCGCACGTTGTTTAACGGAGCTCTGCGCGCTTCCGTAATAGTAGTTCCACATTAATGCTGCGAACACGCCACCAAGTACGCTGACGACAAGCACGATGAGCAGCAAATAGCTCCACACCATTCTCGTTTGTACGCTTTTCATTCGTCGCCGCCCCGCTTCCACCGATAACCATAACCCCAAACCGTTTCAATAAAGGCTGGATCGGATGGGTTTTTCTCGATTTTCTGGCGAATTCTTCGAATATTCACGTCCACTACCTTAAGATCTCCAACATAATATCTGCCCCATACCTCTGTCAAAATATGATCTCGGCTGACGCTCTCGCCGACTCGTTCCATCAATAGTCGTACAAGCGTCCATTCCGTAGGCGTCAAAATAATTTCCTTGCCCTGCTTCCACAGCTTCCGCTCTGCTACAGAGAGCCGGAACGGCTGTACATGCAGCTCCTGATGATGAAAGCCCCCGCTTCCATAATTCATCGTAGGCTGCTGTTCTTCTATCGGACGCTGTACATTAAATGCAGATGTCGGTGCCGCTATAGGCGCTGCTTCGCCACGGTACACTTCCTCACTTGCCGCAATCGATTCAGATGCAGCACCAACCTCTTGCTCCTGATCATCCAGCTGAGGCTTCATTCTCCGATAGAGCGACTTAATCCGCGCAATAAGCTCGCCTGGACTGAACGGCTTTTGCACATAATCATCTGCACCTAGCTCCAGCCCATGAATTTTATCCTCTTCCTGCGACTTCGCCGTTAGCATAATAATACCCATGCGCGGATAGCGGGCACGCAGCTGCTCGCACACTTCAAACCCGCTGATCGTCGGCAGCATAACGTCGAGCAGCGCAATATCGATAGGCCCTTCTGTATCTGCAAGCGCTAACGCTGATTCGCCAGTTTCCGCCTCTATCACTTCCATATCGTTGCGCTTTAGATTAATGCGGACAAAGCCGCGGATGGACTCCTCGTCCTCCAACAATAATATACGCATAGCTTAAAGCACCCGCTTTTCTCTCTTAATCGTTACGGATAGTAAGCGAAGATGCAAACTCTGCTTCTACCCCTGCCATCTCGCTAAAAGCTTGCCGATCTGCTTCAGGCCACTCGGCTGGAGCTTCCACTACGAATGAAACCGCAAAAACATTACCGCTGTCCGTCATAAGCTGCCGATATCGTTTAGATTGCTGCTTCCAAGTTGATTCAACGCTATCCCACTGCTTCTGCGGTACTGCATATAAGGTCGCCAGTTTGGCTGTCTTATTCAATTTTTCATTCCAGTAATCGATAGACACAAGGGCATGCGGCTCGTTCAAGCTGTGCATCGTATAACGGCCTAACCATTGTTCAGGTATACGAAGCTGTATACCATAACTATAATCAGAAAATTCCTCTGTTATTTTCACAAAATCAGATTTACCGTCCCATTGCATCCATTCATCCAACCATTTGGAATCGGAATAAGGAACCTCTGAATAACCCGGAGCCTCTTTCGTCCATGGCAGTTCAAAAATGCCATCGCCATTTATATCCTTGCTCATCGTTGGCGTTCCGCTAATTCCTTCCTGCCCTATAGAACGATTCGGATAAACGAGCCTGAGCTTGTTTCGCTCCCAAACGTACATAGTGGTATAAGTACTATGCGCGCCGGTCGACGCTTCCAAAATAATACCTCTACGAGTAGGTGAAATCCGTCCAATGAGCAAACGATCATAACTATTCACTTCTTTATACAGGTTCTCTGTATGTATTTCCCGCATGCTCCCGTTGATCCAATTGTAAATGGTTAAATGGAATTCAGGCAGCGCCATTTCTTGATTCGTACCGATCTCYGATATAATCGCAAGCTCAATTCGTCCATCTTCATTAATGTCGCCCGTATCTCCATAAGAATAAGGCAAGGTCTCCATAGGCTTCAATGTCAATTTGCCGACGTCGTTGCGTACTGGCTTCGATTTAAACGAATAAATCTCGAGCACATTCGGACTATCAAAAGCTCCGATCCACCCGATCATGATTTCCATTTGACCATCGTTATCGAGATCCTCTATTTTCAGCCAATCGATTAATCTGGCCAGCGGCTGCTGAATAAGCACCCACGGCTTCCATACTGAATTCGTATATTTGAACACCATTAACTCAGGTGAACTGTATTCATTGTAATAAGAAACGATAGCCTCTTCCGTTCCGTCTCCGTCCACATCAATGAGGCGTATGGCTTCCATATGATCCTCTCTAAGAGGAAGTGTCAGCTTGCTGTAATCCGGTAAATTTTTTTCAATTGCCTGCACGATAGCCTGTTTCTCGGGTGAAATAGCAGGCTTCTGCAGAAGATCTGCAGGCGCGGCTGTATAACGACAGCCAGCTGCGAGCAATAGGAGTGGAATCAAGCCACCGAGCATTAAGCTCCATCTCATGATTGGTCCACGCCTATTTCTCACATTACTATCACTTGCGTTATCCAACGTTGCAGCCTCCTCGTGCATGTTCCCAGTTAAGCCAATTGATCGGCAGTCACTAACGTATAACCCATATTTTCCAAAAGATCAATGATAGCAGGTAAAGCGTGTACCGTATTTTTAACATGTTTGCTTCCAAAAGAATGCATTAATATCATACCATTTGGTTTGGCTTCTTTCTTAATCATTTTAATCATATCGGAAGACGAGGTGCCCGCCCAGTCGCGCGTGTCGATATTCCAGCCAATTAGTTCACGATGATTTTCTTTCACTAATGCTTTAACTGTATCCGATACCGCCCCATAAGGTGCGCGGACCATTGCTGGTGTTATGCCGATCGCTTCTTTAATTGCGTTGTCTGCTTCTTTAAATTGTTCAATAATTCCCTGCTCGTCTAGCTTAGATAAATCCTTATGATTATTTGTATGATTGCCAATTGCATGCCCTTCGTCTACAATACGCTGCAGCACTTCTGGATTTTTCGTAACTTGTTGCCCGACTACAAAGAAAGTGGCCTTAACTCCTTTTTCCTTCAGGATATCCAAAATATCGGTTGTATAACGCTTGTCTGGACCATCGTCGAACGTGAGCGCGATAAGTTTTTTACCTTTGTCAGGCTTTGATGCTGCTATAACTTGATCCGGCTTGTCCAGCTTTTCCGTTACAGGAACTTCAGGTTTTCCCTTGTCTGGTTCGACTGGCTTATTATCCACATCGCCATGAATGATATCACCGTCTTTGCCTCCGTTGTTGCCGATAATAACGACATCTCCGTCACCAGTGGTTCCGCTTCCCGTTTCTGGCCCTTTCTCGTTGTTCCCATTATCTACAATGGAATTTTTCTCACCTGTCAAAAGCGTTGATAAGCTTAATCCGCCTTTTGCCCCACAAGCACTGAGGCTCATGATTACTACAATCGATAGAACTCCTAAAAACAAAAMACGACGCTGTCTTACTTTTTTCATTACACTCACCTTCTATTCCTCGCTGATAGATTCATTGTAACGCTGCGGCATATTGATAGAGTTACAAATTAGTAACACCTTTCGAGTGATTTTGACACACTTGGCACAAAAATAGGCGAAAATAAAAAAAAGCCAACCAGAGATTTCTGGTTGACCAAAATAAAGGAAAGACCATATTTTTATTTCGTACTAAGCAACTTAGATTAGTGCTTTAGCTGCGATGTCCGTTCGGTTTTGCTTGCCTTCAAAATCGATCACGCTAACCGCTTCATACGCGCGTGCACGAGCCTCTGCAATGTCGCGGCCGCGGCCAACGATACCTAGAACGCGTCCGCCGTTTGTAACGAATTGCCCATCCTTTTCAGCAGTTCCAGCATGGAACACGAGAGCTCCCTGCGCTTCTGCTTCTGCAAGACCGGTGATTACGCGACCTTTTGGATAAGAAGCTGGGTACCCTTCCGATGCGACAACAACACAAACGGCTGCTTCCTCGCTCCACTGAATATCAAGCTGATCCAAATTGCCATTCAGCGATGCAAGCACGATGTCGATCAGATCCGTTTGCAAACGAGGCAGTACAACCTGCGTTTCTGGATCTCCCATGCGAGCATTAAATTCGATCGTTTTTGGACCGTCCTTCGTAATCATAAGACCAGCGAACAAAACGCCGCGGAATGGACGGCCTTCGCTGACCATCGCTTTTGCCGTTGGAATGATGATGTTCTGAATCGATTCGTCAATAATGGCTTGATCGATATGAGGCAGCGGTGTATAGGTACCCATGCCGCCTGTATTTGGACCTTTGTCTCCATCAAAGATGGGCTTATGATCCTGTGCTGGAACCATAGCGCGAACCGTCTCACCGTCAACGAAAGCGAGAATGGACATCTCTTGCCCTACTAAGCATTCCTCGATAACGATTTGGCTTCCTGCTTGGCCGAATACTTTATCAACCATCATGTCGCGCAGCGCTTGCTCCGCTTCCTCTAGCGTAGCTGCAACCGTAACGCCTTTGCCAGCTGCGAGCCCGTCAGCTTTAATAACGATAGGAGCGGATTGCTCGCGAAGGTAAGCGGACGCTGATTCATAATCGGTGAATGTTTCATATTTCGCCGTAGGAATATCGTATTTTTTCAATAGATTTTTCATGAAAATTTTGCTGCCTTCGATTTCAGCCGCATTTTTGCGAGGACCGTATGCCACGATTCCTGCTGCTTCGAATGCGTCTACGATACCATCTGCAAGCGGATCATCTGGACCTACAAAAACAAGATCAATTGCAGCATCCTTTGCAAACTGAATAAGCTCATCAAATTGATTGACCGCGATCGGTACAATTTCAGCTAGCTGAGCAATACCTGCGTTGCCCGGTGCGCAAAAAATTTCTACTACCTTCTCGCTTTTCTTAAGCGCCCATACGATTGCATGCTCTCGTCCGCCGCCGCCAACTACCAAAATACGCATAACCGATAACCTCCCAAATGACTAAATACAAGTAAAAACGCCTTCGGCGACCTTTGTACGCTGAAGCAGCTTTGACGAATAAAAACAAGCCCTTTATAAGCTAACAAACTTATTTTAAAAAATGCAGCCGCCGCCCGCGCCAGCTGTCTGTCGTTAACGTGCGGCTGCCTATTTGAATAGCTGCGCCAGGTTCTAGTGTTTAAAGTGACGTACGCTTGTGAACACCATCGCGATGTTGTTCGCATTAGCCGCAGCAATCGACTCTTCGTCTTTGATTGAGCCGCCTGGTTGAATGATCGCTGTGATGCCAGCTTTAGCAGCAAGCTCTACCGTATCGCCCATTGGGAAAAATGCGTCCGATGCAAGTGATGCTCCTTTTGCCGCTTCGCCAGCTTGTTCAATTGCAATGCGTGCTGCGCCGACGCGGTTCATTTGACCAGCGCCAACGCCAATCGTCATATCGTCCTTCGCAAGCAAAATCGCATTCGATTTTACATGTTTAACAACTTTCCAGCCGAATAGCAGCTGTTTCAGCTCTTCCGCAGTCGGTTTGCGATCTGTAACAAACTGCAAATCTGCTTCTGTAACCGAATGAACGTCGCTCTCTTGTACGAGCATACCGCCGTCAACTGAAGTAACAAGCCATTCCGGCTTGCGCTCACCAGCTGCCGAAAGCTCTCCCAGCTTCATCAAACGGATATTTTTCTTCTTCGTCAAAATCTCAAGCGCTTCAGGCGTAAAGTCAGGCGCGATGATGATTTCGAGGAAAATACCGCCAAGCAGCTCAGCTGTGTCTGCACCGATCGTACGGTTAGCAGCTACGATACCGCCGAAGATCGACGTTGGGTCTGCTGCATACGCTTTTTGATAAGCTTCATGGATTGTAGCGCCGATTCCTACGCCGCAAGGATTCATATGTTTGACTGCAACGACCGCTGGCTCGTCGAATTCTTTTAGAATTGCGAGTGAAGCGTTGGCATCGCTAATATTGTTATAGGAAAGCTCTTTGCCGTGCAGCTGCTCAGCAGTCGTTACGTTGCCTGCTGCTGCAAGCGGCTTGCTGTAGAATGCAGCTTTCTGGTGCGGGTTCTCGCCGTAACGCAGATCCTGTACCTTCTCATAAGTAACGGTGTACGTTTCAGGCAATGATTCGCCCACTTGCTTGGTCAAGTAATCAGAGATAAGGGAATCATAAGCCGCAGTATGACGGAACACTTTGGCAGTCAGGCGTTTGCGCGTCTCAAGCGTCGTATCGCCTTGTGCTTTCAATTCCTCAATCACCGTACCGTAGTCGGCTGTATCTACTACAACCGTTACGAATGCGTGGTTTTTGGCAGCTGAACGAAGCATCGTCGGGCCGCCGATATCGATATTTTCGATTGCATCCTCATAGGAAACATCAGGTTTCGCAATCGTTTCTTTGAACGGATACAAGTTAACGACAACGAGGTCGATGTAATCCAGACCAAGCTCCTTCATCGTGTTCTGATGCTCTTCATTGTCACGCACCGCGAGCAAGCCGCTATGTACGGCCGGGTGAAGCGTTTTGACACGACCATCCAAAACCTCCGGGAAGCCCGTTACATCGGAAATACCGATAACCGGAATGCCTTCCTTTTGCAGCAGGCTGAATGTACCGCCCGTCGAAATAATTTGCACACCTTGGCTAGCCAGTTCTCTAGAAAACTCCACGATTCCTGACTTATCCGAAACACTAATTAACGCTCTGCGAATTGCCATGCAAATCCCTCCTCATCTATTTGACCAAACAATTTCTCTTCTCCAAATATTGCATCCACACTTGCCGATATTAGATCTTATTTCAATAAACGATTAGCCGTTTACTGTCACATAACGACCATTCAGTGTGACGCGACCCTTCGCGATATGCTGAATAACTGAGGGCAGCAGCGCTTGCTCGGCTGCGTGAATACGCTCCGCGAGTGATTCTTCCGTATCTCCGTCCAGCACTTCGACTGCCTGCTGCGCGATAATTGGTCCGCTGTCCATGCCGCCGTCCACGTAGTGAACGGTGACGCCAGTCAGCTTAACGCCATACGAAAGTGCCTGCCCGATGCCGTTCACGCCGGGAAATGCCGGCAGCAGCGCCGGATGAATATTAATCATCCGACCATAAAACGGCTCAACCAGCAAAGGCGTAATAATGCGCATGTAGCCTGCAAGCACGATCAGCTCCACGCCGCGCCGCGCTAGCTCAGCGATAATTTCCGTCTCATAAGCTTCGCGAGACGGGTATTCCTTCGGCGTGAACAGGAACGTGTCCACACCTGCCTTCCGTGCGCGCTCCACAACGGGAGCGGCAGGCTTGTCACAAACAAGAAGCTCGATGGTTACATCGAGCTTCCCTTCCTGCACCGCATCTACAATCGCTTGGAAATTCGTACCTTGTCCCGAAGCGAAAACAGCGATGCGAAGTGCTCCCATTATACTTCCGCTCCCGTAAACGTTACGATGCGGCTTCCTTCCGTAACCGTTCCGATACGGTAAGCCTGCTCACCAAGCTCAGAAGCGATGCGAAGTGCTTCATTTGCTTGATCAGCTGGAACAACAACAACTAGACCAATACCCATATTGAAAGTCGTGAACATATCACGATTCGTAATAGCGCCTTTATTTTGCATCAAATCGAAGATTGGCAAAATCGGCCATGAGCCGTATTCCACATCAACGTTCACACCGTCAGGAAGTACCCGCGGAATGTTCTCGATAAAGCCGCCGCCAGTAATATGCGCCATGCCCTTCACTTCCACTTGCTCAACCAGCTTAAGCGCCGATTTCACGTAGATGCGTGTTGGCTCAATCAGCACATCGCCTAGCTTCGCGCCGCCAAGCTCTTCAAGCTCTTGATCAAGCGAATAACCTGCGTCTTCAAGCAGCAAGCGGCGAACGAGCGAGAAGCCGTTGCTGTGAATACCGCTGGAAGCAAAACCGATAACCGCATCGCCAGCAGCGATAGTTGATCCGTCGATCATTTTTTTCTTATCCACAATACCTACTGTAAAACCAGCGATATCGTATTCTCCGCCTTGATACATGCCCGGCATTTCAGCTGTTTCGCCGCCGATGAGTGAACAGCCAGCTTGTACGCAGCCTTCTGCAATACCTTTAACGATCGCTTCGATTTTCTCAGGAACGACCTTGTCGCATGCCAAGTAATCAAGGAAGAACAACGGCTCTGCGCCTTGTACGATAATATCGTTCACGCACATGGCTACGGCATCAATGCCGATCGTGTCATGCTTGTCCATGGCAAAAGCAAGCTTCAGCTTCGTTCCGACGCCATCTGTTCCAGACACGAGTACAGGCTCATCGTACTTGTCCTTGTTTAGGCTGAACAGTCCGCCAAAGCCGCCAAGCTCTGCCAGCACCTCTGGACGGTAAGTCCGTTTTACGTGCTTCTTCATCCGTTCAACCGCTTCGTTGCCTGCCGCGATATCGACGCCGGCTTTTTTGTACGCTTCTGACACTCTCGGTCAACTCCTTAACTAATTTAGGAGCAGCAATCGCTCCATGAGGTTAATCATTTATGTTATTAACAGCTGCAGCTTTTGTCTGATTCTTCGTTAACTGGTGTTGGGTAGTCATTATCGAAGCAAGCTAGGCACATGCCGCGATTATAAGCCCCATCATTGCCGCCAACAGACTCAACAAAACCTTCATTGCTTATAAAAGATAATGAATCAGCATTAATTTGCTTGCGGATTTCCTCTACTGTCCTTGAAGAAGCAATGAGCTCTTTGCGGTCAGGAGTATCAATTCCGTAGTAGCATGGGTTTTTGAAAGGCGGCGATGTGATGCGCACATGCACCTCAGTCGCTCCTGCTTCACGAAGCAGGTTTACGATCCGCAGCGATGTTGTGCCCCGAACGATTGAATCATCAATCATAACGACACGTTTGCCTTCCACTACTTTACGAACGGCAGACAGCTTCATTTTTACACCCTTCTCGCGAAGCTCTTGAGAAGGCTGGATGAATGTCCGGCCGGTATATTTGTTTTTGATAAGGCCAAGCTCGTATGGAATACCGGTTTGCTCCGCATATCCAATTGCTGCTGAAATACTCGAATCCGGCACACCCGTTACGATATCCGCATCAACAAAAGATTCGGAAGCAAGCTGGCGACCCATCCGTTTGCGGGCCATATGAATATTAATGCCGTTGATATCACTATCAGGACGGGCAAAATAAATATACTCCATCGCACAAGTTGCGCGGCGGTCAACCTCCGCGTAACGTTCCTCGCGCATGCCGTCTGCATCAAGAATGAGCAATTCACCAGGCTGTACATCACGCTCATACACGGCACCAATTGTCTCGAATGCACAAGACTCCGACGAGAATACATAACCTTCGCCAATACGGCCCATAACAAGCGGACGAAGAGCATGCGGATCAGCTGCAACGAGCAGCTTGTCGTTCGTCATAATCAAGAAAGCAAATCCGCCAACGATGCGCTGCAGTGCTTCCTTCGCAGCCGTCTCGAAATCCTTCGATGAACGTGCAATAAGATGCGCGATAACTTCCGTGTCGCTGGACGTTTGGAAGATCGAGCCGGACATCTCAAGCTCACGACGAATTTCCGGCGCATTCACGATATTGCCGTTTGTAGCAACCGCAAGGTCACCGTCGCGATAGCGGAAAATAAGCGGCTGTGCGTTCGCAAGCTTACTTTCTCCCGCTGTCGAATAACGTACATGGCCGATAGAGCGGTCCCCGGCAAGCATATCAAGATTTTCCTTGTTGAATACTTCTTTTACGAGACCCATACCGCGGTGATAAGCGAACTTATTGCCATTTTTCGTATCAACCGTACAGATTCCCGCACTTTCCTCACCGCGATGCTGAAGCGCATGAAGACCATAATAGGACAGGTTGGACGCTTCGGGGAGATTAAAAACCCCGAAAACGCCACATTCCTCACGCAATTTATCAAACATATCGTCACGGCCAATACCTTCGTTATAGTGGTCGCCCGTCCATAACAAAGGTTCCTGTCTTATTTGTTCATCAGACATGGAATCGCATCCTTCCAGACCTTCTCCAGTTGTGTTACCGGCGCCTGAATGCCGGATTTTCCGTTTACGCTTATGGTCAGGCTGCTGCCTTTAACGTTACCAACTTGTGCATGAACAACGCCTTGCTCTGTAAGCCATGCTTGCAATGCCGCTGCTTGATCCGGCTTAGCCGACAGCAAGATACGGGATTGCGATTCGCTGAACAATAGGTGATCAGCACGTAGATCAGATGACAATGCCACTTCTGCGCCTAGACGGCCGCTAATGCATGATTCTGCAACAGCTACCGCAATACCGCCTTCGGACAAGTCATGAGCCGATGCTACGAGACCTTTTTGAATCGCGCCAAGGACAGCATCCAGAACCTTCTTCTCTGTAGCAAGATCGATTTCTGGAGGACGGCCAGCAGCAGCGCCTTGCGTAACGTACTGGAATTCGCTTCCGCCCATTTCCGCTTTTGTTTCGCCTACGAGAATAATAACGTCGCCCTCTGCTTTGAAGCCTTGCGTTGTGATGTGATCGATGTCGTGTACAAGACCGACCATACCGATTACTGGTGTCGGGTAAATAGCACCCTTCGCGTTCTCATTGTACAAGCTTACGTTACCGCCGATAACTGGTGTGTTAAGCACGACGCAAGCCTCGGACATCCCGTCTGCCGATTTCTCAAGCTGCCAGAATACTTCTGGCTTCTCAGGGTTACCGAAGTTAAGGTTGTCAGTTACAGCAAGCGGCTCAGCGCCTGAGCACACGATATTACGTGCAGCTTCTGCCACCGCAATACGTCCGCCTACTTCTGGATCTAGATATACGTAACGTCCGTTGCAATCCGTTGTCATCGCAAGCGCTTTGCGCGTACCGCGAATCGTTACGACTGCCGCATCGGAGCCTGGCTGAACAGCTGTCGATGTACGAACCATGTAGTCATATTGATTGTAAACCCACTCTTTGCTAGCAACTGTCGGGGAAGCAAGAACCTTCTCCAGCGCGCCAGTCAAATCCGTTACTTCATCATATGCCGATGTATCTACTGCGGCATTCTCGCTGTAATATGCAGGCTCTTTCGATGGTTTGTCGTATACAGGGCACTCGTCAACGAGCGCTTTAACCGGCATATCGGCAACCTCTTGGCCTTGGTGGAACAAACGAAGACGACCGTCATCCGTTACTTTACCTACTTTGGCGCAAATAATGCCCCAACGATCAAAAATTTCCTTCGCTTGCGCTTCATGCTGCGGCTCTACGACGAAGAGCATACGCTCTTGCGACTCGGAAAGCATCATTTCATAAGGCGTCATGCCTGTCTCACGCTGCGGTACCTCATCAAGGTAAAGCTCAAGGCCGTTGCCAGCTTTCGAAGCCATCTCAGCACTGGAGCAAGTAAGACCCGCTGCGCCCATGTCTTGAATACCAAGAACGATACCGGAGTTGATCAGCTCAAGCGTTGCTTCCATAACCAGCTTCTCCATGAATGGATCGCCGACTTGAACAGCTGTACGCTTTTCTTCTGATTCCTCGGAAAGCTCAACCGATGCAAAAGTAGCACCGTGAATACCGTCGCGGCCAGTAGCAGGACCAACGTAGAATACCGGGTTGCCTACCCCTTTTGCGACACCGCGCTGAATTTTATCATGATCGATTAGGCCAACGCACATCGCGTTAACGAGCGGATTGCCCTCGTAGCTCTCATCGAACATAACCTCGCCCGCAACTGTCGGAATACCGATACAGTTGCCGTAGCCAGCAATTCCGCTAACGACGTGCTCAAACAAATATTTAACGCGCTCATTTTCAAGACGGCCAAAACGCAAGCTGTTCAGCAATGCGATTGGGCGTGCACCCATGGAGAAAATGTCGCGGATAATGCCGCCTACGCCAGTTGCAGCGCCTTGGTAAGGCTCAACCGCTGATGGATGGTTATGCGATTCGATTTTGAATACAACCGCTTGGTTGTCGCCGATATCGACGATACCCGCGCCTTCGCCCGGTCCCATGAGAACGCGAGGTCCTGTGATCGGGAATTTTTTCAAAATAGGCTTGGAGTTTTTGTAAGAGCAATGCTCTGACCACATAACGCTGAATACGCCGATCTCCGTGTAGTTTGGCTTACGGCCAAGAAAGCCGCAAATGAGCTCAAATTCATAATCGGATACACCAAACTGGCTGTAAATTTTTTGCTCGGCAATTTGCTCCGCTGTCGGTTCCTTAGCTGTTAACTGCTGCGCCATGTTGTTCCCTCCATGCATTCAAAATCGATGTAAACATCCGTTTGCCGTCTTCCGAGCCAAGCAATTGATCAACTGCACGCTCTGGATGCGGCATCATGCCTACTACGTTACCTGCTTTGTTGCTAATGCCCGCAATGTTCTCTACAGAACCGTTCGGATTCGTGTCGCCCGCATAGCGGAAAATAATTTGATCGTTCGCTTTAAGCTCAGCAAGCGTTGCGTCGTCGCAATAGTAGTTGCCTTCGCCGTGTGCGATTGGAATATTTATAATTTCACCTTGCGAATATTGGTTGGTAAATGCTGTGTTGTTGTTTACCACTTCAAGCGGCGCTTGATGGCAGCGGAACTTCAGTCCGTTGTTGCGAATCAAGGCGCCTGGCAGAAGGCCAGCCTCCGTCAAGATTTGGAATCCGTTGCAAATGCCTAGAATATATTTGCCTGCTTCGGCTGCTTTTTGAACTTCCGCCATAACAGCAGCGAATTGCGCAATTGCGCCGCAGCGCAGGTAATCGCCGTAAGAGAAGCCTCCAGGTACTAGAATCGCATCATAAGAAGACAAGTCTGTAGCTGTGTGCCATACGTAGTCAACCGACTGGCCGATCGTGTCTTCGACTGCTTTGTAGCAATCGATGTCACAGTTGGAGCCTGGAAATACAAGTACTGCAAACTTCATCGCCCTATCCCTCCAGCTCAAAACGGAAATCTTCTACAACCGTGTTTGCAAACAGCTTCTCGCACATAGCTTTAATGCGTACTTCCGCTTCTGCGCGGTCAGTCGTATCAAGCTCAAGCTCCAAATATTTGCCGATGCGTACTTTTTCGACTTCAGAGAAACCAAGTGTGTGAAGCGCTCCTTGTACAGCGGTTCCTTGTGGATCCAAAACGTTTTGCTTGATAGTGACGTAGACGGTTGCCTTCATAATAGCCTCCTGAAAATGTGGGTTTTTTCTCGCAGCAGATTTTCGTCAAAATGTGATTGCCGCTCGGGCGTGGGAGTTATTGCTTACGCCGCTTTCGAAGCCGGGAAATTCTGATTACACGCTTTGCGGTAATTTCCCGGCTTCAAGAAGCGATCGCTGTCGCTCTCCAGCAACAACTTCCCACTCTCCGAGCTCACACACTTTGAGATAAAACCTTTGCGAGGGTGGTCGGTGAAGCGTTTGTTTGGCGGCCGCGCTATCGCTGGCCACCATGATTATTGTGATTGGCCTGTGCTTGCACTGCCAGTCAATATTTTTGCTGCAGCCCTGCACTTTCGTGCTCAGGCTGTTGTTAATGGGGTGCAGCAGCGCTCTCGCTGACTGCCTGCCTTAGCGGCATGCGCTTCAGCACCCCTATGTCAGCGTCATCGCTCTCGCTCGACGTTGTTAAAGTCATTCCATCCGGCCTTCATCGCCGGATTTTCATATAACGGGAGTTCCTACCGTTAAATCAATCATAAATGCAAGTTTGCTGCGAATAGCGGGAATTTCGGGCGTTATTTGCATCAATTTCGGCGTCCTAGCTCGATTTCACAGCATTTAACGCCCGTTTTTCCCTTTAATTCAATTATGAATGCTAATTTGCTGCGAATAGCGGGAATTTTGGGCGTTAATTGCATCAATTTCGGCGTCCTAGCTCGATTTCGCAGCATTTAACGCCCGTTTTCCCGTTCTTCACTAAGCTAACAAAGCTTCCTACAGCTCTACGCCAGTAAGACGGCGGTAGATATCGCGGTAGCGGGACGTTGTTTCAGCTACTACGGAATCCGGCAGCGGTGCTGGCTTGCTGTCGCGATCCCAATCTGAGCCTAGCAAGTACGTGCGAACCGGCTCTTTGTCCATGCTGTCGATCTCGATATCCAGCGCATAATTGCCTTCCGCCCAGAAGCGGGAGGAGTCAGGCGTGAAGATTTCGTCGATCAAGATCACTTTGCCGTCGATGAGTCCAAACTCGAATTTGCAATCGGCAAGGATGATGCCATGCTCTGCGCAATAGCCATGAGCGTATTCGTACAGCTTGATGCTGCGGTCACGAAGCTCCTCGGCAAGCTCAGCACCGACCATTTCAGCCATTTTCTCAAATGGGATGTCCTCATCGTGACCAACGTCGTTTTTCGCTGCCGGCGTAAAAATTGGAGCAGGAAAACGTTCGTTTTTGCGGAGGCCCGCTGGAAGCTCTATACCGTTAATCGCTGACGTTTGCTGATACTGTCTCCAGCCGCCGCCAGTGATATAGCCGCGAACCACACATTCGATATCGATGCGCTCCGCTTTGCGGGTAACCATAATCCGGTTTTTGAGCAGCTCCGGCTCGGTTACGAGACCGCCAAGCTTCTCCACATCGGTATGAACGACGTGGTTCACTTGAATGTCAGCGGTTTGCTCGAACCAGTAAGCGGACAAACGGTTCAGCACATTGCCCTTGTCCGGCACTGCCGGGTCAAGCACGTAGTCGAATGCGGAAATGCGGTCGGTTACGACGATGAGGAAATGCTCGCCCAGATCGTACAGCTCACGAACCTTTCCTTTGTAAATCAGCGGAGCTTTAATATAATCGACAGCTGTCGATAGAGCTTGCGATGGTGCAGTCATCAGGCCAGCCTCCCCTTAAATCAATCCAAGACGTGTGAAAATCGTATCAACATGCTTTAGATGCCAAGCTGGATCGAAGCAATCATCGATTTCTTCTGTCGTCAGCACGCTTGTAATTTCCTCTGTCTCACCAATGAGTTCGCGGAATTGACGTTTTGTTTCCCATGCCTGCATTGCACGCGGTTGAACCGTGTCATAAGCTTTCTCACGACTGAAGCCTTTGTCGATCAGCTTCGTCAATACGCGGCCAGAGAATGGCACGCCATATGTCGCTTGCATGTTGCGCTTCATGTTTTCCGGGAACACGGTCAGGTTGTTGATGATGTTGCCCAAACGGTTCAGCATGTAGTTAAGCAGCATCGTTGCATCCGGCAAAATAATACGTTCAACAGACGAGTGGCTAATATCGCGTTCATGCCAAAGGGCAATGTTCTCGTAAGCTGTAACCATATGTCCGCGAATAACGCGGGACAAACCGGAAATGTTCTCGCAGCCGATTGGATTGCGTTTGTGCGGCATTGCGGATGAACCTTTTTGACCTTTTGCGAACGCTTCTTCTACTTCACGGAACTCACTCTTCTGCAAAGCGCGAATTTCAGTTGCAAACTTATCAAGCGAAGAGGCTACGAGTGCAAGAGTCGCCATATATTCAGCGTGACGGTCACGCTGCAGCGTTTGTGTTGAGATTGGAGCTGCGGTAATGCCAAGCTTCTTGCATACAAATTCTTCAACAAAAGGATCGATATCTGCGAATGTACCTACCGCACCGGACATTTTACCGAACTGCACGTTGTTCGCAGCATGGTGGAAACGCTCCAGGTTACGCTTCATTTCCTCATACCAAAGCGCCATTTTCAGACCAAAGGTTGTTGGTTGCGCGTGTACGCCATGCGTACGGCCCATCATCGGCGTATCCTTGTATTGCAATGCTTTGTTCTTAAGAATTTCGATAAAACGTTCGATATCTTTCACAAGAATCGCGTTAGCTTGAAGAAGCAAATAACCGATAGCTGTATCTACAACGTCCGTAGAAGTAAGGCCGTAATGCACCCATTTGCCTTCAGGGCCTGCTTTCTCAGATACGGCGCGTGTAAACGCGATAACGTCATGACGAGTGTCCTGCTCAATTTCATAAATCCGATCGATATCGAAATCAGCTGATGCGCGAAGCGCGACAACGTCTTCCTTCGGAATAACGCCTAGCTCAGACCAAGCCTCGCATGCGCAAAGCTCAACTTCCAGCCATGCTCTGAATTTATTTTCCTCTGTCCAAATAGCTCTCATTTCCGGTCTGCTGTAACGATCTAACATGATTGCTTCACACCTTCCAAATAGTTGTTTCTTCGATCCAGCTAAGCGCAGCATCCGTCGTTTCTGCCAAAACATTGACATGGCCCATCTTCCGCTTCACAACAGCTTCCTTTTTCCCGTACAAATGCAATTTCGGAGCGACATTCAAGCGCTTAGCCGCTTCATCCGCGCGAGCTGTGAGCTCTAGAAGCGGTGCGACATGCTCACCCAGCACGTTCACCATAACAACAGGACTCATAAGCGTCGTATCTCCGAGCGGCAGATTGCATACCGCGCGTACATGCTGCTCGAACTGTGACGTTCGGCAGGCTTCCATCGTGTAGTGACCGCTGTTATGCGGGCGTGGTGCAAGCTCATTTACGAACAGCTCACCATCCGCTGTAACGAACAGCTCTACTGCAATTAGACCAACTACGCCTAATCCCTCAGCGATACGCTCTGCAAGCCGTTCTGCTTGCTGCTGCAAATCCTCCGTAATTCTTGCTGGCACGATAGACAAATGCAATATATTATCGACGTGTATGTTTTCCGCGACAGGGAAAACCTTGATCTCACCCTGCGGACTTCTCGCCGCTATAACTGATATTTCCTTATCAAAACGAATGAACTGCTCAAGCACCAGTTGGACGCGCGCTCGTGCTAAGGTCTCATACGCTTCTTCTATTTCGCTTTCGCTGCGAATGACCCATTGGCCTTTGCCATCGTAACCGCCCATAGCTGTTTTCAATACGCAAGGTGTTCCAAAGGCGGTAACAGCCTCGCGCAGCTCGTCTGCGCTGCGAATCTCGCGGTAAGGGGCAACACGTACGCCAGCTGCTTCAATCGCCCGCTTCTCGCGAAGCCGATGCTGCGTTGTATACAGCAGCTCACTTCCCTGCGGCACATAAGACTCTGCCATCAGCATCGCCGCTACATCTGCATCCACATTCTCGAATTCGTATGTGATGACGTCCGATCGTTTTGCAAGCTCCCTCGCTGCATCGTGATTGTCGTAAGCTGCGACGATTTGCTCTGCTACTTGTCCAGTCGGAGCATCCGGCGTTGGATCAAGAGCAATGAAGCGATACCCCATCGCGCTGCCTGCATTCGCCATCATTCGTCCAAGCTGCCCGCCGCCTAATATGCCGATCGTACTGCCTGGCAACAGCGTCTGGATCGTTTGCTTGTCCGTTTTTTGACTCATAACGTCTCACTGCTTTCCAGCACTTCCTGCTTTACACGCTCGCGACGTGCGATTACACGCGCTTGCACCTCGGGATCAAACGCTCCCAGCATTTGTGCCGCGAGCAGTCCAGCATTCGTTCCGCCTGCGTTGCCAATGGCTACCGTAGCTACTGGAATGCCGCCAGGCATTTGAACGATAGAGAGCAAGGAATCAAGTCCGCTCAAATTCGAGGACTTCACGGGAACGCCAATAACCGGCAAAATCGTCTTAGCAGCGACCATGCCGGGCAAATGTGCAGCTCCGCCGGCTCCGGCAATAATTACCTTAAGCCCTCGTTCTACTGCAGTTTCTGCATACTCGAACATTAAATCCGGTGTCCGATGCGCGGAAACGACTTTTTTCTCATAAGGAATTTGCAATTCCTCTAGTACGTCGCAGGCTAATTTCATTGTGTCCCAATCCGATTTGCTGCCCATGATGACGCCAACCTTCGCAGACATGCGTTCAAACCCACTTTCATCTATAAGATAATTAATGATCAAGCATCCTATAAAACAACACATCCAAAATAGAAAAGGCCCTTCAGCAGCCATAAGAATGGGGATGCCGCAGGACCGGAGCGGAAGCACAGACCGGTATTCATGCGAATCCATGGCCAATCAAGCTTCACTTCAATGAGGACGAGACAAATCGTGCTGCAGAGCCGAAAAGACAACAGAAGGCTGCCCCGTAAAGGAGGCAACCAGTGTCCAACTAACAAGGCACTTTGCAGACTTGCATTTGCTTTATGGCGATCCGAAACCTTACGATTCGATATCGCTTATCGTCTCATTTTGCTCGTAGTCCGAAAATTAAGGTTCTCGGGTAGAAACATTCAGGCCTGATCCCGAATATATACGAGTAAACTTTAAATGAAATAGTAGGAAGACAAACAAACAGCAATACGTTCCAGCGGACAATTCCGCCTCAAACCTATTCTAGTTTATCTAATCCCCAAACCACTGTCAATGAAATACGAACATTAAAAGAGAATGTTTTATAAAGGTTCGTTTTTTTGAACAAAATAATCGGAAATCCCGTATGAAATAACCATATTTAGGTGTATCGCACCTGATCATTCCCTAAACTTACCTTCTTTACTATTCTGTACAACCCCCATTCGTATTGGCTTTCGTACTTTTTCTTTGGCCTCTTCCTTATCATTCCCATTTCTCCGTCTGCCTTAAGCGAACGGATTGTCATTTCCCATTCGAATGCGAGAGCCATTTAATGAATACATTATAAAAGAGTCTTTTCTTAGCATTCAGGCAGGCACCGCAGCCGAGACCGCAATAGCTAATCATTTTAAAAAGGAGGCTCGAATAGGGTGCATATTCATGTCGTGCAAAAAGGAGATTCCATCTATAAGCTTTCTCAAATATACGATTTGTCGATAAACGATATCACAGATGCAAACGGCCTTAGCGACCCAAACGTACTCGTTATTGGTCAGGCGCTTATTATTCCAACTGATGCAAGCACTCATAAAGTACATTACGGTGAATCGCTCTGGCTAATCGCCCAGCGATATGGCGTTACACTGCAGGAGCTCGCGAAAATAAACAAAATCTCTAATCCCGCCCTTATTTACCCGGGGCAAACACTCGTTATTCCTCAAACCGTGCGGCCAACAATTGAAGTAAACGCCTATACACAGAAATTTGACGCTGCCGGTGTTCGTTTAATTGAGGACATTGGCCAACATCTAACCTATTTAAACCCATTCAGTTACCGTGTACAGGCTGACGGTACTTTTACGCTTTTAGATGATTCAGCTATTATAAATGCAGCCTACCAGACACAAACAACACCTATGATGGTTCTAACTAATTTCGAAAACGGCACATTCAGTCCTGATACTGCCCATGCGGTGCTCGCCGATGCCGGGCTTCAACAAAAACTCATATCGAGCATTCTCATTATGATGAAGCAGAAAGGTTATCTAGCGCTCAATGTTGATTTCGAATATGTTCCGCCTGCCGATCGTGAGTTATTTCAACATTTTATTCAAAATCTCGTCGACAGCCTGCACCCGGAAAATTATCTCGTATCCGTTTGCCTCGCGCCCAAGCTGAATGCCGACCAAGCAGGCACACTATATGAAGCGCATGATTACCAGGCTCTAGGCCGCATTGCCGATTTTGTTATTCTCATGACCTATGAATGGGGCTGGTCGGGCGGGCCGCCGCGAGCCGTCGCTCCGCTGAACGAGGTCAACAAGGTGCTGCAATATGCCCTCAGCGTTATTCCTCCCCAAAAAATCGTAATGGGCATGCCTTTGTATGGCTACGATTGGACACTTCCCTACGTCCAAGGCGGAAAGTGGGCACCGACGATCAGTCCGCATGAAGCGGTAATTCGTGCGAATACTTACGGAGCCACTATTCAATATGATGATGAGGGACAATCACCTTACTATAACTATTACGACAAGGAAGGCCGAGAGCATGTGGTCTGGTATGAGGATGCACGCAGCGTTCAAGCCAAATTCAATCTTGTCAAAATATATAAGCTTCGCGGCATCGGCTATTGGGTGCTCGGCGTACCGTTCCCGCAAAACTGGTATGTGCTGCAAGCCAATTTTAAAGTGAAAAAGCTCATATAATTAATGATTTAATACAGATAAAAAGAAGGGCCGTATCGTTCGGCATAATCGAACGGTACGGCCTTCTTTTTTATTTATTAAACCAACCACACCGTTTTTGCAGTGGCAGGTACACGCTGCGGCTCTGGAGCCGTCATATCCGGATAACCTAGGTAAATAAAACCTACGATTTGATCTTGTTCACGCAGGCCGAATGTTTCTCTCATAATCGGGTGGTACATTGGATCGCCCGAACGCCATATCGCCCCAAGTCCATTCGCATGTGCTGAAAGCAGCAAATTTTGCACCGCTGCTTGAGCAGCAGCAAGCTCCTCTGCCAGTACAGCACGCGGATCATCCGACGGTGAGCATACTGCCGCAATAACGACTGGGGCACGGAATGCTTTGGTACGTTCTTTAGCCAAACGATCTTCAAGCGGCTGTCCGCTCAGCTCAGGAACAGCGGCCGCGGATACACGCGCATATCCTTCTGCAAGCCGCCCTCTGCCTTCACCCGTCATCACAATAAATGACCAAGGCTGCGTATTATGATGGCTAGGCGCCCAAACAGCTGCATCCAACAACCGTTCAATAAGTGCACGGTCAACAGGGTCCTTCTTCACTCTTCCAATCGTTCTTCTCGTGCGAATCGCTTCTTCTATGTTCATTTCAGCTTCTCCTCCACCCAAATGTCTATAATAAGATGCTTAAAAGCTTATTGCTCAAACAGATGCAAATATTCGCCGTATCCTTCTTCCTCCAGCTTATCCTTGCCGATAAAACGCAGTGAGGCGGAATTGATGCAATAACGAAGCCCCGTCGGCTGCGGTCCATCATCAAATACATGACCGAGATGAGAATCGCCCTCTTTGCTGCGAACCTCGACCCGTACCATATAATGCGAGGAGTCCGTATGCTCAGAAACAGCTGCTGCTTGCAACGGCTTCGTGAAGCTCGGCCAACCGCAGCCAGCATCGTACTTATCGCGGGAGCTGAACAGCGGCTCTCCAGAAACGATATCTACATAAATGCCATCCTCGGTGTGATCCCAATACTCCCCTGTGAATGGACGTTCTGTTCCACTGTTTTGTGTGACCTCATACTGGATCGGCGTAAGACGCTGCTTCAATTCTGCAGGGTCTTTCTTAATCGCCCAGTTTTGTGAAATAAAAGCGTCGCGGCCAGAGCCTTTACGATACATTTTGTAACGATACGGATTCGATTTGTGATAGCCCTGGTGATAGTCCTCTGCCGGATAAAAAGCTTGTGCCGGTTCGATTTCCGTTACGATTGGCCGGTCGAAGCGACCGCTAGCTTCAAGCTCTTGTCTAGAAGCTTCCGCCAGCTCGCGCTGCTCTTCATCATAATAATAAATACCTGTCCGATAAGATTCCCCGCGATCATGGAACTGACCGCCTGCATCCGTAGGGTCGATTTGCTTCCAGAAAATATCAAGCAGCTTCTCATAAGGGAAGATCGCAGGATCATACGTAATTTGTACCGCTTCCGCATGACCTGTCGTCTCCGAGCATACTTCCTGATACGTTGGGTTTACCGTATGTCCACCCGTATATCCGGATACGACCGATATAATTCCCGGCATTTCCTCGAATGGCGATACCATGCACCAGAAGCAGCCTCCTGCGAACATTGCTTTTGCTTCTTTTCGGCTCGCGCCGTTATTTGTAATTGGTTGATCCATGCTGATCATCCTCCTAGTTGGTTCAAATGATAATGAATCTCTATTATACAATACTAGGTGGGCTAACAACAAAAAAAGGAGGAAACATCGCTTGGCAGCGACGTTTCCTCCTTCTATTGGTTATTTAAAGTCCGAGCCTGGAAAAAATACGAATAAGATCGGTAATGAGCTTGCGCCCGGTGATGAATACTGAATCGTTACTTCTGGCGCAGGCTGCATGCCAGCTGCTCCAGCGGGTTGATTCGGTTGCGTATAGATCAATGCGCCTTCGCCTACCTTCACATGACCGCCTGAAGGGACGTACACCACTTTTCCATTTACACTAACTGCGCCTTGGAAAATTCCCGCTCGAGGATTAAGAATAATCCGTGTTCCCCAAGCGACATTTTTGAGCTTGACCGTCGTTACGGCACCATATTCCCCGCCGTTAATTGTCATTCCGCCTGTCAATGCATCTACACCTGCCATAGCAGGGCCACGTTGACCTAAGCGCAGCTTGCTTTCTGTAACGCCAACCTTCTCATTCACTTCAATATATTGATCGGTATCGAAGAACTTGCCGCGATTTCCGACCTTCTCCAGCTCAGTAACCATAGACACTGCACTAATCGGGTCGGTGTCTACTTTAAGCGCCATCGTGGAAAATGTCAGCTTACCGTCCATGTCGACATCAAGCAAGCCCGAGAAACCTTCGTCTGGATTCATAATAATTTTCTCAAGCTCCGGCAGCAGCACAGCGGAAGTGCCAGGCTCAATAATCATCTCGCGCGGCTGTGAGCTTGCAAAATATCTAGCCACTGCAGCCGATCCAAATTGCATTGCACTAACGCTTGGTCCAGCAAGGCCGCGATTGCCAATCGTCAGCTTTACGCTTTCGCTTTCGTTATTCGTAACCACAACCGCCAGCTTCAATCGCTCGTCTGAGCCGTTGCGGTGATGAAGGAATAAACGACTTGCATCATTCAAAGTATCTTCGTACAGCAAACCTTCTCCAAAGAAACGCTCCGGCGCATTCGACATATACAATGTGCGGCCGCCTTTGGATTCAATCGTATCCACCTCTTTGAAGGTGTTCATCAGTTTCCCGTCAACTTCAAATTTATCGCCCGGGTTACCATAACGCATGTAGTATTCATAAGGCGTATACATAACCTCTTCTGTTACACGAATATCTTGAGACACGACTTCACTTCGTGCGCCATCATTGTCGTAGACACTTTGAGTAACGGTATAAACACCTGGCTCAAAATATGTACTTTTACGACCGGTCCACTCTGTCTTCACGATTTTGCCATCAGGGTCGTAACTCAAATCCTTAAATTCGATAGGCTCCCCGAGCTTCACCTCATACGGAGCTTCGAAGCGGGCTACTGGCGGCACGTTTGGCTCCGGCTGAATCGTTATGCTAATTTGCTTAAGCTGTGCATTAAACACATAAGTGGCATTCCACAGCAGCTTGACTGCTGATAGAGGCACATGCATCGTTCCATTAATTTGTGTAGCTGCATTTGGCAGTACAACGTAGCTTCCGTTGCGATTCGCACCGCGCATATTATTGTTCAGTGTAACTTTGTTGAAATAAGTATCGATATGAGTGCCTTTACTATCAGCATAAACGCTTGCTCCAACGGAAGCAGCAATCGTCCGAACAGGAATCATCGTAACTCCCTTTACTACCGGCAGCGGCGCTGTCATTTGCTGAGCCTTGCCGTTTATCGTCATTTTTTTCGAACCATGCACAAACTCTACCTTTATCGGTTGACGCTCAGCTGCATTAGCTTCCTCCTTCACTCCAAATCCAGTACCTGCCAGCGAAACGAGTAAGCCTGCTATGAGAACTCGCTTAGTCATTTGCTTAAACCAATTCTGTGTTTTCATCTTGTTCTCCTTCCAATTTGCGGCATCGGCTGCCGCATCCCTTATGGTTAGACGCCGAAAGGAGGGAGAATGTTCCGGTCCGATTTGAAATTTACAGGAAATTCCCATATATCGCAAAGGACATCTACGTTTGTCTTTGTTACAATAAGATGACATCCGCAACTATTTAGGAGCAATTGAAGTCTAATCTATGTACCCTTGCTAGCAGTTCGTTCATCCGATCTTTCGTGCAAGTGACTATCAAGAGAGGTGAATGAATAGAATGAGTGATTTGATTTTGGAACAACGCACTGCCAGCCAATTCGATAAGAAAACACGCAGAAAGAAAGGAAACCGTACCTTCCTTCTTTTTGTCTGCATATGGGTCATTATTATATGCTCCGGCATATT
The DNA here is from genome assembly GCF_056398625.1 of Paenibacillus sp. 01T431. NCBI lineage: Bacteria > Bacillati > Bacillota > Bacilli > Caryophanales > Paenibacillaceae > Paenibacillus > Paenibacillus sp. 01T431. The sequence goes on from NZ_JBFTPT010000016.1 coordinate 116,119, forward strand.
GGGCGCCAAATGGTATACCGAACGGATTCAGCAGACGTTATCCGCAAACTTGGAGCAGCAAACCGCTGGCCAAATTGCGGCTATGCAGCAAGCTTATGAGGCTCGCATGCTGAAGCTCGAAACCGACTACACCGCAGATCTTGCTGAGCTAAAGGCAAAAGTCGATGCGCTAAATGAACTGCTTACGTTCACGAAGGACAACGCCGCTTCCAAAACGGACAACAGCAACAAGCTGTATACGCAGTTGAATGAAGTGAAAAAACAGCTTAATGAGCTGCAGAAGAGCTTGGACGTGCTCAAATGAATATAACCGTCAAAGCGTTAAATCGAACTGCACTGCTTGCCTGTGCACCTTTTCTAGGCATTATGATCTGGCTGTTATTGTCCGATATCGTTATTCAATTATCTGCTGAAGCCTTTCCAAAGCCCATTACCGAGCAAACAAGGCTTCCCGAATCCGATATTAAGCATGCCGCTGCCGGCCTTGACCTCGCACAGGAGACAGCATCACAAACACGAGAGTCCATTCAAAGACAGCTGAAGCTGTACAAAGAAACGAATGCCGATATGGCAAAGATATCCTCCATGGCTGCATCGCAGGCAATGAGACCTTTGCAAATTTACGACCGCAATATTACGAGCAAGCTTGGCAAGGTCGCCGGCACGATTGAATCGGACAAGCTAAGAGCACAGCTTTTCTACATAAAAGCAGAAAACTTCTCGGCGTACGCGCTCAAGGTGAAACTTAAGAGCAAAGATGCGATGACGATGTCGCTCGGCGGTGAAGAGCTTGGACAAGCAGAGACTACTCTCGCCGCAGTAGCCCGGCACGGAGCTGTTGCCGGCATTAATGCAGGCGGCTTTGCAGATGGACGAGGCAAAAGATATCCGCTAAGCACAACCATTGTGGACGGAGATTACGTGACAAGCTTCGAACCGCCGCGTGCGGATTTGTTTTTTGTAGGCTTAAACGAGCAAAATGAGCTCATCGGAGGAAAATTCGCAAGCAAACAACAGCTGGATGCCAAAAACCCGAAATTCGGTGCATCCTTTGTTCCTGTACTGCTGCGCGGCGGATCTCCACAACCGATCCCAGCCAAATGGCAGACCAGTCCAAAGCGCGCGCCACGGACCGTCATTGCTAATTTCAAGGATGATCAACTACTGTTTCTTGTAGCTGACGGCTACAACGAATCAGGCAGCTCAGGGGCTACGCTTGGTGAAATGCAGCTATTGCTGCAGCGCTATGGCGCCGTTGACGGCTACAACCTTGATGGCGGCGGCTCGTCCTCGCTCATTTTTAACGGAAGAGTCATTAATAAGCCTTCCGACGGACAGCTTCGCAAGCTGCCGACGCACTTTTTGTTATTTAAATAATTAGGCCTGCATAGCGCGATGAAGATGATTTCTGAATATACTATTATCGAACTCCTAAGTTTTGACCCCTACTACTGTTCTTCGGAAAGGAGCAGCACGAATGGGCATTGGATCGAAATGGTACCGCAAATCATTGTTGACGATTACAGGCATTCCTCTGGTAGAAAGGCTTTCAACTACGTATGGAAAAAAACTCGCGAGCCGATTTATTGCGGGGGAGACGCTTGAAGAGGCTTTGCTTGAGCTCGAAAAGCTGGGCAAGCTAGGCATTATGGCAACGCTTGACCATCTTGGCGAAGGTATACAGGACTTAAGCGAGGCATCAGCATACAGAGATCAATATTTGAAGCTAATCGAAGGCATAGCTGATCGAAAAGCTAATTCTCATGTATCGCTGAAGCCTACTCAAATGGGTCTCGCTCTTGACCAAGCGGCTTGTTACGCCAACATTCGAGACGTAGTCAAGCATGCAAGGCGCCATCGAAACTTCGTTCGAATTGACATGGAGAATACGCCTTACACGCAAGCTACAATCGATATCGTTAAAAGGCTCCACAAAGAAGGCTTAACCAATGTCGGCACCGTGCTGCAGGCTTACCTATTCCGAACGGAGCAGGATGTTAACGATATGCTTCAAGCACGCATAAGCTTGCGACTCGTTAAAGGCGCCTACAAAGAATCGAGTGAGGTCGCCTATCAAGATAAAAACGAGGTCATCGACAATTTCAAAGGCATGATCAAGGCTCATTTGGACAAAGGCATCTATACCGCCATTGCCTCACATGATGATACGATCATTAGCTGGGTAAAAGCTTATGCGCGCACGAACCGTATTGCCAAAAGCGCCTTCGAGTTCCAAATGCTCTACGGCCTCCGCATGAATGAACAGGCGAAGCTCGCAAAGGAAGGCTACCGCATCCGCTGTTACGTCCCTTACGGCGCCATGTGGTACCCCTACTTCACCCGCCGACTAGCCGAGAAACCTGCAAACCTTATGCTCGTTCTTAAAAACATGTCCGGTCTAAAGAAGGAATCTCCTAAGTAAAAACAGTCGAGCAGGATAGCTTTACCTGCTCGACTGTTTTTTTCTATCGATCTTCGTACCAATACCCTTTGATCCCCTTCTCTAGGCGAAGCAAAGCTTCCAAATAATAATAATCGCCCCAAATCATAAAATCGTCCGGAGACGATCCGCCTCGAACATGGTAAGAGCCTCTTTTGATCAAGCCATCCACATTCGGCTCATTGATGGTCGAATAATTGAGTACAAGCGACTCCATCACAAGCCGTATTCTGCGTTCGAAATACGCGCGCTCCCGGTCACTCTCATCCATTAAATCGAGCAGCTCCAACAAACCGGCGCAAAAGATGGCAGAAGCCGAGCTGTCACGAGGCGTTTCAGCCTCGATAGGCGCATTAAAGTCCCAATAAGCAACTTCATCCTCTGGCAGATGGCTCAAGAAAAACCGCGCCAGCCTTTTTGACGTCTCTAGGTAAAGCCGATCCTTCGTATACCGGTACGACAGCGCGAATCCATATACACCCCATGCTTGTCCCCGTGTCCACGTCGACCCGTTTGTGTAGCCTTGAGCTGTATCGCCGCCGATCGGTTCGCCATTTTTTTGATCAAAATGAAAGGTATGATAGGACGAGTCATCCCCGCGGACAAGATAACGTCGGCTCTTGTCAGCATGGAGAACCGCAGCCTGGCGGTACCGTTCATCGCCTGTCTGCTCGAAGGCCCAGTAAAGCAAAGGCAAATTCATCATGCAGTCGATAATAATGCGGCCGCCGTTTACAGAGTCGCCAGCAGGTCCCCACGCTTGAAAATATTGACCCGGCTCGCGCCACCTTGCCAATAGTTTGTCGGCGGCCCTTAAAGCAAGCTGCCTCGCAGCTTCATCCTTTTCTATGATCCACTGTGCTTTAGCCGACAGCGAGTACAAAAATCCGATATCATGATGATCCAGCACCCGGTCCGCTTCATAGCGCTCCCGGAAGCTTTCAACGGTTCGGGCTGCCGCTTGCCGAAATGCGTCATCGCCGCTGTACTCGTAACAAAGCCATAACATGCCAGACCAAAAACCATCGGTCCAATCCTCATTGGCGTTCAACTCATACGAGCGGCCACCGTCCGTGCTGACATGTGGAAATTGACCGCCAAATTTGCCGATATTGAGCCTCGTCTTCTGTAAAGCGTCCTCAATAGCTGTTTGCCATACGCTCATCGGATTCATCCTCCCCATATTCCGGCATCATTCAAAAATAAAAGACGGCTCTCAGCCTCACCGCTCTAGAGCTTCTCTTCCGTCCCTACTCTGCCTATACTGTCCCGGCGTTATGCCTTCGTACTTTTTAAACACCCTTAGCAAAGATTGGCTGCTTGCAAAGCCGCATTGCTCGGCAATATCTTGAATGGCGTGGTTGGTCTCAGCAAGCAGCGATTTCACCTTGTCAACACGCCGCTTATTAACAAAATCAACGAGATTCTCTCCGGTTTGCTCTTTGAAAAATCGAGATAAGTAAGTCGGATTAATATCGAAAGCAAGCGAAATGCTCGTCAGGCTAATATTCATATCATTCAAGTTATGAAGGACATGCTCGACAACTTGGCTCTTCAAATCGGTATTATGGCTTTTCTTCTTTTGCTGCAAATAATCACAGGCTTTCTTTAGGAAGTCCAAAATTTCTTCTTCCATCTCTGCGAAGGTTTCGCATTCTGTAATCTGCTTAATTAAATCCGTTTTCTCCACCATAATTTCTTTCGTGCTAAGTTGAAGCTGCTCTACCGCTTTCAGCATCGTGCCGACGAGTTCGAACATCAGCAATTTTCCCATTTGAATGGACAGCGTTCCCTCGGAAAAATTCGTAATGAGGATACGCTGCAGGACAGCTGCCGCCTCATCGTAATTGCCTGCCGCCATCAAGTTAATTAATTGACGTTCGGTATCGAGCGGATAATACAAATCATTTTTGGGACGCTTAATCGATTCATAGGAAATGATTTGGTTGGAGCCAAGAACAAGCTTATATTCCAGAGACTCGACCGCTTCCTCGTAACATTTTGGGAGCGTCGACCAAAACGTATGGATATCACTGACACCCACGGAAAAACGAACGAAAAATTTATCTTGAATAAAACGTTTAGCGTCATTTGCCACTTTGAGCAGCTCTTTCTTTGCTTCCTTCTCTTTCCCTAGGACGTTTACAACGCAAGCAATCATGCCGTCAACTTCCGTGAAATAAGTGCGATGGTCTGCGGATAACAGCTCCTCAAAAATGTTCGTAACGATCAGGTAAACGAATTGAAGCTTCCTCTCCGCATCCATTTCTTGATTCGCCTGAAACAGCCGTTCATAGTCTTCGATCTGCAGTAGCAAGACGGCAAACCGGTCTGTCTCGAACCGAAAATCAAACGATTCAATGGCTTGCGGCAGTGCGGAGCTCATATCCACCCGGCCTTTCAACAGTCGGGCCAAAAATTGGTTGCGCAGAACTTGATGCTGCTCAAGCAGCTTTCTACTTGCTTCATCTTGGATGGCTGCGCTGTCGGTCATAAACGATTGCAGAACCGCAAATTCGTTCGGCATATTCATCATGTTTGTTTTGACCTTTGTTGAAACAAAATTCATCATATTTTGAATAGGGGCATAATTTCTTCGCGTAAGCCAAAAGGCGCTAAGTCCGCCCAGTCCGATGCAAAGCAGCATCGCAATATAAATCAAATTTTTCAGCAGCTTCACTTTAGCGGAATACACTTGCTCCGGCAAAACCGAAATATAGGTCCAATTCGTCGTATCCGACTTCACATAAGATATGGCCGCATCGTTGCCGTCCACTAGTTCCGTAAGAAAACCGCGTTGATTGCTCATTTTCGGTATCGGCAGCTCAGCCAGTCCAGTCTGAGGGCCAGTAATCATGATGGGATGGCCCTCGCGATCGAGGATATAAACCGAACCCTCGGTTGCTAGACCGACTTTCGAAATCGCTTGCTTGAGCCGATCCTGATTGAGCAGCACAACAAGAGTCGCAGGGGCAGCTTTAATCTCTTGAATAGGCAAGGATTGCACGTAAACGAGCGAGTTTTCCGTTTGTTTGGCGCCTTCATTTAATGTAACGAAAAGACCAGCATGGCTCGCCCGGAGCCACTCTGTCCATTCCGCAAAGCTTTTTCCCGATGCCTTATGGAGCACGGAATACAAATCGTCTGCCGGCATGAACGTCGTTGTCGTTATCCCATATTCTTTGTTCTTGAGATAGATATAGGCATCGGTTATATTGCCGTTGGCAATCGTATAAGACTGAAGGCTCGAGATCATTTCCATCGTGCCGAACCTGGCTTCCGCCGTATCCAACGTTTCACGGTTTAAATACGTCATGACTTTCGGGTCAAACGATAATTGCGTGCCTAACCTGCGAATATCAGTGATCTGATTGTCCACTAATTGCCGAACCTGATCGAGGAGCGTGTCGTTAGCTCTGCGCACTTCCTTGACCAGCATTTCTTGTGATTGCAGCAGGACGATCAAGGTAATAAGGATTGGAATAAATAAAACAAATAAATACGAGTACAGCCAAAACTTATAAACCTTGCGTTTCATATGAGCATCCACCGCCAGAGAATTATACTCCGAGTATATACCAACTACTCTTTTACCGCACCGATCATAACGCCCTTCGCGAAAAACTTTTGCAGAAACGGATACACCAGCAATATCGGAAGCGTCGCAACCATAATCGTGGCATATTTGATGCTTTCCCTGATTCCTTCTTGATCCGCCATCGCGTCTCCCAGCTGCATGGAGCTCGTATCGTTAATAACCAATATTTCTCGTAAAATGATCTGCAGCGGAAATAATTCACGGTCACGGATAAACAACATCGCATTGAACCAAGAATTCCAGTGGGCAACGCCGTAGTAAAGAATCATAACCGCGATAATCGGCATGGAAAGCGGGACGACGATTTTGAACAAAATGCCGAACTCCCCGGAGCCATCTATTTTGGCAGATTCGATCAAGCTCTCGGGAATCGCCTCGAAGGAGGTGCGCATGATGATCAGATTCCATGTGCTGATTGCGACCGGCACGATTAACGCCAGCAAGCTGTTGCCCATATGCAGCCAATTGTTGATCAATAAATAAGTGGGAATCAGTCCGCCGCTAAAATACATCGTAAATATGATAGCGATCATAATCGGTTTGCGCAGCATGAACTTACGGGACAAGCCGTAGGCGCCAAGCGCCGTGAAAAACAAGTTAAACAGCGTTCCAGAGAAGAGGATCAGGAGCGTATTCCGGTATCCGCTGAATATATTCGGATTGTCGAGCACGCGGGAGTAAGCCTCCCAGCTAAATCCAAGCGGACCTAGGAGCATGCCTTGATGTGCAATCAATCGATTAGAGTCGCTTAAGGAAGCCATTACGACATGATAAAAAGGATAAATGGTGACGACGATAAGCAAAAGCATGAGAATGGCGTTCAATATATCAAATGTGCGGTCTGTCATCGTATTATTTTTCAAGTTCCCATTCCCCCTTACCATAATCGGTTCCCGGATACCCGGCGGGAAAACCAGTTGGCGCTGATGAGCAAAACAAAGTTGATGCCCGCTTGAAACAAGCCGACGGCAGAAGTAAAGCTGTAGTCCTGGCCTTCCGCAAGCCCTTTCCTGTACACAAAGGAGGAGATAATATCCGCAGTCTCATAGGTATTCGGATTGTAGAGCAATATAATCTTCTCAAATCCGATATCCATCAGTCCTCCGATTCTAAGAATGAGCAAAATCATAATGATTGGAATCAATCCCGGAAGCGTAATGCTCCACATTTGCCTAAACCTCCCGGCACCATCGACTCTGGCCGCTTCGTAGAGCTCGGGATTAATGCCGCTGAGCGCCGCCAAGAAGATGATAGACGACCAGCCAAGCTCCTGCCATATGCTGGAGAATACATATATGAACCGAAAGTTAGCGGCATCGCCAAGCAAAGTAGTGCGTTCGCCCCCGAAAAATTCGATCATCGTACTAATAATCCCATCACGGTTCGTAAAATCGAGAATGAGTCCGCAAATGACAATGAGCGATACAAAGTGAGGTAGATAGACGACCGTTTGAACGACGTTTTTAAACAGCTTCAAACGGATTTCATTGAGCAAAATAGCAAGAATAATCGGCGCTGGAAAACCAAACAAGAGCTGATAGAAGCTTAGCAGCAGCGTATTGCGCAGCACCCGCCAAAAGTAGATGCTGTCAAAAAAGTCCTTGAAATTGTCAAGGCCAACCCATGGGCTTCCCCATACACCCTTGGCAATGCTGAAATCCTTAAAGGCAATAATCGAACCGTACATCGGAAGATATTTGAAAATAAAATAATACAAAACAACTGGCAGCACCATAAAATAGATGGCTTTATTTCTCACAAGATCGTTAGCTAGTTTTCTCATCATCGCAGGTGCACTCTCTTTCCACCGAAATTGATTTTTAAAGGAAGGGGAGTGTGTTCCCCCCTTCCTTCAATCGGTTTAACGTTTGTTGAAACGGTCGAAAGCGGCTTGCTGAATTTCTATCGCGCGCTCGATTCCCATTTTCTTAAACTGCTCGATCGCTTTATCGAAGCTGTCCAAACTAGAGGTGCCCATAATCAGTTTCGTGACAATCTCTGAACGATACGTATCCACATCCGTCATGATTTTACTGAATTCGCTTGCTTCCTCCGGCGTCAAGGAAACGGGAGGAATGAGAACGGAGGCAGAGTTTTTCGCGAATTTGGCATACGCTTTTACTGCTTCCTTCTGGGCGTCGAGCGAATAGTATTGGTCATTATAACGGTCATCGTCCGGACCCGGGAACGGATAGTTCGCAATGAAGTTTTTCGCCATCGCTTGGCCGATCGGCAGTCCGTCCGGATTTTTCATGATCAAATCCGTAAATTTAGGCTGGCCATCCACCAGCGTATACGTTGTGCCGTCAATACCGAAGTTTTTCAGCATAGCGCCTTCTTCGCTGAACAAATAATCAAGGGCCTTAATCGTAGCTTCCGGATTTTTGTTTGCGCTTGTGATGACGGCTCCCGTATTGCTGTAATCCCAGCCGGTTTCCGTAAATTTAGGCTCATCTCCTTTATTCATTACCGGATATTGAACTGCGGAAAGCATCGCCTTCGGATCATCCTGCTGCAAGGAAGGAAGCCATGCGCCCATGCTGCCGCCAATGTAACCGAAGGTAGCGGCTGCCTTGCCTGAAGTGATCTTCGCTTCCTTCGCTTTGTTGTCGTTGGAAGCATAGTCCGGATCAATCAAACCCTCTTTATACCATTTTTGCATACGCGCCAAGTAGTCCTTAAATGCAGGCTGAAGCGGCCCATACTCGATTTTGTCGCCATTCAGATAAAAATCTTTGCCGATGCCGTATGCCCCGATAAAGTCCATCGAGCTTTTTGATCCTAGAAGCATGTCTTTCTCGGACGTATATGGAATGACACCTTTTTTCTCTTTAATCGTTTTTAGAACAATCTCCCATTCGTCGATCGTTTCGGGCAGCTGCAAGCCCAGCTCATCGAGCCAATCCTTCCGTATCATCTGGCCGGAGAACGTTTTGTATTTGCCGTGATCGCCAACCTTCAGGTTAGGGAATACGTAAATATCCCCGTTATCCGCTTTAATTTGCTTGGCGATAAGCGGATATTCTTCGAGAATTTTTTTCAAATTCGGTGCGTGCTGATCAATAAGATCGTTTAATTTAATGATCGTTCCATCCTGAAACAGCTTGGCTGGACCGCCTTGGAAGTTGGACATGTTCCACACAATCAAGTCCGGAAGCACATTGGAAGCTACCATCACGCCGAATTGCTGCTGAGCATCGGCACCCGTGCCCGTCGGATGTTCAAAGTCAAATTTCACATTCGTCTTTTTCTCCCATTCCTTTACCATCGCTACATCGCTTAAGCTTTGAACGACGGCTTGCGCATTAGGATTTAAAGGATGCCAGAGCTTTAGCTTTACAGGTTCAGCCGATTTATCACCTTTCCCCGCATTTTCTTTCGCTCCGTTGCCGGATGCCGCGTTGTTAGCGGGTTGTTCTGACTTGCCGCTGGAGCAAGCCGTTGCAATTCCTCCGAACATCAACACGATGGCAAGCAGAAGAGCAATTCTAGTAAATATACTTTTTTTCATGCGTGACTCCCCTTTACGAATTTATTTATGAGACGCCTGCCGGTTGCCGGCTCGCCTTAATCCCAATCTAATGGATAATAGCAGCCCCGTACATTTTCAATTGCTATAACGGTATTCATTTTTGTACAAACAGCGATTTGCGATTCTTTACACGATATCCTTTTTTGTAGAAAACCTTTAAACAATGCTGTTGCGACGCCTTATTTCAACCTCATCGGGTTCGGCCCGAGGCCCGGAAATTCCTCTACCAGAACATGAATAGAAATGATTTCCGCAAAAAAAAGATGTCCCGGATTCCTAAGAATATTCGGGACATCTTTGCTTCTTCGGGCTATTTAATTATAAGTGCTTGTATTAACCGATTTCCGGCTGATGCTCCGGCTGATGCAGGGCGACCGTGCCGTCATCAAGACGCAGCCATGATTCCACTTTCCGTTCGTTTTCGGTCAAGCGGATCACGCGGGCACCCCGCGGGAAACCATCCTTGCCGTAAGTGTTGTATCCTGTTGCTCGTCCGTAATAAAGACGAATCCCGTAAAGCTCTCCCCAATAGTCGTTCGTGTGGTCATGGCCGCAAAAAGTTGCAATCACGTCTCCCTGTGCCAACATCGCTGAGAAGAAACCTGCTTGCGTCTGCGCGGCGCATACCCCCTCATGTTTATGGCCATAGCACACTTCCCGGTCCCACACTTCTTGGTATTCAGGCAGAGGGATATGAAAGAATGCGAGTGCCGGCAATGCAGCGCCCTGATGACGAGCTTTCCACTCCTTGGATTGCTCCATGTACCACTGCACTTGATCATGCTGAATCCAATCGTAGCCGGGTACGCCAGGCAGCTTGGAATAATCGCCGGAGTCCAGGCAGTAAAGCACAGCGGCCGCTTGATCGTTGTCAGACCCAAGTACAGGTAACGCATAGTTGCCTGTGCCATGGATATCCCGCGGTCCTGGCTCGGCAAACGTATGAGCGTGCTTTAGCACCTCGCCCATCAGGTCATCGCGGGTAATATCGTTCTCCGTATCGTGGTTGCCGAATACGATTCCCCACGGAATGCCTCTCTGCTCGGCAGCGGCAACCGCGTCCCGAAACGCTTGAAGCGGATCTTGGCATAAGACTGCCCCGTCTGAACCTCTGCCCGTGAAAATGACATCTCCTGTAAACATAACAAAATCCGGTTGTTCAGCCTCAAGTACAAGCTCCATCGTAGCCTTGGAACGCAAATCTAAGTCCGATCCGTCCTGCCAATGAATATCTGTGAACTGGACAATTGTAAAAGTGCCGTCTTTGCGAAAACGAAGCTTTTTGGCGTTTTCCATCTTTATCCTTACTCCCTCTCCATTAGGTATTCAGGTGCTATTGTTTAATGCCCTGATGACGCAATCATAATGATGCCCATAACTACAGCGATCGAAGCCGTAATTCTGCGAGTCCCTTGCGACTCTTTTAATACAAATAGACCAAGGAGCGTGCCAAACACGATTCCCACCTCGCGCATAGGCGCAACTGTAGAAATATTGGCATTTCTGGCTGCAAACAAAAACAACAAGTACGAGCCCGGAGACAAGATAGCACCAATCCAGATAATATTAATATGAGTGCGAATAACATGCTTAAGCCGTTTAGAGCGAAGAACAGCAGGCGTCAGTCCGAGTACAAAACCGATATTCGTCACCTCAAGCAGCGCAAGGGGAGAAAGATGCTGTAAATTCACTTTATCGATAAGCGTGTAAGTGGTAATGCATAGCCCAACGCTCATCGCCAGCAGTACAGGCTTATAGAAAGACTGCTGATGCCCTTTGCCCGAAGATCTTCCGATCATGACGATGAACCCGATCAGCATAAAGCTGAGTCCGATCCAGCCCCACAAAGGCAATGTCTCTTTTAATAGCAATACGCCGATGGCTGGGATAAGCAAGGTTGGTGTCCCCCGCATGATCGGATACACTTGCGATAAATCTCCAGCATTATAGGTGTAAGCGAGCAGCAGCGAATAAACGCTTTGCATCATTAACGATGCCCCGATTAACAGCCACTGTGTCTGCGATAGGGACGCACTCAAAAGTTCATTAATGAGTGTCGGAAGCAAAACAATAGTCGCAGGCATATAAATCACCCATAAGAACAACGCTTTATCCGTACTTTGCTTAGCTAGCATATTCCACACCGCATGCGCCAAACCGGAACACAAGACAAGAATAAGAGAAATAACAATCAATTAAGAAACACCTCCATCGATCCACATTTAGATTCAACTATCAGTTCCACATATTCCAACACAATATCACACAAACACACACGTTTACAATATCTTAATATATACTTTTCATTAGAAAGCAAAAAAAGACCCTTGGTATATAACCAAGAGTCTTTAGGACAGTCAAAGTCCCCTTTATTATTCATCTCTACTTATAAACAATCTCAATTCCGCTCTGTTTATATTTATCGACTAGATCAAGGCCGATCTTCGAATCTGTAACGAAACGTTCTACATCCGCGCAACCGCACACCTTGAGCAGGGAGACTTGATCAAATTTACTGCTGTCGGCAAGCGCGATCGTGCTTTTTGCGTTTGCTTGCATAATCTTCTTCACCTGTACTTCACCAATCGCGTTGTCAGTAATGCCTTCGTCCAATGTAACTCCGCTCATACTCATAAAAAACAAGTCTGCATGAAAGCGGGAAGCGAATTCTTCAGCCAAGTCTCCGATAATGCTCTGTTCTGCTTGGCGGATAATGCCTCCGATCATGATCAGCGTAAAACCGGGGACATCGATTAATTCATTTACGATTGGCAAGGAATTCGTAATAATCGTCAATCGCTCGAACTTTGTCTTGAGCATCTTCGCAATCTGAGTATTGGTTGTGCTTACATCAAGTGCGATGGACATTCCTTCCGTTACATATCGAATGGCGAGCTGCGACAATTCCGTCTTCTCCGTTAAGTAAATCGATTCACGAATCGGCAGCGGGATTTCCCGGCTGTAATCCGGCTCTTTTAAAATCGCACCGCCATGAACCCTCTGCAATAAGCCTAGGTTCTCCAAATGCTCTAGATCGCGCCTTATCGTTTCAAAAGAGACACCAAACGATTCCATAAGCTCCGACGCTCGAATCGATTTGTCGCTATTTATTTTTTGGATAATTAATTGATGCCGCTGCTGTGCGAACAATTGCTATCACTCCTCTATGCCGTGCCTTCCGGTAATTCCTGCTTCTTGATTAGTAGTCTACCATAAATCAAGGAAAGAGGCTCAGCCGCTAAGAGCAGTGTTCATCTTGTATCCCTTTCATTCGCGGCATTAAATTTTAATGCAATAGCGGCTTTAAGCATTCTCATGTCACGCTCGCTGTCCAAATAAAGCTGTTCCGCTTCTTGCTGCGTGATCCTCTCGAACCGAAAACGGTCGCCGGGCTTTAGCTGTGCAAAAACAGGAATATCGACCGTTGCGACTTGCGCAATACGTAGATAACCACCCGTTGTCTGTCTGTCCGCCAGCAGCACGATCGGCTCTCCGCCAGCCGGTACTTGGACCGTTCCGTTTGCGACAGCCTCCGAAAGCAGCTCAAGCGGCTTCGCGAGCGTCAGCTTCTCTGTTCCTTCGAGCCGGTATCCCATTCGATCGGACTGTGCGGAAATCTGGAAGCTCTGGCTAAATAAGCTCGCCCGGCTTGTCTCTGTAAACAGCTCGTAATGCGTGCCCGTCATCGCGCGAATGATCGGGTCCGCTAGATTGTCCGCTATCGCAAAATGACTCGCATGCCATTGAGGCACAACGAAGCTGCCATTCCATCCCAGGCGCAAAGCATGCTCCATTCGCTCTGACAGCAGGCTCGGCGCCTTTGCTGCCAGTACATCTCCTGACTTTAATGCCCTTCCGAAATAACCTCCGATTGCGCCGCGCAGATACGTACTTTTGCTTCCCATGACCTCCGGTACATCAAGTCCGCCCGCAACTGCAAGATAGGAGCGGCAGCCCGATTGGCAAGCTCCGAATTTCACGCTCATTCCCGCGCGAACGAGTACTGGTCTCCATAAGGGCAGCGTCTCACCTCCAGCGGTAACAGACATACGCGCGCCGCAAATAGCGAGCAGCGTATCCTTCTCCATAAAGAGCTCCGTTCCGGTAAGCGTAATTTCCAGCACTGCCTCACTATCCTCGTTGCCGACTAACAGATTAGCCGCACGCGAAGCTCCCGTATCCATAGCCCCGCCGGCGACTACGCCGTATTTTTGATACCCATGCCTTCCGAGATCTTGTACAGTAACGAGCAAGCCGGGACGAACAACTTTTATAGTCATAATTCACCTTCTAAATAAAGCTTGTACTGCCGCTCCGTTATCGGCTTAAACCTAATCAAGTCCCCCGGTCTAAGCAAGCTTGGAATTTCGTCCTGAGGACGAAATAGAGCAAGCGGCGTTCTGCCGATCAGCTGCCAGCCGCCCGGCGTTGCAACCGAATATATGCCCGTTTGCATGCCAGCTATGCCGACGCTGCCCTGAGGAATGATCGTCCGAGGCGTCTGATGTCTTGGTGCGGCAATCCGCTCAGACATTCCTCCCAAATAAGGAAAGCCTGGCGCAAAGCCGAGCATATGGACCAAGTAGCTGCCACCAGCATGTATAGCGATCACTTCCTCCTCCGGAAGTCCGTTAAGCTCAGCAACTAGGCTAAGGTCAGGACCGTACTCTCCGCCATAGCAAACCGGAATTTCAATCGTTCTATCCGCCTGATCGGAAGAGTGCAGCTGCTCTAGAGATAGGTACGTCTGCACTCTAGCGCATACCGTTTCAAAGATTGTAGCATGCTGAAGCTCGGCTGCAGTGCGGCTTCTCTTCACCAGCAGCGGGTCATAGTGGATCGCCACCGAGACAAAGGATGGGACGCATTCAATGAACCCAGCAAATGGTTTCCACTCCAAATGGCGGCTTAAATTCATGACCGTTCGGTTCGTTTCTTCGTCAATGGAGCTGCCTAAACGAATAATAACGGCAGAGTCACCAAGCGGCAGCATTTCAATAGGAGCCTGAGGTTCCGTTGCAGCCTTCTCCATGCTCATACACCCGCCTTCTGAACAGATATGCTCGCTGCCTCTAATGCCGCCCGCAGTCTTATGACATGCTCTACTGCGCCTGGCGTATCCCCATGCACGCATACCGTATCCGCCTTCAAAATAAAGCTATGATGCTGCCTTGTATTAACCTCGCCATCTCTGATCATCCTTATCGCTTGCTCTGCAGCGCGAACAGGATCAACAATAACAGCACCTTCCGTCCCTCGCGGCGTTAGTAAGCCGTCCGACTCGTACGTTCGGTCTGCGAATACTTCATGGATTGTACGCAAGCCTATATCCTCGCCTGCGTGAATAAGCTCACTGCCCGCTAATCCGAACAGCATCAGACTCGGATTAACCTTATATATTGCCTCTGCTATCGCGTCAGCTAACGGTCTGCTCTTCGCAGCCATATTATACAAAGCGCCATGCGGTTTCACATGTGCGACGCTTCCACCTTCTGATTTAGCAAAAGCATACACCGCACCCAGCTGATATACCGTCAGCTCATATGCCTCCTCCGGCGTTATGGCCATCATCCTTCGACCGAAGCCTGCCAAATCCGGAAGCCCTGGATGCGCTCCAATGGCTACATCATTCTCTAGCGCCAGCTTAACCGTGCGCCGTATTGTCGCTGCATCCCCAGCGTGAAAACCGCAAGCGATATTCGCCGAAGTAATATATTTCATCAGCTCGTTATCGAGGCCAGCTGTGTAAACCCCAAAACCTTCACCCATATCGCAGTTTAAATCCACGCGAAACATATGCTCTCCCCCGTCTGCTCGCCTGCCAAAGCCAGCTCTATTTCCAAAATTATATCAAATTTCAGCTCGAAAATAAGCAGCCCTATCCTCTGCGTCTCTCCACCATAAGGCTAAACTACAAAAAAAAGAAGCAGCGCCGGTCCAGCGCTGCTTCTTCCATAATATTTGTTTATTCCCCGCCCATAAATACGTAACGGCCAATGATAAGCACCGCTAGAATCCACATGAGCCAGTGAACCTTGTATTTGCCTTTGCCTGTTACATTAGCAACCGTTGCAAGCAATACGTACGATACGATACCGAACGAAATACCGTTTGCAATGTTGTAAGTAAGCGGCATAAGTGCAAGTGTCAAGAAGGATGGAATCGCATAAACCATATCTGAAAAATCGATATCTTTTACGGATTGCATCATCAGCACGCCTACGATAATTAGTGCAGCAGCTGTAGCTGCGCCTGGAACAAGCGCAACGATTGGAGACAAGAAGATAGCAAGCAGGAAGCAAACGCCTGTCGTTACTGCCGTTAGGCCCGTACGTCCGCCTTGCGCAATACCTGCAGAGCTTTCTACGAATGCGGTAACTGTACTTGTACCAAGCACCGCGCCGCCGCTGACGCCGATCGCATCAACGAACATCGCTTTACCTACACGTTTTTTGCCCTTTTCAGCGTCCTTCATGTAGCCCGCACGGTTTGCTGTACCAACAAGCGTACCGAACGTATCGAACATTTCGACGAAGGTAAATGTCAGGATAACCGTTACCAGTCCGACTTCAAATACGCCTGCAAAGTCAAAATGCCAGAAGTTCATTTTGGAGAAATCAGGCACCCATGTTTGACCAGTGAATGCTGCTTTCACATCAACATGACCCATTAGAATAGCAATAACAGTCGTACCAAGAATACCGAACAAAAGCGCTCCCGGTACACGCAGTACCATCAGCACGCCAATAAGAAGCAATGCAATCACGGTAAGTACAACCGTTTCATTATGGAAGCTTCCCAGTTGAATAACGGTTTCGGAGCCGCCCACTGGTGTGAATTTACCTGCTTCAATGTCTGTGAAGCTTGATACTGCGATTGTCATAATACCGCTGTTTTTCAAGCCGATAATGGTGATGAACAAGCCGATACCGACTGTAATCGCATGCTTCAAGCTGTCTGGAACAGCTGTGATAAGCATTTGGCGAATTTGGGTAAGCGTCAATATGATAAAGATAATACCTGAAATAAATACCGCGGTTAGTCCCATTGCTGGTGAGATCGGTGCGTCCGTTGACGCCGATGCGATAACGACCGATGCAAAATACGCATTAAGACCCATACCTGGTGCTAGCGCAACTGGGAAGTTAACGAACAAGCCCATCGCGATAGTGAAGATACCTGCTGCTAGTGCCGTTGCAAGAAACACGGCTGTCCAATCCAAGCCAGCTGGCGTTAGTATGATTGGATTGACGGCTAATATGTAAGCCATCGTCATGAAAGTCGTCAGCCCCGCCATAATCTCTGTTCTGACATTTGTTCCGTGTTCCTTTAAGCGAAAGAAACGTTCCATTTTGATTACAAACCTCCCAAAAATGTGGTGGAACAAACAAAGAAGCCTAGTAAAAATGCAATAGATCGCATTTCTCCCAGGCTCTGCAAAAAGGGGAAAAAGATACCCGCTGGACCGCTGCGAGCTTTTTCCGCCAATTTCGTAGCCTGATCATTTACGGTGACCGAGTAGAGACTCTCAAGCCGATTCTTGAGATTATACGAAAAGATATGCTGTTGTTGTTTTCCGTTTTCAATTTTAAAGAGAAATTGCCCATTTTGTCAACAACTTTTACGAACGTTATTGGCAATACATACGTACAACATTCGTTTTTAGCAAACATTTCTAACATTCTACCTTTTTTTGACGAGTGAACGGTACATAAGAAACAGGAAGTATGGAGCTCCAATCAGCATAATGATGAGCCCGGAAGGAATCTCCTTCGGAGCCATTACCGTTCTTCCGATCGTATCCGCAATTACGAGCAGCAAGGCGCCAAGCAGACCTGACAGGATGATCGAGCGCCTTGTGTGATGTCCGACCATCATCCTTACCGCATGCGGCGCCATCAATCCAAGGAAACCAATCGTTCCTACACTCGCCACCGCTCCCGCAGCAAGCAGCACACCAATGATCATAGCCCAAAGCCGTGTGCCTTTTACCGGTAAGCCGAGACCTGTCGAGCTTTCATCTCCGAAGGCAAGTAGATCAAATTTCCTGCTCAAATAATAGGCCGCCGGTACAAGAATAAGCAGAAAAATAAAAATACTGTTAAAATGGCTCCAGCTTCGGCCATACGTCGTTCCCGTTAGCCAAACAAATGCCGTGCTGCTCCATAGGCTTGCCTTCACGATCATCGCCTGAATGCCTGCAGCTCCGATGGCAGACACCGCTATGCCAAGCAGGATCAGAACGGATGGGTTAAGCGATTTGCGCCAAGCTAAGAAAAATACAACCGCGGCAGCTATAGCCCCGCCAGTAATAGCGGCAATCGGCAGCGCGAAGATCGGCAGCGTTGGCCATGCAACGAGCACGACCAAGGCCCCAAAACCCGCACCCGAGGTGACGCCGATAATAGAAGCATCTGCGAGCGGATTGCGAACAGCGCTTTGAATGAGTACGCCGCTGATTGCGAGCGCAATGCCTCCCCCTGCTGCAACGAGGGTGCGCGGAAGCCTTAGATTCAGCAGCACAGAATAGGAATCGTCTCCTGCTCCGAATAGGCTTCTAAGCAATTCCATGATCGGAATTTTTGTACCGCCGAGCGACAAGCTAACGAGAATGACCGCAGCCAGCAATACGGTCATGGCTAAGGCAGTCGGTGCAAAACGCAAGCGGAATGGAGCTCCTCCAATGCTCATCGACGACTGTCCTGAGCCCGAACCGGAAATATTTCTCATCTTGGTAAGCACCAGCCAAATGAGCCAAGGCGCCCCGATAATCGCCATGACGGCGCCTACCGGCATTTCGCCGAGACTGCTTCGTACCATGCGGGCAAGCACATCCGCTGCCGTTATGAGCAGCGCTCCCCAAAGCGCGCTCGCAGGAATGAGCAAACGATGATTTCGAATGCCGGAGAGCCTAACCAAATGCGGAGCTACAAGACCAACGAAACCAATCGGCCCTACGACGCTGACCACGATGGCTGCCATAAGCACAGAGAGCGCCAGCCCTCCCGCCCGGGTTAAGCCTACGCGCTGCCCTAATGAACGAGCAGTCGATTCGTCCAGCTCGAGCGCATCGAACTTGCGTCCGGCAAGTATTGCAATGACGAGCAATGCCGCCACAAGCGGCCAAGCATACTTCACGCCGCTCCAATCAAGCTGAATTAACGTGCCTCCACCCCAAAGAAACAACGATTGCGTTTCCGTCGCTTTAAAAATATGAATGGCCGACGTAAACGCACCGAGCACCATCGAGACAATCATCCCCGATAGCGCTAGCCGAACCGGCGTTGCCGCCCGCCCGCCGCCAAGAAAATAAGCAGCCAATGCTGCAAGGAACCCTCCCACTGCCGCCAGCAGAAAAGGTGCCTCATGCTGCAGTGCAGGAAAAGCGACCATGCCGAGCACAACCATAAAATAGGCTCCAGCATTAATGCCCAGTGTATCGGAGGCCGCAAGCGGGTTTTTCGTTATCGTTTGCAATAACGCTCCTGCCGCCGCTAACGCAGCTCCCGCTATAATGCCGATAACGGTCCGCGGCATCCTAATATCCCAAAGCAAATTATGCTCCATCACATCCTGCCGATGAAGCAAGCCGTCAAATACGACTGCCGCTGGAATTTTGGCTTCCCCGAAGCAAAGACTCAGTATGAACAGAAAGAAAAGGGCGGCAAGGCCGCCCCCAAATATACCAATCATTCGCCAAATCATACCCAATGAGGCTTCTTTATTTTGCTTCTTCATGAGCTCGCTCATTTCGTTAATGTATTTACGACTTGGTCTACGATGACTTTGGAGGAGATCGGACCACCGAATACCCATGTCGTGCTGTCGAGAGCAAACGTACGTTTTTCTTTCACGAAATTAAGACCGTTCCATACCGAATTGTCTGTCAATGTGCCTGAAAAAATGTCGTCATCCTTTTGAACGATATAGATCAGGTTCGTATCTTGAATAGCCGGCAGTGCTTCTACCGTCGAAGTAGTAAAGCCATACATTTCGAACTGCTCCGGTTTCCAATCGTTTTTGAGGCCAATACGATCCAGCGTTTGAACCGCTAGCGAATTATCCATGAATAGACGCATCGTTGCAGCATTCTGATAGCTGAATGCTTGCGTCAGCACATAGTTCAAGCCTTCTTTGCCTGCTGCAGCAAGCTTCGTTTTTGCATCCGCATAATGCTGATCCAGATCGGCAAGTACTTTGTCGCCTTCTGGTGTTTTGCCGACTGCCGCCGCAATAGATTTGAATATATCGATCATTTGCGTGTATTGGTCGCCTTTGCCTTCAGCCGGATAAAGGCTGAATAGCAGCGTTGGCGCAATGCCCTTCAGCTGATCGTAGATCGCTTCGTGGCTGTCCGTAATGCCAATAATGAGGTCAGGCTTCAAGGCTGCGATCGTCTCAAGGTTTGGCTCGTGGCGGAAACCAACGTCCGTCACGCTTGCGTCAAGCGGCGCCTCTCCTGTTACCCATTGCTTATAACCCTCGTTGTCCGCGCTGCCTACTGGCTGCATTCCAAGGGCGATCATGTCCTCAGTAAACGTCCACTCCAGCACAACAACCTTTTGAGCAGGCTTCTCAAGGGTAACCTCACCTTTCGCATCCTTCACGACAATCGGACCATCCGCTTTCGCGCCAGCGTCGTTCGTAGCAGGAGCGTTAGTGCTTGCCTTGTTTTCTGCCTTGTTGTTCGCCGCATTATTCGCACCGCAGCCTGCAGCCACCACCATTACGACGATGACCATAATCAAACTCATTAATCGTTTGTTCATTTTTTTCTTACCCCCTATTTGTTTAAACCCTGCTTCATTCGCTGGGTTGATAACTTTTTAATCCCATTTTAGTGATAATGATTATCATGTTCAAATACCTTTGTTATCATATAATCGATAGCACTAGATGTCAATGTAAATATTTTGTATTTACAGCTAATTCCCGATGCAAAGTCTATAGTTAAAAGCAAGCCAAAAAAGGGCGGGAGCTATGCTCCTGCCCTTCCTGCCAACTGCTTTGCAGCCTAGTTTATTCTTTGAAAAAATTCGGCAAATACTTTTTGTTCGCCTCAAGCATTTCTTCAAGCAACGCCTTAGCCACCGCTACGCTTGGAACAAGCGGGTGATGAACGAGCGCTTGCAGCGCGATCCCTTTATCTCCGCTGATTGCAGCTTCAATAGTTAGCGATTCATATGTTTTTACAGCATGCATTAGACCTTTAATTTGCTCTGGAACACGCTGCAAAGGCAGTGGAATCGGGCCTTGAGCCGTAACGACACAGTTAACCTCGATGCTTGCATCTTCAGGCAGAAAATCAATAATGTTGCCGTTTCTAACGTTCAACGTCTGAATATCACGTTTGTCGGTATATAGAGCATGCATCAAGTTAACAGCTGCCTCAGAGTAATAAGCACCGCCGCGCTGCTCAAGCTGCTTTGGCTTCTCCGTCAAATTAACATCCTTGTAAAGCTCAAACAATTCTGTTTCGACCCGGCTTACAACTTCTGCGCGCGTGCCGTTTTTCTCTAGCGAGTCTTTCATATCCGCGAGCATCGAATCCGTCATATAGAAATAACGGAGGTAATACGTTGGTATCGCGCCTAATGAGCGAAGGAAATCTGCATCCCAGTCAAACGCAGTTACGTTTGTAGCGGAATAGTCGCGACCGGCTCCGATCATTTCGTCCAATTTGTCCTCACCGTTTACATAAGCGGCTGTAACCCAGTGCAGATGATTGATCCCTACGAATTCAGGCAATACTTCACTCTCGCTAACGCCATACTCTTTAGCCAGAAACTTTTGAAAGTTAATTGGTGAATTGCATAGACCCACTGTTTTTACTTTGCTGTATTTTTGAACCGCTTCGGTTACAATACCCGCTGGATTCGTGAAATTAAGCATCCAAGCATTCGGCGCAAGCTCTTCAATATCCTTACAAATATCCAGAATGACAGGTACAGTACGAAGCGCTTTAAACATGCCGCCTGGTCCAGTCGTCTCTTGTCCAATTACACCATGTGAAATAGGAATATGCTCATCACGGCGTCTTGCTTCCAGCAAACCTACCCGCATTTGTGTCGTAACGAAATCTGCACCAGCGATCGCTTCACGACGGTCAAGTGTTAGTTTCACTTCGATTGGCAGGCCAGCTTTCTCTACCATCCGCTTCGCAAGCTCGCCAACGATTGCCAGCTTATGACGACCTTCTTCGATATCAACAAGCCAAAGCTCACGAATCGGCATTTCATCATATTTTTTAATAAAGCCTTCTACGATTTCTGGCGTATACGAGGAACCGCCGCCAATGACGGCGACCTTTAGTGGTTTTTTGGACATGTGAATGAGCCTCCCTTAAATGTTTAAACTATTTTTAAAATGTAATTTTTCTAAGTGCTGCATCTACCGCTTCATCAATCACAATGCCGCTGCTATCCATCGCACTCATTACTGCTCCAATAACCGGATCGACCGTCAATCTGACTGTCTGCGCTTGCGGCGAAACCGCTACAACAGCTTCACTGATTGCATCGACCATATGTGTAGAGCCGCCTCGCGACATTACGCTGCCAGCAAGGACAACATCGAATTTTTCTTTTTCCATGCCTAGCCGCTTAATCAACGCATTTACAGAGTTCGCATGCTCACGCCCAGCTTCCTCCAAAAGACGGATGGCTACAGCATCCCCGAGAGCAGCGGCTTCAAACATCACTTTAGCAAGCTCATGTGACGGACGTTTGCCGTTGTCCAGCGCATCATCGTACATCTCTTGAATCGTATGATAGCCAAGCCGCTGGGGAACCATTTCACTAAGAAGTGTCGCTTGCTCTCTGCCTTCCCAAGCACGAATCGCACTGCGGAAAGCGTGAATGGCCATATCCGTGCCCGAACCATGTCCATCCCCGAATAAATAACCAAAGCCGCCATACTGCAGTTCTTCCCCTTGAGGGTTGCGAGCAGCAGCGTTAAGGCCAGTTCCGCTAAGAATGACCGCTCCGTAAGATCGGTTCGTCCCCGCACGCATACCAATCATGGTGTCGCATGCAATCGCATGATTTTTATAGTCAAGTGAAGCAATCATCGGTCTTAAAATTGCATAGTCAGGCTCACGATCTGCTCCTGCAAGTCCGAAGTAGGCAAATGTCACCTGATCCTTCGTCACGCCAGCATCCTGAAGCGCTTGCTGACAAGCATGATCTATGCTGTTTTTTGCTGCTTCAAAAGCGGTTTGATGATTTCCATTTCCGCCAAGGCCTCTGCCAAGTACACGTCCTGTCTCATCTACGAGCAGAGCATGTGTCTTGCTGCCTCCTGCATCTATACCAAGGAAAATAATATCGCTCACACTCCTTATTTGTACTTTCTTCTATTTTAAAATAAAAAACATCGTTCTTCTAATGAAAAAGAACGATGTTATAATACTATCTTACTGTCTTTTAGGATCGCAGCTCGGATGGGAGCTTCCCTACGTGCTGCTTGAACAGCCGATTGAAATTAGATAAATTGCGAAATCCGCATTCAGCTGCCACTTCAATAATCTTTTTGTCTGTGGATTCAAGAAGATAAGCCGCCTGTGACAGCCGCATCTGTATCAAATAATCCATGGGCGAGGTCCCAACAACCTGCACAAACAACGTGCTGAACCGAGAGGGACTTAAGTGCGCGGCCTCTGCGAGCTCGCCAAGCGTCCATGGGTATGATATATCAGCCTCGATGTCATTCAGCACGCCTCGAATCGTTTCCATACCACGCACATGCTGCGCTCCCGTTTCATTATTTTTTGCAAAATAGCGATTGACGAATGCAAGCAATTGAATAAGCTTCGCCCGCACCACCACTTCAAAATGCGGCTCCTTCAGCTCAAACTCAGCAGACATGTCTTTAATAATGCCGCCAAGCTCTCCCAGCTTCGGATGCTCTCGATCAAGCACATGATCAAATCTTAACCCAATATCCCGAAATGGAATAAGCAGCTCCGCATCGTAGCGCTGCTCTAAAGCAAGGTAAGACGAATCAAACATAATAATGCTCATGACCAGCTCCTCTGACTCAAACGCACGGTGCAAATCATTGGAATGAATAAGTACGATGTCTCCTTGCTGGAAGTCATAACGGCTCCCGTTGATCAGATAGTAGCCGCTCCCCTTCTGTATGTAGTTAATTTCGAGCGCTTTATGCCAATGCAGTCTTTGAAAGGTCGGGGAAACCCCTACAGATTGCGAAATCGTAATGGGAAAAGCCAGCGGCAGCTCAATCCGATCTTCGCTGATTGAAGGATATAGGTTCATTTGATTTATTCTCCTTAAAGGTTTTCGTAGAAAACCTACTTCGTAAGCATGGGCTTAGGTTTTCGTAGAAAACCTACTTCGTAAGCATCGGCTTAGGTTTGCGAATGCAAAACTACTCCATAAAAACGAGGTTGAATTTACTAATGTTCTCATCAAAGATTATAGCAGAAATCAGCGTCTTGACGACATCTGTAAGCATTTGGTATTATATAACCATCGGTTAGTAACCAGTGGTTACTATCATAAAGAGGAGTGAATGATCATCGCTACTAAAAAAGAATTCCGCGCAGAGGAAACAAAATGCGCCATCATCGCCGCAGCTGAGAAGCTGTTCGGAGAACGCGGATACGATTCCGTTTCAATAAGAGAAATTGCAAAGGAAGCCGGCTGCTCTCATACTACGATCTATATTTATTTTCAAGATAAAGAAGCATTGCTTCATGCCTTATCTATGCAGCCCTTACAGCTGTTGAAGGGTGAATTGGACACACTTGCAAAAGACGCCTTCCTATCCGCTGACGAGAAGCTTAAGCGAATGAATGATTTGTTTATTCGGTTCTGCTTAAACAATAGAAGCATGTACGCTATATTTTTTGAGGTTAAGTCCTCCCGTGTCGATGAACTGGAGCCTGAGCTAGAAATCAATCGTGTTCGCAATCAAATGTTCAACGTTATCGTCCAGCTTTTGAAAACAAATCTTAATTTGCCTGAAGGCGAGCAGCTCCTAAGCTGTTCACGCATTTATTTCTATATGCTGCGCGGGATAGTTGGCACCTATACGCATTCGGAAGAGAGTGTGGACGCCATTTTCAGCCGACTCTCCACTACCTTTGATCATGCCTTTGAAGCACTCCTTATTGGATTCGACAAGCAGATAAACGAAAGAAGGACTGATACATGACTTTTTTAATGTTTCTCTTTCTATTTATCGTCGTATGCGGCTGGCTTGATGCACGAATTGAACGAAAGGTGGCGAAGTAAATGCTGGCTGGACATTTTGGACTTGCGGCCATTGTAAAAGCGATGGAGCCCAAGGTACCCTTGTGGGTTTTGATGGCAAGCACGCAGCTTCTCGATATCGCGTTTATCCCGCTGCTGCTCACAGGGGCAGAATCTATTGATAAAATAGGCGACGGAGGTTATGGTGAAGCTGTTATCCATGCTGACTATACGCATTCTCTGGCTGGAGCTTTGCTAATAGCGATTGTTGCTGCTTTAATTTCATGGCGGATATGGAATAAGCGAAGTGCAGCCATCATTGGCTCACTGGTCTTCAGCCATTGGTTGATTGACCTGCTCGTACATCGCAGCGACATGCCGCTCTTGCCCGGAAATTTCGGCGATTTCCCTCTACTCGGCTTCGGACTGTGGAAACTGCCGGCAATTAGCGCCATATTAGAGCTGTCCCTAGTTCTAGCGGGTGCCTGCCTATATATTTGGTCCATTAAGAAAAGAACGGCAAAACAAAACCATGCTGACTCCTCTGCCCCTGTACCATCGAAACGAACCTATGGTGCAGGCTGGATCATGGCGGTACTCCTAATCCTGACGTTTGCAGCCGATTATTTTTCACTCTAAGACACAGCTCATACAAAGCCCAAAACCTTCGCGAATCAGCCAGCAGGCTGAGACGAGAGTTTTGGGCTTTTTTCGTTATTTAAAATAGCGTTCATTTACACAATTATTTTTCTTGACAAAGTATTCCATTCGAGATACATTACATATATCAAATAGATATATCAACTTGATACATTAAGGAGAACGACAATGATTGAGCTAGTTACTTTAGGAATGCTGATGCAAGGGAAAATGAGCGGATATGATATTAAAAAAATAACAGAGCAATCAATCGGGATCTTTTACAAAATGAGCTATGGAAGCCTATACCCCGGACTTAAGCGTCTAGTGGAAAGTGCATATGTGACGGAAGAAGAAACGAATGACAGCAAAAACAAAAAGATGTACAGCATCACAAGCGAAGGGCAGAAGCATTTTATACAGTGGCTAAGAGAACCCCTTCAATCGAACAAACGGGAGTATCTCATTAAAATCTTCTTTTACGATTACCTTGATGAGCCTACGAAAAAACAAAACTTAATGGCGTATCAACAAAACATCGCGCGCAACATTGCTCAAATGGAGGCTGTTCAGTCCATCGTGTCCAAGGAGCTGGAGCAGCTCGAAGATAAAAACGCCTATTATTACCGCGTATCTGTCATGCATTACGGCTTGCAATTTTTTAAGATGGAAAATGAATTTTTTAAAAAAATAATCGAAAAAGAGGAATTCTAAATGAATACAACGGACAGCTTTACAGTAAAAAGGCCTATTGTTACGCTTATTCTAATCGAGCTTATGCTGATGATTTTTGTAGCCGGCGGCAGCGCCTATGTATCGATTGCTGAACTTACGCATCCACTCGCTCCATTTCTAGGCTTTATTCCGATAGCATTATTTCTAGTGATCTATATGACGGTAAAAAAACGGTGGAGCACCTTTTATTTCAGCGGTGTTTACAAGCTTACAAAGCAGCAATGGCTTGAATATCTTCCTCTGCTGCTCGTCTTAATCGTCTTATTGATCGCCAACAAAGGCTTTCAACCCGCTTCCTTCTCGTTTTTCGCTTATATGCTGCTGTCGCAGCTCTTCTTAGTAGGATTTGTAGAGGAAACATTGTTCCGGGGAATGATGCTGCGGATTCTAATGCCAAAAGGAAAAATGACAGCTGTCATCGTCTCCAGCGCGTTGTTTGGTGTCACACACGCTTTGCAGGCGCTTGGCGGCCAATCGATAGAGGATACTCTTTTGCAAATTGGATATGCGTTTATAGTGGGCTTTGTATTGGCGATGCTGGTCGTTCGGAACCGCGCCATTCTGCTCACAATCCTCTTCCATGGCTTGCACAACTTTCTAAACTTCACAGGCAATGATCCAGGCACACATCTATACGACTATCTCGTCATCGCTATTCTTGCTGTTCAATTAATTTGGCTGCTTTCTTCCTCCAAAAAAAATTCGATTAACACAAACACCATTTACACCTAGTAGGAAGCGCTACGTGAAGAAGAAAAGCACCAACCAACCGAATGATGGTGCTTGAACTTCATTTTATTGAATTAGCAATGTCCACTAAAACATCAGCTGTTACCTTATCCTCTACACGCTTATCAACCGACAATATATATTGCCAACCATTTTTTTCAAAACGCAATACATCAAACGCTGGAGGTCTATCACCTAATGTTGGGGTCGTACCATATACAGCTTTCTCTCCATTCTCTAACTCATATATGCGGATAACATTGCTTTTGCGTGGAAATCCTTTTCGGTGTCCCAAAGGATTCACCCATACCATGTAATGATTATTTGAACCTTGAAGCTCATTAAGGTACTCGATTTCAAAATAGTCGTTTACACCACCAAGTTGATTACATCTTGCCAACTGGTGAGTAAACGGAATCGGCGGCAGCTTAAATGGCAATTTAATCTTTTTTCTGAAGTGACGATTACATTCACTTAATGCATCTTCGACTGTTTTATAGCCACCATATTCAAAATACATCTTTTCAAAAGGCACACGCTCGTCACTTGATGGCTTTTCGTTATAGGCATATGCAGTTGAGCCAATCATGAAAATGAAAACAAATATAAGCAATCTAATCCTCTTTATCATCGTATACCACCTTGTAATCTTTTTTTCATGTAGCCTTCCCCAAGATCACAATGTCTAACTACTCGTTTCTACAACAATATCAATGCGTGGGCTTCCTAGACGCACTTATTAGCATGAAAAAAGTGCCAACTAAGTACATTTCAAATTAGTTCTTTGATTTTGGTAAACGAAAAAAACTCCCTTTTATTTGCTGAATAACACAAATAAAAGAGAGTATTTTTTTGTAATCAATTAATTCCAATCTATTCCCACTCAATTGTAGCAGGCGGTTTCGAAGTTACGTCGTAGACGATACGGTTAACGTTGTCTACTTCATTAACGATACGTACGGAGATTTTCTCAAGCACATCCCAAGGGATACGTGCCCAGTCTGCTG
Source organism: Paenibacillus sp. 01T431 (assembly GCF_056398625.1). Taxonomy (NCBI): domain Bacteria; kingdom Bacillati; phylum Bacillota; class Bacilli; order Caryophanales; family Paenibacillaceae; genus Paenibacillus; species Paenibacillus sp. 01T431. The sequence continues at coordinate 144,014 of NZ_JBFTPT010000016.1, forward strand.
TCATTCCGTCGATTGAAGTTACAGCGCGGATACCAACTGTGTACGAATACGTACGAGCATCGCCCATAACGCCTACGCTCTTCATGTTTGGAAGCGCAGTGAAGTACTGCCAAATTTCACGGTCAAGACCGGCTTTTGCAATTTCATCACGAAGAATCGCATCCGACTCACGAACGATATGAAGCTTGTCCTCTGTTACTTCGCCTAGGACACGAATCGCAAGACCCGGACCTGGGAATGGCTGACGCCATACGATAGCTTCTGGAAGACCACATTCTTCGCCGACTTTACGAACCTCATCCTTGAATAGCGCTTTAAGAGGCTCGATAAGTTTAAACTTAATGTCCTCAGGCAAACCGCCGACATTGTGGTGAGATTTAATCGTTTGAGCTGTAGCTGTACCGCTCTCCACGATGTCTGTGTAAAGTGTACCTTGTGCCAAAAATTCAAAGTCATCCAGCTTGTCCGACTCTTCTTGGAACACATAAATAAATTCATTGCCGATAATTTTACGTTTTTGCTCTGGATCTTCTACGCCCTTCAGCTTGCCAAGGAAACGCTCTTGCGCGTCGATTTTGAGCACTTTCATATCGAATTTGCCTACGAATGTTTCCATAACGCCTTCAGCTTCACCTTTACGGAGCATGCCGTGGTCGATAAACATACAAGTAAGCTGATCGCCGATCGCTTTGTGAAGAAGTATAGCTACAACAGAAGAATCTACGCCGCCGGAAAGCGCGCATAGTACTTTTTTGTCGCCAACTTCATTACGAATATCACGAATAGCATCTTCAATGAACGATTCCATCGTCCATGTGCCATCACAATCACAAACATTGTAAAGAAAGTTGCGAATCATTTCATTACCGAATTCAGAGTGACGAACCTCTGGGTGGAATTGAACGGCAAAGAATCCGCGGTCTGGATTGCTCATCGCTGCAACAGGAGCATGATCCGTACTTGCATCTACTTTGAAGCCTTCAGGCAGCTCAACTACGTGGTCGCCGTGGCTCATCCAAACCGTTTGAACTTTATCTAAGCCAAAGCCGATTTGCGAACCTTCCACAAATTCCACTTCTGCTTTTCCGTATTCGCGTTTGCCAGCGCGCTCAACCTTACCATTAAGCTGATGCGACATCAGCTGCATACCGTAGCAAATACCGAAAATCGGAATGTTCAAATCATAAATCGCAGGGTCAACCATTGGTGAATTCTCTTCATAAACGCTTGCCGGTCCTCCCGAGAATACGATACCCTTCGGCTGTAGTTCACGGATCCGTTCTACCGACGTGTTATACGGCAATAGCTCGCTATATACGCCCAAATCACGAATACGGCGTGCAATAAGTTGGTTATATTGTCCTCCAAAATCGAGTACAACGATGATTTCATTTTGCTTAGTCATTACCGAGCCTCCCTCAAATTATGTAGTAATTATATATAAGGCTGTTTAAGCGAGTCAAGGCAAAGCGGAGTGACAATTCATTGAAGTAAAAATGTAACCGCTTATCTGCTTGATTATAGGCTTATAAATAGAATGTTATTTAATGTGCCAAGTCATACGGAATAGTTGAAAAAAATATGAGTAGCTGCAGACTACTGCTTCATTTCATCCACCCTTTTTCATGCGGATGCCTAAGTTAAGGGCAGATTTTATAGTAAAAACGCTTGATATTCTGCAACTATGCTTATTACGACAGTTACAACAGCTGCTTGAGAAAATAACGGGAAAAGCTCCTGTTAAAATGTCTCATAATGAGCTTTTCAGCGAATTAACAGAAAAAACTCCCGTTAATTCTTGAGAAATAGCCATCATCAGCTAAATCATCAACAATTAACGGGAGAAATTCCTCCTATTGCAATAAAAGCTCAAAAGTACACCATATTAACGGTGGTTTCTCCAGCTAAACTGCGTTTCATGTTTCGTTATATAAATCGACTTACAGCTGGAGCCAAAATGTATCATCGTCTCCTGCAACTATTTAGGAGCCTTGACTGGAATGTCGCTTCTCTTCTGCTTTTGCAGCTTATCCGCGGAGTGCTTCTTCACTTTCTGAATGGGCTGCTTGTCCAGCACCCGCAGAACTGTCCGCAGTGCAGAAGGAGTAGGTGCACCCGGCCAAGGACCAGGCGCAGCAAAATGTGCTTCCTCAAGCCAGCTTGTAAGCTGGCGCAGCGCATCCTGCTGCTCCGCACCGAGCGTCGGCTCAGCGGCGCTCGCATATTCACGCGCCGTTTGCCCCGGCGCCTGCACGCCGAAACGGCGCTGCAGCAGCGGCGCTAACGCGCTGCTCACTGCAATGAAGCTCGCGCGAATCCGCCCATCGGCGTCGCGCGGCGTTTTTCCACTGCGCGGCGCCATATCCTCCGCCGCGCCGCCAGTGCCAGTGCGCCAGCGCGCGACCGCCGCTGGCGCTGCATCCATGTCCGTCACAGATTCATGTGACGGATAGGGCGCGGCTGCGCCGGCGAGCTTCGCGATGCCGGCGTGAGCCGCGCCATAGCGGCGCAGCGCCAGCGAGAGGCGAAGCCGCTGGTGCTGTGCCGCAGCAATGGCCGCGGCCGCAAGCGCTAGCGCGGCCGCGCATGCGGTAACTACAGCGGCGGGCGATGCCGCCGCTGCGCTCTTGGCGGCGCTTTGCGCCGCATGCACGAGGGCGTCTGCTCCTCGTGCAATGGCTGCTGCCGCCGCCTCGAATGAAGCAGCGACCCGCGATAAGCTGGACTCGCTAAGACCATTTGCTCCGGTTGCTGCTGTTCCTGCTGCACCCATCGCAGGAGCAGCAAGCTGTCCGTCCACAGAACCGACGGACGCGATAGTCGATACATCGCTGAATCCCGGCGTCGGATCAAAGGGTACCCAGCCTGCGCCTGGGAAATATACTTCAACCCAAGCATGCGCATCTGAGCTTTTAACCTCATAATCCACCAGCTTCAAACTATTTTCAGTGGTTTGCCCAGCACTGCTGCTTCCCGCGTTTAGCCTTTCACTATTCAAACCTTCTGTACTCGTATCTATCGTTCCTTGCGTCCGGCTATCATTACTTCCACCGCTCTTATTTAGCGCTCCTTGAGCTCCGCTATCATGGCTTCCAATACTCAGCTGTTCATTCTTCATACTTCCTGTACTCGTATCTAGCGTCCCTTGCGACCCGCTATCATTACTTCCACCGCTCGTACTCAGCGAGCCTATCTCCGCGCTCTCCCCCACTGGAGTGCCTGAAGTAAAGCCTTTCACCCACCTAGCGGGTATCCCTTGCGAACGAAGCAATACGACCATGGCTGTGGAGAAATGCACACAATAGCCCTGCCGCTGCTCGAAGAGGAAATGATCGACGAAGTCGCTTCCTTCCGGCGGAACTGTACTGTCCTCCAGCGAGTAGGTATAGCTCGCTTTCAAAAAGTCCTCGATCGCCTTCACCTGATCGTAGCGGCTTGTAACCCCGCCGCCCGCAACCTCAGCAGCTAATGCAGTTACGCGGCTTGGCAGACTGCTGGGCAGCTGCAAATAAGGCTCAAGCTCCGCAGCACTTTCTACTGTTGCCGCCTGCGCTCCGTCACCTGTCGATAAATTTTCGTCAGCGGTACTGCTCAAAGCGCGCAATTGTGCTTCATCCGTTATAGAGAGCACACTCTCAATTGTATATTTCTCAATCTTCGCCGTATCCGATTGTGCGTATAAAGAGCCTTTATCCGCATTGTATACATAACTTCCAAGCTTCCTGCGTGGATCAGCTGCAACAAGCTCTGTCACATTGCCAAAGTGGCCTGATGCAAAGAGCGGCATCCCCGCTGTCGGCTTAGACCAAACTACAGTTTGCCGAATGAGCGGACCCAGCTGCTTATTTCCAGCTTCTACTGCAGCCTCAGTGGAGGCTGCTGCATCAGAGCCTCGTATAGGAAGCAGAACAGAGCTGCCCGCGGTATCAATCCAGCCCCGGCCGTCGTACACCTGCTTTGACTCCCCGCGCCAGTATGCTTTTTCAGTGGAGCTGCCTGTAAATAACACGCTGTTATCCTTTTGTACAGGTGCTCCCAGCACGCCGTCATCAAAGCCATAACCCGTAAATGCACTGCCTAATCGTTCAAATCCAGTTTGCCCCATTACATGGATCGACCCTTGCTGATTACCCATAGACTGAATGGTTTGCTCTAAACGATCATTAAGAGAGGCAGTCCAGCTAGCAGGCGGCATCGTTTCACCTTTCCCGCCTGCAAACAAAAGACCGCAGCCAAGAATCGTAAGTACAACAAAAACGGAGCTTGATAACCAGCGCATATCAAGACCTCTAAGCTTGCCGGCACCTGTATTAATCATTCGCTTAACACGCGGTACAGAGACAATGGCACCTAGCAGGAGTCCTTCTGCTACGGTTCGCATTAAGCCTCCCATTACATCCATACCCAGCCAGACATGCAGCGTAATCAAATAAACTAGTGTGAAGCATGCGATGCCAAGAGCGGTCTGCCGCATCCATAATAAAGCCTGCAATGCAGGTGCAAGCATCGCCCAGCCTATAAACAGCAGCAAAGTCCGAAGCTCTCCGGACATTGACCACAGCCCATTTTCTATAATCAGAACGATATGGTCTCTCAACATGCCTGGAAACGCAAGCAGCCATTGCAAACTGCTTTGATCAGCGCTTTTATAAATCCACATGAGACTTAATATGCACAACAAAGCATTCATAACGAACGAAAGTGCAATCGGCAAACGAAACAGCCCTGCCAGGAGCGCCACACCGATAACAAAAATTAGCGGGGCAGGATTATAAATAGCCGACCACTCACCTGCATTCACCCAAGGCAGCAGCCACTCCGATAGCAGTCCGAACAGCAGCAATGTTGTGATCAATCGGTATTCAAACGATTCCTCAGCCGCTTCGCCACGCAGTAAATTATGCTCAGCTTTCAGAGGCTTATCGCTCCTCCCTACTACATCGCTTTTAAGCAAGCTCATGAATGTCGCCTCCTTCCTCGGCGTAAGGGAGCCTGTTCATACTCGAAGGGACATGCAGCCACGTCACTTTGACGCCGCCGCTTTCCAACCATTTTTGTTGTTCGCGCATAGCGAAGGTAGGTACATTGCTGCGCGTAATAATAAATAGTTCCAGCCTGCAGCCTTGCTCGCCTGCGAATCCGGCAAGCTCTCCCCAGCTCCGGCCGCCTCTCCAATCCGCAGTAAATACAAGTATCGTACTGCCGCGTGCTTGCAGGTTTGATTCCTCGGCGAGTCTCCCAGCGAGAGAGCCCTTTCCATCCGCGCGAAGCAATGCCATGGCATGCAGCATCTCTGATAAATCAGACTGTGTTCCTCCATCAACAGATGATTGCATGACAGGAGAACCTTGTCCAAGCAGCAGTGTCACAGCGTGGCCGAGTGAAGCAGACTGTGCTAGTGCAAGCGAAGCCCAACCTACACAAGCATCAAACAACCGATCGTCCTGCCCATAAGCCGAAGCAATCGTATCGACAGCAATAACTGTTTTGGCTGGCCGCTCTAAAGGATGGATTTTGGTCTGTAAGCCGCGCCCTTTAGCTGCACTTCGCCAATCCAGATGACGCAGCGAATCTCCTTCGCGATACGGACGGCTGTCTGGTCCAAGTCCCGCCGCACTCACCGCCGCTTTGATTTCCTCCCGACCCGCATCTCCAAGGTGATCCGTGCTTGGATCAGCGGTCGAAGATTGCACAGCATATAATGCTGTGCCTCTTGCACGTTCCGCTTTATGTACCTGATCGGCATGGGGCAGTCCTGGCAGCACTACAAATTCTCCTGCGGTATATAAACGTTTATGGATCGCTGACAAGCCGAGCCAGTCCCCCACTGTAATCGATATAGGCTCGAAGGGATAACGCCCGCGCCGTAAGTGATGAAGAGTATATCGGTAAGTCATCTCTTGGCGGAACATTGGCATAAGCACCGTACGCACGCTTATTTTCGTATTTTCTGATGAACTTTCATTACTCGTCTCATCGGAAATAGCTATCCATACAATAGGTATGAGCAAAGAACGCTTTATTCTCAGGCTAATTTCGAGCTGCCCGCCTTCTCTCGTCTTTTCTTGCGGCATCAGCCTCATTGCAGTTAATCCCTTGGCAGCCATAATAGGCGCAAGTCCGCTAATGATTATAATCATGCTGAATACGGATAACATAAACCACTCTACTGCACCGCCCCGCATCATGACAGCTGCCAAGCTGCTTGCCCAGCCCGCCGTAATGATACACCAAGCGATCCATCTCGTACGATAAGGATAAGCTAGTTGATCCCATTCCTTATTCACTAGGACAGCTTCTTTTACTTGTACCGAAGCTGCTCTTTGCCCACTCCTATCAAGCGGAGCTGCGCTGTCACCCTCTTGAGAATAAGTCGTCGTATCAACAGCCTCATTCTCCGGCGTTCCGCCTTGCAATAATTCATCTTGAAAAGGTGCATTCATCGGCGCTTCCCGCTTCCTACTGCAGCAGGCATCGGACATTCACGTATCGTCCGTCTCATAACTGCAGCTGCATCAGCACCAGCCGCAGTCGCGTTAAAACGCAAAGACAAACGATGCGGAAGCACAGCATCAGCTGTCGCCAGCAAGTCATCTGGTATCGCAAATCCGCGTCCTTCCATATACGCATTCGCCTGTGATGCCCGCAGCCAGTCGCGCAGTGCGCGTGGGCTTAAGCCCAGCACAACCTCAGGCGCACGCCTTGTCGCATCGGCTACCTGCACCATATATTCAAGCAGTGCCGGATGCATGTGAGTCTGCCTTGCCTCAGCTTGCATTTGCAGCCATTCCTCCGTAGCAATGACAGGACGAAGCCGTTCGGGTTCAATTCGATTGCCATTCGCGTATTGCTCGAGCATCCGCTTCTCTTCCGATGAGCCGGGATAACCAATCGTCAGCCTCATCATAAACCGATCCAATTGTGCTTCCGGCAGCGTGTTTGTCCCCTCGAAGCTAAGTGGGTTTTGTGTAGCTATGAGCATAAAAGGAACCGGCAGCTTGCGGGTTTTCCCCTCTACCGTCACTCGTCTTTCCTCCATAGCCTCCAAAAGCGCAGACTGCGTGCGCGGCGACGTTCTGTTAATCTCATCAGCAAGCACCACATTGCCCATAATCGGTCCAGGCCGATAGACAAGTTCACTCGTCCGTGCATCAAGCACGACTCCGCCAACAATATCAGCCGGAAGCATGTCGGACGTAAACTGTATTCGTTTAAAATCTCCACCGACCGCTCTAGCAAACGCCTGAGCGAGCAGTGTCTTGCCAACACCCGGTACATCCTCTAGCAAAACATGTCCGCCAGCCAGAAGTGCAGTTAGCGTATTTCGAATGACCTGCTGCTTGCCTAGCAATACACTCTCTACCTTTACTAGCAATCGATGCAGCAGCACCTGTGGTGCTTCCGGCCAATGACTATAACGTTCCTCTTTAGCATCCTCAGAAAATTGGGGAGAAATCATCGTATAAATCGCCTCCTGAAAAATAAATCTATCTATTTTTCAGTGTCCCCAGCTTTCTCTCACTTTAGACCTGCTAGAAACCTTTCTATTACTCCGTTATCCAAATTTCCCGATCGGTATCGTTGTACACATATCTTGTTATCGCGATTCCAAGTTTTTGCAGCGTCTCACGCACTGGAACTACGATCTGCTTCTGGGGCTCATCCATCACAGGTTTCTCCTTGCCGGATTTCGGCGGCACCTGGTTTGTACTTACGTACGATTCTATGGAATCAGTATTCAGCTCAAGTTCCGTGCTGTCTTCAATCCATTCCACAAGCTTTTGCAGCGACACTTCGATGGCGCCGTTTTTTATTCCGTATTCGCTTGACGCAAGCACGAGACTTTTCTCGCCACGATGCAAAATTAAATTTGGAACCTGCTTCTTTGTTTGGGCAGACAGGCTGCTTTGACCTAGCTTCTCCGAAAACAGAGTGAGCTTATCTACTTCCTGCTGCGTGACCTGCTTTCTGCTCCACTTGAGTTTGCTTGCCACCCTAAACTGAATAGGTTCAACCTGATCCGTCAGCTTAGCAAATGTGTATCCTTTATCTTTGTAATATTTAATGATGGCTGGCAATGCCTTAACAGACTCAGCATGCCCTGCACTGTCATGAAGCAAAACATTCAGCTTGCTTGCAATCTTTGAGCCTTTAATCGTCGTCATAATCTCGGAGGCTGGCACACCTTGCCGCTTCGAATCTCCACTGTCTACATTCCAGTCATGCACCTGATAACCTGCCGCTTTCATCGCATCAAAGTATCCCTGATCAAAATTGCTATATGTGCCGCCCGGCGCGCGAACTAAGGTGGTTCTAACCCCAGTTGTACGATAGATAGCTTCATCCGTTTTCATCACCTGATCAGCAAATTCAGCAAAACTTCCGTATAAATGATCATATTTATGGTCGAACGTATGATTGCCAATTCCATGTCCTTCCTTCACGATCCGTTTAACTAATTCCGGCTGCTTCAGCACATGTTCACCAAGCACAAAAAAAGTTGCCGTTATCCCTTCCCGCTTCAAAATTTCCAGCACCTGCTCTGTATTCTTACTAGGTCCGTCATCGAATGTTAAATACAAAATCTTTTGATCTGATCCTAGTGAATTGGCTTTAACTCTATCATTTTGCGATGAAGCAGCAGCAGCTGACGACTTGCCTTGCTCCAGCTTTTTCCCAGTATCGTAAGATGCCTGCACCGTTAGAAGCGGCATCGCCTCATCATTCGTAACCGCAGCAGCGGCACTTGCCTGTACGATCTTCTGATCACTTGCAGCATCGTCTTTATTCGCCCCAAAACCATCAGGCTTAAACAAACCAAAACAAACAACTAGTATACAAATCGCTACCCGCCACATCCGCTGCATTCACGCTGCCACCCTTCTCTACCTATGAATAATTAACTGAGTCATTCTGATAGATTATATGAACAGTTGAACTGGTAAATGACTGTGCTAGTCAATTTCAAATGTCAGCTTCGAATAAAACATGAAGACAACAGTGCGCAACTTATTGTGGTGCATTCGCGTCTTCATTCCATATATATTCCATTTAATTGAAATTCAGGAGAGTGATTGTAATGAAATGGAGCTTTGCAGCCGTTATTTTGGTATTTGCACTCCTGCTGCCAACCTCTGTCAGTGCGGCATCTCAGGCAAGCTATGAGTTTAATTGGGATTCCGGCATTCGCTCATATGGAGGAGCACTCGTAAAAAATGGCGTTACATTCGTATCAATGGATAGTGTCGGTGGCGGAGCGGGGCTTGAAGTGAAATGGGATAAAGATGGCAAGCGGGCTCAATATGACGGTTGGAATAAATCGATTGCAGTGCGTCTAGGCAGCAAAACAGGCATACTCGATGGAAAGATGGTTAAGCTCGAAAGCGCACCATTTTTGTATGAGAAAAATGTTTATTTGCCTGTCCGTTTCGTTGTTGGTGCACTGGGCGGGGATCATATTACGTGGGACGCCAAGAGTAAGACGATAAAGGCTGATCATCTAAAAACGTTCAAGCAATATATCTACTCATACGATGGATCAACTTACACCGTTGAGCCTAAGAAAGGCATTGTCTACGTCACAGACGGCAAGGGTGTGAGGCGAGAGCTCGCAAAGCTAGGTGAATCCATACATGATTATTTGACCTTTAAATTTCAAAAAACACCGGGTGGATTGCTCGTACTTAACCTAGAAGATAACTATGGTGAACCGCATCTTCACAATCAGCTATACACGCTCGTCATAAAAGGCGGCAAAGTTATCCAGCAGTCCAGCGTTTATTATTTCCGTCGATTGGAGCAAAATGTGACTCTAGCAGACGGCCAATTGCTGCTGAACGATGGAAATACTTTGCGTCTGATCAAAGACGGCACCGGAGAAGTCATTGAAACGATTGATTTGGTTAGCCTAGGCGGAGAAGATGACAATTATTTTATTGAGTATTTTGGCAAGGATGTCTTTCTCTTGCGTGCAAATAAAAGCGGCATTTTAAAACTTGTGAATAGAGAAGGAATGACGACTACAGTACTTTACAAGGAATTATTGGGTGCTAAGCAGCAAGGGTATGTAGAAACAAATGATCTTCCTTATCTCGGCGATTACCTGAAGCTCACCAAGCGTGAAGGCGATATTTTGTATTTCAAGAATGGTTTCCCGTATGACAAGGATAATCAAACCTATAGTTTAAGCCTTTCGTAATTAGAAGGAGCTTGTCGGCAGAGATTCGGTATAAAAGCATTGACTAACAATAGCAGTGATGCAAAAACCATAAAAAGCTGAGCAGCGATTACTCGCATGCTCAGCTTTTTTGTCATTTTAATTAAAGTACGACCTGCTTAAAATGCAGCAACAATCGCGCCTTTGTAGGTCTCATCTATAAACTTTTTCACTTCAGGTGAACGAAGCGCCGCAGCGAGTTTCTGTATCGCTTCGGAATCCTTATTGTCTGGACGCGCAACAAGAATATTCACATAAGGGGAGTCATTTCCTTCAATGAAAAGTGCATCTTCTGTAGGAACTAGATCGGCCTCCAGCGCGTAATTCGTGTTGATCATAGCAAGGTCAACCTCACCTAAGACACGCGGCAATGTCGCTGCTTCTACTTCTCTAATATCAAGCTTCTTCGGGTTAGCGACAATGTCTGATACAGTTCCGCTAACGCCTACGCCATCCTTCAGAGTAATCAGTCCATTTGAAGCCATAAGAGCAAGTGCACGTCCGCCATTTGATGGATCATTCGGAATAACAACTTTCGCGCCATCCTTCAGCTCATCGATTTTTTTAATCTTTTTCGAATAAGCGCCAAACGGCTCAATATGAACAGCAGCTACATTTACAAGATCATAACCTTTGTCTTTGTTGAACTGATCCAAATAAGGTGTATGCTGAAAAAAGTTAGCATCAATATTTTTTTCATAAAGCTGTGTATTCGGTTGGATGTAGTCATTGAACTCGATAATTTCGAGATCCACGCCCTGCTCCTTGAGCATTGGCTTTACAAATTCAAGCAGCTTCGCATGTGGAACAGGAGAAGCGCCAACCTTCAGCTTAACCGCTCCAGGCGTTTTTGTTCCTTGATTAGCATTTGATCCTGCTGAGTTGTCATCGGTATTTTTGTTTTGTCCGCACGCTGCTAATGCAAACATCAGCATTAAAGTTACGATCATATAGCTTGTCTTTTTCATGTTCATTCCTCCATAGTTGTCAATTCATTCTGAGCTGCATCATGCTTCTACTTATTTATTTTCTGCTGTAACGACGCACTAAGGAATCCCCGATCGTTTGCAGCACCTGTACGAGCACGATAAGAAGCGCGACGGTTACCAGCATCACATCGGTTTGGAAACGTTGATATCCGTAGCGCAGTGCCAAGTCACCAAGTCCACCACCGCCGATTACACCCGACATCGCTGTATAAGAGACGAGTGTTACTGCCGTTATTGTAACCGCAGCTAGCAAACTTGGACTAGATTCACGGAGCAGCACGCGGCGTACGATATCCCACTTTGATGCACCCATTGCCTGAGCCGCTTCAATAACGCCGCGATCTACCTCACGCAACGACGTTTCCACCAGCCTTGCAAAGAAAGGCGTTGCTGCTACGACAAGCGGCGGGATAGACCCCTCTACGCCTAACGTCGTTCCCGTAATGATTTTTGTAAGCGGCATGATCAATATCATCAATATAACGAACGGAACCGAGCGCAGTACGTTGACGATAAATGAAAGGATGCCATACACAATAGGCTGCTGCAGAAGCTGCCGTTTTGAAGTTAGAAACAGGACGACGCCCATGATTAATCCGAAAATAATTGTAAACACGAGCGAGGCTGTCAACATATAGAGCGTATCCTTCGTAGCATCCCAAATTTCAGGAATACGTACGTTTTCGAAGCTCATCATATCGCATCCACCTCCAGCCCATCTCTACGTAAAACATAAATCACTTGATCAATCTCCGCGGCGCTGCCGATCAATTCCACAATAAGCTGACCATAAGGCGTGTGCTTCATACGCGAAACGGTTCCTTGCAAAATCGCAAATTGAACAGACGTTGGCTTCACCGCATTATACAAAATAGGCTCGTAAGTCAACTCGCCAATATAAGTCATGCGAAGCAGGCGCCCTGAGCGGCCTCGCAGCAATTGTCCATTCACGGCGCTATCCGATGCTTGGTCAACAAAGTCGCGGGTAACCGGATGCTCCGGCTTTAAAAATACATGCAGCACATCGCCTATTTCAACGATTTCTCCATCATCAATAACAGCGACACGATCACATATCGAACGTATTACGTTCATTTCATGCGTTATAAGTAAAATTGTAATTCCTAGCTTCTCATTAATGTCGAGCAGCAATGATAATATCGAGTTCGTTGTCTGCGGATCTAATGCCGATGTCGCTTCATCGCAGAGCAATACATCCGGATTGTTTGCGAGCGCTCTCGCGATACCAACACGCTGCTTCTGGCCTCCCGAAAGTTGAGAAGGATATTTATCTGCATGACCTTCAAGCGAAACGAGCTTCAGCAGCTCATCCACACGCTTATTCACCTCTGCCTTTGAAAGCTTGGCGAGAACAAGCGGGAATGCAATATTATCTCGTACCGTAGACATCGATAGCAGGTTGAAATGTTGAAAAATCATTCCGATACGCCTGCGATGCGCTTGCAGCTGTCTCTCTGGCAAGCCGGTAAGCTCCACATTCCCAACATTTACCGTTCCCGATGTTGGTTTTTCCAGCAAATTGACGCAGCGCAGCAGCGTGCTCTTCCCCGCGCCTGAATGACCGATAATTCCAAATATTTCACCTTTACTTACCGTCAAGCTAACGCCACGAACCGCTTCTACTGAAACCGACCCTACTCGATACGATTTTCTGATGTTGTTTAGCCTGATCAAATCTATAACCCCCTATCTAACAAGCAAGTCCATATTTTATAAATGTGACAGCATACTGTCAATGTCAAAATTATCTATTTTACTGTGCTTCATAATTTAACAGCTATATATTCATTTGAGAAAGCTTCCTCTATTGTTTCCCTGCTCCATCTTTTTACTCTTGCACTTGCAGCATAACCGCGGGAACTGTCTCAAAAATAGTAAAGAGCAAGCTCGCTGAAGCAAGAGCTTACTTAGAACAAAATCGTTATTTTTCTATTCTGTTATATGGATGCCTTCGCCAAAATACACTTAAGGGTTCAACGCTTCATCGCACAGACAGCGCATAACATCCCAAAACCATTTGGCTAACGAACTGTATCATGCCTATTATGCAGAAAACTGCTTTTTTGAAGCTTTAACGAATCTTATTAACGTTATCGCGTACTGTACAGGACTCCATGAGCTGTTTTGCTCGAAATAACGATTCTGGAGTTCGTTAGAAATTCAATCCATTATAAATAGATCAAATAAGAGCTGCTGGGTTCGTAAGCTATTTGTCCGATAAGTGGAGTGCATTACTGGCTGCGATTAGCTCAGAGACTCACTATCCCTAAGTTACATCAGGCAAAACAAAAATAGGATTGTCACAAAAGCAGATTAACTCTGTTTTTGCGACAACCCTAGCTAAAGCCATTATTTCAAAGTTACAAGCTGGTCTCTTTCCACATCAAACTTTCCGATTAGCTTTTGTGGATTTTCTTTAAATTTCATAACGGCCATCGTTTTTTCTGTCTTTTGCAGCGATGACCAGGATGAATCCTCCAGTACAACAAATGCATCGACATAAGCTCGGCCGCTCCCAATAATCAAATTCCCTTCATACTTGACTGAAATGGGATTCCCATTTCCATTAATCTTGTCTGACTCTTTTTTGGCAAACAATAAGCCTTCCCCATTTGGAACAGTCGACAAAGATTTAACCTTTTTTGTTTTGCCGTCAGCTTCCACTTCGGTTAGCAGTTCTTTTTTCAATAAGCCTTGAATCGTGGATTGCGACAAATACATTATTTTTTGTCCATCAGCAATTTCGATTTTTATTTCGTACACTTCTTTTGTTTCTAATTGCTCGGCATGTTTGGTTAATACATCATCGATCTGCTGTTTCTCTCCGTATACAATGACACCCTTAGCCTGCGGAAATATTTTTTCGATGATGCTGTCCTTGCCAACATATCCCGCGATTAGGATGACAGCGACAAGCGACAGCATTGCAATTAACAACTTTTTCATTTTTATTCCCCCATATATTTTGTGTGTATTCGATATTCTGCGATCAGCTGAGTTCAAGCTATTTGAACAATTTGTTGACGCCTCCTTCACAAGTCCGTTTTCTATTTCCTATCGTATAAAAAATAGCGATTGCCAACCATCGATTAGGGTGACAATTCAGGTGACAAATTTGTAAGAGTCCAAAACAAAAAAAACAGGACGGAGCAGCTATTTCCTGCTCCGTCCTGTTTTCAATTATTTAGCAGCAGCCGGCTGCAAATCCTTTACGGCATCCAGAACCTGCTCTGCATGCCCCTTCACCCTTACTTTACGCCATTCCTGCACGAGCCTGCCCGCTTCATCGATGAGAAAAGTCGATCGGACAAGACCCATATACTCTCTGCCATAAAGCTTCTTTAATTGCCATACTCCATACAGCTCGCACACCTCATGCTCCACATCAGCTAATAACAGAAAAGGAAGCTCCTTCTTTTCAATAAAACGCTGATGAGACTTTACCGTATCTAGGCTAATCCCCAAAATAACAGTATTTCGTTTCAGCATCTCTGTGTTTGCATCTCGAAAATCACATGATTCCTGTATGCAAGCCGTCGTCATATCCTTTGGATAAAAGTAAAGGACAACATTTTTCCCGCGATAATCACTAAGTGAAACATCTTCTCCATTTGACGCCGGCAATACAAACTCCGGTGCCATATCTCCCACTTGAAGCTGTGTCATGATTAGTCCCCCATCATTTTTGCTGCACACCTATTCAATTAAAACCAAGCCGCTTAAGAGCCGGCTCCTCGGTATCGCTTTACGCCATGGTTCCATAACAACAGCCCTAGAGAGAACACGATAATTCCCATGACCGGAGTTAGGAGCGCGAGCTGTGAGAGATCATCCGACTTCTTCTCAAGAAAATAAGAAGCTGGGATGACGCCTACAAAAGCAAACGGCAGCAGCCATGTTAATACGAAGCGGATCATTTTGTTATAGATATTAACCGGGTAACGTCCATAATTTTGAATGTTGTACATCAATGGCACAATTCCAGTCGGTGCATCCGAATAAAAGGAAATGGCACTAAGTGCCGTGTAGAGCCCCGCATAAATCAGCACTGCGCCTAATATTAAGAGCATCAGTACAAAAAGATCAAGAATCTCGAAAGGCAAACCGAGCTGTGTCCAGCATAGCACCATAATAATAGCCCCAACGAAGGAACCAATTAAAGAAGGCGGATCTACATTTTCGAGGAGCACCTGATATAGGCTGTGTGCTGGGCGGGTTAGAACACGATCCATCTCGCCCTTCACAATATAACGCTCGCTGAAATTCCATATGCTGAAGAAAGTGCTGAACACACCATATGGGATCATGAAGAAACCATAAACGAATACGACCTCTGCCTCAGACCAGCCGCCAAGCGACGGCGTGTGCTGGAACACGATCAGAATAAAGATGAGGTTCATCCCTTGGAACAATAAATCGGAAAGTACCTCGATCCAAAAGTCAGCACGATAAGTAAGACGCGTCTTCGCGTAGTTTTTAATGTATTCCAAAAATAATGATGCGTATCTCATATTTATTATCCCCCTTGCACGAACAACCGCTTGCGAGCGGCGCGCCACGTTAACCAGATTGGCACCAGCAGCCCAACAAACCAAAGCACTTGAATGCCAAACACCTGCAATATTTGATCGCTAGGCGTCCGCCCCGTGAAGACGGAGCTTGGCAAATACGTAATGGCTTGGAATGGCAGCCACTGCATAATAGCTGACAGCCAGCCTGGGAAAAACGCTATCGGCACAACTACGCCTGAGAACAAATCGACCATAACACGTTTCATTCGCATCATGCCTTCGTTATTTTCAACGAAAAATGCGAATAGGCCGGTCAAAATATTAATTTGCGAGTTGATAAGAAAGCTAAAGAACAGCATGACTAAATAAATTAGCCAGGTCATCGGATCTGTCGGTAATTTAACGGGAAATAAGAAACAAACGATAATCATCCCCGGCACCATGAAGAGCAGCATTCGGAACAAGCCTTCTCCGAAACCTTGCATCATTTTTACGACTAAATAGGAATAAGGTCTAATAAGCTGTACTGCTACGCTACCGTCCCTTATTTCATTCGCTATCTCGCGGTCCAGGTTATTAAAGTAAAAAGCACGAGCCATCCACGATACCGCAACGTAGGTTGTCATTTGGGTCACCGTGAAACCGGCCAGCGTCTCCTTGTCCCCATAAATCGCCTGCCATAGAAAGTAATAAGCGCCGATATTAATCGCATAAATAATGATACCGCTATAATAATTAACGCGGTACGCAAGCATCATGATAAACCGTATTCGAATAAAGTCGATATAAGCGCTCATCATGATTGAACCGTCTCCTTGGATGTTGCCGCAGAGCCAGAGGAATAAATGCTTCGAACGATGTCATCGGTGTTTGTTTCGATAATTTTAATGTCGCGAATTTCAACGCCGCCTACAACACACGCCAATGCATCCGAGACATTAACGGCATGCGGGAGCCACATTTTTGCGCTCACTTCATTCTCCATCGTCCATGTTACATCGAGTGTGCTCGTCAACTGCTGCAGCTTGGCAAGCGCAGTATGCCCTGCAAATTGGAACTGAATTTCGCGTCCTTTGCTCCAACGGCTCTTCAGATCCTCCAGTCCGCCATCATAGATAATGCGGCCATCATCAAGCATAATGACGCGAGAACAAAGCGCTTCAATATCCTGGAGATCATGAGTCGTCAGCAAAATAGTCGTACCCTGCTCCTTATTCATTTGCATCAGGAAATCACGAATTTCTGTCTTCACGACGATATCCAGACCAATTGTAGGCTCATCGAGAAAAAGAATGGATGGATTGTGAAGGAGCGAAGCGACAAGCTCGCAGCGCATCCGCTGTCCAAGGCTTAGCTTGCGTACAGGACGATTTAATAAGTCGCCAAGCTGTAGCCGCTCAACAAGCTCGTCAAGACGTTTGCGGAAATCCGCCTCCGAAACCCGGTATACTTTGCGCAATAATTGGAACGATTCAATAACGCCTATATCCCACCACAGCTGAGACCGCTGTCCGAATACAACACCAATCCCATTAACAAACTTCTCTCTATCCTTAAAAGGCACGTAGCCATTCACTTTGAGCTCGCCTGCGGTCGGTACCAAAATACCGGTCAACATTTTGATGGTTGTCGATTTTCCGGCTCCATTCTCGCCAATATACCCGCAAATTTCACCCTGCGGGATTTGAAATGAAATATCCTTTACCGCCGTTACCTCGTTGTACTCGCGTTTAAACAAGTCCTTGAGGGCGCCGGATAGGCCTTCTCGGTTTTTTTGCACGCTGAATTGCTTGCGTAAATCCTTTACATCGATTGCTAACATCTGGTTGTTATAGCCCCTTCCACTTCGACATTTCCTAGGAAATAGCGATCTTTATTTACTTAAAACGATAAAACTTGCTTCTGCATGTCGTTCAGCTTTATAATTTTATGATATGTAATCATACATTAGTTCACGCCTAGCGTAAACGACTGTCTTTGCCTTGTGCAGCGAAGCTTTTGTTTGCTGATGAAATATAAGCTGTTAATAAGGCTCATACTTATGCGTTCTTATATTTCTAACGTATACTGCTCTGCTAACTTCTTTTTTTGGGAGCGGATCATTCGCTATGCCATCTTTGCTCATGCTTACATTGAAATCTACCCTCATTGTTTCAAAACGATTCCGCAATATCTGAAAGGAGCACGTCTAACGAAATGCCTAAAGAGACGAATAAAGAGACGACTGAAGAATCGAAAAATGAGACTGCTAAAATGGCGAAGAAAAAAAGATGGAAAAGGATTTATATCAGCCTCTCTGTCATTCTTGGTGTGGTAGCAGCGTTTGTTATTTATTGGAGCGTAGGTGTTTACAGTGCGCTTGATAAGTTCAGTGATCCAGAGCCAACAAAGGCTCCTATCGAGGATGCTGAAGCAACGCCAGTACCTATTCCTGAATGGGAAGGCAAAGAGCGCGTTAATATATTGCTGCTCGGCGGTGACGCTCGCGGGCTAGACGAGGGGCAAGCGGCTCGTTCAGACTCCATATTGGTTGCATCCTTTGATCCTGTGACCAAGAAAGCACATCTATTCTCCGTTCTTCGCGACACTTACGTCAGCATAGAAGGACATGGGAAAGGCCGTATTAATACAGCACTTACTTTAGGAGAATATCCGCTCGCTATGAAAACGGTTGGAGACCTGCTTGGTCTCGACATACAATATTATGTTTATACCGACTTTGAAGGCTTTAAAAGCCTGATTGACGCAATGGGCGGCATTTACTTTGATGTCGAAAAAGATATGCATTACACCGATAACGCCGACGGCAATCGCTACGATATTGATCTCAAAAAAGGCTACCAGCTGCTTGACGGCGATAAAGCCCTGCAATACGTTCGTTTCCGCCACGATGCGATGAGCGATTTCACAAGAACAGAGCGTCAGAGAAATTTCCTTCAGGCGGTGTCCAAAGAGCTTCAATCGACATGGAACATTATCCAAATGAAAAAAATTCTTGAAAGCGTTCAGCCTTATGTGAAAACAAACATTAGTGTGCCGGATATGCTGAAGCTCGGTCAGCTTGGTGTCAAAAGCCATGTGGCCAGCACAACGCAAATACCCCCGATGGATCTCATCGCGGAGGATCGGGTTGGCGGTGCGTCTGTTATTGGAATTAGAGATGAAGATGAGCTGCGCTCCTTCGTACAAACGACGCTGCAGGAAGACAACACCGTTCCAGAACCTACTGCTTCGCCAAGCAGTACACCAAGCGGCAGCGACAACAGCAATAAACAGCAGTAAACATACGTACACGCAACGGCGCTTCAAGTTGCGTGTATTTTGTTTCTAGGTGCGTCGCGGCTGTAAATCATACGACACTCTTTCTCAACTTGTTTAAATTGACTTACAACTATGAATCCCATTGGAGGCTGCTTTCCATGACAACAAAGCGACAAAATTCCGAAAAACTATATGAAGAAGCGCTGCAGCATATTGTTGGCGGCGTCAACAGTCCTTCTCGCAGTTACAAAGCGGTAGGCGGCGGCGCACCCGTATTTATGAAACGTGGCGAGGGCGCTTATTTCTGGGATGTCGATGATAACCGCTATATCGACTATTTAGCTGCTTATGGCCCTATTATTACTGGACATGCTCACCCGCATATTACAGAAGCTATCGTTCGTGCAGCTCAGAACGGCACCCTATACGGTACACCAACGGAGCTGGAAATTAAGCTTGCTCGTATGCTGAAAGAAGCCATCCCATCTCTCGACAAGGTGCGGTTCGTCAATTCCGGTACGGAGGCCGTCATGACAACCATTCGTGTCGCTCGCGCCTACACAAAGAAATCCAAAATCATTAAATTCGCAGGCTGCTATCATGGCCATTCAGACCTTGTGCTCGTCGCAGCAGGCTCTGGGCCATCTACTCTGGGCATTCCAGACAGTGCAGGCGTGCCTGCAAGCATCGCTAGTGAAGTCATCACCGTGCCATTTAATGATCTGCCTGCGCTGAAAGCTGCACTCGATCGCTGGGGTCATGTGACTGCCGCTGTTATGGTTGAGCCGATTGTCGGCAACTTCGGTATGGTTATGCCGCATGAAGGCTTCCTAGAGGGGCTTTGCAAGCTCACTCGCGAAGCTGGAGCGCTAGTTATATACGACGAGGTCATCAGCGCCTTCCGCTTCCATTACGGAGCAGCACAGACCTATGTTGCGTTCCCTGATCACCAAGCCATCGAACCGGATTTAACCGCATTAGGCAAAATCATCGGCGGCGGCCTTCCAATCGGTGCATACGGCGGACGCCGTGAAATTATGGAGCAGGTTGCCCCTCTCGGCCCTGCTTATCAAGCAGGTACGATGGCCGGCAATCCTGCCTCGATCTCAGCAGGCATAGCGTGCTTGGAGCTGCTCCAAGAGCCTGGCATTTACGATAAAATGAACGCACTGGCTACGAAGCTTGCAACAGGATTGCACGCCGCTGCCAAGCAGCATGGCATCCCGCTCACAATTAACCAAATTCGCGGCTCCTTCTCCGCACATTTCTGCGATCATCCGATTACGAATTATGATGAAGCGCAGGATACAGACGGCGAGCTGTTCGGCAGATTTTTCAAGCTCATGCTGGATCAAGGCATCAATCTTGCCCCATCCAAATATGAGGCTTGGTTCTTTACGACAGCCCATACCGAGGCAGACATTGATGAAACGATTAAAGCCATTAATTATGCTTTCTCTAACTTGTAATAGTTGTTTAGATCATAAAAAAAAAGCTCAGGAGCTGAAATAGGCTCCTGAGCTTTTTTTATTTCGCCTGCTTTACTATAAGCAATCGATCATCCGATGGTGACGGGTTACCGCGGCCATCGGTATTATTCGTGATGACATAAATACGTCCGTCCTTTATCTTTACGTCACGAAGTCTTCCTTCACCTTCGAATACCCTTTCCATGTTTTTGGATGCAGGGTCATAGCGATAAAGCGCCTCGCCTACTAAAGCAGCAATCCATATTCGATTGTTCTCATCGATTGTCGCGCCAGAGGGCGCAATCGCATCTTCGCCGGTATGATAAATCGGCGTTATCATCCCTTCCTGCGCAGCACTGCCATAAATCGCAGGCCAGCCGTAATTGCCGCCCGCTGCAATTTTATTAATCTCATCATGTCCGCCAGGATCTCCCGAAGGGCCATGCTCTGTATTAAACAGCACACCTTCACTATTCCAAACAAGCCCTTGAGGATTGCGGTGTCCATAAGAATACACATAGGAGCCGGAAAACGGATTGTCCGCTGGCACCTTGCCATCTAACGTCATTCGCAAGATTTTTCCTGCAAGGCTGTTACGATCCTGTGCCAGCTCCGGCTGCTGAGCATCTCCTGTTGTTACATAAAGCAGCTTGTCGGGCCCAATCGCCAGCCGTCCGCCATCGTGATTCGCAGCACCAGGAATGCCCTCGAGCAGTGCCCTAACCTCATCCCATTGCCCGTCATTTTGTTTAATAAGCACGACTCTGTTCATTACACGACCATTTTCTTCGTACGTATGATACGCGTAGGCCTCTCGAGACTGAGCGAAATCCGGAGCAAGCAGGAAACCTAAAAATCCGCCTTCTCCGCGGTCATGTACACTTTTGAGCAAATGAACCGCTTGACGTGTCGTCGCATCCCCATCCACCTTCACAATATTTCCTTCGCGCTCGCTTATATAAAAAATGTCCATGTCCTCGTCAAAAGCAATGACCCAAGGCACTCGAAGCTCCTTCGCAAGTACAGTGTAAGCCTCGTCTTGCTCTTCTTGCTCTGACGGCTCAGTGCTTTCATCAATTGCCATCGTTTTCTCAGGCTTATCCGTCGCTTCATTTACTTTTGTATTTGTTGACGACGTTTCATTTGGTTCGCATGCAACCAGCATGCCTAAACATAAGGTTGTCATCATCATCGCAGCAATTCGTTTTTTCACTGTCACCATCGTTCACTCCTCCTGGCTTATCTCCAGTACTTCCATGCTATTTCATTCGACAAAACACATTGTAAATCCTTGCAAATTTACGTATTTGTAATACACCATTGCATTATGGAGTCATGTTATCTATAATGGACATTACGGATCCACAATGATTAAGTATAAGTATCAAAGGAGGGTGAGTGTACCCTATGCAATATTCAAAAAGTATCGGATATGCACTTCATGCTTTAATTCACTTAGCCCATGCTGAGCGCGGTCAGAACATAGGTATTAAAGATTTATCTTCTTCTCTCGGAGTTTCAGAGAGCTACTTGTCCAAGATTATGTCCAAGCTGCGCCAGGACGGCATCGTACGTGCTGTGACGGGTGCAAGCGGCGGCTACGAGCTTGCTAGAGCTGCAGATCAAATTACATTTTTTGATGTCATTCAAGTTATTGAGGGACGACAGCCTTTATATGAGTGCTTTAATATTGACGATCAGCATCATCATTTATTTTTTGAAGCTGAAGATTTAGAGCTTGAGTCCACTGACCATTCAGAAAATAAGGGATGTCTTGTAAAAAAAGTGATGATTGGTGCTGAACGTCATATGCAGCAGTACCTTCAGCAGCATACGATCCAGTGGGTGGTAGACTCTGCTGCCTTCAATCCATTAACACAAACCGTAAAATAAACAAGTCTCACTACTCTTTCTGCGTAAAAATAAAATTAGCCATTCGAGAGGATGTTTAACATGGAACAAATGATCGATGCAGCAATTATTGGCGGGGGACCTGCAGGCTTGAGTGCTGCACTTGTACTAGGCAGAGCAAGAAAAAGCGTAGTTGTTATTGATGAAGGGCGTCCGCGCAACCGAGTTACTCGCGAAACTCACGGTTTTCTTACCAGAGACGGCATTAGTCCAGGCGAGTTTCGACGAGTCGCGAAGGAGCAGATTAGCTCATATCCTACGGTCCATTTTGTAGAGGATGCTGCAGTGTCGATCACTGGAACCGATGGCCATTTTCAAATTACGACTGCACAGGGACAAATCTATCAAAGCAAAAAGCTGCTATTTGCTGCAGGAATGAAAGACATCCCTCTTGATATTAATGGACTGTCTGAAGTATATGGCAAAAGTGCCTTCGTCTGCCCTTATTGTGATGGCTGGGAATTAAGAGACCAACCGCTTGTCTTGATTGTCAAAGGCGATAGAGCACTGCACTCTGCCAAAATGCTGTCTGGTTGGACAAGCCAAATTACTATTTGTACCGATGGTCCTGATGAATGGACCGACGAGCAGCGTGAGGAGCTTAAGCTGCATAACGTTCCTACCTTTAACTCACCTATCCTGCGTATTGAATCTAGCGATGGCATGGTGAAGCAAATTGTGCTGGAGGACGGTACTATTGTTCCGTGTACAGGAATTTTCTTTGCACCAAAGCTTGCTGCAGGCTCAGACTTGCCGCAAACATTAGGCTGCAAGGTCACTGAAGCAGGGACTGTTGTTGTTGATATGTTTGGGAAAACAAACATTCCAGGTATCTATGGCGCTGGTGATGCAGCGACGGAGCTGTATCAAGCCATTACGGCTGCTTCGATGGGATCCTTGGCTGCTGTGGGCATTAACAGCGAGCTGCTTGCAGAGGCTTGGAATAGCCGAGTTTAATTTCATAAATAAAAGCAGCCTCGGCTATTTATAAGCCTGGCTGCTTTTTTGGTGTTTGTGTACACGCTGTCTATTACGTTTATTCGTTTGCTTTCGCCTCGGCAAGCGCCGAGATAAGCTCCTGCTGAATGTGGCCATTTGACGCTACGATATTTCGCGTTCCCAAATCGTAAGGCTTGCCAACTGTACTCGTCACAATACCGCCCGATTCCTGAACGAGCAGCGAGCCGGCAGCCAGATCCCAGCTATTCAGTCCAATCTCCCAAAACCCACTCAAGCGTCCTGCCGCCACATAGGCCATATGCATCGCAGCAGAGCCTGCTATACGGAGATTGCGAACCTGCGGGGCAACTGCTTGAATGCCTTTCAAATTTAGAGGCAGCGCATAATGATGGTCGGCCGGAAGACCTGTTGCAACCAAGCTGCCGCGCAGCGTATCCTCCATGGATACCTGCATCCGTTTTCCGTGCACGTATGCTCCCTTGCCTTTTTCGGCTACAAACAATTCATCCTTCATCGGGTCATAGACCACGCCGACGATCACCTCGCCGTTATGCGCCAAGGCAATGGATACACAGAAAAAAGGAAATCCGTGAACAAAGTTCGTTGTGCCATCAATAGGATCAACGATCCATAAATATTCAGCGTCACGGATGTTCTCCAGCGCGCGTGTTGACGCTTCCGGCCCAGGCTCTACGCCTTCCTCTCCCAAAAAAGAATGATGGGGAAAATGAGTCATCACTAGATTTTTTATTAAACGCTCGGAACCTTTATCAATTTCCGTAACAAGATCATGCGAGGAATACTTTATATCAAGGCTTGCAAAATTGCCAAGCTTCGTCTTAATCCATTCTCCTGCTTTCGACGCACAATTAATTGCGACAGCCGTAAAGCTTTTACCGCCAACGACGGAAGTACTGTTCTGATCATTCACGATCCATCACTCTTCCCTCTATGTAAATTCACGAACATTTCTATCCATGTTAAGGTCTACTACGTTTGATGTTTTTACCAAGTTTCGCATGATTACTCCAACCATATCAAAATGAACGCAAGCCTTCAATGATTAATTGACCCGCAAGCAGAAGAAGCGTCACTCTAAGCAGCCAAAGCAAGCCCTTGCCGCTCATTTTCACAGCAATTGCCGCCCCCAGCTTTCCGCCGATCCAAGCTCCAGGCACTAATGCAAGCACGAGCAGCCAATCTGTTTCACCAAGATAAACGTGCATGCCGCTCCCTAGAATTGATGATAAAAAAATAACAAACATTGACGTTGCAGTCGCCATATGAGGCGGAAAACGAAATAACAGCACCATAAGGGGGACAAACAGCGACCCGCCTCCGATTCCAAATAAGCCAGACATGAGACCTACGCCAAAACCGATGCCGAGTGCAGGAATAATACCATAGCTGTACGTATGCAATTCGCCTGATGCATCGGTCATCGTTCGAACGATTGGCCACTGCTTCGAAAACGGTTTCATGTAGTCACGAGCAATTAATAATGATGCCATCAGCAGCATGAAAATACCAAAAACAAGCTGGAATACACCTGCAGGCAGCTTACCCGTAAGAGCGGAGCCAATCATTGCTGCAGGCCCGCTGGTCACAAAAAATATCCAGCCGCTGCGGAAATCAACGATTTTACGTTTGGCATAGCTCAGTGTAGATGCAAGTGCCGTAACGACTAATACCGTTAATGATATGCCAACTGCTGTTGCATGTCCAATAGATTCTCCCGTTAATGTGGGACCAATGAGCATTAAGACAGGAACGATAATGATACCGCCGCCAAGTCCTACAATACTGCCAAACATCGCTGCTACAACACCAAGAAGTACAAGAAGTATCCATTCCATGCGAATTCACCTTTTCAGTTACATAATGATGCATCTACTTGGAAGCGCCCGCTATATAATAACACCGCCAAGGCAAGCCCTGACGGTGTTATTTTGCTGCTATACCTACTCAGCAGTAATTTCTACGCGGCCGCCATCCAACACCTTGATGCCTTCTGCGCTTGCTTCCAGTTGCCTTAAGTCTTCTATCAGCTTCATCAAAGCCTCGTCCTTGCTTTTTGCTTCAAGCATGCAATCCAAATATTCGGTATTTCTTGCCGCATGACGCAAAAACTGTACAAGCGGCTCCGCTTCCACATGATCTGCATGACCACGGGGGTCAGATAAGCTTTTTGGACTGGAAGCGTGAATTTTGGGAGGAAGCTGGCTTGTACTAGCTATGCCCAGCCGCTCTCGCTCTTTGTCCCAGGTTTGAACAATACGCGGCCATAAATGCTCATATAATTCGTCATCTGAGATGTCTCCTGCATTAACAGCATGATGGTGAATGTCGAGCACCATCGGAACCTCAACTTGGTCAGCTGCCTCTAGCGTTTCCCTGACATTGAACGTTTTATCATCATTTTCAAGCGTAATCCGATGTTTAAAGCGAGGCGACAAGGAGCTGAACTGGCGAACAAAACGTTCACCAGCTACAACCTTGTCGCCGTATGCTCCACCGATATGTATATTGCATTTTGTCGATTCATCAAGCCCCATTGCCTCAAGCATAAGGATATGATTGAGCAAATCCAGCTCTGATTTCGCGAGCACCTCCGGTCTAGGCGTGCTGAACACGCAAAAATGATCCGGATGAAAGGATACTCTTATTCCGTGCTTCTGCACGAACTCGCCAACTTCCTGAAATGCTGGCGCTAGCGCTTCAAATGGATTCCAGTCCAATAAGTCCTCATGAGTAGCAAGGGGTATAAGCTTTGACGAAAAGCGATACATTTGAATGTCGCTGGCTTTGCAATGCTTCAAAATCCGCAGCGTATTGCGCAGATTTTCCTCTGCTATTCTTTCCAGCTTCCGAATCCCTGCCTCGCGGTCGTTTAGCTTCGAGAAGTTCGCAAACGTCATCGTTCTTGAAGGCGATGCATTCTCAACCTGCAAGCTCATTGCGACAAAACCTAATCTGACAATCATCGATTAGGCCCTCTCTCCAAAAAACATTTCAAAAGCAAGCGCCGTTTGAACTTTTGATTCTTCCTCAGTCAATTTTCTCACGAGCTCCATCTCCACTTGTGTCACTTCTTCGCCTTGAAAATTAATTTCTGCGATAGAAGCTAAAATGCGGACAATCGCAATCGCTTCATTGGCTGGTGTATAAGCAATCACCTTTTGGCCAGTTGGAAATACGCGAAAGCCGCTCTTGACCATTTTGCCCCGACCATACTCCAACAATTCATAGAGCTCTTGTTCGGACTTAAATTTGCACACAGAATTAAACTCAGTTGCAAAACCCATATTTTTTCCCTCCTTTCAGTGAAATTTCTACCGTGCCTTCAAAGGGCTTTACTACCAAACCTTTAAAGGCTTATTTCAAATCTTTATAACTTTTAATATCAACAAATCAAACCTTTAAACCTTTAGTATCAAACATATTAAAACTTTAAACCCTTTTCAAGCTTTTCGAACCCACCCAAACCCTCCCTTCCAAGGGAGGGCCCCGAGGGTTGCACCCTCTGGACACCCGCAATTGGACTAACCTAGGAGTTGCACTGCGCGAGCTTTCTACTTTTGCGGGGGATCGCTTTCGTCCCTACGGGACACGCTTTACTTTTGGTGCGTTTTTCTCACATACCTTTAAACCCTTTCCGAGCTTTTGGGGCATTGAAGAACAACTTGTCCATTTTAAGAAGGAAAAAAGATCTTTTACCTGTTTACCTTGGATACAAAGATAAGGATTGAAGCCCCAAAGTAAAAAATAAAAGAAATTTTTCCCTATATCTTTTTCTCATATGTGTACAAACAGTTATAGAAAGTTAAGAAAGTTATAGAAATTATAACAAGTTAGAGATCGTTAGAAATTCATCTTACGATTGTGATGCTTCACCTGTAAAATCTATCCGCTGCTTCTCCGCGTGGCGGGAAAGAGCTAAGGAAATTAAGGTGTCTAACAATTCTTTATATGGAATGCCGGTTTCTTTCCACATAAGTGGATACATACTGATAGGTGTGAAACCAGGCAATGTGTTGACTTCGTTGATAAAAAGCTGATTGTCGCTTTTGCGAAGGAAAAAATCTACACGTGATAATCCCGAGCCATCAATGGATTGAAATGCACGAACGGCCATTTCGCGAACGGATTCTGTAAGCTCAGGCGACAAATGAGCCGGAATCTGCATCGTCGATTTTCCATCGATGTATTTGGCTTTGTAGTCATAAAATTCGTTAGAAGGCGCAATTTCGCCAGGTAAGGATGCTTTGGCATCATCATTGCCAAGTACGCTTACTTCGATCTCGCGGGCATCCACGAACTCTTCTACAATAACCTTGCGGTCAAAACGGAACGCATAGTTGATGGCATTAATAAGCTCTTCACGGTTTTTCGCTTTGGATACGCCTACACTAGAACCTAGGTTGGCTGGCTTAATAAAGCATGGATAGCCGAGTGAAACCTCGCATTCCATGATGAAGAAAGATGCGTCTCTCTCCCACTGTGTACGGTTGAAGTACCGGAAAATGCATTGCGGCAAGCCTTCTTGCGCAAATACTTTTTTCATTAGAATCTTGTCCATCCCAACGGCAGAAGCGAGAACACCCGCTCCTACGTATGGAATGTTCGCCATTTCGAACAGCCCTTGAATGGTACCATCTTCACCAAATGTTCCGTGCAGCAAAGGAAAAATCACATCAATGCGCGGCTCATCGCCAGCAGTTTTTGAGCTTCTATTCAAGCCTTGAAATAATAGAGCAAGAGCAAAGCCATTTTCCTCAGCCTCGTCTGTTGTGTTGCGTAGATCTTCTACACTGCTTGGTCGGTTATGCAAAACGGCTCCCGTTTTCCATTCGCCTTGCTTCGTAATATAAAAAGGCTTGATTTCATATTTGCTGTAGTCAAATTCACCCATTACAGCGTAAGCCGTTTGCAAAGAGACCTCATGCTCTCCCGATTTCCCCCCGTAAACTAAACCTACTCTAACCTTGCTCCCCATGGCATATCCTCCGGTACAATAATTTATAATAGATCTGCAATATGAAAAAAACGATATTTCGTTTGTTCCGTCCATGCATAGGAATCACGATAATCCCAATAACGATGCCTGCTGGAAACGGTATTCGCATTCACTAGCGGCATACCGAACGAGTCAAAAGCAGTTACGATTGTGCTGTGCTGAAAGCGATGATCACCATTCCAGTCATACGTAATGACATCCCCAAGCTGCAGCTCATCCGCAGATTGCACAACCTCTGCACGCAAGCCTGAGGTCTTTGAACCAGTTAAATAGTTGGTTATCGCGTTTGATACCGCCCAGCTGTAGCTCCACCATTCACTGCCCTTATTTCGGCCCTTATACCACCAGCCCGTTTCTCTCTTACCAGTATAGTTCATCGGAGCATTGCCTGCAAAGATGCACTGGGACACGTAATTGGTACAATTCACCTCAAAAAGCTCATACGCTGGGTTCCCCTCATTCCACCAACGATCCGCATATGCAGCAACCAAATCTCTCCTGTAACGAATACCAGATGGCCTGTGTTTGAATTGCTGTAATAGGTCATAATTTAAGTATGGTGTTGATGGCGAAGATTGTTCGCCAAATAGCTCCGAGTAATCATCGACGGTCATCCAATTGTCTACTGCTGTGCCATAACGCGGTCTTCTTTCCGATATAATTGGCTCAACACGAAGAACATTCCATGAGTGACCAGCGAGCCCTAACCAAAGACGCTCAAATTCAGATCTTTCTTCCATGTAAAAACGCCCAGACTGCTCCATTCTTCTTTTGATGTGGAGACGAATCAACACAGAGACCTCGCTTGATGATTCGTTGACGCGTATGAGCTCTGCTTTTGTTTCGCTTCCTGCTGGAAGCGCGCCTCTAAGCAAATCGCGTTCACGAAGACGCTCAAGCCTGAATCTTAGGCGATCACAATGATCGCGGTCCGTAACGTAATCGGTCAGCACAGCCGCATGCTGATTCGCTTCGGCTTGATTGTACAAGCTAATATAGCGATGAACAGCAGCTTTCCAACCTTGCAGCTTCCCTTGCTGATCGTGCGGATCGTAATCAGAGGAACGAAGCAGCGAGTTTAACTTTGACGTTTGTTGTTTTACTGGCTTTTCTTCCTGATTTGCTCTTTTTTGATTTTGCAGTGCTTGATCGCCGATTTCAGCATTTCGCTCCGCTTGCAACCCGGAAGGCGACGGCTGCTTCTGGATGGCATGCGTTACAACTTTCTGCTGCGACTTGCGCTGAGAAGCTGATGGTTTGGATGATGTTTGGTTATGCTTTTGGCCCTGAGTTCCTGGCCCCCGGTTGCCTGTTCGCGGCATAGCAATCCCTCCTTGACCTTATCGTGAGTGCAAGCGTAAACGGCTGCAGCATCTCTTTTGATGAGGCTAACTCGATTGGCGTTGAAATATAAACTTTTGGGATAGGAATCCAACTTAACCGAATTTACATTTCAATTGTAAAAGACTGCAGCTTCTCCCTTAATGCTTCATGGCCGCCGTTTCACGATGAAATATAAGTTTTTGGATTGACCTTCTCGATAGCAATCTTATATTTCAAGCCTATGCTGCTACAGCTTGCCTTTATGGCATGAGAACGTCATCAAGTAATTCGTGCTAAACTTGTCGCTGATTAACTGCTTCATTATATGAAGCACTCTGCCATTTCATGTAACATTCATTGAGGATCATTTTCAATGCCATTTCCAAGCGCATAAAGACATAATTGGACTTTACGGAAGGACTATTTTAACGATATACTATAGATATAGAAATTATGAAATAGTGTTTCACAGAATGAAACTCAGACTACAGTTAAAAGGAGAATGACGATGTCTACACAAAATCATTATTCAGTTCGCACAACGCTCGACGCTGGCGGCAAGTCTTATGCTTACTACCGTCTAGGCGGACTTGAAGAGCAAGGACTAGGCGATATTTCCAAGCTTCCTTTTTCAATTAAAGTATTGCTTGAGGCTGCTGTTCGTCAATTTGACGGACGCGCAATTACCCCTGAACATGTAAAGCAGCTTGCTACATGGGCTGACGGACGCGAAGATAAAGAAATTCCTTTCATCCCTGCTCGTATCGTTTTGCAGGATTTCACAGGCGTACCGGTTGTCGTTGACCTTGCTGCAATGCGCGACACTGTGAAAAAAGCAGGCGGAGATCCGAAAAAAATCAACCCGCTCGTACCAGTTGACCTTGTAATTGACCACTCGATCATGGTTGATGCATTTGGTTCACCTGAAGCACTTGAATACAATACTAAAGTTGAATTTGAGCGCAACGAAGAGCGTTACCGTTTCCTTCGCTGGGCACAAACAGCATTTGATAACTTCCGCGCGGTTCCACCAGGTACAGGTATCGTTCACCAAGTTAACTTGGAGTACCTTGCATCTGTTGCAGCTACAAAAACAGTTGACGGCGAAACAGTCGTATTCCCTGATTCCCTCGTAGGTACGGATTCCCACACTACGATGATCAACGGTCTAGGCGTAGTAGGCTGGGGCGTTGGCGGTATCGAGGCTGAGGCTGGTATGCTTGGTCAACCGCTTTACTTTGTAATGCCAGAAGTTATCGGCTTCAAATTGACAGGCAAACTTGCAGAAGGTTCAACTGCAACTGACCTTGCGCTTACGGTTACTCAAATTTTGCGTAAAAAAGGCGTTGTTGGTAAATTTGTTGAGTTCTTCGGCCCTGGTCTATCGAACATCAGCCTTGCTGACCGTGCAACAGTTGCCAACATGGCACCAGAATATGGCGCTACAATCGGCTTCTTCCCTGTAGATAACGAGACTCTTAGCTACTTGCGCCAAACTGGCCGCAATGAGGATCTTATTGAGCTTGTTGGCTCTTACTACAAAGCGCAAGACATGTTCCGTACAGACGAGACTCCAGATCCAGTATTCTCGGATGTTGTTGAGCTTGATCTTTCGACAATCGTTCCTTCCCTTGCAGGGCCGAAACGTCCTCAAGACCGCGTAGAGCTTACTGCAATGAAGGAATCTTTCAATAGCATCATCCGCACACCGATTGACAAAGGCGGCTACGGTCTCTCCGATGAGAAAATCGAGCAGTTCGTTACTGTTAATCATAATGACGGCCAAGTTAGCCAAATGGGTACAGGCGCAGTCGTTATCGCAGCTATTACAAGCTGTACGAACACTTCGAACCCAAGCGTAATGGTTGGCGCTGGTCTAGTTGCTAAGAAAGCAGTAGCACTTGGACTTAAGAAACCTGCTTATGTAAAAAGCTCCCTAACACCGGGCTCGCTCGTTGTTACGGAATATTTGACAAAAGCAAATCTAATCGAGCCGCTTGAAGCACTTGGCTTCCACGTTGCTGGTTACGGCTGTGCGACTTGTATCGGTAACTCCGGTCCACTTCCAGACGAAGTAAGCAAAGCGATCATCGACAATGACATGACCGTATCTGCTGTACTTTCCGGTAACCGTAACTTTGAAGGCCGTGTCCACGCACAAGTAAAAGCAAACTACTTGGCTTCTCCGCCACTAGTTATCGCTTATGCGCTTGCTGGAACGACTAACATCGATTTGACAACTGATCCAATTGGTTTCACTGAAGACAACAAGCCTGTATTCCTAAAAGATATTTGGCCAACGTCGCAAGAAATCAACGACGCAATGACAGCTGCGCTTAACCCGCAAATGTTCCGTGACAAATACGAAAACGTATTTACACAAAATGAGCGTTGGAACGCAATTTCGGTACCTAAGGGCGAAAGCTACGAGTGGGATGCAAAATCAACTTACATCCAAAACCCGCCATTCTTCGAAAACCTAAGCTCCGAGCTTTCTGATATCAAAGATATCCATACAGCAAACGTACTTGCTCTTATGGGCGATTCCGTAACAACGGATCATATCTCACCTGCTGGTAACATCACAGTTAACAGCCCAGGCGGTCAATACTTGATCGAAAACGGCGTTAAACGCGAAGACTTCAACTCTTACGGCTCACGTCGTGGTAACCATGAAGTTATGATGCGCGGTACGTTTGCGAACATTCGTATTCGTAACCAAGTGGCTCCAGGTACAGAGGGCGGCGTAACGACTTACCTTCCAACGGATGAAGTCATGTCGATCTACGATGCATCGATGAAATATCAAAACGAAGGCAAAAACCTTGTCGTTCTTGCTGGTAAAGAATACGGTACTGGTAGCTCGCGTGACTGGGCTGCAAAAGGTACATTCCTACTAGGCGTCAAAGCTGTTATCGCTGAAAGCTTCGAGCGTATTCACCGCTCCAATCTGGTTGGTATGGGCGTATTGCCACTCCAATTCCCAGAAGGTCAAGGCTGGAAGACGCTTAACATCACTGGCCGCGAAACATTCGACATCGTTGGCTTGTCAAATGACGTTACTCCAGGTTCGCAAGTTACCGTTACGGCTACTCGCGAAGACGGCACGACTTTCGACTTCCCAGCAATTGTACGTCTTGACTCGGTAGTGGACGTTGATTACTATCGCAACGGCGGTATCCTGCAAACTGTACTTCGTCAAATGATCGCTAACATGTAATAATCTGCGCATATCCTGCGCCGTATTAAAAAGAGCATTGCCGATTAGTCGGCAATGCTCTTTTTTCGTTTGTTATAAAGCAATGGCGTTGTTACCTACTTTTTGTTATTTGCTACCTGTTATGTTTTACGTGTTACCTGTCACTGTACACTGGAACAATTTCCGTGGCCTATGCTTGCTCGTGGCTCCAGTACTTCCAAACATGCTCAATCAATCATTATGAGTTTAAGCATGCTTGCACAGCCAACACCTTAGTCTTGCTCCCCTCCGAGAGCAGGCGCGCCACTAAAACATTAGTCTTAGTCACGCTTGTAGTGTCATAGCCTCACTTTTTCGCACAAAACTTCATCTAACGGACATAGGATACGTTATTTATTACAATTAACGTCCACAACAAATTTAACGGACATAAGATCCTCTATTTGTCCCATTTCGAGCATAGACCTACCTTTTGTAGCCCGATAGCGTATCCTATGTCCGTTAGCCGCCCCAAAAGGGAGGATTCGAAGCAAATAACGTATCTGATGTCCGTTACAGCAAGTTTGGTTACTCAAGCTCATAATTCCAACCTTCTTTTACTTCAAATGCTCATTATGAGTTTGAATAAATTACAGCCAACAATCTAACCACGTTCCCCTCCCAAAGCAGGCGTGCAGCTATCACGTTAGTCCTGTAGTTTGAGTTTGAACCAAATTAAAGCCAACACCCTGCCACGATCCCCCACCCGGAGCAGGCACGTAAATATCACAATCAAATTAGTCCTCTACTGCACTTGAAGCGTCAAAGCTTCGCTATGTCGCATAATGCTCATCTTTACGGACATAGGATCCGTTATTTATAACAATTAACGTCCACAACAGATTTAACGGACATACAATCCGCTATTTGTCACATATCGAGCTAAATCCTACCTTTTTAAGCCCAATAGCGTACCCTATGTCCGTTAGCCACTCCAAACGTAAGGAAAAGGAGCAAATAGCGTATCTGATGTCCGTTACCTTCTCTAAAAAGCAATACACAGGAGCTTCCACTCCCACCGATTAGATGACTTAATCCTGAAACTCATATGCTCCAATCATTCGTGGACCATGGCTGCTTGTTAAAAACCTAGATGCAGCAACCGCTAGCTAAGCAACATCCCAGCAAAGGCGTAGCTTAAACGGGCTACACTACCCAACAACCCTAATGTGTTTAAACAAAAACAGCAGGCCCGAGGATCACCTCATGCCTGCTGTTTCTTTTATGACTATAGAATCATCGTACCCATCCGTTTGGCGGACTCCATCATGACCGGGGCGTATTCCCTCATCGTGTCCATCGTCATCCTGCTGGCAGGGCCCGACACGGATAATGCAGCAGCGAGCTTGCCGGTACGGTTAAAAATAGGCGCAGAAAGCGCCGCTGCTCCCGGTTCGCGTTCCTCGAAGCTTGTGGCATATCCCTGCATACAAATCTCTTCGAGCTGCTGCTTGTATTGATCCAAATCCAGAGAGTAAAGCCAAGCTGGATCTCCAAAAATGCTTTCCTGTACGATCGGATCTGAATAAGCGATTAGCACCTTGCTCGATGCACCTGCATAAAGCGGCAGTCTCACGCCTACAGGCGCTACCCGCCTAACGGGTTGATTGCTTTGCACGGCCTGCATACGAATCCGCTCAGAGCCGTCTCTTACGTATATGCTAACGGTCTCGCCTAGCTGGTCGCGTAAACGCTCCATCTCAGGCAGCCATATTGTTGCTTGATCATCTGAACGTGATAAATGGGCTGACAGCTCCCACATTTTTAAACCCAAATGATATCGGTCTGTCGAGCGATCGCGCTCGATGAAGCCTTTCTCTTCGAGCGTGGCGAGCATCCGGTGCACCGTGCTTTTGTGCAGGCCAACCTGTTCGGCAATCTCAGTCATTGCCCAGTCTGTTTTTGAAATAAAACACAGCAATATATCAAGCGCCCGATCCACTGCTCGAACCGTCGATTTTCCATCTTCCATGCAGCCACAGCTCCCTCTCCAAAAGTTTCATCCAATGAAACCGATTCTCATTCAGTATAACTCATCGCTTCCATTATCGTAAAGAACAGTTGTTTACATTACAGTAATATTACAAATGATTAACATTACCTCGACAACAATTGACAGGCTTATAGGACCGGACTACGATAAAAGTACTAGATAAGAAAAGCGCTTACAACGTTCCGAATAGATGAGTCTAATGGACGGTTACTTACAGAGGGAGGACAACGACATGAGCACGACTATAATGACACCATTGCCACTTGAAGGCGGATTTCCAAAAAACCTTCATCCCTTCCCGCTTGGCGAATCGGATAACCTGTCCCAATTGCGCAAAACCAAAAGCCGCAGCAAGCATTTGCTGGTTGCTTCCATTGCTTCCCTTACGGCAATGTGTTTGATTGCTGTCATTATTTTTCATGGCTATGTCGCATGGATGCTTGCATACCCTTATGTAGCCCCACTCTCCTCTAATCCGCAAGCGGCTATCGGCCTAGATTACGAGGATGTCATTTTCCCTAGCAAAAGCGGAAATACGACGGTCAGCGGCTGGTTCATCCCTGCAGAGAGTGATGCAAGCGAAGCGGCTCCTTCAGCACGAACTGTTGTTTTCAGCCACGGTTATGGCGCTAATCGCGAAGAATCATGGGTACCGATGTATGAGCTCTCGAAGCTGCTGCACGGTTTAAACTATAATATATTATTGTTTGACTACGGCTATGCATCGAAGGAGTACAAAGCTCCGGCCACTGGCGGCCTTGAGGAGTCACAACAGCTGCTTGCTGCAGTAGATTATGCAAAATCACGCGGAGCGGAGGACATCGTCGTCTGGGGCTTCTCAATGGGTGCAGGAACGGCACTGCAAGCAGGACTGCAGACCGATGAAATTGATGCCATGATACTCGACAGTCTTTTCATCCCGAGCCCCGAGGCATTATTTGATAACTTGAATCAATTTGTTTCATTGCCGCAGTTCTCTTTGCCGCTTATTGAATCGATGATCCCCCTTTGGACGGGTACAAGCTTTGGATCTATTCCGGCAAGCGAGGTTTTATCTAACGTTTACGATATCCCGTTATTTATCATCCACGGCACAGAAGATTCAAAGGCGCCTTACCAAACCGCAGAAGCTATTGCTGAAGGGCAAGGCAACGTTCTATCACGTTCTTGGATTGTTCCCGAAGGCAAACACGAATTGCTGTTCCAAGTTCATCCGAGCGAATATATCCAAAGAGCAGCCTTATTTCTAAGCCAAGTTGATCAACAGCTCCAAGCAGAACGAACATAATAATGAAGCACGACATAAGCCCGCTTACCAACGAATACATCTAACATAGATGCATTTGTTGCGAAAAAGGGAGGCGATGGTCGTGCTTTTTGTTTATGGAACGCTCATGCCCGTTCGCGTAATGGAATTAGTTAGACATTGGAAGCTGCAAGAGAAAGAGCATATCGCTGTTATTTTGCAGGCAGCGCCTGAGATGGAGCGTCAGTATGTTCAGCTTCTCCAAGCATGGGAGCCTGTTTTCACCAATACTGCTCAATATACTAATCAATGGCTGGATGAATGGCTTCCCATTCCGTCACGCTTGCCATCCTATATGGAACAAACGATTGAAGCGGTTGTAGAGACATCTCTTGAACAATCAAGAACGTATGTCGATCAACTCAGACAGCTAAATGAGCGCACCGCGTCGGCTTCTTCTGATGTTACCAAATCCGTCATCTCACACGCCATTCGTGAATCCAACTATTATATCGGCCTAATGAGCTCCTATCGCCAAAAGGTAACCAGCTCAGGCAATAATCAGCACCGCGCCATTGTCCAGCAAGTCCCCATCGGGGGACATACACTGCCTCCTCTGCCCTATGCTTACAGTGCCCTCGAGCCTTATATCGATGAGCATACGATGCGAATCCATCATGATATACACCATCAGTCCTATGTCGATGGTCTAAATGAAGCGGAATTGCAGCTCAAAATCGCACGCGAGA
The DNA here is from genome assembly GCF_056398625.1 of Paenibacillus sp. 01T431. Classification (NCBI taxonomy): domain Bacteria; kingdom Bacillati; phylum Bacillota; class Bacilli; order Caryophanales; family Paenibacillaceae; genus Paenibacillus; species Paenibacillus sp. 01T431. Next base: position 180,918 of record NZ_JBFTPT010000016.1, read on the forward strand.
CGAATCAATTTGAGCTGGTTAAGCATTGGGAGCGAGAGCTTGCTTTTAACGGTGCTGGCCACTATTTACATACTCTTTTCTGGAGCATCATGACACCCTATGGTGGAGGTGAGCCGATAGGAGCTTTGAGCCAGCAAATCCGAAATGATTTTGGCAGCTTCTCCGCCTTTAAGAATCAATTTAGCAAGGCAGCGGCGAAGGTGGAGGGCAGTGGCTGGGCGATTCTAGTTTGGAGTCCACGCAGCAGCCGGCTTGAAATATTAACCGCAGAGAAACATCAGAATTTATCACAATGGGATGTTGTGCCTTTGTTGGCCTTGGATGTGTGGGAGCATGCCTATTATTTAAAACATCAAAACAAGCGGCCTGAGTATATTCAAGATTGGTGGAATGTCGTGAATTGGACGTTCGTTAGTGATCGATTTGAAGAAGCTCGAAAGCTCGTATGGGTGCCATTTTAATCTATTCAGCAAAAAAAAGTCCGACATGGGAGCTGGGGACTGAACTGACCCCGGTTCTCTGTCGGACTTTTTCAAAATATAAGAAAGTATATCATTTCCTCATACTTATCTTATATTTCTCCGTCAAAACTGCTTCAGCATCCAGAGGACGCTGAAGGCGTTTTTGCTTGAAATATAAGAAAGTATATCATTTTCTCATACTTATCTTATATTTCACCGTCAAAGCTGCTTCAGCATCCAGAGGACGCTGAAGGCAATTTTGCTTGTTTATATCGTCTATTGCTTTAATAATGTCAAAAACTCGGAGCGAAGCGCAGGATTGCTGCGGAAGTCGCCTCTTACCGCAGACGTTACGGTCATGCTGCCAGGCTTCTTCACCCCGCGTGAGCACATGCACAAATGCTCGCCTTCCACGACGACCATGACGCCATGCGGCTGCAGCTCCTCAGTAAGGATATCCGCAATTTGTGATGTAATCCGCTCTTGCACCTGCAGGCGGCGAGTAATCGCCTCTACGAGTCTAGCAAGCTTGCTAAGACCAGCGATTTTGCCGCTAGGAATGTAGCCAATGTGCGCTTTTCCGAAAAACGGCGCCATATGATGCTCGCACTGACTGTAATAAACGATATCTTTTACAATGACAAGCTCTTCATGCTGCTCATCGAACGTAACGCCCAGCACCTCACGAGGATCAACCTCATATCCGGCAAAAATCTCCTCATACATTCGAGTCACACGAGCGGGTGTTTCCAGCAAGCCTTCACGCTCTACATCTTCACCGACAAGTTTCAATATTTCTCTTATGTGATGTTCAATTTGCTCCCGGTTGCTCGAAACACTCGAATTGACGTAATCTTTCTTTCCCGCCATTTCTGAACTCTCCTTCCGGTCCCCCCGCGTCTTTCTTTATCTGCGAGGCATCTTTTGGTTTTTCATCATGTGCTGCGCTTTTTGCATTTGTTGCTTATTCAGATTGTAGCCCATTTGCTTCGCCATTTTCTGAATCATTTCTGGATCATTTTGCATTTTCTCAAGCTGCTTCCGCAGATAGAATACGCCTACAAAAAAGCCCCCAACAGCTCCTGCAATTAAAGTAACAATTGGTACAACAATGTTCACCCACGACATACCTTTCACCTGACCCTTTCCAAATCTCCTGCTGTGTATAATGTTCCCATGATAGCATGTTCACCTCTTGTTCGCAATGAACATGCTGACGCTCCGCTTAACCTTTTTGTGACAATTTTTGATGCTCTTATTTCGCACTCTTTTCCAGATCAAGCAGCGCGATTTTAATAGGAAGACCTCCGCCATAACCAATCATTTGGCCGCTTGCCCCAATCACGCGATGACAAGGCACGATGATCGAGACAGGGTTGCGATTGTTCGCTCCACCTACGGCACGCATAGCTCCAGGCTGATCCAGCATCACAGCGATATCCTTATAAGTACGCGTTTCCCCATAAGGGATTTGCTGCAAAGCTGCCCACACCTTCTGCTGAAACGGTGTGCCATACATTTGAATAGGCAGATCGAATTGCTGAAGCTCTCCGGCAAAATAAAGCGCCAACTGCCTTGCTGCTTCATTCAGCTGTTCATGAGAGGCTGCTTCGACCCGCGTAATATCCGCGGCACCGTGCCCAAATACCCGCTTCGTCCACTGCTCTAGTTTCTCTAAAGCCGAATCGTAAGGAGCGAAGTCCAAGTGGCAAATCCCTTTGTCCGTTGCCGTTAACGTCATCGGCCCGATAGGCGAATCGATCTCAGCCGTATAAAGTCGTTCACTCACTTGCACCACCTGCTTCCGAGTTGTCTTCTGGAATCGTGCTTAATTGAGCAATGGCATTCGCAATCGCCTGTAGTGCTTCCTCATCCGTTTCCTTCACTGATGCTCCAAGCAAAGCAGACTTTGCCTGCTCGCCGCCAATTCGCGCAAGCGACCATGCAGCTGTTCCGCGGAGCACCGGGCGAGGATCCTGCTCCAGCACCTTGATCAAATCCGGCACTGCACTAGCCTCTTTAAAGTTGCCGAGCGCGATTACTGCATTGCGCTGAATCGGCTTCTTGCCCCGCCAAGCGGAGGATGTTCGGCCATATCTGGCTTGAAACTCCTTGTTGCCTATCGTTAGAAGCGGTACGAGCAGCGGCTTAACTAATTCCATATCCGGCTGCAGCTCTGGTTGATGCGTCCAGTTTTTGCCGCGGTTTATCGGGCAGACCGTCTGGCAAGTATCGCAGCCATAAAGCCGATTGCCGATTTTTCGCATGAACTCGTCCGATATCATTCCCTTCGTTTGTGTAACAAAGGAGATGCAGCGGCTTGAATTCAATTGCCCCGGTCCAACTAGTGCATCCGTCGGGCAAGCGTCAATACATTTGGTGCAGCTGCCGCAGCTTTCCGTTATCGGTTCATCCGGTTCAAATGGAACATTCGTAATCATCTCACCGAGGTAAATCCACGAGCCGAGCTCCGGCGATATGATCGCGCAGTTTTTTGCGCTCCAGCCAATGCCTGCACGCTCAGCAACGGCGCGATCCGACAATGCGCCGGTATCGACCATGCTTTCCACGCGCAAATCCGGCATCCGCTCCCTTAGCCATGCTTCCAGCTTAGCAAGCCGATCACGCAACACTTTATGGTAATCTTCTCCCCAAGCTGAACGTGACATAATGCCTCGCCTTGCACCCGGCTCTGATTTAGGAGGGTCCTTCAGCTTGGATGGATAGGCAATGGCTATTGCAATAATCGACTGCGGATTTTCAAACAACAGCGCTGGATTCGTTCTTTTCTCAATGTCAGGCTCCTCGAAGCCAGACTCTCTTCCGAGCTCGCGGTGCCTAAGCAAAATTTGCTTTAATGATGTGAATGGATCCGCCGAAGCGATCCCTATCTTGTCGATGCCGAGGCTTGGTGCCGCCGCAATCATCTCTTCCTTCAGCTTTGCCCATCTATCTGTCATCATCTATAACCTTTTAATTGCTTCACGAGCCAGCTCGTCACAACGATTATTCCATTCATTATCGCTATGGCCTTTTACCTTTACGTATTCTACTTTATGACGCTGCATAAGCTCCCAAAGCGCTTTCCAAAGCTCTTGGTTCTCTACAGGTTCCTTCTTGCTGTTCTTCCACCCGTTGCGCAGCCAGCCGTGTATCCAGCCTTTCTGGAAGCAATTCACGACATACGCTGAATCACTATACACCGTCACCTTACAGGGCTCCTTAAGCAGCTTCAACCCTTCGATTACTGCTTGGATTTCCATACGATTGTTCGTCGAGTGTTTCTCTCCACCTGAAATTTCCTTCTGATGAACGCCAAAAAACAGCACTGCTCCCCAGCCGCCCGGCCCCGGATTGCCAGAGCATGCACCGTCCGTATAGATCATAACGTCCTTCATAAGAATCCCTCCTAAAGGTTTGCGAATGCAAACCTACTTCGTAAGCATCTATTTAAAGTTTGCGTTAGCAAACTTACTTCGTAAGCAGCCGCTATTCACACACAATGTGATTAAAGCGCTCTTATCTTTTTGTAAGGCCATAAAATATAATCGGCTCTGCCGCGAATCAGTTCTTCTGGCACAGCGTGAAACGTCCGGCTGTCCAAGCTCGCCCTAGCATGTCGATTATCCCCCATTACAAAATAGTTTCCTTCACTTATTACTTCAGGCCCATAGCTCATATCTTCTATTAATGAATCCGTGTAAGGCTCGTCCACTAGCTCGCCGTTACGGTACAATTGTTTATTATGGATTTCAATACGATCACCGGAAACCCCAACGATCCTTTTTACAAGAAACTTTTCCTCGTCTTCTCCCATATCCGGTTCCTTCAAAATAACGACATCACCAACCTTGGGCTTGCCGACCAGGTACACAAATTTATTAACAAACAGCCACTCATGCTCCGTTAACGTCGGCTCCATCGAATGACCTTCTACCTTCGAGAGGTTAAATACAAAAAAATGCAGAAGCAGCACCACAGCAAATGCAACAACCAATGTTTTCGACCAATCGAGCAGTTCTGCGAGCCAATTGGAGCGATTGCTTGCAACAGTATGGGCAGATAATCCCGCATCTACACTGATTCCTGCTTTTTCATTACTTGGCTTGCGATTCTGGTCCTCAAGGCTCATTGTTCCACCTCTTCACTTCGTTTCAGCCAATCCTCATAATACTTCAGCACGAGCTGATCCTGAAAAGGCGATTGCCCTTGATCCATCCGCTTCAAAAGCGCATCAAGACCCTCATGCACCTTTTCTTCGACCATTTTCGGATAGTGATAAGCCGCTTTGTGCATCTCATATTCATCTTGATCGACGACTGTCCTTCCACCATCAACTGTACGAATAACGTCCAAATCGTAATCGATATAGGTAAGCACATCACCCTGAATGTACAGCGGTGAGGCAATATTGCAATAATAGCGGACGCCTCCGTCCTCTAGCAGAGCCACAACATTGAACCACTGCCCCGGTATAAAAAAGGAGACTGCTGGGACGCGGCTGATCCATATCTTACCATCAGCCTCTTGAATCGGCGTTTGACGGTTTATGAGCACCTTAATGGATTCCGCTTTATGCTGCTCGTCAAGCAGCTCATCAGGCACAAGCCAATTCTGTTGCCATATACGGTGAATGTGACCGTTATGTTTGAAGCTTTTGATGACACAGTGCCGATATGGTTCCATCCCGTTCTCCTCATAAATGTATATAGTAATAAGAAAAGCATATCTGACCGCCAAAAGCAATGGCGATGCAGATATGCCCTGCGTACAACTTACATGCAGTAAAGTTCGCGTTAACCAGCTACAATGCTCAATTTCTGAAAAGATCTGATAAAATCGTTGGCTACATACCCCATCGACTCGTACAGCGGTAAAACTGGCTCGTTGTGCTCGTCCGCGGTAATTAGTATCTTTGTGACACGGCGCTGTTCGAAGCGCTGGCGCAATGCCTGGATAAGCGTTTTACCGATTCCTTTCCTTTGGTGGAGAGGAGATACAGCAATTCGATAATAATAACCTTTGTTATTATCAATCGTACCGATAATCATGCCCACAATTTCGGAATTTTCGACAGCGACTAATACTAAATCACTATCCCATGACAACTGGCGGGCAAAAGCTTCCATCGTTTGTTCGTAGCACTCTTCTGTTAGAACCTCTTCAAGCAGTGCTGTAATTGATCGGTAATCGGACAACTGGAAGGAACGAACATTCATTAAAATTACACCTTCTATACCATGTCATAGTATTGCATTTAAAATATATTACGACAAAATTAAACGAAATCCTGCTTCAATCTTTAATATTCCTTAAAAAAATTAAAGAAATCATCAATTATCTCGTGTAAACGCTTAATATTAAGCGCTTACAACAATTTAATCCATTTATTTCTCTATAAATGCAGTTCTATCTTCCTAATCTGTATATTTTAGCTAGCGTCGAGATACCCTATTTTAGGTTATGTTTGATCGTTTTAGCCCATTCGACTTTTGAAACAATAATGTTGATTTATTCAATCGGATAAGGGATAATGGACTTGGATAACTACATATAATTAGGAGGCTGTAAAAAATGGCACATCAACTACCTGCTTTGCCGTACGCGCACAACGCACTTGAGCCGCATATCGATGCGACTACAATGGAAATTCACCACGGCCGTCACCATAACGCTTACGTGACTAACCTTAACGCTGCTTTGGAGTCCGCTCCAGAATTGCAAAGCAAATCAATCGAAGATTTGATCTCCGATCTTGCAAGCGTTCCTGAAGCAATCCGTACTGCTGTTCGCAACAACGGCGGCGGACATGCTAACCACAGCTTGTTCTGGGAAACAATCGCTCCAAACGCTGGCGGAGCACCTACTGGCGCTCTTGCAGCAGCAATTGAAAGCGAGCTAGGCGGCTTTGAAGCTTTCAAAGCTGACTTCGCAAAAGCAGCAACAACACGTTTCGGCAGCGGCTGGGCATTCCTAGCAGTTGCAAACGGCAAATTGAAAGTATACAGCTTGCCAAACCAAGACAGCCCGATCATGGAAGGCGAAACGCCAATCCTTGGCCTCGATGTATGGGAGCACGCTTACTACCTGAACTACCAAAACAAACGCCCTGATTACATCGCAGCGTTCTGGAACGTAGTTAACTGGGATGAAGTTGGCAAACGTTACGAAGCAGCTGTTAAATAATATTGTTTTTCCAAACCGGCGCTTGCCTCTTTAATGAGGCAAGCGCCGGTTTTTATTTCTTTTATGATGCGTATAAGGTGCTGGGTGTTGGAGTGGAAAGTTGCTTAAGTGCAGGGAAAAAGAGTGGAATGTTGACAATGTACATAAGACGCGGGAGTTGGAGTTGGGTTACGATACTGCTGATGAGCTTAGGGTGCAGGAAGTTGAAGTACAACTTTGTCTATCTGCTTCTGTTGCAGAACGTTGAATTACAACCCTGCCGTCCACTTAGGTTCAGGGAGTTGGAGTGTAACACTGACCATGCTCTTATGGTGCTGGGAGTTGAAGTACAACTCTGACAATTTGCTTATGATGCAGGGAGTTGAAGCACAGCTCTGACAATTGGCTTGTGATGCTCATTAATTACTGGAGGAATATACTAGTCCAACAAACGAATGATTTCTTTTGCGTAAGTGTCCCAAGCTTTGTTATCGGTGTTGATTTCTAGAGTAGGAATGACTGAGTTTGCTGCTGCTTTTCGCAGTTTCAATTGAGTTGCTACCAGTTCATCTGCTGCTGCTTTAATTTCTTCACTACTCTTATTCGACCATTCATCAGGCGTGCGGCTTTGAATTCTTAGTTCAGCTATTTCCGGTGATATCGTTAATAATGCACATTTTGCCCCAAAGTGTAAGAGTTCCTTTTCGATAGCTTCAATTTCATTATTTGTTTTATCAGAATAGGCGACTCTATGATTTAAATGAAACCTTTCTAGTATAAAGAATACACCTCGCGAGCCGCGTGAAGCTCTCCCTAGCTTAGTTGACCATTCTTCTAATTGCCTCAGCATAGCAACTCTTTCACTCAACAATTGGAGATGCTCTTCGTGACTTGATGTTATAAACTGACCACGTACGTTGTGCAGCACCTGTGAATAATGCTCGCTTAAAACGATAACACTTCGCTCAGCTGATTCGTCCTGCGCTTGCATTAGCTTTAACGACTTCAATACCGATGTTTTACCCGCATTCGAAAATCCTTCCAAAATAATGCCCCGCAGTTGATTCACGCAACAACCACCTTCTGTAATTATTTTCATATCATTATATAGGGACAGTTTCGCTATAGGCAAATATATACAATTGATAGACATAGCGTGGCAGAGTGTATTCATTTATCTTCCGAATAGCTAGCCTGTAACTGGATAGAGGTTAGGTTGACCTCATTAGTATCATAGGAGTTTTTACCTTCGATAATGGTCAGGTTTTCTCTCCTTACGGACATAGGTTCCTCTATTTGGCGAAATATCCGTATATTGAAGTTTTAACGGACATAGGATCCTTTATTTGCTGGAATTAGGGCGAATTGAGCTCATTTTAAGAGTAATAACGTATCCTATGTCCGTTAGTAGGCTAAACTTGCGTTTTAAGCCAAAATAGCGGAACTAATGTCCGTTAAGCTCGATAAGAAATACTAGTTCCCTTTTACACCCGCCTCATACGCACACTCACCTCATAGGCTTTTGCCGCATACGCTACAGTAGGATAAATGCCTAATTTGCGATGTAAAGGAGTCTGAGTACTCTCATGGAATATACTTATGCTAATAATGTGAATTCTCGTCCAGCTAGCAAGGGCTGCGGTTGTGGTGGACCTCGAATGATCACGCCAACGCCTCAGCAAGGTGGTTTTGGGCCGGGCGGACCCGGCGGCTTTGGGCCGGGGGGACCCGGCAGTTTTGGCCCAGGTGGTCCCGGCGGCTTTGGGCCGGGGGGACCCGGCAGTTTTGGCCCAGGTGGTCCCGGCGGTTTTGGGCCAGGGGGTCCCGGCGGTTTTGGCCCAGGGGGTCCCGGCGGTTTTGGCCCAGGGGGTCCCGGCGGTTTTGGGCCGGGCGGTCCCGGCGGTTTTGGGCCGGGCGGTCCCGGCGGCTTTGGSCCAGGGGGACCCGGCGGCTTTGGGCCAGGGGGACCCGGCGGCTTTGGGCCAGGGGGACCCGGCGGCTTTGGGCCAGGGGGACCCGGCGGCTTTGGGCCAGGGGGACCCGGCGGC
>NZ_JBFTPT010000017.1:0-139245 GCF_056398625.1 Paenibacillus sp. 01T431
CAATTCAATAGCTTTCATTTTTGTTTCCACTGGGTAACTTACTCTTGTTGCCAACGTAAAAACACCTCCAAGGTTGTCTCCATATCTTACGACATGGTTGCATTTTCTTGAAGGTGTTTTAATTTGTCTCACGCTAAGGGGTCAGTCCCTTCCATGTTATAGACGGGGCTGCTTTTTTATGAGCTTTAGGTTTAAACCCATCTTCATCAAGGAGGGGTTTATTATCTTTTTCCAAGCTAGTTTTAGCGATTATTAATTATTTTTCAATAAAACCATCGGAGCAAAATACTGCTCATTGTATAGCTGAGCATAGCTGCGAACCAATAAAAAAACAAAATCTAAAAATAATACCAACACAAAATGTAAGCATTTTCGGATAGGCAATGAAAAGGACAAAAACGTATAAAGTTTGTCATAAGGCCTGATTTTATAGGGTGATATGATGAAATTGTAAAAAATTCATGACGCATCTTGTTTAAATTGGAGGGGATTCGTTTGAATAATATGCTTCTTGTGGATGAAGAGTCAGACATAGCAAAAGAAATGAAGAAGAATGTAGAGCATTCTGAATACTTTCGAATTTTGCAAGATCATTATCGAACAAGTATGCCTGTGCTTCAGGAATCATTTCTAGCATCGCTGCTTACCCGAAAACTGACAAGCCAGCAAATTGAAGAAAAATCAATGAATTATGATATTCAGCTGCGCGGCTCTCAGTATGTTGTAGCGCTCATCGCTCTTTATCCTATGGAAGAACCAAAAGAATACTCCTCTTCCTTGTTAAGACAGTCGCGTGGTGTGGATTATATGATTCAAGCTGTTTTGAATAGAACGCGAGAAGTATGGGACATCAATTCGCTTGGGAAAGTGTTTATTTATCAAGAAAGCATTGCTTTGCTGGCTATCGATAATGGACAGCACAAGGAGCATTGGTTTTCGATTATGCAAGCAGCACTGTCGGATGTTCTTGAGCAGATTGTGCAAGAGCTGAAGCTGAATGTCACGATTGGTGTTGGCTCGCGTGTTTCAGATATTGCCGATGTACATCATTCTTACCGGGAAACGCTTATTGCACTAGACTATCGTCTTGTTATGGGGTCCAAGAAGGTTATCTATTTTCACAATATTGAAGATTATGAGAGTGAGCAACTTCGATTCGACGAACTGAAGGGGCAAGCTTTAAGGAACAGTTTGAAGATGGGGACGGTCGAAGAGCTTTCTGAAGCAGTTGATACGATATTCGATGAACTGTTTGAAAGTAAATTTGCTTTGCAGGATATTCAAATCTATTTATTTGAGGTATTGACGGTAATATTGCGTACAGCGAAAGAGGCTGATATTGATCTTGACGGACTGTTAGGTACAAGTATTCAACTGCATGCGGAAATGTATAGATTGCCGGGTTTAAGAGAGGCAAAACGTTGGGTTTATGATATATGCATTGAAATGATGAGGAAGATTTCCAGCCAGCGGAAGCATGTATATAAAGATATTGTCGAAGAAGCCATTCAGTATACGAAAGATCATTTTATGAATCCAGCTTTATCCATTCAAGAGGTTTGCTCATTCCTACACATTAGTACAGGTTATTTCAGTCGTGTATTTAAAAAAGAAGTAAAACTAACCTATGGACAATATGTCATGCACATCCGGATAGAGGCTGTTAAGCAAATGCTGCGTCTTACAGAGCTTAAAGCTTCTGAGATTGCAGATCGCGTCGGGATAACCGATCCTAAATATTTGGGTTTTTGCTTTAAGAAGCATGTCGGGATTTCGCTAACGGAGTATCGGAGTAGAATTACAGAATCCCTAGTGAAATATGAGTGATTCATCGTTACACACCATATCAGATTTACAACAATAGATTAGAATTTCCAGACAAGACGTGAGAATTGTGGGTTCGAATAACAATCATTCTTCTACATAATAGGTCGAGAAGTTAAAAAATGAATTTGGGGGAATTTTGGATGAAAAAGAAATGGGTTCTTGCGTTACTGACAGGTATGATGTTGACGGCTGCAGCATGCAGCAACGATGGAGGAAATACAGAGGGAGAAAAAAAGGATAGCATACAGATCGGAGCAGCTATTTACAAATTTGATGATACCTTTATGACGGGTGTGCGCAATGCAATGCTGGAGTCAGCGAAAAACGGAGCGAAATTAGATGTTGTGGACAGCCAAAACTCGCAACCAACACAAAATGAGAAGGTGGATCTATTTATTTCGAAAAAGTACGATGCGCTTATTATTAATCCAGTTGATCGTACAGCTGCAGGCGTCATTATCGATAAAGCAAAAGAAGCTAATATGCCAGTCGTATTCTTAAATCGCGAGCCGATTGCGGAAGATATGGAAAAATGGGATAAGGTATACTACGTCGGTGCTAGAGCAGAGGATTCAGGAACGATTTCGGGGCAATTAATTAGCGATTATTGGAAAGAAAACCCAAGCGCGGATAAGAACGGTGACGGCAAGCTGCAATACGTGATGTTAACTGGTGAGCCAGGGCATCAAGACGCGGAGCTTCGTACAAAGTATTCTGTTGAGGCTATTGTGGACGCAGGCATAGAGGTTGAAGAGCTTGCTAAAGATACAGCGATGTGGGACCGAGTCAAAGGGCAAGAAAAAATGCAAGCATTTCTAGCATCAAATGGAGATAAAATCGAAGCAGTTCTTTCTAATAATGATGATATGGCGCTTGGCGCGATTGAAGCGTTGAAAGCATCGGGTTACTTCAAAGGTGATAAGTATATTCCGGTTGTTGGTGTAGATGCAACAGCTCCGGCTATTCAAGCCTTGAAGGATGGAACCATGCTGGGTACGGTGCTGAATGACGCGAAAAACCAAGGAGCAGCATCTGTTGCGATTGCTACTGCGCTTTCCAAAGGGGAGACGCCAACAAAAGAAAATATTGGTTTTGAAATCACAGATGATAAATATGTATGGATCGCTTACAAGAAAATCACAAATGCGAACATTGCAGACGCGGAATAATGAAATAAAGATGAGGGACAGCGGTATCCCGCTGTTTCCTCCTAACTTATTTATTGGTTTTTGATGGGAGGATATGAAATGGAGCAGCATTATGTTCTGGAAATGCGAGGAATTTCGAAGGGCTTTCCAGGGGTACAAGCGCTCAGCAACGCAACAATAAAGGTGAAACCAGGAACTGTACATGCCCTTATGGGTGAAAACGGGGCTGGGAAATCAACGCTAATGAAGTGCTTGTTCGGCATATATAGACCGGATGAAGGTGAGATTTTTATAAATGGCCATAAAACAACGATTCATAACTCTAAAGAGGCACTGAAAAATGGAATTTCCATGATTCATCAAGAGCTTCATCCCGTACCGCATCGTAATGTAATGGAAAATATTTGGCTTGGTCGGTTTCCGGAAATAGGTTTTGGTCCGATTAAGTTTATTCATGAAAAGAAAATGTACGAGGACACATTGCATTTATTCAAAGATCTTGAGGTCGATATAGATCCTCGAGTCCGCACGGGGACGCTGTCTGTTTCAAAAATTCAAACGCTGGAAATTGCGAAAGCGGTTTCTTTTCACTCAAAGCTCATCGTAATGGATGAGCCAACATCCTCTTTGACTGGCAACGAGGTTGAACAGCTATTCAACATTATCAACAGTTTGCGTAAACGCGGTGTATCTATTATTTATATTTCTCACAAAATGGAAGAAATCTTGCGCATCTCTGATGAAGTGACGATCATGCGTGATGGTCATTATGTTGGAACTTGGCCTTCAAGTGAGCTAACGACAGACCTCATTATTACGAGAATGGTCGGTCGTGATTTGAAAGAACGCTTTCCTGCACGAAAGAATATGCCTGGCGGCACAATGATGAAGGTAGAAGGTCTATCGTCGCCTAATCCCAAGTCGTTTCAGGATATTAGCTTTGAGCTGAGGAAAGGGGAAATACTCGGCCTAGGTGGCTTGGTTGGCGCTCAACGAACAGAGCTGATTGAAGCCTTGTTTGGACTACGGAGCGTAGTTTCCGGAAAAATCTCCATAAACGGGAAGCCAGTGAATTTAAAAACACCTTCTGAAGCGAAAAAGAATAAAATTGCGCTTCTAACCGAAGAAAGGCGAGTAACGGGGATTTTTCCAGTGTTATCGGTTTATGAGAACACGATTATCGCGAATTTGTCTCGTTACCAAAATAAATTTGGACTGTTGAATGAAAGAAAAGGACGAGTTGACGCAGCGGATAATGTTGAAAAGTTTGGAACAAAGACACCGTCTGTACATCAACAAATTCGTTATTTATCAGGAGGAAATCAGCAGAAAGTACTCTTGGCAAGATGGCTGCTTACAGAACCAGATATATTGCTGCTTGATGAGCCTACTCGTGGTATTGATGTTGGCGCTAAATTTGAAATTTATACGATTATTACCGAGCTTGCGAAGCAAGGGAAAAGCATTATTATGATCTCCTCGGAAATGCCTGAGCTGCTTGGGATGTCTGACAGAATTATGGTCATGAGCGAAGGCAAATTGACAGGCATTGTGGAGGGCAAGTCAGTAACAGAGCAAGAAATTATGCGCCTAGCTGCGCAGCAACGTTCGGTCGTATCAGGGGGTAAATGTAATGAACACGCAATTACTGTTTAAAGTGAAAGACTATTTAATGCAACGAGCGATTTTCGTGGTGTTGATTTTGATTGTAATTTGCATCGCGGTGGCAGATCCTAACTTTTTAGCCTTTTCTACGCTTAGAGATATATTGCAGCAGTCTTCGACTAAGCTAATTATTGCAATTGGTGCGGCATTTATTCTTATTACAGGCGGTACAGATTTGTCATCTGGACGAGTTGTTGGGCTAACGGCAGTTATTTCGGCATCGATGCTGCAAATAGATACGTATGCCAACCGATTTTACCCGGACTTGCCGCAGCTTTGGGTAATAGCTCCGATTTTAATAGGCATTGCAGTTGGTTTGCTTGTTGGATTAATAAACGGTTTTATCGTAGCAAAGCTTCATGTTCCACCTTTTATTGCTACGCTAGGAACAATGGTAGGAATCTACGGTATCAATRGCCTTTATTTCGATATGAAGCCGAATCAATCGCAGCCGATTGGCGGTCTTCGAGATGATTTTAAAGTGTGGGGTTCGGGATATATCGATCTTGGAGGCGGCTATACGATCCCGTATATTGTGCTTATTGCGCTCGCTGTAGCACTTATCTGTTGGGTCGTATTTAATAAGACTCGACTGGGAAAAAACATGTATGCAATTGGAGGAAACGTCCATGCGGCACATGTTTCCGGCATTAATGTCGCTCGAAATCTGATTTATATTTATGCCATTTCGGGAGCGTTGTATGGTCTTGCTGGTGTACTTGAAGCAGCCCGAACAGGAGGAGCTACGAATAACTACGGAAACATGTATGAATTAGATGCCATTGCGGCATGCGTAGTTGGCGGGGTGTCAACTGCTGGCGGGGTGGGCAAAATCCAAGGCGTAGCGGCAGGCGTATTAATCTTTGGCGTCATTAACTACGGATTAACGTATATCGGTGTTAGTCCCTATTATCAATTAATTATTAAGGGACTCATTATAGTTGCAGCCGTAGCTTTTGATATTCGAAAATATATGGCAAAAAAATAGTTTATACATTCAGAGTATTAAAAAGGAGGTGATGAATGTATTGCTTATTGGCAAGTACATGATGATTCAAAGGAATGTTTATCACATGCAGCCTTGGCGATTGCCATGGCTATTAAAGGCATACATTCCTTTAGGTAACAGAGGATTTATAAAAAAAGTGTTGCTTTAGGATGTTACTATTTTTGGGAGGGTTGAAATTGGGTATTAAAAAACGCGCAAAAAAAATGTTGGTGTCCTGCTTGGCATTTTCGCTAGTAGGATCGATGTTCGTTGGCTTGCCGAATGCTGTCTCGGCAGCACCAAGTGCAACTGAAATTAAGTTAAGTCCAGACAAGATGAAGAAAGAATGGGATGGTTGGGGAACTTCATTAATATGGTTTGCTAATGCTACTGGCGGCTGGGAAAACGAGCAAGCGAAAAATGATTTGGTGGATGCATTATATGGCAAAGAGGGACTCAATTATAATATTGCCCGCTACAACATTGGCGGTGGCGATGATCCGTCTCACAATCATATGCGTGAAGGCGCTGATATTCAAGGCTTTTCAACAGAAGAAGGTCAATTAGATATTAACCGCGATGAAAAACAGCGTTGGTGGTTGCAGGAAGCATTGAAACGTAAACCAGAATTAATCATGGAAGCGTTTTCCAATTCTGCGCCATACTATATGACCCACAGTGGTTGTACTGCTGGTAATCATAATGCTTGGGAGAATAACTTAAAAGAAGATTATTATGATGATTTCGCGGAATATTTAGCAGAGGTAGTCAAACATTATAAAGATGATTTTGGAATAGAGTTCGATACTCTTTCGCCAATTAACGAGCCCAATACAAATTACTGGGGTGCATTCAATCGTCAGGAAGGCTCGCATTGGGATCCATGGGCGCAGTCATGGATTATTTGGGAAGCTCGGCAAAAGCTGAATGAAAAAGGATTGAATAATGTTGGCATTTCAGCAATGGAAGAATCAGTGATCGATACTTACCTAGAAAATTGGAGCCATTATAATGACGATGCAAAAAACAGCATTTCTCAAATGAACGTTCATGCGTATGGAGGTTCAAAAAGATATGAGGTTCGTCAGCTTGCCGAACAGGAAAATAAAAAGCTATGGATGTCAGAAGTTGATTTAGGACCAGGCGGTATTGCTCATAATCATGATGATATCGAACCAGCATTAGCGCTGGCTGATCAAATTATGGTGGATATTAAATGGTTTGAACCGCAGGCATGGGTAATTTGGCAAGCTATTGAAAGCGAACAAAATATGCAATCAGACAAGGAGAATATGAACTGGGGTCTGATTCATGCTGATTTTGATACTGAACAATGGTGGTATACGAAAAAATATTACGCGATGGCGCAATTTAGTAAATTCATTCCGCAAGGCTCGAAATTTTTTGAGAATAGCGACGGTGATGGAAAGACACTAACGGCTTATAACGAAGGGACGGGGGAAACGGTTATCGTTTATCGCAACCCGGATCAAGACAGCAGACAATTGTCATTTGATCTTTCCAAGTTTGCAAATCCGGGAAGTGAAGTATCCACTTATGTGACAACTTCAGAAAAAGATTTACAGGAAGGTAAATTAGAAGTTTTAGGAACTAAGCTTTATGCAAATGTGGAAGGAAAATCAATTACAACTTTTGTAATCAAAAATGCTCAGTACGTCGATGGCCAAGAAGCAGACGTTACACAGATATTAAATGATTTAAAGGTAAGTATTGAACAACATAAAGCAACCTTGAATGAAGATAACCCGGATATTGAAGAGTTGGAAGTGCTAATTACAAAAGCTGACGATGCGCTTCAATCTGGCAGCAATGAACAAATATCTGATGCAATTGTTGAAATCAGCCTCAAATTCAAGGCAATGTTGTCTGATGGTGTTATAGGTGTTATACCACAACAGTTGATGAGAGCTTCGGCGAGCAGCGCACAATCTGGAGAAGGTCCGGAGCTTACCATAGACGGTGATGTAAATACAAAATGGCATACGCCATGGGGCGATGGCTATCAAGATCCACCGCACTCTATTACTTATGAATTAGACAAACTGTACAAAGGCATTAACAAACTGGAATATACACCAAGACAAGACACAGATACGAATGGTACAGTTACTAAGTTTGAAATTGAAGCAAGTATTGACGGTGTGAATTTTAATAAAATTGCAGAAGGAACATGGGATGCTAACAAAGCAATAAAAACAGCAACCTTTACTCCCGTCGATGCGACTCATATTAAATTCAAAGCACTAGCATCGCAAAGTGATGCTGGCACACAGTTTGCATCTGCTGCTGAAATCAATTTGTACAGGGATTCAAATTTTAAACTAAATTCAGAGCAACTTGATAAAGCAATAACGGATGCTGAACAATTTATTGCAACTTCGAATAAAGATGAAAATCTATTAGAGCTTTTGAAACAGTATGTTGATGCCGGCAATGCATTAATGAGATCGGATTCATCCACGCAAGAAGAAATGAATCGTACGACTAATCAAATTAATGATGAAATGGTTAATTTGCAGAGAGATAGTTTCCTAGTTGAAGGGATCACAGTAAAATACGCCCCAGAAGCACACTGGAGCACACCTGTAGAAAGCATGTTAGATGGTAATCGAGATACATTTTATGAAACGAATTGGGAAGATTGGGGCCGTAAATACCTAGCAGGCGACTATATCGTTCTTGACTTGAATAAAAGTAGAAAAGATATAAGTCAAATCCTCTACACACCGAGACAAGGTAAAGATAAAGAAAACGGTCGTATTAGACAATTCAAAATTTATACAAGCGATAAAGATTTGTCAAACGTTGAATTAACAGGTACACAAAGTGAATTGGATCAACATTTTGAGTTGGCAGCCGTCGGCGGTCTTGATACAGGAAAAGATTATGATCAATCCGCAACCTTCCCCTCAAAAAATGCACGTTATGTAGCTATTCAAGTTATCAAAACTGGCGGCAACAGCTCTACTTTATCGATTGGCGATTTGGCTGTTTATCAAAAATATGTTGCGGACATTGATACGAGTATAGTTCAAATTGCTAAGGAAAAGTTGGTCACTCTTTACGAAGATATGGTTCCATATGTAAGAAATATTATGGACAATTATTTAAATGAACTCGAAGATACAGAACATCTAACGTTAGAATCACTAGAACATTATAATTACTGGCTTAATGAATATTATAATTTCTATTCTAATCTTGGTCATGTAAGCTCCATCAAAAATGGTGAAGTGTGGCTAGATACTGACGGTGTGCCCATTCAGGCGCATGGCGGAGGTATTATATATGACGAAAACACTAAAAAATACTATTGGTACGGAGAAGATAAAACGGAATCGAACATGGGTGCTGGTTATGTTCCGATGACAGGTGTACATGCTTACTCATCTACTGACCTTTATAATTGGAAAAATGAAGGTGTTGTATTGCCGGTATTTAATAATCCGTCTCTTGGTGATAGAACATACGATGGATTGACGGATGCTTCTAACATTCCAATGTATATTCATGAAGCTGATGAATCGTATAAGGAATCGGGAGTAGGATTCGAATCTTGGCGACAAGAACAAAATTATGGGAAGCTTGATGATTGGAATTTCATTCCGGAAAATGGAGTGGAAAAACGTTTTTATAATTTCGCTGGTAACATGAAATCACCAGTTCAAACACTTAAAAAACATAATACACGGGAACAAATTGCTGATTTGAATGCACTGTATAAAGATACTTCTATCGAAGAGAAACAAAGATTATACGGGCTGTTCAATTGGGATAAAGTTGTGGAACGACCAAAAGTTGTTTACAACGAGAAATATGATAATTATGTAATGTGGTGGCATCATGACGGTCCAATGTCGGGTAAATATTGGACAGCATCAGGTGGTGTAGCTGTAAGTAAATCACCGATAGGTCCGTTTAAAGTGCTTGATATTGAGAGAATGCCAAATGATGGATGGGATCCTGACAAAAGGGGTGAAGGAGATGGTATGCTCCGCGATATGACCCTTTATGTAGATGATGATAAGGATAAAACAGCATATTTGGTCTATTCATCCGAAGGAAATGGGACAACCATCGTTCTAAAACTGGATGATACTTATACACAACCAGCTCGTGAGGAACATGGAAATGCGATTTGGGCGAAAGCTCATAGCAACGGTAGAGAAGCTCCAACATTATTTAAACAAGATGATACGTATTATTCCATAACATCTGGTTTAACAGGCTGGAACCCAAATCCTGCTAAATATCATATTACAGGACATCCATTAACGTGGTGGTGGGAAGATAAAGGCGATCCATTCTGGGATGATTGGAAAGGAACTACTCATGAGAGCCAAAGTACTTTTGTACTGCCATACAGAGACAAAAACGGAAATATTGTAAGAGATAAATTTATCTTTATGGCGGATCGTTGGAATCCTGGAAACTTGAGCGACTCCAGATACATTTGGTCCCCATTACACTTGGATAGTGAGAATAAACGCATATCAATGAATTGGCAATCGGAATGGGATTACTCACAATTTGGAGAAGCGCAAATAGAAAAGTACACAGTAACGTTCAATAGTAATGGTGGTAGTGGTGTAGCTAGCATTGAAGCAAACCCTGATTCACCGATTTCTGAACCAGCAGCGCCGATAAAAGAAGGTTACATCTTCATCGGCTGGTACAAAGATGAAGCATTGATGGAACAATGGAATTTTGCAACGGATAAAGTAGCAGAACAAGATATCACCTTATATGCGAAGTGGGAATCTGAATCTACGAATGTATTGGTAGAATCGATCAGCCTGACTAGCGCGGTTGGCAAAGCGGTAATTGATGTGAAGGGCGGCAGCCTGAAGTTGACGGCAGAGCTATTGCCAACGAACGCTTCCAATAAGAAGGTAGCTTGGACTGTCTATGAGTCAGATGGCGTAACAGCAACGGACAAAGCAACGATCGATCAAAACGGATTAATCACTGCGGTGAAGGACGGCTCTGTAAAAGTAGTCGCAACCGCGACGGACGGCTCAGAGGTTCGAGGTGAGATAACGATTGTCATCACGAATCAATCTGAAGTTGAAGATATTTCAGTTACTTTTAATAGTAACGGCGGCAGCGAAGTAGCAAGTATTAAAGCCAAACCAGGCTCCGTACTTACAGAGCCAACAGCACCAACAAAAGCAGACTACGTGTTCGTTGGTTGGTACAAAGATGAAGCATTGATGGAACAATGGAATTTTGCAACGGATAAAGTAGCAGAACAAGATATCACCTTATATGCGAAGTGGGAGTCTGAATCTACGAATGTGTTGGTAGAATCGATCAGCCTGACTAGCGCAAGTGGCAAAGCGGCAATTGATGTGAAGGGCGGCAGCCTGAAGTTGACGGCAGAGCTATTGCCAACGAACGCTTCCATTAAGAAGGTAGCTTGGACTGTCTTTGAGTCAGATGGCGTAACAGCAACGGACAAAGCAACGATCGATCAAAATGGATTGTTGACTGCCGTGAAGGACGGCGTAGTAAAAGTAGTCGCAACTGCAACGGACGGATCAGAGGTTCGAGGTGAAAAAGCGATTGATATTACTAATCAAACTTCCGACGGAGGAAACAACGGAGGTAGCGGTGGTGGTATAACAGAACCAGCCCGTGAAAACCCAGCTTTATACGAGCCGAAGAAATCTGAGCTAACGATTGATTCCGCACTAAATAGCTTGACAGCTTCGCTTGATCGCAATCAACTTGCCAAAAAGGCAGCGGAGTTTTTAAAAGCAGAACAAGCCGGTACCATTCTAACGATTGATGTTCCTGGAAACCACGCACGATATGAAGTGAGGATTCCTTTGGACGCTTTGAGTGGATTAGCCGCGAACAAGCCGGATTCGATCGTATCGATCCGCAGCAAGTTTGGAAGCTACGAATGGCCGGTGTCTATGTTAAACAGCAAGGATATGAAAGGTAAAGTAGATGCCGATGCTGTGTTAATTGTAAGCATGGTGAAAGCGAACGAGGATAAGTTTCAGCAATTGGATGCAGCCCTATCCGGCAATGGAATGAAGCGTACAAGTGATATTATCGACTATAAAGCAACGCTGAAAACGAAAGATGTGGAATACGATATTCATTCCATCGGTTATATTGAGCGTACTTTAACCGTAGACAAAGTAATTCGCAATTTGAATGAAGCAACGGTCGTATCATATGATCCTGAAACGGGAGCCATTCGATTTGTACCAGCGGTGTTTACCGTTATGGATGGTAAAACTGTGGCAACGATCAAAAATAACTCGAATGGCATATATGTCATCATTGAAGGCAAGAAAACATTCGACGATATGATCGGACACTGGGCTCAGAAGGATGTAGAAGCACTCGCTTCTAAGCTGATCGTAAATGGGAAAACGAATGAAGTCTATGATCCGGAAGGGAAAGTGACCCGTGCAGAATTCGCATCACTGCTAGTAAGAAGCTTGGGCTTGAATAACAATGGCGCTGAGCAGGCATTTGACGATGTAGCAGCTGCTAAATGGTATGCCGCAGATGTAAGTACAGCGGTTCAGCACGGGTTAGTACAAGGAGTAGGCAACAACAAGTTCAATCCTGACGCATTCATCACTAGAGAGCAAATGGCAGTTATGATTATGAAAGCTGTTCAGCTCGTTCAAGGTGATACAAGCGCTGGAGCGAATTCATCAAGCACTTCGTTAGCTGCATTTGCTGATCAATACCAGCTATCGGGCTTTGCCCGTGAAGCGGTTCAAGCCGTAATAAATGCAGGTATTATGAATGGCAAATCGGAAACCACGATTGCGCCTAAAGATACAGCAAGCCGTGCTCAGACAGCAGTCATGCTGAAGCGGGCATTGAGCTTTGTTAAGCTGATTAATTCGTAATCAATAAAGAATGACACGTAGTCAGCTCATCATGTGAGCTGACTATGTGTTTTTAACCAAACATATGAGAAGATAGAGCTCAATTTGCAGACTGATTAAGGTGTATTGTTAATAAGTGGTTATTCGCAAAACACTGATTGTAAGCGATGTCAAAAATTGCTTCGAAGAAAATGATGCTGTGTTTGGCAAAAACCTCCTGAATGATAAAGATTGGCCAGTCTACAACTCACGACACTCCTAAAATTGTACTTATATACATTAAACTACCATTATTTTCATTAAATATCACGAGTGATGTGTACAATTATACATGTAGTGAATACAAGCATACATGGATGAACCTGTGAAATTCCTCTACACTTATAACAATTACCAAGAGTAGAGGAGTGTGTTTGAATGAAAGATCAAAAATGAATTACCCTGGTAATTTTCAGGTTTTTTTAGATTGAAATCAAATCGTAGCGTATTAATTATAGGTTGAAAAGCTGCAAGGGGGCAGAAATGAAACCAATATATAAGATTATGATTGTAGATGACGAAATGCTTGTTAGACAAGGAATTAAGCACCTTCTAGATTGGGAACAGGAGGGATACCGAATCGTCGCTGAAGCTTCGAATGGTCTTGAAGCTTTGGATTTGGTTGATGAGGTCAACCCTCATGTCATTCTAACAGACATCGTGATGCCAGTTATGGACGGTGAGGAATTTGTTAAGCGGGTGAAGGAGAATTACCCTCATATTGAGGTAATCGTCTTAAGCAGCTTCAGTGAATACGGCTACGTTCGCTCCACATTTCAGAGCGGAGTAGCGGACTATATCCTAAAGCCGAAGTTGGAAGCCGAATACCTGTTGTCGATCTTAAATAAAACAACTGCCAAAATGGTTGGAACGCAGATGGGCGATCAAGGAATTGATATGGAGGAAAAACAGCTTACACGAATAATCGAGAAGCTAATGAGCGGATACGAGGCTTCGCAAGAACCTGGGTTGGTGCGTTCGAAGTTTCCATACAGACGCTATGCATTTTTCGGTACGGACATGAACCATATTAAAGATTCTGATGAAAAGGTGACTTTCGCAAGCCGAATAGATAGAGGGTTGCGTAAGCTCAGCAAGGACAAAGCAGCCTATATGCAGCTGAAGTTTGACAACGATTTTATTCTTTTCTTAATCAATGTGAATCCAGAGCAATGGGTCGAAATGGTCATGGAGCTCAGGTGCCTCGTCTCAGAAATGACAGAGATTAAGAGCGGTACCCAATTCGTACTTAGTCAAAGCTTCGAGGATTTTAACTGCCTTGGAGAGACTTATCGGAACAATTACTTGAAGCTTACAAGATATAGCTTTTACCTGCCGACACGAAGCCTGATTGAAAATGATCATTTACCGGGACTCTCGGATGCGTATCAAGAATACGACATGGCAGAATTATCGGAACAGCTGCGACGAAAGCAATTCCAGAAGGCGTTTACGAGCTTTCTGGAATTTGTGCATCTGTGGTCAAAGGACTATAGAACCGAAATTTTTGAATTCAAATCGTTTTTGGGGAACTTCATATTTAACGTGACGACAACACTTGGGAAAATGAAGTATGAAACCCCTGGGGGAGAAGACGCTAAATATGACTACTTCCGAAAAATTGATGAAGCTAGGTATGCCAAAGACGCAATTGCTCTTGCTGAAGCATTCATACATGAGGCAGAACATGTGATTCGCAAGGCGAACTCATTATTTAATCCAAATATATCTAATCTACTTGAATATATTCATGAGCATTACGCTGATCCGATCACGCTGACCGGAGTGGCGAGGCAGTTTCATTTCAACGCTTCGTATCTGTCTAGTTTTTTCGCTACTCATAATGAGGAAGGTTTCAGTGAATACCTGAACAAAGTCCGGCTGGAAAAAGCGATGGAGCTTCTTTTGACGACGGGAGAATCGATATCCGAAATCAGTGCAAATGTAGGCTATTCGGACCAGAGTTATTTCACAAAGGTGTTTAAAAAGCATACCGGCATATCGCCAAGCCAGTATCGGAAACAATTCTCGGAGGAGATAAAGGAGTCATGATAAGAAATGCTGCATTAAAGCTGAAAAAGCAGGGCTTGTTCCTCAAGTTGTTTCTCGTCACGCTCATTAGCATCGTTACCGTATCGCTAATAACCCTGGCTATAACGATCAGCATGTCGGAAAAATTATTTTTTCAAACGTTCAGCATTACTAACAGCAAGCTGCTGAACCAGATGAAGACCAACCTTGAGTCTTACAACTACACGGTAGCTACTGGAGCAGCGATGATAGCTCAAAATGCCTCCATCCGAAACTATTTATCTGGGCAAGAGACGGATGCAGTATCACTTGCCACCGAAACATACCATATGACAGAAGGCATGAAGGCGATTCGGTCCAACTTCAGCGCTTATGACGTTGGGATTATGATCATAGGCGTGAATGGTCGGAGTTATTCAACAGATGCTTATTATTGGTCCACTTTCGCCGAGGAAATGAAACATCACACCGTTACGAACGCAACAAATGAGCAATCTGCGCAAATCCTGTATCAGCTCTATCCAGCTGGTGACAACAAAGGCATTGCGAAAGAGCAAGTGCTTGTGGCTTCCAAAGCTTTATTTGATCAACAGACAAGTAGTTTTTACGGCACCTTGTATGTTGCGATTCGTGATCGCAATTTCAGATCTTTTTATGCTAACTTTACGAGTGAAGGCAATGACGTGTTGTTGATAAATAAAAACGGATTGATAGTGTCCAGCAATCGGAGCGAGCGGATTGGGCTAATGGATAAGCCGTTATATACAGAAGTAGCAGCTCAGCAGCTCGGAGAAGAAGATGAAGGATCCGCCTATGTCATGGGTAATGAACGAATTGTGTTTTCTGAATATTTGCCGGAGTTTGATTTTTATCTGGTAAATCTAATTGACAAGAAAGCCGTGACCGGACAGATGGTGAATGCTGAAGCGGTGACGTTGACAATTATGGTCATCGTGGCGATTTCCCTTATTATCGTATTTTTAATTACCCGAAAAATGACGAAGTCCCTGCGTGTACTCGTTAAACAGATGTCGCATATTCCAACGAGTGGATTCGATAATCATATCGATATCGCTACTAGCAGTTATGAAGTTAAAGAGCTGGGCAACGCTTTTAATTATATGCTTGATGCACTGCATGATTATGTAGATCGGCTGTTGGAAACCCAAAAGCAAGTGCGTAATGCAGAGCTGGCCGCACTTCAAATGCAAATCAATCCGCACTTTCTATACAATACGCTGGCATCAATAAAGTTTTTGGTGCTGCAAGGTAATAAGGAAAAAGCAGCAGGTACGATTAATGCACTTATCTCTCTCCTGCAAAATACAGTTAGTGATGTAGAGTCCACTATTCCTGTTTGTCAGGAACTGGAGACAATGAAGCATTATGTCTATATCAATCATGTACGGTACAGTGAGAAGATACGCGTGAATTATTTTGTGGAGCCTGACAGCTTGGATTACCACATACCGAAGCTCATTCTCCAGCCTTTTATCGAAAACGCATTCTTTCACGGATTCAACATAAAAGAACAAGGAAGTATTTTGATCATGATAGCCGTGAACGAGGACCAACTAGTATGCGAGGTCGTGGATAACGGAGACGGTATGGATATAGAGCAAAAGCAGCTGAAAGTGGAGCAGATACGTACGCCGAAGAGAAAACGCCAATTTTTCTCCGGCATCGGCATACGTAATGTTGACGACAGAATTAAATTAATGTACGGGGAGAATTATGGAATTAACATAACAAGCAAACGGGGAGAAGGTACTAAAATCAAAATTAACATTCCATTAATTAATAAATAAAAAATGTGCTTAACAACTAAAGAATGTGCTAGAGACGTCATGAAAAGTGAATAAACGAACCAATAATAGCACCAAAGCTAACAAAGAAAATACAAAAGAACATGAATACAAAGTGTTAAGATGGATGCGTCATTGGAAAACGCTTTCATCTTTTTTTATTTTACAAGGGGGATAATTTATTGAAGAAATTAGTTTTCGTTCTGCTTGCTGGCGTTATTCTCTTGACGGGATGTTCGTCTGGTGGAACGAAAGGCAGCCTAACAAGCTCGGGAGATGGAAGCACTTCCAATCCGAAAGAGATTACAGTTTGGGCGTGGGACCCGGCGTTTAACATTGCCGCCATGGGTGTAGCAAAAGAAGCATATTCACAAGTTCATTCGGATGTCATGATCAACATCGTGGAAAACGCGCAGGCTGATATCGTTCAAAAGTTGAACACCTTGTTGAATTCAGGTTCTACGAAAGGTTTGCCTAACATCGTATTGATCGAGGATTATCGAGCACAGAGCTTTTTGCAAGCGTATCCGAATTCGTTTTATGAATTGACAGACGCCGTAAAAGTCGAAAATTTCGCTGATTATAAGATTGATCCGACGAGTGTTGATGGCAAGCAATACGGCGTACCATTTGATTCAGGTGTAACCGGAATGTATGTACGGACAGATTATTTGGAGCAAGCGGGCTATAGCTTAGCTGACATGAAAGAAATCGACTGGAAGCAGTATATCGAGATCGGTAAAGCTATAAAAGAGAAGACCGGCAAAAACATGCTCACCCTTGACCCTAACGATCTTGGACTTATTCGCATGATGATGCAATCTGCGGGGCAATGGTATACGGCAGAGGATGGCAAGACTCCGATCATTGCAGACAATGCCGCTTTAAAAGAGGCGATTGAATTGTATAAAGAAATGCTGGATTCCGGCATTGTGAAGGTGATATCGGATTGGAGCCAATTTGTTGGTGCATTCAATCATGGTGAAGTCGCCAGCGTACCTACCGGTAACTGGATTACCCCTTCAATTAAAGCTGAAGCTTCTCAGTCACAAAAATGGGCAGTAGCTCCGCTTCCTAAGCTTGCAGTAACAAAAGGCTCCGTCCATGCATCAAGTCTTGGCGGCAGCTCTTGGTATGTAATGAATGTGGAGGGTAAAGAAGCTGCTGCCGAGTTTCTCGGAAAGACATTTGCTTCCGACGCTGAACTCTATCAGTCTCTAAATACAAAGATTGGAGTCATTGGTACTCTAAAGGCTGCGGCAAGTGGAGAAGCTTACTCTGCGGCAGACGAATATTTTCAAGGCCAAAAAATCGTATCTGATTTTGCAACATGGACTGCTAAGATTCCTACCGTCAACTATGGCACGAACACTTACGCCATTGAGGATATTATCGTTGTTGCATTGCAAGCTTATTTTGGCGGGAAAGATGTAGATACCGTCCTGAAGGATGCGCAGACGCAAGCTGATACTCAAATTCGCTAAATACATTTCAAGCGTTGCTACTCTTGGAAACCGCCCCCGACGAGTCGCTGGAAGCAACGGAGCTTGGACAGCATTTGATCCGGATATTCCAGGATATGTACGATAATGATATTTGTGTTGTGATCAGCGGATTGATGGATGATGCGAAGCAGCTCCACAAACAATTTCACGAGATGTAAACGATGCTGGAAAACAAGTTCTTTTTCGATGAGGGTACGGTGATGCTTGCGAACCGCACGTCATTTGTTACGGGCGATATGGCGGCAGGAGTAAATGATGTGCTAACGGAATTGAAGCAAAACATTCAGCACAATCGATACGATATCGCGCAACTGCATGTCGAGCAACTATTTGATGCTTTGCAACACAGGGAGCATTTTACGGTTATCTATGTAAAATATGTGTGCACCGAAATTGTCAAAGCTACATTCAATGCTTCTATAACAAAAAATAATGATAGATTCAAGCATAGTTTGGAGGACATCTATAAAACGGTAAAGCTGAGTGATTTGCGTAAAGTAGTACTGAGAATTTTAAAGGCAAACGAGTCTTCCTGCGAAACGAATTCGGAAGCGACCTCCAAAGCGATCGATGAAGTCGTCCGAATAATCGAGAACGAATACCAGTCAGACTTGTCGTTGGAGTTATTGGCGGAGCGGGTTTATTTATCTCCTAGTTATTTGAGCCATTTATTCAAGAAACAGAAAGGGATAAGTCTCAATAAGTTCATGACCTTGCACCGAATGGAAAGGGCAAAGGAACTGCTTATAACAACCAACCGTAAAATTATCGATATCAGCCTTGATGTTGGTTATAGCAACTTTTCCTACTTCAGCTCGTTATTCAAAAATCATTTTGGTCGAACGCCTTCCAAGTGCAGAGAAGAGGCATAACCTATGAAACGGCTGATCTATGGATTGTTCAATCGTTTACGGTTTAATCAAAAACTATTTCTTTCCTATTTAATCGTTATTATCATTCCTATTATGGTGCTTGGCATATACGCCTACAATCAATCAAAGGACATGTTGAAGTTGCAGGCACTGCAAGGGATTGATAAGAATGTAAATACCGTTACTCAGAGTATTGACAATTCGGTTGAACGCTACAATCATGCGATTCGATCGATCGTATTCACTAAGATGTTTCAGAAGATCGCAGCCAATGATTATATCGACTTAGTCAATCTTTCGCGGGATTTGAATGATTTCTTAGATCCGTATTTTATTATGATGATGAACCTTGACAAGGATATTCAGAAAATAACCTTTTACACCCAGAGCACTGTGCCGGAATTCGGCGATTTAGTAGTCTCACACAAACGTGTTAGTGAGGAGCCATGGTATAACGAAGCTATGAAGGGGATAGAACCACTATGGAAATATGAGAATAACGAACTGTTTGTAGTCCATAAATTCCCAGGTAATCTAAAAGAGCGCTACACGAATATTGTTTATATGCGAATTAATGAGAGCAGTTTTTTCAAAAACATTACCGATTTAGCTCAGGAGTATGGTGTCATCATCTCTGATGACAATAGTCGGATCGTATATGCGAATCAAAGTGCAAAGTTGACGGCCTTCGACTTCAAGGGCGACTGTTTTCCTATACATAATAGGGGAACGGTTGTTTTTTCTGAGTACGCCGATTTCCGAAACTCTAATGGTTCGCTATTGCTTCCGTATCTCCGATTATCCATTCATGTCCACATAGTGCAAAATTAAGTCTTGTTAGTTCAAATACTAATATGGTTTGGGAGTTTATCATCTAAGAATATGCTTTTACTAATAGACTGATAGTTTAGAGTCTGGAGAAGTTGTTTCAACTTCAGGACAACGAAAAAAACCTTAATTATGAAATTCGGTATACAGCTATGATCTTATTCCAGGCTGGGCAATATGGCCATTCAGGCTTGTGATCTTGTTCACTTGAAGTTTGACAGATACTTTAGCCAACAAATGAAAGAATCAAGCACTCAGAGAGCTAAAAGGAGAAAACAATGAGCACAAGAAAAGACTTACAACATTACCCTTATATGAATGCAAGCTTGCCTATTGAAGAAAGAGTTGCGGACCTTATATCGAGAATGTCACTTGAAGAAAAGGTAAGACAGCTTGATATTTATTCTGGAAATGAAATTTCCGATTCAGTAGAAGGCTTAAATGCAGATTTGCTTAACTACGAAAAAATGGAAAAGGTATCTGCTGGAATTGGAATCGGATGCATCCAAAACCGAAATTCCAAAGCGGAGACTGCTAATAAAATTCAGGAGTATATCATCCAAAATTCAAGATGGGGGATTCCGGTACTCTTTAGTGAAGAGGGACTTCACGGTTTTGGGTGGAAAGGCTGTACAGTGCTCCCTCAGCAGGTCGCACTCGCATCAACATTTGAGCCAGAACTCGGATATAAACAAGCGAGAGTCATCGCTTCCGAAGCGCGCAGCTTTGGTATACATGAGGTTTGGGCACCTGTTCTCGATCTAGCTAGGGAAATCCGATGGGGACGAGTGGAAGAAGGATACGGAGAGGATCCTTATCTAGGGTCTATGTTCGCGGAGAACATGGTAAGAGGGCTTCAAACGGATGACCTTACAAGACCCGATGCCGTAGTGTCGGAACCCAAACACTTTACAGGATACGGTGCTCCTAGGGGAGGACACAATTGTGCTCCGGCCATGATGGGGCATCATGATAATGCATTTTACTGTCTGCCTGTATTTGAGGCTGCTTTTCAAGCGGGTGCAATGAACACAATGTGTTCCTATAACTCTATTGACGGCACTCCTGTAGCTAGCGACCATTCGCTGCTTACTGGTGTACTTCGCGATAAGTGGGGCATGAAGGGCTTCGTACGAGCGGATATGACGGCTGTCTCCATGCTGCATACCATGCACTTTGTTGCTGAAAACAATCGGGAAGCTATCAAAATGGGTCTTGAAGCCGGTGTTGACATGCAGCTTTACGACTTTCCGCATGATATATACCAGGACAGCATTATTGACCTTGTAAAATCAGGTGAGGTGGACGAGAAAGTAGTAGACACAGCTGCTGGACGTGTACTTACAGTTAAATTTACAGTTGGAATCTTTGAAAATCCATATACAGATATCGAACTTTCTTCGAAAGTTGTGCACAGTGAGGAGCACGTACAGACGGCTCTCGAAGTTGCAAGAAAGTCGATCTGCCTGTTGAAAAACAGCAAAAATACGCTTCCTCTCAAAAGAGACATTGGCAAGATTGCAGTGATTGGACCAAGCGCGGATGTTCCCCGTTACGGAGATTACAGCAGCCCAGTTGTGCCTGAGCATGCGGTTACGCTTTTGAAAGGCATCCAAAACATCGTTTCGGAAAAGACCGAAGTTATCTACGCCAAGGGCTGCGAAATTCTGGAGTCCGACTTAATGACTATACCGGGCAAATGGCTCAAGGACAATGATGGCAACGACGGACTTGTAGGTGAGTACTACAATTCTCTTTCTTTTGAGGGAGATCCTGTTTGTGTGCGAAATGACAAACAGATAAACTTCAACTGGATTTACACAAAACCTGCTGACGGTGTAAACGCAGATAACTTCACTGTTCGTTGGACAGGCAAAATTAAACCGTGCGATACAGTGGATGGTTACATTGGACTCAGCAGCATGGACAGCATGCGTTTGTGGATCGACGGCACGCTGCTTGTTGACGGTTGGGGCGACCTTGACTCCAATCAGATGGTTGCGTTCAAATTTGTCGAAGGCGAAGAGTACGATGTTAAGGTTGAGTATCTCAATGATTCACGTGGGGTAAGGGTAATCCTCGGTTACAGCCTCGGCAACGATTATATGGACGCTGCGGTTAAAGCAGCACAAGAGGCGGATGTTGCTATTGTAGCGGTGGGTGACAACGATCAGACTAGTGGAGAGAACCTGGACAGAGCGGACCTTAATCTTCCGGGCAGACAACTTGAACTCGTCAAGAGAATTTATGAAACAGGAACGCCTGTTGTTCTTGTCCTCCAAAACGGACGTCCGATGTCGATCACATGGGAGGCAGAGCATCTGCACGCGATTATAGAGGCATGGTTTGTTGGCGAGCAGGGCGGAAATGCTATTGCAGAGGTTATTTTCGGAGATGTCAATCCTGCTGGTCGTATTCCGATGTCTTTCCCAAGATCGGTTGGTCAGCTACCTGTATACTATAACCGCACACCATTCTATGGACATAAATATGTTGAAATGGACTGGCTCCCACTGTACCCATTCGGGTTTGGTCTGAGTTACACAACATTTGCGTATTCGGATCTTGACATTTCAGCAAGGGAAATTGCTCCGGATGGAACAGTGGATGTATCGTTTAACGTAACTAATACGGGAAATGTCGCAGGTGAGGAAGTTGCTCAGCTTTATATTAGGGATGAATTCAGCAGTACGGTCAGACCAGTCAAGGAGCTTGCAGGGTTTAAGCGAATTCATCTTGAAATAGGCGAAACAAAGCGCATCACGCTTACACTGGGATACAG
Source organism: Paenibacillus sp. 01T431 (assembly GCF_056398625.1). NCBI lineage: Bacteria > Bacillati > Bacillota > Bacilli > Caryophanales > Paenibacillaceae > Paenibacillus > Paenibacillus sp. 01T431. The sequence goes on from NZ_JBFTPT010000017.1 coordinate 22,372, forward strand.
ACAACTCCGTACACTTACTAGAAGCCATGATTGGGTTGTGGAACCGGGTAAATTTGAGGTAATGGTCGGACCAAACTCGGGCGACGTTCCGCTAACAGGAGAGTTTTTCGTTCGGAAATAAATATGTATGAGTTATCACTGCTGGTATGATTCGAAATTAGGGAGGTAGTTCATTTGCCGCGTGTTCTTTTTATACGCAGCAAGGGAACTGTATCCCTTTTTTTGGTTCCATTTACCTCTGTATTTCTCCCCATTTTATGGGAATAACATGATTATCATAAAAAATTGCTTCGAAATCAGAAAAACCTTTTGACTTTTTATTATGACCCCAATAATTACATAACGCACCGTGAGTGCTCATGAGGTTAAAGCGATTGCCGGCGATCATGAAGTAGAGGTTAGCTCAAGGAATCCGGATCAGACTTTTTCGATGAGCGTAATGATTAAAAGCGGAGTGATCATGTTATAAAGCGGAAGAAAACGGAACCTTGCGCTATTGTCACGGGATGGATGAGGTTAACAACATTCTGGAGAGAGTTAGGAACTAATGGACAATTATGATGTGTTGACTCTGCTTGCTCGATAATTATAGAGTGCTCAGTGTCGGCCGTGTTGGTCAGAAAATCAATTTGTAAAACAAAATTAAACATGATCTCAAACCACTTTCTAAAGTGGTTTTTTTATTGTCTTAATAGGTTTCTATCCTAGTTTTTTTACTCTTAATCCACCGTTCGAACAAAGCTAATTTACTTTTGCATCGTATTTATCCAGTATAAACGTTTGAATTGGATTCTAAAAATTTCTGGAGTGATGATCTTTACAGGAAAAATTATGTCTGCTAAACTAGCTACATTCTATTGTTAACCAAAATAAAAATATAAGGCTAACAATTAAACGTATTCAGCAAAAGGTGGTGTCATCCTGTGGCTATCTCTACAGTCGTTATCTTGATGACATAAAAAAGTACGGAAATGTTAAACAATTTGCCGCTAAAACATACGAACCACCGGGCACTTTCCCCATTTCTAGCATTCCTTGGGTTAGCTTCACTGGCTTTAACCTGAACATCTATAATGAGGGAACCTATTTATTACCCATCTTTACAATGGGGAAATATTTTCAGCATGACGAAAAAATACTGTTGCCATTATCTGGACAATTCCACCATGCCGGGGTGCTGTGTAATGAGCTGCAATTACGTGCAGATACTTGTACGGAATGGTTGCCAAACTACACGGGTTAAATAGAGCAAGGAGCAGCTACTACGGTAGCTGCTCCTTGTTTCTATTAAGCTAAAGGGCAGCCTGCTCATACAATAGAATCTTAATTTATACGCTTATTCATAAGCGGTTGCACAATGCTCATATCGGGAATTGTGTATCCAATAGGCATTACTTGAAGAATACGATTCCAGATGTTTTTTTGTTCAATATCATGGGCTGATGAGAATTTGGAATCGATCATCTGCTGTAAATTATGAGCAGTTAGCAATTCTGGTCTTCTCAGGTTAAAAAGTATTGATCTTCGACGTGCTTTTTTAAGCACTCGTTTAATTATCTTTTTTTTGCGAGTCTTCTTTTTCTGTTTTTTCGTTTTCTTATTTTTAATGCGATTAGATATCTTCTTCTTCGTAAGATGCGCCATTTACTTCTTCCTTTCTTTTTCTTCCGTTGAACAGGTTGTATAGGTTGTATAATTTGTGTAGGTTGTATAGGTTGCAAACTAATTCCGTTATCTATTTCTGGATGCTTGCTTTTCGCGAGATTATACAAATCGACGACACGTTCAGTCATCGCATGCAATGACCAATGTTCCTCTCCCCATCTCTTTGCATGATTTGCCAGCTCAATCAGTGATGTTGAATCATCTTCATCTAAGGCAGATCTTAAGCAATGAAACAGCTGATCTCTATCTCCAGCATGAAATACAAGTCCAGTCGATGAGTGGGTTACCATTTCTGGAATACCACCAGCGTCTGAAGTGATGACTGGCTTGCCTGCAATTTGTGCTTCGATAATGGCAAATGGCTGGTTATCCTGCATGCTGGGCAGGACGACAAAATCAGATTGTCGAAGCAATTCAGGAACATCCTCGCGGTTTCCCATAAAGATAACGTGATCAGTAAGACCGAGATTATTGGCAGTTTGCGTTATTTCTTCACGAAGAAAACCATCTCCTACGAACCAACAAATCCAATCCGTACGTTCTTCTTTTAGTTTGGCTAGTGCATAGATGAGATGGATTTGACCTTTCACAACATCAAAGCGTGCAGGGCACATAAATACTTTCTTCTCAGCAGGTCTTGTAACATTTGATTCTCGATTCATGTTTTGAAGAAACTCGTCAATGTCAAAACCATAATGGCTGACTGTAATACTATGTTCTGGAACAGAAAATTCATTTACTAAAACATCTTTTAACCACTGCGAGGGCGAGATTGTTACATCACTGACGGTTGCACCCAAATTTTCACGTATGGCCGAATAGTGCCAAAGCGGGGTATTTGTGTCTTGTTCCAGTAACCCCAATTCTTTCAACTTAACAAACCACTCTTTGGTGAGACAGCCATGAATTGTCGTTACTAAAGGAGTTTTAGGAGATTTAACACGTGACAACGCATGTGCGCTAACAATGTCCTGTGCATGGATAATGTCATAATCGGATAAGTCGAAGTACAAGGCAGCTGCTTCAATACAATACCGCTCAATTTCGGTGCTAGTTATCCATGGATCAGTTCCGGGCAAATAGTGATTCATATAGAGACTAGTCTGATCGGCAATAAGAGATGTTAGTTTGCTTTTATCAATGAATAAGCTTTTTCCTGGGACATGGAATCCCTGTCCATCCGGCGTCGGGGAGAATATATCTACTTGATGCCCTGCGAGCTGTAATCCTTTTGACAACTGATTGACATACGTATTTACGCCACCTGCATGAGGTAGAGACCAGCTGCAGGCGATTAGTATTCGCATTTGTTCCCCTCCGGTCAATTTGTCTGTCATTCCACTATCATATGAGTCTATTACAATAATGTTAACTTACATCCACCTATTTTTCTCTCGTATCATTACAGGCGATTGTCAATCAACAATTGCATCCAGTCGGTATAATTCAATATCCTCAAAATCTTATAAACTTCGTGACATTCTACTATTTCTGTAAAATATAGACTTTTATCTAATGCGATTTTGATTAATTTTCGTATGATGCTAGAAGATTAGTCAAAGGAGTTGAGAGAGTGAAAGAGCATGCTGTTAATTATAAAATTGGTATTATTGGGCTAGGGTACGTTGGATTGCCATTGGCTGAGTTGTTTCTTGAGAAAGGTAATACGGTTTATGGCATTGATACTGATGAACGAAAAATCAATATGTTAAACAAGCGTCAATCCTATTTGTCTGACTATAAGAAAAACGAGATTCGAAATCTTTTCAGTAAAAATAGTTTTCATGTTGGGACTACCTTCAATGTCATCGAGAAAGTCGATGTCATAATCATTTGTGTGCCTACGCCGCTAGATGATCATGATCAACCTGATTTGAAATATGTGATTGGAGCTGCACAAAATTTGCTTCCACATTTGCGAAGAGGTCAACTCATTGTATTGGAAAGTTCTACGTACCCGGGAACTTGTGAGGAGCTGCTTAAGCCGATTTTGGAGTCCACTGGTCTCCTAGTAGGCAAAGAAATTTCGCTCGCATATTCACCAGAACGAATTGATCCCGGTTCGAAATGGGAATTGGAGCATATCCCCAAAGTTGTCGGAGGCGTAACGCCATCATGCACATCGTATGCCAAGGAAGTATATGAAGCAGTGTTTAAACGTATGGTCGTCGTGTCTTCACCGCGCGTTGCCGAAATGACGAAGCTGCTCGAGAACAGTCAGCGTTATTTGAATATCTCCTTTATGAACAGTCTGTTGAAGATATGCGAGGAGCTGGATATAAGCCTATGGGAAGTGATCGAGGCAGCAGGTACAAAGCCATATGGTTTTACGAAATATTATCCAGGTCCTGGTGTTGGCGGACATTGTATACCGGTTGACCCATTATATTTGTTGTGGAAGTCGAGGGAACACCATATTGATCTGCCTTTTATTGAGCTTTGCCGTCAGGTAAATGAGGATATGCCTAGTTTAATAGTAGAACGGGTTGCAAAGACTTTGCGTCCTAAAGAGCTAAACGAATGCAATGTACTTGTCATCGGGGTTACGTATAAGAAAGATGTAAATGATATGCGAGAGTCCATCGCGCTGCACATTATAGAGCAACTGCTAGAATCCGGAGTTAAGGTAGATTATTTTGACCCGTATGTAAATGAACTGAAAATTGGCGAAACGGTGCTTCATGCAGTCCCGCTTACGGCACGAAATATGAGAAATATTGATTGTACGTTAATTTTAACGGATCATTCGAATATTCCTTACGAGCTATTTGTGAAACACACACCTGTTGTCATAGATACACGCAATGCTACAAGCAAAGTCGCAGACCGTAAAAACGTCATCTTACTTTAAAAGGGGGGGATTTCAATGAAAATAGTAGTAACTGGTGGCGCAGGTTTTATCGGCTCACATTTAGTTGAGCGTTTGCTGGAGGAAGGCCACACCGTTTGGACAATAGATGATTTCTCGAATGGGCGGCCGGAATTTTTATCCCATCTCCAAAATCATAAACGTCACACACTTATCCAAGGCTCAGTAATGGATCGAGTGGTGATGAAGAAATTGATTGCCAAAGCTGATGTTGTTTACCACTTAGCGGCTGTTCTAGGCGTTAAAAATACGGTAGATGATCCCATTAAAGTTATAGAAGGCAACATTGACGGTACACGCAATGTACTTGAATTAGCATATCCGCGCCATGTCAAAGTCATTTTTGCTTCAACATCCGAAATATATGGAAAAAATGAGGAGCTGCCTTTTCACGAAATGTCCGGACGTATCTATGGTGCCCCATCTGTTCATCGTTGGTGCTATGCAACGGCGAAGTCGCTGGATGAGCATATGTGCTTTGCTTATGCCCAAAAGGGACTGCCAGTTACCGTGCTTCGGTATTTCAACGCATACGGACCTAGGCAAACAAATTCGCAATATGGCGGTGTTGTAGCACAATTCATTAAGGCAGCCTTGAAGGGAGAGCTACTTGAGGTTTATGGAGATGGGTTTCAAAAACGTTGTTTCACTTATGTAGAGGATACGATCTCTGGTACTTTAGCAGCACTCAAGCCGGAAGCTAACGGACTTGCATTCAATATCGGTACGAACCGCTCTATCTCGATTAGGGAACTTGCAAACTTGATTGTTTCTCTTAGCAATTCGACATCTTCTATCGTGTCCAAAACGTATGATGAAGCTTATGGCGCGGGTTATGAGGATATACCGGCACGAGAGCCGGACTTAACAAGATCACAAACTTTGCTTGGCTATAGACCTTCCGTGAAGTTGGAAGAAGGACTTATGAGAACAATAGATTGGTATCGAAATCATATATGATTTTTGTTCCTTTTGGCTGAAAGAGGGGTGACGGATGAAAATTGCACTTGTTTCATATTGGTGTGTTCCATATACAGGTGGAGTATCCACTTATGTATTGGCACTCAGGAAAGGACTTGAAGATAGGGGGCATGAGGTCGATATCCTCTCTCATAACGAAACTGGGCAGAATTACCACGTTGTCGATAAAGGTAAGTCGATTGATAAGCAAGCTGTATTAACTCCGATCATGCAGTATATGGGTCTTCGGTTCAATGAGAAATCATTGAATTATGATTCTTGGTTGGCAGCAATGGACGGGGAACGAATCGCTTTCCGTCAAGCATTATCCGAATTTTCCTTAAAGGAATATGACCTGATTCATGCGCAAGATGTGATCTCTGCGATTGGAGTATCTGAAGTTAAGCCGCGAACTACACCTCTTATTGTAACCCTTCACGGGAAACTAGAAGCCGAATGGAGGCTTCATGGTTATATTTCTGATGATACCCTATCTGAACAATGGGGAAATGCGCTCGATCATTATGGAAGCATGGTTGGTGATTGGAATATTTACCCTTCCAAATGGCTTAAACAACAATATGAATCAACTGGGCTCATGAATGATATACAAATGGATGTTATTCCATATGGATTCGATACGTTATCTTTCCTCCATAAATCTACTAATGGAATAATAACGACGAAACCAGAAGGGGTGAAGCTGTTGGTCTGTCCCGCGCGTCTAGATCAGGTGAAAGGCCATGATGTTTTATTCCATGCACTTTCATTGCTGTTAAAGAACCGTTCGGATTGGATATGTTGGTTGATCGGAGACGGACCGCTGCGGGATAGTCTTGAACAAGTGATGAACCAGTATAATCTGGAGGGCCATGTCAAGTTTCTTGGACATCGGAACGATATGGCAGCTCTATTGAAGGAAGCGGATTACGTTGTAGTGCCAAGCATTCATGATAATTTTCCGTTCGTGGTCATGGAATCGCAAGCAATGGGGAAACCGATCATTGCTTCAGCAGTAGGAGGTATTCCAGAGATGATAACTCATGGCGAGAACGGTTTATTAGTGCCAGCCGGTCGAGCAGATTTGTTATGCAGCCAAATTCATAAACTATTCAATGATGACTCTCTTCGAAAACGTCTGGCCAATAAAGCCAGATCTTATGGACTCAAAAAATGGTCATTGGATAAGATGTGCGATCGAACTTTACAGCTGTACGAAAAGGCGCTTCAAGTCAAGCGAGGTGAAGTAAATTGAAAATTTTACTTGCAACGTACTGGCTGATCCCTCATGTTGGAGGGGTTTGGGTCTATATTCAAGATTTAAAAGCAAGCTTGGAACGACTAGGTCATGAGGTGGATGTGTTCGCTAGGCATCCGGATGAAAATAGCTATTATATGGCTAATACTGGTGAGCGGGTAGAGAAAGAGAGATTTAAACGGCTCGTCGAAGGCGAAATACGAGCGATCTACGCTCCATACCAGTCGCTAATTGATCCATGGATTGTTGAACAGGAAATTGAGTTCTGCTCTTATGCCCTTGCAGCATCTTATTTTGGACTTGGAAAATATGATTTGATTCATACTCAGGATGTCATTTCATCCCGAGCACTATGGCAAATTAAACCGGAAGAGATACCATTAATAAGTACAATCCATGGATGTCTCTCAACTGACTACTGGGTATCGCTCGAAGGGAAATTGCCGTCCGATACGATTTGGAAGTATGCATGTGCTCGGGAGTATTATGGCGCAACCTCAAGCGATTTGACTATTGTTCCGACGAAATGGCTGCATGATACGCTCGTTGGATATATGGTGCCTTCCCAGCATATGGAGGTTATCCCATATGGGATGAACGTGGAGCTATATTTGCAACGGATGAATGAACGCTCTACCTTTACGATACCGGATGCAGCGAATGTCATCATCTGTCCTGCGCGATTTGACAAAGTAAAAGGGCACAGCTGTTTACTAGATGCTCTGTATACTCTCAAACAAATAAGAAATGATTGGATATGTCTACTCGTTGGTGATGGGAATCTTCGGTCAGAGTTAGAGTCGAAAGCAAACCGCTTGGGCTTAGCTAGTCACGTCATTTTTACGGGCAGCAGAAATGACGTTCCGTCATTGATTAAGCAGTCTGATATCGTCGTGCTCGCAAGCTTAAATGACAATCATCCGTTTACTGTCATGGAAGCGCAGATTGCACATAAGCCACTCGTTGTTTCCAATGCTGGCGGTATTCCGGAAATGGTGAAACACAATCATACGGGATTGGTTGCAAAAGCTGGGGACAGTGACGAATTGTCACACTGCTTGAATGCACTGCTGGATGATCATAAGCTTCGCAATAAGCTTGCAGCAAATGGTTACAAATGGGGCGTGAATCGATGGTCACTAACGACCATGGAGCAGCTAACCACCCATCTTTATGAACAGCTCTTGAATAAACAGCGTATACGAAAAGTAACACATCCTCCGAAACATGTTGGAAGACATGGGGCATGGATAAGCTCATCACTAAGAGAAGTGTACAATATGTACATCCCGCAATCCTATTCAATTGTTGATGATCATATTATTGGTTCCGTTCTATATCAAGGAAAATAAAAAAACTATCTGAAAGGAAAGATTTCATGACCAATATACAAATCACTCCATCAGGTCCTCAACAAGAACCTTCCATCGCTCTTAATTCACTGGATCAATCTACTGTCATCGTAACAACAAATGATCTGCGGTCGGGGAATAATATGACGACGATCTACCGGTCAGTCAATGGCGGTGCATCATACACCGAGATGCTGAATCCCCCTCCAGCGGGGTTCGCGGCATCAGGTGATGGTGTAGCAGCGTACGGTTATCCTAATCTGTTTCTTGTTGCAGCGACAGCTTTGAATGTGAACCCTGTAAGGGACTCGTCCATTATCGTGTACCGCTCGACGAACAATGGCGCCTCCTTTTCAACCCCAATCATTGTAAACCAGGGGTTTGGCACCGCGGTATATAACGACAAGCCGTCAATACGCATAGATACGTCGAATGGCAGTCCGTATCTTGGTCAAGCGTATATTGCTTTTACACGTTATTTCAACAATTTCCAAAGCTCTGAAACATTGATTTCGCGATCACTAGACCAAGGGATAACCTGGTCTACTCCCTTTCTGTTAACAAATCAAGTTCAAGATGTTTCGAATTTTGGATCGAGTATCGCAATTGGTCCCGCAGGCGAAATTTATGTCGGATGGATGCAATATGGTCCAGGAACGCCGCAATTTCTTATGCGCAGATCAGATGATGGGGGAGTGACGTATGGTCCTATTATTACCATATCGACAGTCTCGTTAGTTCCAACCCCTCTTCCTGTTCCAACCTTTGGTTTTCGCGTCTTGACGATTGCTTATTTAGCCGTAGATATCTCGCCATTTAACGGAGAAGGCATCGTCTATGCTGCTTGGCAAGACAACCGTACAGGTTCTGCACATATATTTCTCTCGCGATCGACTGACAAAGGCGTTTCATGGTCAACGCCAATTCAAGTAGATGATAGCCCTTCAGGATCGCAAAATATTTTGCCCAATTTAACGGTATCACGTGATAATGGCGGGGTGAAGGTGATGTACTATACGAACCGTGTAAGCAACTCGTTAATCGATGTGTTTTTAGCTGAATCAAACAATGCCGGTTCGTCGTTTGCGCCTAATCTTCGTGTGACAAGCGTCTCCTTCGATCCGAATGCGGACCCGTCATTAGGCACTCCAACACCATCGATTGGTGATTATAACGACCTAATTGTAAAAGCAACTGGCGCAGCACTCATTGTCTGGATGGACACACGGACGGGATCACAGAACATCTTCGAGGATATCTAAACAAAGAGCGAATTGATTTCCAGCCTAACGGAAATCAATTCGCCATACTGCTTAGTATAGAAACGGTAAAGGTATCGGACTATTGTGTTATAGAAGAACGGTACCGTCCAAATGAACTGGACCAATAATCGTAGCAACGTTTTGACCGATATGTTCAACAGTTAATGCGTATTGCTGGAATGTGCCAACGATAGCAGGAATAGCCGTCTCGGTGTGTTGGAAAGAAGTCGTGAAATCGAGCGGTACCCATGGACCTTCACTTGCGGTTCCTAAAAATACGGAATCAGTCGTTTGGAAGACTACCGTCGCGGGGGCACTCGTTCCGCCGCGTCGAATGCGGAAGAGAAGCTTCGGTACGATATTCAGAACGAGTAATTGCGCCTCCCAGCCGATGGTTGCTTTTAACTCAATCCGGTTGTTTACACTAGTAACTTGAAGAAAGATAGATGTCAGCAGCACTTCCGAACCGGGAGAAATAGAAAGGGGGAGAGACCCTGTTCCAACGGGAACTTCTTGAAACTGGTAGTCATTAATGATTACAGCCATAGCTTTCACCTCCTTTCCTATTGAAAAAAGCATAAATTGGGATATTTAAAAGCCAATCGTTGTACCCATTAACGTAACCGGACCAACAACCGTAATCGTTCCGAGTCCATTGCTTTGCACAGTCAAAAAGTATTGTTGAAACGAACCGACAAGGCTTTGATCAGGCGATTCTACGTGATTTAAAGTTGTTGTTATGATGTTCGAGATCAACCCGCCTGTTCCTAAAAATTCCGAATCTGTTGTTTGATAGACCTCAGGGAATGCCACCGTAGACCCCCCGCGTCGGATGCGGAATGTGAGTTTGGGTACAATCGGAAGCAAAAGTAATTCAGCTTGCCAACCGACCGTAGCTTGTAATACTAATTTATTGCTTGTGCTCGTGACATTAAGAAATACGGATGTTAATAACGTTTCGGTACCGGCAGCCAGCAATAATGGTAATGACTGTGTGTTTTGCTTCACTTCTTGTGACGCAAAATCAACTAAAAATGCCATACTCTCAACTCCTTTTTAATCGTAAATTACCCGATAATTGATCCTAATAATGTAACGGGTCCAAAAATTGTCGCCCCACCTGTGCCGCTCAGTTGCGCGGTTAAAAAATACTGTTGATAGGTTCCTGCAATTGCGGGGGTATCAGGAGAGTCGGAACGCTGAAGGGATGTAGTCAAGTCAGAAGTCAGTACCGGTATCAAGTTGCCAGCTCCTAGAAAAACGGAATCTGTAGTCTGAAAGATGAGCGTGCTAGCTGGTGTGAATCCACCGCGGCGGATACGGAAGATGACCTCAGGAACTAGGGGCAGCAGTGATAGTTGAGCCTCCCAGCCGACGGTAGCAGACAGTTCCACTTCCACATTCGCATTAGCGATATTAAGAAAGATAGAGGTCAGCAAAACTTCTGTGCCAGCTGGCAAATTAAGAGGAAGCGACATTTGTCCGATAGAAACTTCTTGTGAAGCAAAATCAATCAATTGAGCCATTTACGCAGCTCCTTTCCTGTTCAATTGAATATTACATTATAGTAGATTCATAGATTCACATCGCGGACACGGATAGATGTACCCGTTTAAAGGTTTGATTTTTTTGGTTATTGGAGGAAAGAGAATGGATGACGAAATTACGAAGATGGAACGAATGTACGCGACGTCCTTCCACGATGTCATGATGGATCATCATTATCGATATCATTTTGCATTGAACTACATTCGTCGTGGAGATTATATATTGGATGCGGCTTGCGGCTCAGGGTATGGCACTCATTACTTGGCTACAAACTCTGCTTGCACACTGACTATCGGTGTGGATCGATCGGATCATGCATTAAATTGGGCGATTGATCATTTCTACTGCGACAATACCGTTTATGTGAAAAGCGACTTATCTGGATTGTTTCAAGAAGAACTTCCTATCCAAAAGTTCGATGTTATTACCTGCTTCGAAACCGTCGAGCATATGAAGGATGATCGGTCATTCGTCCAGAAGCTTTATGATTCTCTTAATGTAAACGGCATTCTTCTTATCTCAGCACCAAATGAAAAGGTTATTCCGCATTTGAACAATCCGTACTTCCTAGGTGGTGTGAATCCTCATCACTATCGCCATTATCAACCTAATGAATTGTCCAGCTTGTTGACGGATTGTGGCTTTCGTATCCAACAGGTATGTACACAAGATAATGAGACGTATGAGCTTATTATAGGCCGTGATGATGGTTTTACAACGGTTCTTGTTGCCATGAAATGAATAAAAAATAGGCGATCGCTCTCAGGCTGAATGCCGAGAAACGATCGCCGCTTTAGCCTATTATTTACGGTAATACTCATAAGTTTGTGTTAATCCTTCGATTAAGCTAACTTTCGGCCGCCAACCCAATATTTGTTCAGCTTTCAAATTATCGAGACAGCTGTCCATAATATCACCTGGCCGCTCTGGGCCATGTGCAACATCTATGGCTGAGCCGTGAATCATATTTAACCTATGCACTAAGTTATTAATCGAAGTAGGCAAGGCTGTACTTATGTTGATCGTTTCTTGATTCCCTTGACGGCTCGCAGCTATATTTGCTCTTACAACATCTTGCACAAAAATAAAATCGCGATTCTGATTGCCGCTGCCATGCACAAAAAGCGGAAGCCCCTTATGCAGGTTGCTCATAAATATGGCAATAACGCCACCTTCACCTTTTGCAGTTTGACGAGGACCATATACGTTGCTATAACGTAATATCGTGTAGTTAATGCCGTTCAATTCATGAAACAATCGAATATAGCACTCGCTTGCATGTTTGGATAAACCATAATAGGAAATCGGAGAAGGTAATGCATCCTCCGATGCACGTTCTTTTTTTGAGACACCATATACGGCCGAGGTAGACGAGAATATGATTTTTCCGACGCCAGCTTGCTTGCAAGCATGAATAAGCCGCACGGTACCAACGATATTTACGTTAGCGTCGAATGCAGGGTCGGCTATCGACCGTTGAACATCAACCTGAGCTGCCATATGAAACACAACATCCGGCTTAACTGTTTGAATGATTTGAGAAGATGAATCGCTGTTTATATCTTCAATATGCAATGTTGCTGCAGGATTTACATTTTTTATTGATCCAGTTGTAAGATTGTCGATAATGTGTACCTCAGCGCCATTATCGATAAGCATATCTGTAAGATGGGAACCAATAAAACCTGCACCTCCTGTAACCAAAGCTTTCATAACACAACTCCCCACTATGACGTTTTGATTCATCATATGCATAAAAAAGGGATTGGAATATGTATTCATACCCTAGGTTATAGCCAATTTGACAGCAGAAATAATAATGGAGCGGCATATATTACGCCCCTCCATGTGGATGACAAACCTGCCGGTATTATGAACGTTGCTCCGGGTACCAAGATTCCAGCTAATGCAAATAGCTTATTTAGGTTATAGGTTTGAAATAATATTTTGTATGTTGTTGATCATTCCTGTCCATACCGTAATCTGTCTGTCGGGATATGTGAATGCAACATCAATATAGTCTCCTAAAGACGGGCAAGGCTCCCCATAACTCGGATCTGCGTTAGGATCAAATGAAGTGTCTGATAGGCGGGTATTAACAGCAAAAGTGGCGCCTGCATCTCCTGAAGTTGTGCCATAAACATCAAGCATACTGGAGTCGACGCGATTCGTGTAATACACAATTTGGATGAGTCCCGTACTACGAGAAACCGCAATATTCGGATAAAAATTTTGCGTACCAGTAGGGCTGTCATCCACTTGAATCGGTGTCGACCAAGTATTTCCTTGATCGGTTGACCTCGATAAGTAGATGTGCGAAAAGCCAGTCTGATAACCTTGCCAAACGGCGTATAGTATTCCTTGGCCGAGATTGGCCGAAATATCTACCGCAAGGAAGGCGCTGGTCAAGACGCGGAAAGCGAATCCGGGTACGGGAAGGGGACTTGGGACGAGGGAAATATTCGATACTACAACAATCGGATTAAAGGTCGCACCTCCATCATCGGATCGTCGAATGAGGAATTGAGGATTACCTGGTGCATACTGCGCCCATGCTACATAGACCTGTCCCGTTGGTCCTATTGCTACATTCGTGCCGAACACGGCGGTTCCTGTCGTTTGATTTGACAAAAGAATGGGAATCGACCACGTTTGTCCTAGATCGAGAGAACGTTGATAAAAAGTGCCTGAGGTGGCGAAATTGTCATAATATCGTGTAAAGCCAACATGTGCCAGACCGAGATAAGGACTTCCGTTAGAGTTATCGAGTTGAATGAAGGGTTTATCATTATATATTTGCTGTCCAAAGCCCTCACATGTAATGACCGGAGCGGAGAAAATAACTCCATTATCTGTAGAAGTATAGACGGTGATAGAAGAATCCATGACCGGATTCGTGTTCAGTGCGGTGCAGGCTATCATAAATGTATTGCGATAGCCATAAGTGCCTATAGCATTACCTTGGGTAGTAAAACCGACAGGTAGAGTCAGCGTCGGACTGGTTGGGTACGTAAACCCGCCATCCTGCGACACATATACATTGATTCTGGAAGTTCCTGTAGAAATGCTGCTAGATGTAACAATGACGGTTAAGTTGTTCAAAGTATTAACGGTAATGGAAGGCTCTTGCTGTGATTGCGCACCCATAGTAACCGGTATGTTCGTCAAATAGATGTCCTCCTCATGGTAGATTTTATATGTAGAAAAACAACTTGTCACCTACAAACGGTAGGAACAAGTTGTTTTCTTCTATTATCCTAGAACTTGCCCTGTAAGGTTTATCGGTCMGGTAATGGCCACGTTTCCGAGGCCAAAATAGGAAACGGTCAAAAAGTAGGGTACAGCGACACCAATTAACGTTGGATTTGGTACTTGCGTATGAGTGAAGGAAGTGTTAAATGATACCTGAGTTATAAAGCCCATGTTACCAGGAAATAGCTCGGAGTCCGTGGTTTGAAATACGATAGGATCTGTTGGGCTGAATCCTCCCGTACGAATACGAAAAGTTAGTTGGGGAGATACAGCCTGATTGAGAAGTTGTAACGCCCAACCGACATTTCCCCAGAATTGAAGCTGGTTCGTTGAGCTTGTGGCTGTGAGAAATATCGAAGTTAAATTAATCTCGACCCCCTGTGTTAGTCCTAGGGGCAACGATCCACCGCCTGCGGGAACCTCCTGTGTAGCATATTGCAGAATACTTGGCATAGGTCTATTCCTCACTTTTTTTAGATTACATCGGGACCCTGCTTTTAACCGAGAATCATGCCAGTAAAATTGACAGGACCAATAATTGATACATTTCCGATGCCAATTTGTTGAACAGTCAAATAATACTGTTGATAACTACCTACGATTGATGGGCTAGGATTCTCAGAATGATCAAATGAAGTATTAAAGTTGATAGGCATAATGAATTGTTGGAAGTCCGGTAAATACTGAGAATCTTGTATCTGAAAGACGATGGGGGAGCTCGATCCCGAACCTCCACGGCGAATTCGGAAGATGAGTTCAGGTATGATGGTTTGATTCAGCAGCTGTACTTCCCATCCTACGGTAGCAGATATTAATAAGTTGACGTTTGTGCTGGAAATATTGAGGAATATTGAAGTCAAGGCAAGTTCGGGGCCTGGGGTTAAATTTAAAGGGAGCGACCCTGAACCAATTGGAATTTCTTCCTTGTCGAAGTCAAGGATATTGAGCATTTAAATCACAACTCCTCTATTGTAGACTATGGTGAATTCATTGGCTGTATTCTTCAATTATCCTAATACAAACCCTGTTAAATTTACAGGACCGACAATGGAAGCATTGCCAACTCCTATATTCTGAACGGTTAAGAAATATTGTTGTGCTACTCCTATTACTGACGTTGGTGGGAGCTCCGTGTGATCAAATGCTGTAGTCATTCCAATATTCATACTGATAGCCGTGTTTCCAATTAGCAAAGCAGAATCCGATGTTTGAAACACAATCGGAGAATTCGTTCCAAATCCGCCGCGCCGAATGCGGAAGACAAGCTCGGGAGCAATAGACGTAGTGGTGATTTGTGCTTGCCATCCAATGGTAGAGTACATGAAGATATACTGATTAGAGCCGGTGACACTAAGCCAAATTTCAGTTAGTGGTAGTTCGGAAGCCCCTGCATTTACAGCCAAGGGCAAAGACCCTCCTCCGATAGGGACCTCTTCAAATTCAAAATCAAGGATATTTAACATGAGCGACATCTCCTTTATTATGATACTAGCCTTAATGACTTGTCCGATTATGATGATAGGTACAACAACCGTTACACCTTCACATTCAGACATCTCCTTTCAGTTGAAATCTACTACCATTCCACTATATTCAAACTATTTTGAAAGAAATGTACAAAAACCCCGATACAAAAGTACAATTTTCTGAGAGGAACATCCCTATGAGTTCACTTTCGTCATGTATTGGATATTCGAATGTTCTCTATTTAATAGAAGAATCTAAAAAATATGCTGAATTTGGACCGACTGATTATAGAAGACAATTTCGAAATCATAAGTGAAAATAAGGGTCAGTCTCGAAAGTAGATATAACTACTAACTTGTGGTCGGTGGATGATTGTATCGGAAAGTGTAATTGGAGAAATGATGGGAACGATAGATCAGAATAGTAAAATGGCTGTACAGGCATAGTCTCCTGTACAGCCATTTATTCATGGTGTTCAACATTATCATTCAGAGCGGGCAATCTCGCTAGAGAGCTTACTGCTTTTGAGACAGCCCCTTATTTAATTAAATTAGTATGCCTTACGAGAGCTAGACTTGATATTGGAGGTACTCTCCTGATCTTTAAGCTGTGCAATCAGTTTATCACCTTCGACATCCAGGTTCGGCAGCAGGCGGTCTAACCATTTAGGCAGCCACCAAGCTTTATCGCCGAAGATTGCCATGACCGCCGGGACGAGTGCCATACGGACGATAAAGGCGTCAATAAGGATACCGATCGCCAGTGCAAAACCAATCTGCTTGATCATGATATCATGAGCGAAAATAAAGCCAGCGAAGACGGACACCATAATTACGGCTGCTGCTACAACTACGCGGCTGGCCTGATTGTATCCGTGAACGACGCTCTCCGTTCCATGATGCCCATGGACATAAGACTCTCGCATGGTGCTGACAAGAAAGACCTGATAATCCAAGTATCATTTGAATTCGAAGAGAAGACGAAGATTGCTTGGTTGATTCAACCGAAACAGGAAGGATTCTTCTCCAGCAGAGTGACGGTGACGAGAGAGCAGGCTTTGGCGTTTGTTAAAGGCGCAGCAGAGATGATCCAGAACGCGTGCAAGAAGCTGCTCAATATAAAACTATCATTCGCCGTGGGTACGACATACCGGGAATGGAAAGAGCTATCCGATCAGTTTGAGCATTTGCGCTTGTTGATGAATCGCGGGCTGGGACTTGGACAAGAATTACTGCTGCTTGAACAGGAATCACACGAACTTGCCGCGGATTTAGACGTAAGAGAGCTGCGCAAACAAATGAAGAAAATGACGTTGATGCAAACGCTTCTGGAAAACGGTCAACAGGTACATTTTTCTGTCGAATATTCCGCACTGATGAAGCTCGCGGCATCTGCTGAAGGAAAATCAGACAGTACTAGAAGTGAAATATATTTTACGCTCATTTCTATTTTCTTATCGTACGTGAATCGCTGGAAGGTTCATGAGGAAATCGGCGATGACATTAACCTCGGAAAGATGACCCTGTTGGATTACACGAACAATTGGTTTGAAGTGACCGAATACTTCGGGAAATTGGCTGAAGTGATTTTTGAGCACAAATCATCGGGTCAAGGGTATCAGGAGATGGATGTTGTAAGTCAAGTTCAGCGTTATATCCGGCACAATGTGGCAGGCGATCTTAGCTTGAATCGAATTGCCGAGGTGGCAGGCCATAATCCGTCTTATTTATCTAGGTTATATAAACGCATAACGGGTGAAGGACTATCCGATTTTATTACGGCGGTGAAAATAACGAAGACGAAGGAGTTGCTGGGGGAAAATAGGTTGAAAATCAACGAAATATCCAAAGCAGTCGGTTTCTTGTCCAAGCAATCATTTTACCGTTTTTTTCGTAAAGCAACGAATGCAACCCCGCAGGGATACCGGGATCAGATTGGAAGGTCAACAGATGATAGTCGAATGTAAACAACGGCGAATAGAAGGGGGACGACAAGCTCTATTATAATCAAGGTGCAAGATCGCGAAGAGACAATTGCGAAGGGGAAAATAAATAGCTAAGTGAATATCAACTAGTTGTCCGAAATGTGCAAAAATAAGACTTTATCTTTCAAAGACTTGAAACGATTACTTTTTGTAAAATGAAACAATAAAACTTGTGAATGCAGGATCTGTCTGTCCGTCGTACCAGCCCCATTTGTCTTAAGGAATCTCTAAGGGCTAAATAACAATTAGGAGGAAAGATCGGTGAAAATAAGAAGAAAAGCACTTATAACAACAGTAATGATGTCGCTTTTAGCGTTCCCCTATAATGTATTAGCAGGAGACTCCATACCGCCTACAGGCGATGCAGCATATGGCAAGAATCAACCAAAACATCAGTGAATGATGGTTCTGATATCCAGTTAGGACTTATTTTCAAAGATGCGCCGGATCAAGTTGAATATGTCACCGTACCGAATAGCGGGAAGAGGACAAAAGGCTTTGTCACAGCCAAATTGAATCTAAGTTCGTATGCGAATCGTGAAATCGCTGCCCTGGGTCTAGCATTTGATCCGAAGGGGAAATCCATCAACGGCTATCAAGTCAACATCGGGGAGCTTAAACTCACAGATGGGAAAAACTACACGCCTAGCACGCCTACGGGTTTTGCAGTCAAAGATCGATATCTTACCAATGAAATCGATGTCGTGTGGAATCGTACTGATTATAGTAAGGTGAAGCAATACAATCTCTATGCAAAGCTGAATAATGGAAAAGAGGAATTTTTAGGCGGAGTTTATGGCGACAACTTCTATGTGAAAAACTTAGATAAACATGTCGTGGCTCTTAAATTGACTGCTGTTGGAGCCGATCAAAGCGAGAGCAAACCAGCCATTATTGAACTTGAAAGTAAAGATTATCTTTCGAAAGTGTCAGTCAATGAAACAGCCGAAGGATTCGATATCAGCTGGGGCAAGGAGAACCGCGGCAGCAAAGTTCGTTTCGACTTGAGCTTTACGGATGGCAGAAAAGATACTTATACCAAGACCTTGGATATAAAACTGGCTTCAACGAAATTCGAAGTACCAGTGAAAGATGATGATCGTTACCTGTTAAGAAGATCCACATTGGATAAGAGAGAGAATGTTATAGATACCGTCAGTTATGCAAGCAAAATGAAAGATATTTATTCCGAATCATTTGATGGAAGCTACTATATTAATGGCAATAAGCTTGGGATCGATGTACCTTCCTCGAAAGACTGGTGGCATATGTACATTACCGTTAATGGAGTAGAGGTTAAACCTACAAAAAAGTATGATGGTGCAACAACCGATTATTTTATTCGGGGATATCATGATTTGAATGGATTATCTATTCCGGTAGAGGGAGCTGTAATCGGTATTACGCTGGAAGACTATAAAGGGAACATGTCCGAAGTCAAGAATATTACGGTAAACAAGTTACCGAATAGATTGGTAAAGCTCACCCATATATTTAATGAAAACCTGACCCTTTGCGGTCGGGTTTTTCCAATGTTGGAACGCTTCTGCGGGTTCAAACAATTGATTTTTTTCTGAGAATAGTAAGTACATCATGGAAATCGACACAAACGTTCGGCAGGAGGAAATGAAATGTGGTTTCAAAAGTGGAGATTTACGATTTTTCCTAAGCTGCTCCTGGGCTTCTTGATCGCGATTTTACCTGTGTACATGTTGGGCATTTATTTGAACAAGCAGGTGGCCAGCAGTTTGCGGGATCAAATTCTGCAATCCATGCAAACCAATGTGAAATTTTATTTGTCATCACTGACGAATGAAATCGTTAATATCGAAAATTTTAAACGTTCCTTACTGGTGGACGAGGATCTTATGGCTTTAAGCACGGTAGCTCCGGCCTTGACGGAAAACGAGCTGCGTGAAGCGATTTTGCGATTAGAGAGAAAGGTGGCTCTTCTGCAGGACTCCAGCTCTTATATTGCGAGTGCAACTCTTTACATCCCGATGATTGACAAGCAAATAAAGTCCGGAAGCTACATCGAGGGCGTCTCGATCAAAGAACTGGAAACGATTCGATTCAAGATGCAACAGCAATTATCTCCATTAGTATGGCATGGCGACAAGCTGCTGATGGGCTCTTATTATCCGGAAAGCGTGATCAAAAACAGGGCTCCCGTCTTCTTGATCGAGATCGAGATCAATCAGCGGATGATCATGGACGATTTAAGCAGTATGTCCGATCAAGGAGGAGCTTACCTCTATTTCAAGCAGGAGGGTCGTGTTATTACTAATCACGCGGTGCCCAATACCTCCGATGAAATCGAAAAATTATTAACTCGGCAGTCAGGCGGTGAAGTTGAAAGCCTCATATTTGAGAACCAAGGAAAGAAATATTTGGTTTCGCTCCGGCAATCGTCAGGATATGATTTTTCGCTAGGAATATACACGCCGGAAGACGTCATTATGCGCGACTTTGACAAATATAATGCGTTGTTCTGGATCTTGTTCGCTTTGTCCATCATTGTGATGGCGCTTTTCTCATATTGGATTTTCAAAGCGATTCGGAATCCCGTCCGCAACCTGTTAAAGGCTTTCCGAAAAGTGGAGGAAGGTCAGCTAGCGGTTCGGGTTTCACAGAGGAGTAATGACGAATTTTCGGACCTGTCAGAACAGTTCAATAAGATGGTATCAAAGCTGCAATCCTTGATACAAGAAGTATACGAGCAGCAAATTAGGAGTCAACAGTCTGAACTAAGACAGCTGCAGTCGCAGATCAACCCGCATTTCCTGTACAACAGCTTTTTTATTTTGCATCAGCTGATCGAATTCGAGGATTTGGATAATGCAAGGAAATTCGTACACTATCTTGGCAACTACTTTCAGTTTATTACGAGAGATGCAAAGTCAGAGCTGTCACTAGGGCAAGAAATGAAGCATGCTGAAGCGTATTTAAATATCCAGATGATGCGGTTCGGCAGCAGGATCAATGTTTCGGTGGAACCGATTCCCTCGTGGCGAGAGGAATTGCTGGTACCGCGTCTCATCGTGCAGCCTATCATTGAAAATGCCTACCAGCATGGACTGGAGTCCAGAATATCAGATGGTCATTTGCGAATTACGAATGAATTGCGGGACAACTTCCTTTGTATCTATTTCGAAGATAATGGCACCGCGCTTACGGAAGACGAGCTTATGCGGCTCAAGTTCAAGCTTCAGGATGCATCGGAACTTGAAACGACGGGAGTCGTCAATGTGCATAGGCGGCTGCAGATCAAATTTGGCCAATCGGCTGGTCTATACGTATTCCGAAGCGAGCTAGGCGGCTTGGGCGTTGCGATGAAAATACCTGTTAAGACAAAGGAGGAGTAAGATGTACCGCTTATTAATCGTAGATGATGAGCCTTTGATTCTGCAGGGGCTTACGAAGTTATGCAGCCGGTTGACGGAACCCGAATTGGAAATCTATTCGGCGGGTACGTCGCAGGAGGCGTTGATCTGGCTCGGAAGAGTGAAAATAGACATTGTGTTGTCGGATATTCGGATGCCAGGCATGAATGGTCTGGAGCTTCAGGGCGAGATTGTGAAGCAGTGGCCTAGGTGCAAAGTGATCTTCTTGACCGGTCATAGCGACTTTGCTTATATTCAACAAGCGATTCGGCAAGGCAGCGCGGACTATATTCTAAAGACGGAAGGCAATGCCAAAATTGTGGAATGCATTCTCGCTGTTGCCAAGCAGCTTGATCAAGAGCAATTAGTGGATATGCAGCTCATCGAGGCGAGCCAGCAAAGGAAGGTCGCGCTGCCTTATATTCAGAAGCAGTATTTGAACGAGCTGATACAAGGGGACGACAGGTCGCTGCATTCGCTACGCGACAAATTCGAAGATCTGCAGATTCCTCTGGATGCTGGCGTTCCTTGCTTGCTCATGATTGTGCGCATCGATGATTGGGGACAACGGGAAAGCTTGATGGACAAAACACTGTTCCAATTTGCGCTGGACAATATGACGAACGAATTATTATCTCCACTCACGAAAGTAATCTCTATGAGTTATGACAAAAACAAAATGGTTTGGTTTATCCAACCTTCCGAAGCTCCATCTGATCAAGGCGCTTTCAAAAGAACATTCCTGTTCGTTCGCGAAATGTTGGAACAAATTCAACTGACATCGCTTAATTTGCTTAAGCTGCCTCTGTCTCTGGCACTTGCGAACAGCTTCTCGGAATGGTATGACGTTCCGCACAAGTTCGAGCGGCTTAATCTGCTCTTCCATAGCGGTCTTGGATTCGGAAGCGAGTTGATTTTACTGGAGCCTGAATTCATGCCCCAAACTAATAACAGTAGCGCCGAGATGCGTCTTACCTCGGTTCATTTTAATAAAATTTCCTATTTGAAGTCCTGCATGGTGAACGGACAGGAGGAAGCAACAATTGAAACGCTGGAGGAGCTGCTTGCCTTCGCGTCGCTTTCAGGAGCTTTCCCAAGCGCTGTGCAGATGGAGCTATACTATTTGCTTGTGGCAGTATTCCTGCCTCATGGCTTGCTGCATTCGAGTAATGACGCTCACACTGATCAGGATTTGGGACGGTTTACGCAGTTCGAAAGATACCGTTCCTGGCATCAAATTTGCGAAGAATTCACATCTTACGCCAAGAATATATTTGAATGGCAGCATGCCGGCATGGTCGTTCAGGAGCATGAGCTCATACAGAAAATCCAGCATTATGTGGCGAGCCATCTGTCTGGGGATTTGTCGCTGTCGAGAATTGGTGAGGTGGTGGGGCATAACCCTTCCTACCTCTCCAGGTTGTACAAAAAACTGACGGGTAAAGGTTTGTCCAGTTATATCAACGAAATTAGGCTGGAGAAAGCGAAGCGTATGCTGGAGCAAGATGGTTACAAGGTGCATGAGATTGCATCCGAGCTCGGTTTCTTGTCTTCCCAGTATTTCCATCGTTTTTTCAAAAAAGCGACGCATCTGACGCCGCAGGAATACCGCGAACTGAAGAGGGATTCAAACGTGTAAATAAAAGATACAAATGTCACGAATGGAAACTAGTTAGCGTACTCGCTTTACTTTTATAATGAAGCCGTAGCAAAGAAAACTAACTAGAAAAGGGTGTTCATGATGAAGAGAAAAGGTCATTTGAGTATCATTCTCGCAAACATCTTGGTATGTTCCGTTGTGCTGGCAGGCTGCGGCAGCAAAGACGACGGCATCGAACAAAGCGGGAGTGCTAATTCTGGAAATCAAGGGACAGGAGAAGCCGTTATTGAGCCGCTTGGCAAATATGATCCTCCCATTGATGTAACGGCGGCGAAATTTATCACGCAAGACGTGGTGTATCCGGAAGGTCAATCGGAGTCGAAAAACGCCTGGGAAGATCTCTATAAAGAAATGGGTATTAATCTAAAATACGATTGGATTGTAAAAGGTACGGACGCACAATATTTCCAGAAGCTGAACCTCTCCATCGCTTCCGGCGAAATACCCGATCTCATGATGGTTAACTCCTCTCAATTAAAGCAATTGGTTGAATCGGATATGTTGGAGGATCTGACATCGGTTTATGAGAAATATGCAACTCCAGCTGTAAAAAGCGTTTTCGAGCAGGACAAGCAGGCTTTGCAATCCGTTACTTTCGACGGCAAATTATATGCAATTCCAAAGACGGAGCCGATGATCGGCGCGCAAACACCGTTGCTATGGCTGCGTACGGACTGGTTGACGAAGCTGGGTCTTTCCGAGCCGAAAACATGGGAAGAAGTATTGCAAATTTCGAATGCCTTCACAACCAAAGATCCTGACGGCAACGGCAAAGCGGATACATTCGGCATCGCGCTAAGCAAAGATATCATTAACGGATATCCTTCCCTGAATGGATTCCTGAATGCTTACGGCGCATATCCTCGAATCTGGAAAAAAGATGCATCAGGCAACTTAGTGTACGGAAGCATCCAGCCAGAAGTCAAATCAGCGCTAATCAAGCTGGCGGAACTGTACAAGAACGGCGAACTGGATAAGGAATTTGGCGTAAAGGACGGTTCGAAAGTTGCGGAGTCGCTGGTCGGCGACCGTATTGGGATGCTGTTTGGACCAAGCTGGGCTTCACAATGGCCGCTTCAAGATAACAAAAAGAAAAACGGTGCTGCAGAGTGGAGAGCGTTTCCGATCCCGTCCGTCGATGGCGGTAATGCCACCGTACAAATGCCGTTTGGCGCATCATTCTACTATGTAGTCAAGAAGGATATGAAACATCCGGAAATTGCGGTCAAGATGGCAAATCTCTTCATGGAGAAGCTGTATGGAGAAACTGCAGATTATTTGAAATATGGAGTAGACGGCAGCGGTATAACGGTTGCCAAATATTCAATGGTGGATTTGTTTGCGCCGGATAAAGATATCAACCGTTCGGTGAACGTAGCGGAAGCGATCAAGATCGGGGATCCATCCAAGCTGAACCCGGAAGAAAAATCAACCTACGATAAAATCAAGGCATTTGAAGGCGGAGACTTGAATTTCTACGGTGAAATGTACCAGAACGGTCCAGAAGGAGCGATGATGGTGCTGAAGAAACTGTCGGATGAAGGTAAAGTGATCGCTGAAGGATACGGCGGAGCTCCTACCGATACGATGGGTGAGAAAAAAGCTACATTGGAGAAGATGGAGACTGAAATCTTCACGAAAATCGTTTACGGCGCTGCTTCGATCGACCAATTCGACAAGTTCGTCGAGGATTGGAAAGCGCTCGGCGGCGATCAAATTACACAAGAAGTCAATGAATGGAACGCTTCACAGCAATAATCCAAGTGTGAGGGGTAAGATGCTTATGGCTTGCCCCTTTTCTTCTATACAGACAAATTGAGATTCGAAATAAGGAAGTGGACATCTTGCACACAAAAAAGGGACTCAGGCAGCTTCCGTTGCACTTGATGTTAATACCGGGCATCGTGATCGTATTGATCTATTGCTACTTTCCGATGGTCGGGGTATTGATGGCGTTCCAAAAGTATATTCCGTCAAAAGGTTTGTTCGATTCCAAATGGGTAGAATTTAGAAATTTCGAATATTTGTTTCAAATGCCCGATTTCGGGCAGGTTCTCTGGAATACGGTTTATATCGCTGTTCTCAAGATGGTGTTTGGGCTTCTTGTGCCGATTACGATCGCTATTTTGCTAAACGAAGTTGGTAAAATGTATGTGAAGAGATGGGTTCAAACGCTAATTTACCTTCCTCACTTTTTATCATGGGTTATTCTGGGCGGCGTATTCATCGATATTTTGTCACCGTCCAACGGACTGCTGAATCAGTTTTTAGGTATCTTTTCAATTAAACCTATTTTTTTTCTAGGAGATAATACTTGGTTTCCGATAACCTTGATCGTTTCTGATATTTGGAAGGAATTCGGATTCAGTACGATTGTTTATTTAGCGGCACTGACAACGATTAATCCTAGTTTGTACGAAGCAGCCATGATAGACGGCGCGGGCAGATGGAAGCAAACATGGAATATCACCCTTCCAGGTATGATGCCGGTTATCATTTTGATGGCGACATTAAGTTTAGGAAATGTATTAAATGCAGGGTTTGACCAAGTATTTAATTTATATAGTCCGCTAGTTTACGAGAGTGGAGATATTCTGGATACGCTAATTTATCGAATTGGGTTAATGGATATGCAGTACGGTGTAGCTACCGCACTTGGCTTGTTCAAATCAATTATCTCTTTTGCCCTTGTATCTATCTCGTATTGGCTGGCATACAAAATTGCTGATTACCGCATCTTTTAGGAAAGGAGAGAACCGATTTGGTAGAAGGAAAATCATTTGGACGAAGCTTATTTCACACACTCAATTATGTATTTCTTATTGGGATCGCATTATCTTGTCTGATACCACTTATTCATATTTTGGCGGTATCCCTAAGCTCAAATGTAGCGGCAAGCGCTGGGATCGTAAAGCTATGGCCTCAGGAAATGACGTTCAAAGCCTATGAATTCGTGTTATCCAAGAGTGAGTTTCTTACTTCGTTATGGATTACGGTGGAGAGGGTTGTTCTGGGCACAGTCATTAGCATGGTTTTAACCATTCTTATTGCTTATCCGCTGTCCAAAACCGGCAAGGAGCTGAAATTTAGGACGGGTTACGCGTGGTTCTTCGTCTTTACAATTTTGTTCAGCGGGGGATTGATTCCTTGGTATATGACGATTCGCGCGACCGGGCTGCTCGATTCCATATGGGCATTAGTTATTCCTGGGGCTGTTCCTGTATTCAATGTCATTTTATTATTGAATTTTTTTAGAGGGCTGCCCAAAGAACTGGAAGAAGCGGCATTTGTCGACGGTGCGACACACTGGACTACGTTATGGCGCATATTTGTGCCGCTGTCGATGCCTTCCATTGCCACGATTATGTTGTTCACGATCGTTATGCATTGGAATTCCTGGTTTGACGGACTTGTAGTCATGAATTCGCAGCATAACTATCCGCTGTCGAGTTACCTGCAAACCGTCATCGTTCAATCGAGCTTGACCAACATGTCCGCGGAGCAGCTGGCGAATTTAGCCTCCGTGTCGGACCGAACAGTAAAAGCCGCGCAAATTTTCGTAGGTGCACTGCCGATTCTTGCTTTTTATCCATTCCTGCAGAAGTATTTCGTGAAGGGTATGGTTTTGGGCGGGGTAAAAGAATAATTAATTAAAGGAGCGATTGCTAATGGAGACTGGAACTAAACATTGGACAATTTACGCGATTCATCACTCGCATACCGATGTGGGGTACACGGAGCGACAAGAGAAGATAAAACAATATCATGTCGATTTTATACGGCAGGCGCTTCATATTTTCCGCGAAATTCAGGCTGGACGTCGCCCTGAATGGAATGGATTTAAATGGGTCTGCGAAACGTTTTGGCCAATTGAGGCGTTCCTCGAAAAGGCTGCAGAGCAGGAAAAGTTGGAGTTTGCTGAAGCGGTAAGACGCGGAGATATCGGGCTTTCAGGCACTTATCTTAATATGAGCGAGCTTGTCGGCAAAGATCTGCTTGAAGCGATGATCGGTCGAGTTCGCACTTACGGAGAATCGATTGGAATGCCGGTGAAGTCTGCCATGACAGCTGATATTACGGGCTTCAGCTGGGGGTATGGCGAGGTGCTGCTCAATGCAGGTATTCAAAACATGATCACCTGCATCCATACTCATCATTCGATGTATCCACTATGGAAGAAACAGCAGCCTTTCTGGTGGGAGATGCCAAATGGCGAAAGGCTTCTGACATGGAACGGAGAGCATTACGTCTTCGGCAACGACTTGGGATTAATTCCAGGTATCGGAGGCTCTTATACAATTAAGGATGAATTCGATACGACCAAAGGCATTACGTTCGAGATTGCGGAAGCACGTATTCCGAGGTATTTGGAACGGTTGCGTGCGGACGGTTATCCGTTCCCATTCGCTCCTGTTATGATGTCTGGGCTGCCGACGGACAACAGCTCTCCGAATGCCCAGCTTATGGATTTCGTGAACCAGTGGAACAGCAAACATAGCGAAAAAATCAAAATCGTACCGTGTACGTTGGATGAATTTTTTGACGCGGTACGTGGTCATGCAGATCAGCATCCCGACGATATTCCTGTATTCCGGGGCGATTGGCCAGATTGGTGGACGGATGGCGTTGGTTCAACGCCGAAGCATGTGCAAGTATTCCGAGAGGCGCAGCGTGTCCATCGGAAAGTGAAGCAGCTTGATCCAAACGGAGAGATTGTGACGGCTGAGGCGATGAGAGCGATGGAATACGAGCTGACGTTGTTCGCCGAGCATACTTGGGGCTACCATTCCTCTGTGACAGAGCCTTGGAATCCCTTCGTTCAGGAGTTGGGTGTCCGCAAGGAGGCGTTTGCCGCCAATGCGAGCACGCTCGCACATCGCGCATTGTATGATATTTTGGAACATAAAGGGGATGCGCTGCTTGCGCCAGATCGGCCGATGCGGTTCAAGATGCACAATCCTAATCCTTTTGCACAAGAAGACGTTGCCCATCTAATTATGGAAGGTTGGCACTACGACCTGATCAAGGACGGATTCGAAGCTCGTGTCGAAGGAAGTGGAGAGGTATATCCTGCTCAGCTAAGAGTTGCGCCAAGGGGTGTCATCGTTAGCATACCAGTGACACTTCAAGCCGGAGAAGAGAAAACATTGATGATTCATCCTGTCCACAATGGTCAAGCCAAGACAGCATACACGACGGATTACGTAGGGTCAGACAGGATGATGGATATCGACGTATCGCATGTAGAGAAGACTTTCCACTTCACCTCGACTTATTTGGAAACGCCATTTGTCCGGATGGAATGGAAGAAAGGCGAAGGGATTACATCTTGGATCGACAAGCGTACCGGGGCGGAAATGCTGCGCTCTGACCGCAATCACCATGCCTTCTCGCCGGTATATGACATAACACGTGCTTCCAGCGTTAAGGATATGTACGAAGTTAGACGCAAGATGGGCCGCAACCGTAAAGGAGCCGATGCGATTATCTCGACAGGGGTACTGACAAGTGCGGAAGTGATTGCGCAGGGTGATGTGTACGGTACAGTTCAGTTGACGTTCGAGGTGGCTGGATGCTCGCATTATTCATTGCTCGTTACGGCATATACAGACAGACCTCGCGTGGATGTGGCCGTGCGTATGCATAAGGACAGCGTATGGGATCCGGAGAATCTGTATATTTCCTTGCCTTTCGGGGGACCCATTATGGACGGCGAGCAGGAGTTGTGGATGGATAAAATGGATTCGCTAGCTCGCCCGCGCAAGGATCAATTGCCGGGAAGTCTAGCCGATTATTATTGTATCGGGGAAGGCGTCGCTTACGTGGGAAGTCAAGGTGGAGTGTCAATAGCGATGCCGGATACACCGCTTATTCAACTAGGTAAGCTTGAACACGGCTTCCGATTACTGAACGGGGACGAGAAGCTGAAGCAGGATCTAGGCCATCTCTATTCATGGGCAATGAACAATTATTGGGAAACTAACTTTACGGCAACGCTGGGCGGCTTCTATGAATTCCGATATTTTGTCGCATGGGGCGAAGCGCTCAATAAGCCGGAATCAGCAATGACCATTTGCCGCAGCATGAATGCTGGTATCTTGGCATGGAGATCGAAATGATGAAAGTGAAAACGTATTTAGATGCTTCAATATCGACGGAAAAGCGGGTTCATGATCTGCTGGGCCGCATGACGCTAGAGGAAAAAATCGGCCAGCTTATCCAACCCTTTGGCTGGCAGGCTTACGAGCGAACGGAAGACGGAATAGAGCTGACGGAAACATTCCGTGCCTATATCGAGAGGGGGAGCGTCGGCTCACTCTACGGCGTTTTGCGAGCTGATCCTTGGACAGGTGTAACGCTGGAGTCGGGATTATCGCCCCGCGAAGGGGCGGAAGTTATTAATCTGATTCAAAAATACGCGATTGAGCATACGAGGCTTGGTATTCCAATCTTGTTCGGGGAGGAATGCTCCCATGGGCATATGGCCATCGGTGCAACGGTATTCCCAGTGCCGCTTGCGATGGGCAGCAGCTGGAATACGCCGCTGTATCTAGAAGTATGCCGCGCGATTGCAGCAGAGACGAGGGTACAAGGGGGAACGGTCACATATTCCCCTGTCCTCGACGTCGTCCGCGATTCTAGATGGGGACGGACGGAAGAAACATTCGGCGAGGATCCGTATCTTATCGGAGAGATGGCGGTAGCGGCAGTCGAAGGCTTGCAAGGGGAGTCCATCGCTTCCGATGATACCGTTATCGCAACACTCAAGCATTTCGCCGGCTACGGCAGCTCCGAAGGAGGACGCAATGCGGCGCCCGCTCGAATCGGCGCGAGGGAGCTTCTCGAAAAGGATTTGTTGCCATTCGAGCGAGCGGTGCAGGCCGGTGCGCTGTCGATCATGACGGCATACAACGAAATTGATGGCGTGCCATGCACGTCAAATCATGA
Source organism: Paenibacillus sp. 01T431 (assembly GCF_056398625.1). Lineage (NCBI taxonomy): Bacteria > Bacillati > Bacillota > Bacilli > Caryophanales > Paenibacillaceae > Paenibacillus > Paenibacillus sp. 01T431. The sequence continues at coordinate 51,980 of NZ_JBFTPT010000017.1, forward strand.
GCTGCTTACCCGAACTTTGAGAGAAAAGTGGGGATTCGACGGATTCGTCATTACCGATTGCGGAGCGATCAATATGCTTTGCGGCGGCCACCAAGTAGTAGAAAGTGAAGAGGATGCAGCATGCGCGGCGCTGCTTGCGGGCGTCGATATGGAAATGTCCGGTGACAGCTTCGGCAAGCATTTGCTGCATGCCGTACACAATCAAAAGGTCTCTATAGACGATATTGATCTTGCAGTGCGCCGCATCCTTCACCAGAAATTTGAGCTAGGCTTGTTCGAGCGACCATACGCGAGCCCAGACAGGGCCTCGGAGGTTATCGGCCAAGAAAGCCACATCAAGTTGGCGGGAAGGATGGCGCAAGAAAGCATAATCCTGCTCAAGAACCACAATCAGTTGCTGCCGTTGTCAACAAACTTGAGAAAAATCGCGGTGATCGGACCTAACGCGAACAACATTTATAATCAATTGGGTGATTATACATCGCCGCAGGAGCGCTCCGGAATTGTGACGGTACTAGACGGCATTCAGCGAAAATGCGTAGGCCAAAGCGTGGTCATGTATGCGCCGGGCTGCCGCATTAAAGATCCGTCGAAGGAAGGATTCGAGCACGCATTCCAAATCGCTCAGGCTGCAGATGCGATCATAGCCGTAGTTGGCGGTTCCAGCGCAAGGGACTTCGGCGAAGGAACGATAGATTTGAAGACGGGTGCTGCGATTATTACCGATCAGTCAAGCTTAAGCGATATGGATTGCGGGGAAGGATTTGACAGAGCGGAACTGAGTTTGTCAGGCGTTCAATTGGAACTGCTGAAAGAGCTTCACAAGACAGGCAAACCGCTTATCGTCGTCTATATCAACGGACGGCCGATCGTGGAACCGTGGATCGATGAACACGCCGATGCGATTCTAGAGGCTTGGTATCCCGGACAGGAAGGCGGGAATGCAATCGCGGACGTTCTATTCGGCGATTACAACCCGTCCGGTAGGCTCACAATATCGATTCCAAAGCACTCGGGACAGCTTCCGATTTATTACAATACGAAGCGGACCAAAGGTAAGCGGTATGTGGAGACAGACTTAGAACCTAGATATCCATTCGGTTATGGCCTTAGCTACACGTCTTTCCAGTATGACGGCATCAAGCTAAGCAAATCTAATATAAAGCCGGATGAGAGCTGCACAGTAAGCGTTGACGTCACGAATATCGGCGGAATGGCGGGACAGGAGGTCGTACAGCTTTATGTAACGGATGTTGTCAGTTCCGTAACGAGGCCAGCTTTGGAATTGAAGGGCTTTCTGAAAATTCAATTGGAGCCTGGCGAATCGACGACCGTCCAGTTTACGATCGCAAAGGAACAATTGCAATACGTAGGAAGGGACTATCGCCGCATCGTCGAACCGGGTCAGTTCCGTATCCAAGTAGGCGGTCACGCGGAGTCGCTCCTTAAGGCCGACTTGTATGTACTACCACCCGAATAAGTATGGAGAGAGGATGAAACAACACTGTGAAAAACCATCGTTTGCCGCAAATTGATATCCCCGAGCTGAAGCTGCCACCTTCTATCGTAAAGGCGATGGAGGAAGCGGAGAAGCTGCTCGCTCATCGGCCGAAGCTTAACCGATTATTTCAGAACTGCTTCCCAAATACGCTGGAGACGACAACAAAGCTGCTGGAGGACGGGACTACCTTTGTCCTAACAGGAGACATCCCCGCTATGTGGTTGCGGGATTCCGTGGAGCAAGTGATGCATTATGTCCCGTTTGCCAAGGAAGACCCCGAGCTGCAGCGTATTCTGGAGGGAGTCATTAATCGCCATATGTTCTATATTAGCATTGATCCTTATGCTAACGCGTTTAACGAAACCGCCAATGACTGGCATTGGAACTCCGGAGACGAAACGGAAAGTTCGCCTTGGGTGTGGGAACGCAAATTCGAACTCGATTCCATGTGCTTCTCTTTCCGTCTAGCCTATCATTATTGGAAGGAAACGGGCCGGACGGGCATATTCAATGAGCAATTCAAAGCTTCTTTACTGGCGATGCTGGACGTCTGGCAGATCGAGCAGCAGCATGGTGAGCTCTCGACGTACAGGTTCCAGCGTCATAATGGAATCATGATCGATACGCTGCGGAGGCAAGGGCGCGGCATGCTGGTCAACGAGACTGGCATGATCTGGTCAGGATTCCGTCCAAGCGACGATGCTTGCGATTTCCATTTCAACATTCCGTCTAATATGTTCGCCGCTGTAACCCTTCGCGACATGGGCGAAATCGTCCGTTACGTATACCGAGATGAGAAGCTTGCGGCTCGCATGGCTGTAATGGAAGAAGAAATCCGGCATGCTATTGAATTGTACGGCATCGTGGAACATCCGAAATACGGACGCATGTACGCATTCGAGACAGACGGCTTCGGCAATCACGTCCTGATGGATGACGCAGGTACGCCAAGTCTGATATCGGCACCTTATATCGGCTTCGCGGATGCAAACGATCCTATCTATTTGAACACGCGAGCTTTCATTTTGAGTGAAGATAATCCTTACTATTACAAAGGCGAGAGCCTTAGCGGTATTGGCAGCCCTCATACACCGCCGGACTTCGTGTGGCATCTCGCTTATTCTATGCAAGGTTTGACCGCCGTGGATCCGGATGAAATCAGGGAAATGATCGATATCATGGAGGCCACGGATGCTGACACCGGCTTTATGCATGAAGGCTTCCACAAAGATGATCCTACCAACTTCACGAGGGATTGGTTTGCTTGGTCAAACAGTCAGTTTGCCCATTTGGTGTGGAAGGCTTTGCAACAAGGCATTATTTAGAGCGATAGACTGTTCATTTAAACATACAGCCCTGTTTATCAAATATATGACGGCGATTATTGAAGGAGGTATGATCCATGTTTAATAAATATCCTATAAATCCAGTCAGGCAGCCATTCTCGAAACAGCCAATTTCAAAAGGTTACGAGGCCTTAACGGAGCTATTAAAAGCGAGTTTGGACGAGAAGACGGACACCCCCCCGCTTATTATCGTGGACGGCACGCACGGCGCTGACTTTCAGTCATTCATTCGGCATGCTGCTTCCGCGATCGAGAAGCAAGGTTGGAGCTTGAACGTTCAAAGTACGGCAGGTTACTTGAAATCCGGCGAAACGCTGCGTGAGGAATTCGACCGCAACATTACGGAAAATAGAGCGTTCGGTTACGTAACAGAAGGTGAAATCGAGGCTTATTTCGTATTGGACGCAAGAGAAACGCTCGCGAACCGATTGAAAGAACAAAATGGGAGAACGGCGTTTATCGTGTTCGGGCCAGGCGCTTATTGGCTTGCGGGAGAGCGGAGCAGCACTGTCTTATTTCTGGATGTTTCTAGGGAATATCAGCAAATCCAACATAAAAAGCAACTGCTCAATTTCGGAATGTCATGGAACCGCGATTCCGTCGAAAAGTATAAAATTAGTTATTTCGTGGAATGGCCGATACTGGAAACGTACCGTAAACGTATTTTCCAGAACATCGATCTCTACTTGGACATGAACAAGCCGGAAGAGCCTGTATTTTTGACCATCTCTGACCTTGAAGCGATGATTCGGAGCGTGGCCCAAAGTCCGCTTCGCGTCAAGCCGTTTTTCGCTCCTGGTATTTGGGGAGGACAATATTTGAAAGACATGGCTGACCTTCCTAAGGAGTGGGTGAACTGTGCATGGAGCTTCGAGCCAATCGCACCAGAGAATTCTATTCTGATTGGATATGGAGGCGACGTGATCGAAGTACCGTTCCTGATCGTCATGGCCCTTGAATATAAAGCCATCATGGGTGAACGTCCGGTGTCTTTGTTCGGCGATTATTTTCCGGTAAGGTTCGATTACCTTGATACGATGAACGGGGACAAACTATCTTGCCAAGTGCATCCGAAGCAGGACTATGTGCGTGAACATTTCAACGAGTTTATGACACAGCAGGAATCGTATTACATTATGGAACAGAAAAAGGATGCCAAGGTTTACCTCGGGCTTACGGAGGGAACGGAGAGAGAGAATTTCCAAAACGCCGTCTTGCAGGCACAGGAGACAGGCGTACCGATGGAATTCACTGAATATGTCAACGAATTCGATTCGAACAAAGGAGATTTGTTCCTCATTCCTCCGGGAACCGTTCATGCTTCAGGCATCGATAATCTTGTGCTTGAAGTATCATCTACGACTTGGTGGTTTACGTTCAAGCTATACGATTATTTGCGTAAGGACCTAGATGGCAAACCGCGTCCCATCAACGCGGATCACGGCTTCCGTAATATCGATTATGACAAAACGACATCATGGGTTAAGCAAAACCTCATCCCTGAGCCACAGCTGCTGCAGAGCCAAGGAGGCAACGAAGAGTATTTGCTCGGTCAACGAGACGATCTACTGTTTTACGTAAGGCGGATCCATCTGCAGACGGAATGGCTAGACCAGACAGACGGCGAGTTTGTCATGTACAATCTCGTGGAGGGAGATAGTGTACGCATCGTATCCATTGCGGATGAATCAATATTCGTTGATTTGAACTACGCGGAATCTTATATTCTACCTTCCGTATTCGGTGCATACAAAATCGTAAACCTGACGGAAACGCCATGCAAACTGATTAAAGCGGGAGTATCTCCGGAATGGAACGTGAGCCTGATTGAACGCTGATCTCATATTTGCTTTGGATGTGGGTGGAACCTATGTCAAGGGATGCGTTGTAGAACGCGGGGAAGTAATGGAAGGCACGATCTCTCATTATGCTGCAAATGCCAAGGGTTCGGAAGAAGTCATCATTGGCGGATTGGCAGCTATCCTATTAGACTTGCTTGAGAAATATAAGCGGTTTCCGAATTCATTCTCACCCGAAGCCATCGGCATCGGCATGTCCTTTCCTGGACCGTTTGATTATGAAAACGGCGTGAGCTGGATTCGTGAGCTGGATAAATTCGAATCGCTGTACGGTGTAAATGTGAAAGAAAAGCTTATGAAAGCTTTGTGGGCAAACGGCTTTGGGGAGAATACAGATTTCTTGGACATCCGGTTCCAGAATGATGGCAGGTTGTTTGGTTTGGGAACCGGCAGGCTCTATCCAAATGAGCGAATACTGGCTATTACGCTTGGGACCGGCATTGGTTCAGCTTTTATTGATTGCAGAACTCTTGTCACCGAAGGTGATCACGTACCGCAAGATGGCTATTTATATAACCTGCCGCATAAAGGCGTGGCTGCGGATGAATGCTTCTCACGGAGAGGTATTCTTCATTTATTCCGGGATGCCGGCTGTCTGCATGATGGCATGGATGTGAAGGATTTTGCGGAGCTTGCCCGGAAGGGCGAGAATCGCATGAGCGAGTTGTTCAGGGCATTCGGGGATGAATTGGGACAATTTCTACTGCCATTCCTAATAGATTTTAAGGCTGACCGTCTCATGATTGGAGGCCAAATAGCCAAAAGCATGGATTTGTTCGAAGAAGGCCTTATTCGCAAGCTCTCGCCACTCGGAATTAAAGTCGAAGCCCTCGACAATGCACTGCACTATACCTTTATCGGCGCTTCCTGTATGTTCGACGCAGAATCACATGGAACCCCGTAATAGGACTCCTTACTAGTGGAGCCGTATATGGAGACCGTGATTGGAGAATGGAGCGGGAGCAATCGCTTATCGCTATACCTTATTATAAATAATAAAACAATCTCGGTGGCTTTTATGTTAGCAACGACGATAGAATGAAATAGAGAGATACAAATGTATGTTATATTAAAAAGCGAAAGGTTTAGGATAGGACTCTCCACTCTAATCCAAACCTTATAGTGCTCATCAAAAGTATGGACCATCCTTCGGGATGGTTTTTTTTGAGAATGAATGGGATTTGTCAATACAAAGCTACATTATAATAGAAAAAAGCCAGGTTAGTGTGATGACTAAAACTATCTTTTAAGGAATAATCAGTTTATAAGGATCATTGATGGGGGTCAATATGAAAAAAATTGTACTTATTGGTTCTGGAGGTTCAGGCAAATCAACTTTGGCTAGCAAGCTGGGCAGAATATTATCGATTAAAGTTCATCATTTGGATTCAATTTTTTGGAAGCCGGGTTGGATTAGCACGCCTAAAAACGAGCAAAAAGTTGTTCAAGAGGAGCTCATAAGTCATGATAGTTGGATTATTGATGGTAATTATGGAGGCACTTTAGATATTAGGTTACAAGCGGCTGATACAATCATATTTGTTGATCTATCAAGATGGATCTGCATTGTTCGCGTGTTGAAGAGAAGGTTTCAGTACCGCAACAAGAAGAGAATGGATATGGCAGAAGGTTGCGAAGAAAGGGTTAGTTTGGAATTTTTGAAATGGGTCTGGGAATACCCAGACAAACAGAAGCCGAAGATAACAGAAAAACTGCGAAGGTTATCGAATGAAAAGAAAATAATCATTTTAAAGTCTCCGAAGGACGTGCGAGAATTTGTAGCAAAACTTGAATAAAACATTGATGAGCAGGCGCTGCGGTGGCCTGCTCATTTTATTAAGCTAATAGACAGTCATGCATAATTAGAATGGTATAATTAGTCTAGTAGATTCCAATATGTGGTATTATTATTTTGAAAGTGCTTTTATATACGATTATTGAATGGTGAATCCGTATTTGGTAACAATCGAGAGTTTATGTCAAACGGATAACTTTTTACTAGTTTCAAGGATAGGGGGAAAAACTAATGGCTTTTTTATTTGCTATATTGGCTTTTTTATTTATGTTGTTTTTCTTAAGTACATTCCGTGCTCTTATTAATAAAGAAAATAGTACTCAATTAACTATTATTACATCATTACTTTTTGGGGGGCTATTTTGGGTATGTCTTCTAATTTGGTCTTAATAGAGTTTTTGAACTAACGGGATTGAAGTTGATTCTACGTTTAAAGGAGAAATGAAACGTGACCAAACTAAATATGGATTTTTTATTGAAAGCGATTGAGCAGAAAGACAAGGAATTAAAGCAAGCAGAAAAGGATGCATTTTCCTTAGAAATCACTGATCCAAAATTCGAAGAGAAGTACAATAAACTTGAAAAAATAAGGCAGGAAGTAATGGATTTAAATTTACAGGTAAGCAATTTAAGTAGTTTAAGAATATAAAGATCAACGATTGCACAGACAACAAAAAGAGGAAAATAAAGCCTTGAATATTACACGAAAAGTCGGAATTCCTGCAATATATGTAAGTAAGGTGCGTAAGCGTTACAGACTTGTAGGAGGTAGGTTTCCATGATTACGGACTTAAAACGTGATATAATCGCTATTACTCTAATCGTGTTCATTATTGGCGGAATCGCCTTTAAAACCTATATGCCCGATGCATTCTCAAGCAAGCCCGCACCGACTTTATCACTTGAAGAGGCAAGCGAGCGCCTAGAGCGAATTATTTCGAATGACGGAACGTATATAACCCGCTTCGATAGCCACGCCCTTGAACCTGTGGTATATGAGGCGTTAGCACACACGGTAAATGATTACGGGGCTTCGAATGATATGTTATTTGTAGCAAAATTAGTGGAGAAATATAATGACGATGGGATCGTGGAAAATTTACGCGAAGCGTTAGTGATAGTAAACGATATAAAAGAGAGAAATTTATAAATAAGACCCAGCCACCTTATGCTGGGTCTTCGTTTTATTAGAGTATAGGCCACGGAATCTCACGTGAGTATTCGAACCTAGAGGCGCAGTAAAACTATTTATTCCCTATCTACAGATGCATATAGGAATATAGTTAAAGAGAAAGATTATAACATGATTGACCACATGGAGGGCAACAACTCCATGTGGTTTTTTTGATTAAAGATATTTCAAACTTGACTCATCATGTTTTATTAGCAGTAAACGCAGCAATTATCACTTAGGATACTTTTCTGATAAGCCACAAGAGTCGAGAAAGTGCTATGAAATTGACGGAAAATGGATAGAGATAATTTTTCTAAGGCGATATGATAAGGGAGGACTTTATTTCAAGGGAGAAATGGCGATGAGTATGATTACGTTAAGGTTTTGGGCTGATCTACCGTAAGTTTCGGAGGCAGCACTTTTGTGGTGTGCCACATGAGCTGAATGTATAGAAGTTTGATTTGTAATGGCAGCAAGTTGGCTGAAATATAGATTTTCTGCCTAATCATCTAATGAAATGAAAATCATTCCAGAAAATACTAATAATCAGCGGGAAAAGAATTGTCTAGGACATATGGGACCATGGCTGGCCAAAGCTGAGTTTACCGAACTGGCTGAACACCTCGGTGGACAACAAACGCCGGTGTCTATCAAATTGCCTCCGATGACTTTGAATCCAACGGACGAGAGGGCAATCAAACTAATTGAAACAATGTTCAGCGATCTTTTGCCACATTTTATATCCGATTATGTCAATATTAATCTGGATGAGCCGTTTGGGCTTGGCAGCGGAACACCGTTTGAGCTGGATTACCAATATGACGAAATGCTGAAATGGATTGAGCAGCGAAAACTGGAGCTTGACGGGGTACAGCTTGAAATCGAGGATGCGGATACGGTCGTTGCTGAACTGGCAAATGCGATTCGTCTCATCGAGCAAGGTTCCGCTCTGCACCGGTTAATCTTCCAAATTGATCTGCCTGACATCGATTCAGAGAAATCGTGGATCAAGAAGCAGAAGACAGAACTCCTTGTTATTATCAAGGAATTTGATCGACTGTGGCTGCTTCGCAACCGGAAAGGCGGACTTGCTGCAAGCAACAGCAAGCTGCATAAGCTGCTCGGTCAATACGACGAGCGGTTGCAAGAGCTGGAGGCGGGACTAGCGTAATAGTTATATCGATGCTGTTCAAAAAGTTGTAACGGCTATATTACGCCCCATTTGATAGGCCACTCCTATTAGAAGAAGACACTAACTTCACAAACCATGTGGAGTTGGTGTCTTCTTTGTTTGGAATACGGAGCTTCGTACAGAGCCTTCCCTTTATCATAGGAGACGCTTTTTTGTGAGTTTAGGACAATCTGAAACTTCCACGTAAAGTAAGTCTCAGGGTACTGACTTATTTCCTTAACTCCATACTCGTTATTATTTTACTCCGAACCGTTCACAGGTACCCAGCCAGTCAGCAGGGCTCCACCTTCCGAATGGTTTTCTGCAGCAAGCTCGCCTCCGTGACGCCTAATAATCTTTTGTGCAATCGTCAATCCTAACCCGCTGCCTCCGGTTAACCGATTCCTAGATATTTCACCACGATATAATGGTTCAAACACTCGCTGCAGCTCTTCCAAAGAGAAACCAGAGCCTGTATCCTGGATTGTAAATTTCATGTTTCTTCCATCTTGATCACATTGGACTACAATTTTTCCTCGGGGAGGGGTGTGCCTAACGGCATTATCCAAAAGATTATTTATGGCGCGTTCCAATAAATGCATGTCGCCGCTAATGATGCAATCGTCTGTTAAATGACTGGATATTGAGATGTGTTTTTGCAGAGCTAGAGGATTTAGACTATCAATCGACTTCCGAATGACTGACGTGAGATCAAAAGTGTTGTTGCTTAGTTTTTCCTCCAAATACTCCATCTTTGTAAATGTGAATAGGTCCTCAACCAGCCGATCCAACTGAGTTGATTTTTCCTTGCAAACAGCCAAATATTTTGCCGTTTTCTCAGGTGAATGAGCAATTCCTTGTTCCAGACCGTCCAAATAGCCTCGTAATGCAAACAACGGTGTTCGTAAATCATGTGCGACGGCTGCAATCACAAATCGACGTTCTTCCTCGAGCCTTACTTGCTTCTGATTAGATGTTTGAAGGCCATTCACCATTACTTCAAAACCATCACTTACTTCGGCGATTTCAGTGATTCGGGATATGGGTAATCGCACACCCCAATCTCCTGCAGCAATTTGTCTCACTGCAAGGCTCATCCTCTCTAGTGGCTTTAGAATGAACCTTCGCATTTCGATACCAATAATAAAGAATGCCAAAAATAATCCGACAATCATTGAAATGAATTGTACTGTATTTGTCTTCGGCACATAAAGGACGAACTTTCCAAGTAAATGACCGTCCTCTAAGAGAGTAAACCGCTCGGTGGTTGTCGAAAAAGCGCTGTGGGAGTTCATGTTGGACCGGAAAATTTCCTGATCTGACGATGATACTATAACCGCATTCATATTCGCTTTCCGTAATTGGGTTTGCAACTCTTTTTGCCAATTGGGTTCCGTCCATTTGTCGGTGTTCGATTCAATCAGGAGAGTCATTTCGGCTAAATGTTTTTTTAGAGTCTCGTTTTGTGAATCGCTTCTGTCCAAGCTGAGCGTGTTTGTTTCCAAGAAGTGAGCGGTAATATAAAAGATCCACGGCAGTGAAAGGAGAAGGAAGAAACAAAGTAAAGTAAACGTGCGAATGCGAATGGACCTCATTTTATCCTCCCTCGAAGCGATACCCAATTCCCCATACATTGATGAGGTACCGTGGATGGTTTGAATCGGGTTCAATTTTGTCACGAAGCCGGCTTAAATGAACCCGAATCGTATGCTTGTCGCCTACCCCTTCCCAAAACCTTTCAAGTAATTGTTCAAAGGAAAAAACATGCCTGGGATGTTCCATAAACAATCGCAGCAGCTCATATTCCTTAGGTGTGAGCACTACGTTTTGCCCTTCCACTAATACTTCTCTTGCGGACAAATTTATCTTGATGCGACCATAATCCAAAATTTTTTCATCCAAATGCTGCGGGGAAACGGAACGTCGCAATACAGCTTTTACCCTAGCAACAATCTCTCCTGGGGAAGCGCTTTTGACGATATAGTCATCGCCGCCGAGTGTCAGACCTCGAATCTTGTCCACATCATCGCTGCGGGCACTTAAGAAAAGGATTGGAACTTTGCTCTCCTTCCGAATACGACGGCATAACTCGAATCCGTCTTGCCCGGGCATCATGATGTCAAGAACGATGCAATGTACCGTGTTTTGTTGGAACAATGTCCATGCTTCAGTGGTGTCGTTAGCAGTTACCACTTGAAAATGATCATTTTCCAAAAAGTCACTCAATAGTTCAACGATACTTGGGTCATCGTCTACAACGAGTATCGTATTAAATAAGCTCATAAATATCCCACCTTCCAAACCAGTTTATCATTTTTTTTACCGAAACAATCGAATTCCAATGTTTTGTGATGGTTCGTTTATAGTTTTGTGATTATTTCACAACCATGATTGAGATATTGTGCTGTTATGATTTTATTACGATCGATTTTTATTGAGATGAGGAGGAAGTATTCATGTTAAATGTTCAAATTGTGCTTTTTGAAGGCTTCGACCTTCTGGATGCCATAGCACCTTACGAGGTTTTTTGTGCTGCTGCGATGCTTGCAGACAAGGCATTAAACGTAGAATTTGTCACTGCCGAAGGGCCGAGGTCCGTGACTAGCGGTATCAATGGGTTGAAAATTGAAGCAAGCGGCAGTCTAAACACGGCAACGCAGGGGATCATTCTCGTTCCAGGAGCATCCGGTGAGGTAGAAGGAGATGGCCCAGACTCGATTCCGGTTATTCTAAGCCGTGCTAAGAACACGGCATTAACAGGTTTGATGGAACAGGCGCTTATGCAAAAGGACATCGTAGTTGCTACGATATGCGGAGGTTCGCTGATACTGGCGATGGGAGGATTGCTGGAAGGCAGACCAGCCGTAACGAACCATCTTGGTATGGATTTACTTGGAGCAACTGGGGCTGTTCCTGTCCCAGCACGCGTCGTGGATGATGGCAACTTGGTTACCGGCGGCGGCGTAACCTCCGGTATTGATGTAGCTCTTTACTTGGTGGAACGTGAGCTTGGACCGCGTATCGCGCATGCGGTAGAACAATTATTCGAATACGAACGAAGAGGGACGGTTTGGAGAGAAACAGGGAGGGCGCCTGGCAGCCATAAAACAATGGAAAGTGAGGAGCCGAACGTAGCAGCAGACACAGTTGAGATGAAGAATGAAGTTTTTGACAATCAAATGACACAGTCATCTATTTTCGAAGGGGATTGGAATACGACAATCGCTACGCCAGTCGGGAAAATGCAGGTCAAGCTCTCGATAACGACTAGAGGGGGTTTAATTCAAGGCATGGCAACTCAAGGGGACGAAACGGTAGAAATGATGAACCCTGTGCTTGAGAATAATAAGCTTACCTGGTCGCTGCGAATAACAAAACCTATGCGCTTAAATCTAAAATTCGAGGTGTCCGCCGAAGGAGACAGCCTAACTGGAACGGCTAAAGCAGGAATTTTACCGGCATCCAAATTAACTGGCAATCGAATTTCCTTTTCCGGAATGATGTAGAGGTACAAACGATATGAGCCGCGGAGGGAGTAGTATTGGAACAAGAAACGAAACGAAAATTATTATTTGGCATAGTATCCTGTGTTAGCATTCTACTTATTCTTTACGCTTTGGCGAAAAATTATATGATTGATCCCGGTGCAGAGGGCTTTCTTAGCCAAAAAATCGGGCTGAAGCGAGCGCTTAATCTTCCAGTCTGGTTAAATGTGATGCATGTTCATGTTGCATTTGCCTGTTTAGCTATGGCGTCGGGGCTGCTCAACTTTTCTACCATTATTTTCGAGAAAAGCCGTAAGCTCCATCGCATAAACGGCTACGTGTATATCGTGTCTGTCCTTATTGTAGTGCTGACTTCAGGATATTTGGCACCTTACTCCACCGGGGGGAAAACCAGCAGTATGGGTTTCAACATGCTAAATATAATATGGCCGATTATCACGATTACAGCGCTCGTACAAATTAGAAAGAAACAAATGATTCGGCATCGGAACTGGATGATCCGAAGCTACGCGTTTTGTTTTACGAATATGTTGATTCATCTTGTCACTTTTCTTTTTGAACAGGTATTTGGTTACGGTTACTCTGATAGCTATACCATAGGAATCTATATCACCCTTGGGTTGCTGCTGCTCATTCCAGAGGTCATTATCAGAACAATCAATAAATCCAAAGAGGAATTGAGAAATAAATAAAAAATAGATTGGGTATAATCATACGTATAAAAAATGAGTGTACCACAAATCCTGCTTGGGCTTTCACCTTGAAAAATATTAGAAATTAATGTTTCATCTATGCGGAAATTAATTGCATGTTGTGAAAGCCCTTGTCTATGAACCTATGATCTCACAGTTAAAGTTTCATTATGCAAATTCTGAATAGCATTGTGGAAATCATATCAATTTCAAAGAAGTGATTGGTTTATAAAATTGTCCTCGTCCGATTATGTTAAATTAAGTTAACATTGCATGTTTGTTTGAAAGAAATTAGAAGAGATATGCAATTTATAATTATGGAAATGCCTCTGTTTAAGATAAATTGACTAACTAACTCATTGTTGATGGCTGCTGGTTATTATGGTTGTTTTCTTGTTAAAATAATGGGCAGTTTAGTGCAGCTTATTACGTTAATTTTGACACCATACCGAACTTAAGACTATTCTTATGAGTACCTAAGATTCGCTGTATTTGGCAAAAGGCAGGCATCAAATCACAACCAATATTAATGAATATATAAAAATAGATAGAGGAGGTCCTTATGGTTGAAGTCTCATACAGCTGACCGTATTAAAATCCCGGCAGGTTTTTGGATAGGATTACGTCAATTAGGAATTGCTCCTCATGACGTAGCTCGTAAAGCAGGATTGCCGCTCACCATTGCTACTGAATCAGTAGTTACCACCGCTCAATATTTCGCTATCTGGCAGGCTTATTCCGATCTCATTGGCGACACAGCAAAAGGAATTATCAAGCTTGCGACCATCTATGAAACAGCGCAATATCCACCGACCGTCTTAGCTACTTACTACGCTCGTGACTATCGTGACGCTTTAAACCGAATGGCTAGGTACAAACAAATGTGCCCACCCGAAAGCCTGCGTATTACTGAGGAAGGAGAGCATTGTACAATCGAACTGGAATGGCTGCATACGGAGAAAGCAGGTCCGCCGCTGCTGGTGGGTATCACATTGGCATTTCTATTGGAGCTAGGGCGCCGGGGAACAGGTCAACCTTTGACAGCGCGTGTTGTCGAATTTTCACAATCGATGGGCGATGTACAAGCTCTTGAAGCTTATTTTGGCTGCCCAATCCGAATGGATGCAAAATGTAACCGTTTGACGCTGCATCGAAGCGATTTGGATCGTCCTTTTGTCACGTACAACGAAGAGTTGCTGGAGATTCTGACTCCTGTTTTAGACCGATCGCTCAATGAACAGCAAAGCAGCCGATCTATAACTGAAATGGTCAAATGGATTCTAAAACGCAGCCTTACAGGTGGGCGCCCCGATATTCAGGTTATCGCGAAGGAACTCGGTATGAGCGACCGTACCTTGCAACGCCGGCTTACCGATGAAAACACGAGTTTCAAGCATGTTTTAACACAAGCTAGACATGAGCAGGCACTAGAGTACTTGGCAGATTCCTCGCTTGATATTAAGGAAATCGCTTTTTTGATTGGATATGAAGACCAAAATTCATTCTACCGCGCCTTCCGTCTTTGGGAAGGTGAGACTCCTACAAATTGGCGTACGGAATATTTGGGTACAAACCCATTAGCCGAAGGACGGCTAGAATTGCCGATTATATAGAATTCCCAACCATATAAATTTATAGAGAGCTAGTCTTTATTGCGTTTTTTTATTTGGCGTGTTAAACGAGTACATTGGCGCGATATGCTAGTTACTATCCCATTCAGACAAGGTAATATTATCACTATCCTCATTACAAGACTGTTTTAATCATGACTATTAATCAGCTTGTCGTGAATGAATAAGTAAATGAAAAGGGAGAAATTTAATATGGATATGGGATTAAAAAATAAAACAGCTTTAGTTACAGGATCAACGAAGGGTATAGGTAAAGCAATTGCAATTGAACTTGCTAAAGAAGGTGTCCATGTACTCATTAATGGTCGAAATTACGAAGAGGTGGAACGAATTGTAAATGAAATCAAATCAGATTTCCCGGCTACCTCACCTCAAAATGCTACAGCCGATATTGTGGATATTGCGCAAAGAGAAGCTTTATTCGAAAAATACCCCAATATTGATATATTAGTTAATAGTATGGGCATCTATGAAATGATGAAATATGAAGATGTTGACGATGAGATATGGGAAAAATACTTCCGCACGAACGTACTTACCGCAAATGGATTATCTAAATTTTATTTACCTAAAATGTTGAAAAATGATTATGGCCGCATTATCTTTATTGCGAGTGAAGAAGCAATTATGCCTTCAGGACAAATGCCTCAGTATTGTATGACAAAATCAATGCTATTATCATTGTCCAAAAGCTTATCCAAATTAACAGTTGGAACAGAAGTTACAGTGAATACGATCCTGCCAGGACCAACACTCTCTGAAAATGTGCATCAAATCATTGAGGGCATATACTCAAATGAAGATATGACTTTTTCAGAAAAAGAGAAAAATTTTATGACTACAAACCTGCCTCAATCTGAAATACAACGATTTATCAAGCCTATTGAAATAGGTAGACTAGCTGCATTTTTATGCAGTCCTTATGCATCCGCATTTAAAGGCTCTCCAATCCGTATGGATGGGGGAATGGTACCGACTATTTTTTAATAGGTTTACGATTTGAATGATTGATTCTCATTTCATTTGGAATTGATGTAATAAAACGTTAGAATTATTTTGAAAAGATATGGTAAGTACTCTTTCTTCAGAAGGTTCATAGAATTGAGAGGAGAATGGGAAATGGATCTATCTATTAGTAAACGGCATGCCTCGCTACGAGAGGCTGAAAGCAAGGCGGAACAACTATTCAAGGCGATCGAAGATCAAGGAATTATTCGTCCTGATGTGACTGAAAAGCAAATAAATCGTGAAATCTATCAATTGGCATTCGAGATGTTTGGTATTAAGAAATACTGGCATAAACGAATCGTGCGAGCTGGAAAAAACACGTTGTTCCCATATAGAGAAAACCCGCCTGATCTGATTGTTTCCAAAGATGATATTATATTTCTGGATTTCGGTCCAATTTTTGAAGATTGGGAAGCTGATTTCGGAAGAACCTTCGTCCTAGGAGATGATCCAGCAAAATTAAAACTGAAAAATGATATTGTGGAGGCCTGGGATGAAGGGAAGGCCTATTTTCAGTCTCAATCTGCGATTACAGGTAGTGAACTTTATACCTATGTGAGTCATTTAGCTTTAAAATACGGATGGGAGTTTGGAGGTCCGCATGCGGGTCACCTTATTGGTGAATTCCCTCATGAAGTAATACAGGGAGAATCCGTTGAAAACTATATTCATCCTGATAATCATATTCCAATGAGAGATCCGGATTCGAATGGTAGGCCTCGCGATTGGATTTTGGAAATTCATTTTGTGGACAGGAAGCTGGAAATTGGCGGCTTTATAGAGCAATTATTAACCGTTGATTATCTGTAATTATGGAAAACATAGTTGAAACTACAGAGTAACTACAAATGGCTGCCGAGCTTATCGGCAGCCTTTGTTGGTAACTTGGTGATCTTTCTTTTCAAGGATTTGTTTAGAAATTAGCTGTAATCATACATCTTAAGATGTGTAGCTTCTTCCAAGGCCAAGCTGTGTAAGCAATTGCCTATAGGCAATTGAAGTGCGATCAGCTGGAATATGGGCTTCGGCCATCAAATCGAGGGGTAGATCTTCTGGTGTTTGGGATTCAACCATTTCTCGATCTTCCTGAAAAACTTGCAAATTAAATTTAATCGTATCTTCAATCGGAAGATCTTTATCAAAATTCCGTGAGATTGGACAAAATAAACGAGTGTAACGTGCTGAGACTGGAGAGGCGCAGTTCAAAATCATGAGCTTGCCGTCATTTGGGAAATGTACAGTTAGTGAGGCCGCGAAAGGTGCAAATACACGAAACGCGCGAAGCCACATGAATCCTTCAGGAGCGGGATTTTCCTGGCCTTTACCGTAATTGCTGACGGTGCTCCAATAGTCCGCCTGAAGCTGATTCCCGTCGCGCGTTACTTTGTATTGTGGAACTTCTGTGTTATTGCGGTCTCCGAACGTCTCCGTATGCACGTATGCAAAATGAGAAACATCTAAAAATCCTTCCATTTGGCGTCCTGCCGAACCGGCAATATCAAAGCTTGGAGGTAATATATTAATAAAATCCGGATCGTCCCACCCAGAGAACGGCGGAATTTGTTCGTCTACAGCGGCTAAAGATGTCCAGATCAGCCCATACCTCTCAATAACCGGATACATGATTAATTTTAGTTTGGGTGATATTTTGGAGTCAGAATGGGCTGGAACGGCAGTGCACACCCCTTCGCAGTTATATCGAAACCCATGGTAAGGACATACGATTTCATCGTTTTCAATCCAACCTTTGCTCAGAGGTGCTCCACGGTGAAAGCAGAGATCACGAGCAATCACGACTTTGCCGTGGCTGCTGCGGTAACAAACGAGCTTTACATCAAGCAGCTTCACAGCAACTGGTTTATTTGTTACTTCTTCAGCAATGGCCACAGGATACCAGAACTGAGAAAGAACATTCCAATCATTTAGTGTAAATGTACAATCACGAGGGTATTGCAATGCGGATTCAACATGCGACTTTGGCTTATTCATACACAATCGCTCCTTTAGAATGAATGATTAGGCTGAACGCAATAAAACCCCAGGCTTAAGAGGCGCGTAGTGAAATAGATCTAATTTTTCTGAAATGAAAAAATTAGAGTATCTTCACTAACGGCCTCTTGTAGCCTGGGGCAATTTACGGTTGCCTGGTCGAGACGCTCACACCAATTTATGAGCTTATACAAGAGAAGTTCGTGTTAGATTACTTAACATGAACTATGTGTTTATTCTATTCCGGAAGAAGCTTTTTGTCAATTCTGTTATTTAAGGAGTTATTCTAAGCAGAGCCATTCCAGTTTATGTTCAGCCTAAAAAGGTCGCCAGCATATTTATTTCAATAGCTATCTTGCATTCCTAGTCCTTTAATAGCAATATATTATTAATTGGATTGAGAATAAGATTAAGCTGAAAGAAAGCACGATTTGTTTAAAAAAATGCTGTTAAACGGAGGAAAAACATAGTGAAAGCAGACCCTCTACAGCAATATTTTTTGATGAGTTTTAGATTCGATAAATCAACACCTAAAGAGTTTGGATTAAAAAGGAGTGCTGAAAACGGCTTCTATATTTGTCCAAAGGATAATTCTTTATGGGTTCAACGAGATCTATATGATTTCGGTTGGGGAAATGAGACGGGGTTTGTTAGATTGCCTGAATGCGACTTTGAACAGCTATGGCATTTAATGATGGATTCAGGCATTCAAGAAAATAGGTATGGTTCAGCAGCGGAAATATTAAGGCAATATGCTGACGAATTACTCTCAAAAAGTTATCCCATTATAAGTGATCCACTTTATAGTAATGACTATTCATTAAATGATTCACTAAAAATATTAGAATTAAATAGACCCTACAATAGAAGCAGTATACTTGGGAAATCACAAGAACAAATAAAGGAAGACTATAATAAATGGCTCTATATTAGTAAAATGATAAACCTGTAAAGCGGCGTCATGAAAGCTTTATTGCGAATTGCTTTTGGGAAATGAGTTTATTATGGACATGATACCACATTGTCTATGGGTTGATTATCCCGTCAACTCGCCATATGCTTATTTTACATTCATGTTAGGAGGGATCATTATGGAATTATTAATTATGTCATTTAATCTTCGTATCCATGTTGCGGAGGATGGGGAAAATGCTTGGCCTAACCGTGTCGAAGCGGCTGCAGAAGCGATTAAAGCGTCTGGAGCTGCCGTTGTATGCACGCAAGAAGGAAGCTTGCCCATGCTGGAGAGCTTGAATGCGCTGCTTCCCGAATATGAATGGATCGGGGAGGGCAGACTCGGCGGCGAAGAGGGTGAGTTTTGCGCGATTTTCTTCCAGATAGATAGGCTGAAGCCAGTCGAAAGCGGCACATTCGGATTGTCTGAACGGCCGGAGCAGCTTGGCTTTCAAAGCTGGAACACCGCTTGTCCGCGCATTTGCACTTGGGTGAGGCTGGGGCAAATCGACGGGCAGGAATATCTGATTCTGAATACACATCTGGATCACATAAGCGAGGAAGCAAGAATAAATGGAGCTATGCTCATCTTGGATAAGATGAATATTACCAGTGGAGCATCGGCGATTCTAACAGGTGATTTCAATTGTGAACCGGAAACCAAAACGATTCAAACTCTGATCCAAGCAGGGCTGCGTCATACATACACCAATCCTGATGTACATCCGGGCTGCACTTATCATGGTTTTGAGGGCGGCGAAGAAGGTGAGCCGATCGATTATATATTCGTTACGTCGAATATTCGGATCGTGTCAGCGAATGTCGACAAGGGCAAGTACGATGGCAAATACCCATCAGATCATTATCCAATTATTGCTACTCTGCAGGTATAGCATACGAACAATAAAAGAGTGGATGGTCAGGAAACTGCCAAAATCCATTCTTTTTTTATATCGCTCGCTAGGAAATCATCAGTTGAAATAGAAGACTGGCCCAATTTGATGGGTGGTGTTACATTTTCTGACAGACAAGTTATTTTAGGGTACTTATCAAACGCTTCGGTAAGCTTGAGAAAAATCTGTTGAGAAAAAGATGGAAATCTTGTAGTGTAAATAATACCATTTATCCAGCTACCCGATGATGAGTGGTTATTCAAAACTAATATCGATACCAGCGCATAGGAGGTGAAGTGGAACACGATGGATCTCCAATATGATCCGACTGTATGGCAAATTAGTTTATTTGAGATGACGCTAAGACTATTATTGGCTTTAGTGCTTGGCGGTTTGATTGGTCTAGAACGTGAGCTTGGCGGACATTCCGCGGGTTTCCGGACGCACATTTTGGTTTGTCTTGGTTCGGCTGTCATTGTATTGTTATCCATGTATGGATTTTCTGATTTCGCCGCAGAACCGAATGTTCGTTTAGATCCAGCTCGGTTGGCAGCGCAAGTAATCAGTGGCGTCGGTTTTCTCGGCGCGGGTACCATTATGCGAAATGGGTTTGGTGTTTCCGGATTGACTACGGCAGCCTCATTGTGGGTATCGGCAGCAATTGGACTTTCTGCTGGTGCAGGATTTTACTACGGCGCTGTCATAGCGACCTTCTTGGTGGTGGTGAGTTTGTTTTTATTGAACAAGGTTGAGAAACTTTTCTCCCGAACGAAAAAAGTACGCGAGTTGTTAATAAAAATGGATAAAACATCAGCTGGTCTTAATCTTGTTTTGATGCATTTGAATCAAAGCGGACTACAAATCAGCAAGCTCACGATAAACAACGACGAAGAGGAGGAGCAGCTAAGTGATCGGCATTTAACGATTCGCATTCAGTTGAAATTAAAGAAAATAAAAAACTATGAGGTATCTATCGCAGCGTTAGCTCATATGGATGGAGTACTAAGCTTGGAAACGGAAGGCGTCTCCGCCTAATTTGAAAGCGGAATCATTTTAATTTTAGAAAGAGGAGGCATGGCATGCATAACACGATGGTAGCAGCCCATACGGGATGTGGTGTTTATCCGGATAACACAATGGCATCATTTGAAGAAGGCATTAAATTCGGCGCAGATATCGTAGAAGTCGATGTACGCATAACCCAAGATGGTATTGCTATCCTTCTGCATGATGATTCACCTTATCTTCACTCACACACCTTCGAACAGTTGAATAATCCGGATATACGGCCGCTGCTCGATCCGATTTATAAAGATCATGAAATTGCGACGCTGGAACAAGTGCTTCAGCTTTCGGCTTCGCTAGGAATCAAATTGAATTTGGATATAAAAACGGTAGATGCTATTGATCCGACGGTAAGGCTTATTCACCAGTTTGAAGCGCAAAAACGGGTTTTCATTACAGGATGTTCCGATAACATTACGGTAAGATACCCGGATATTCAAGTCATGCTGAATACGCCGGACGATTTGACTTTGGAACAAATGGAGCGATATGGCGACTTCGCGGAGGCCGTATGCAGGGAAGCTAAGCAAGCTGGATACGCAGGGCTCAATATGAATGGCTTTACTTGTCTTCCGCCAATCGTAATTCGAGCGCACGCTTTAGGTTTGAAGGTATGGGTTTATACTGTGAACTTTCGGTCAGCAATGGAATGGTTTCTGAGGATGAAAGTTGACGCCATTACTACACGTTCACCGATGGATCTAATCGCACTTAAAAAAGAATGAAATTAACTGTAGCCAATTGAAAAAAAGTTTGGTATAATCCGTTCATGGTAAGCGCTTACTTTAAGAGGCGCACTTTATTTTAATCTTCATGGTATCGCTTCCAGAAAAAGCAGTTTCAGATGAAGACGCTCATAGTCAACATGGAAGAAGGTGAATTTTGTTGCAGCTCTTGATACCAATGAGTGAATGAATCTTAACAAAATATTTACCTATAGATAACAAATAATGGTTTAAGAAACAAGTTTTTGTTAATACAATCGGTCTAGGATGAAAAACTGTTACTCGGATAAGAGGGTGATTGGTTAAAATTTATGTAATTGAAATTTTATATGGTATCGCTTCCAGACAGTAATCAGAAAGAAGGTGACTTTCAACTTATGAAGCAAATGACCGTACCAATGAAGCGAAAAAACAGTGGTATCGTTTTATGGAGAAAAATGTTGGCTCACAAATATTTATATTTCATGTTGTTGCCATGTGTTGTCTTCTTCATCATTTTCAACTATATTCCGATGGCCGGCTTGTTGTTAGCCTTCAAGGAATACAAGTTCAATGAGGGCATCTTAGGAAGCCCATGGGTTGGCCTTGATTATTTCAAGCAATTTTTTAATTCCTATCAAAGCGGAGAGTTGATTAAAAACACACTCATCATAAGTTGTATGAAATTGTTTCTATACTTGCCGTTTCCGATTATTCTTGCACTTATGTTTAATGAAGTTCGCTCAAAATGGTTCAAAAATGTTTCTCAGAGCTTACTGTATTTGCCGCATTTCCTCTCGTGGGTTGTCGTCATCGGTTTAGTTCAACGTATACTCGCTCCTGATACTGGCTTGTTGAATCAGGTAATAACGAATATGGGCGGCGACGGAAGTACATTCTTTATGATGGATTCGGATTACTTCTACCAGATTATGTTCGGAAGCCATGTATGGAAGTCTATTGGTTGGGATTCGATCATCTATGTCGCAGCGATCTCAGGAATTAATCCCGAAATGTACGAAGCGGCTAAAATTGATGGGGCAAGCAAATTCCGAGAGGTTTGGAATATTACGCTGCCGTCCATCACACCGACAATTGTAATCCTCTTTATATTGTCTCTGGGCAGTATATTATCCGCCGGGTTCGACCAGATTTATTTGCTCAAAACACCGGGTAATGCACCGCTCTCTGATATTTTGGACACTTACATTATCCGAGTTGGATTGCAAGGCGGTCAGTACGGATACGCGACAGCCGTGGGCATGCTGCAAGGATTAATTGGATTGATCTTGGTTGTATTCGCAAACAGAGTTTCCCGAAAGGTTTCTGAAACATCCTTATGGTAGCTTTGTTCTGATAACGTTACCATAGTTGCTATGCGAAAAGGTTTGCATGACCATCCACTTGGTGGGAGACGTCTTCTGGCGTGTTTCATAAAATCATTTTAGAAAAGGGGAACAATCGCATGAGTAAGAAATGGGCAAAGTATTTCGCAATACCTTTGGTGACAGCGATGCTGATCGCCGGCTGCTCGAATGGCAACAAAAACAATAATGAAACACCTGCTCCTGGCGGCACAGATGGGGTTTCACCTACAACGGAAGGGAAACCGGCTACATGGATTGCTGATCGTAAAATCAAAGGTCTTGTATTCATGGGTACCGACGATTACACAGAAGATATGAACCCGGAAATTAAAGCGAAGATAAAGGAGCAAACGGGGATCGACTTTGAAATTGAAATCATGAAAGCCGAAAAATCCATCGATGGCTTGATTGCAGGCATCGCTGCAAACGACTTGCCGGATTTCGTTGCTTTCTACCTCAATAACAGTGGCAGACCGGAAATGCCCGTTGTCTTGAAAGCGGCGCGCGAAGGTATGTTCACTGATTTGACTCCGCTTATGAAAGATACGAAAGTGTACAGCAAATATTTGCAAGATGACTATTTGCCGCTTGATACGAAATACGGCGTTATGTTCCGTCCTGAGTTTAACGGCTCTTCTTACTTCGTTCATATGAATATCAATCGACAAGGCGGCTATCTATCTAACAAATATGTAGGCGGCGCTTATATCCGTAAAGATATTGCTGACTCACTAGGAATCGACCCGCGCACAATCAAGACGTCGGATGAAGTGTATGAGCTAGCTAAGAAAATTAAAGCCGGCAACTTCAAAGACAACAATGGTAGTCCAGTGATTCCAATCGGTCCATCCTTTTGGGGTGGTAAAGATGTTTCAGCCGCTTTCAAGGATCTGCAGTGGGGCGAAGACGACCAGCGAATCAAAAAATCGAAAGACGGTCAAATCCTTCATGAAGCAGAAACCGAATATCCGATGAAAAAAGTAGAGTATTTCCAAAAGCTGCTTAAAGAAAAGCTTATTCATCCCGAGTACTTTACGATTGACGAAAGCCGCGCAACAGAGGGCGCTTTGAATGGCTCATGGGCGATTATCGGTGATGCCCACAACTATCAAGAGTTCAACCAAGATATGCATTACCTACCGCTTGGACCAATTAACAACGTAGACGGGCCTTACCAAATGCAAGTTAGCTTTAAGTCCGGCTACAGCGCTTGGGCGATCCCAACTACAACGAAAAACCCGCAAGAGATTGTCAAATTTGCGGACTACTTAGCTAGTAAGGAAGGAAAACTTATTTGGAAATACGGTTTGGAGGGCCGCGATTATACGCTCGGCGCAGACGGTTTTCCACTTGTGAAACAAGAAGTGTTGGATCTGAAAGCAACAGATCCGAACGAAGCGAAAAAGCTCGGCTTCCAAGGCGTCGGCAACTCATGGGGCGATATTCTAGGCGGCACGGACACCGATAACTTGGCTGATTTCGGGGAAATGCAGTATGGCGACAAATTGAAAAAAGAAGACAATAACGGTGCTCTAAAACTAATCGAATATTGGAACTTTGAGGAAAAGTACAAAAATGCGAAGATCGTTGACAGCTACGTACCTACCGCGTTCCTTGGTGAATTCGACAGATCTTCAGAACTTAAAGCGGCTTTGGACGCTTACAATGAAACTTTGATCCGCGCTTATTACGGCAAGAGTCTTGATGAAGCTAAGAAAATGTTGGAAAGCAACTTGAAACAATTGAAATCAGCAGGATTGGACGATTATTTGAAGCTTCTCGCAGAAAAAGATGCCGATCCAAAAACGGACGTAAACCTGAACGATTAGAGACTAGGTTCAACATTTAGAAGCAGAAAATTAGTGGAAGAGGCAAGGCGATTTTATCCGCAGCTGGATAAAAACGCCTTTCCTTCAACGGAGGAGGGAGAAAGTGGGAAACGAATTTTATAAGCTCAGCACGGGTGAAAGAATTTTTAGAGTCATTAACTACTTGCTTCTAATCGCGCTGTGTTTATCGATCATTCTACCTTTTTTTAATATTTTTGCACTTGCTTTTAATCCCGGTAAAGACGCGGAAAGAGGCGGCATTTACTTCTGGCCGAGGATTTGGTCCTTGGAAAACTTCCAAAAAGCGTTTGAAACGTCCAATATTACAACTGCTTTTGGGATTTCAGTCTTCCGAACGGTCGTAGGAACGATCTCAAGTGTTTTTCTGACTGCAGCAGCAGCTTATGCATTAAAGAGCAAAACATTGCCTGGCGGAAAATACATTATGATGATCATTTTCTTCACCATGTTGTTTGGAGGGGGAATCATTCCCTATTACATGCTGCTTAAGTCCATTCATTTGACGAATAATATTTGGGTTTACGTCATTCCAAGCTTATATAGCGTGTGGAATATCATCATTATGCGAACATTTTTTCAACAAATTCATCCGAGTTTGGAAGAATCGGCACGAATTGATGGGTATAACGATTTTTCGATCTTCTTGCGCGTCATTATGCCGCTCAGTCGGCCGGTTATTGCGGTTATTGGCTTGTTTAACGCCGTTGGTCATTGGAACGATTGGTTCACTGGTGCATTTTATATTCGAAAATCGTCTTTGCGCCCGCTGTCCACACTTCTACAAGAAATGTTGATGAGTGCGGAAGCGATGCGGGATACGCTCAATCAGGCTGCCGGACTTAGATACGATTTGATCGAAAAAATGCAGGTTACAGGAAACTCGCTTAAAATGGCAACGATCATTATCGTCGTAACGCCGATTATTCTTATCTATCCATTTGTGCAGCGCTATTTTACCAAGGGCATTATGATCGGATCGATTAAAGAGTAAATCAGCCTAGGAGAGGATGGGAACAAAATGAAAATAGTGAATCCATACGTAGAGTCGGGAACTTGGTTTAAAGGAAGCTTTCATAACCACACGACGAACAGCGATGGTTGGTTTTCGCTCGAAACGGTTTACAAAATGTACGGTGGATACGATTTTCTCGGTATTTCTGACCACGATAAAATTACGAAACACGAAGGCAAAAGAGAGATACCGAATGTTTTCGAAGCCATAGAAGTAAGCAGTCGGCAAACACATATGCTGCTCGTGAAACCGCCGCAAATGATTATGGAAAACTACAGCAATGCATTTACGATTGAGAACTATCAACGCTTTGTGGATCTAACAACGACGAACGATGGATTTGCAGTGCTTGTGCATCCGAATCGGTATTTCTCGAATTTTTGGGAACTAGAAGATATGTTTAAGATGGAACGTTATCTTGGGGTTGAAGTCTATAACGGGGACGGCAATCCAGAGTATGATATCGCGTTTGACAAGTGGGATGCTCTTTTATCCGCCGGTCGTAAAGTGTGGGGCTTCGGAAATGACGACTCGCACGTATATGGACAAGAAAAACGCGCTTGGAACGTGGTTAGAGCTAAGGCAAATACGAACGATGCTATCATTGATGCGATTAAAGAAGGTAACTTTTATGTATCAACGGGGTATGGGTTTGATGCGATCAGTGTAGGAGGCAACAAGGTTGTTGTTGATCTTCGCTCTAATGATTTGCTTGATAAAATGTACAAATACGTCACGTTTTTCGGTAAAGACGGACAGGTGCTTAAAGAAACAACAGGACGAATCAAGCAAGCTGAATATGAGTGTAAAGGAGACGAAAAATACGTCCGTATAGCCGTTTATTTGGAAGGCGGGTATTCCGCTTTTTCTCAGCCATTATTTATTGAAGATTAATCAGCTCTTAGGTCGAGGAGGAGTTATGGTGGAGCACAACAAGTTAAGATTCCGATCAGACGGGACATTTACGATCATTCAATTTACCGATATGCATATCAAGAATGGAATTGAACCTGAAAAGGATGTTCAAACGTTAGCTGTTATTCAGCAGCTGATTGCGTCGCAGAAGCCCGATTTGATCGTCCTTACTGGCGATGTCATATCCAGCTATGATACAGAGGATCAAGAAGCAGCATTTCGCCGTGCGATTGCGGATGTTGTCCAGTCTGCCATTCCGTTCGCTGTCATTTATGGCAATCATGATTCAGAGACAGGTATTACTCGTCAGCGATTGAATGAAGTTTTAAAGGAATATAGTAATAATTTATCTGAGGATGGTCCTAAGGACATCCATGGAGTTGGGAATTATGCTCTAACTGTAGCGGGTTCTGCGAGTGAAGAAGATACGGCTGTTCTGTACTTTTTTGATTCCGGAGATTCAGCACCTGAGTCCGTTGGTGGATATGAATGGATACATCCAGATCAGGTTCACTGGTACTGCAGCGAATCGAAAAAGCTTGCTCAGAAGAATGGCAGCGCATTGCCTGGACTCGCTTTTTTCCATATTCCAATACCGGAATATGAGCAAGTCTGGCAGGAAGGCAAAAGTATAGGCAATAAAGGCGAGGAGGTCTGCTGTCCGAAGTTGAACAGCGGTTTATTCACGGCAATGCTGGAGCAGGGTGATGTCATGGGGACTTTTGCCGGACATGATCATGATAATGATTACGTAGGAGAGCTTCATGGCATCCGATTGTGTTATGGACGTGCCACGGGCTTCAACACATACGGAGAGCTTGAGCGCGGAGCAAGAATCATTACGTTATTCGAAGGAAAACGGGAGTTCGATACACGGATAGAAATAGCGAAATTGAACTAAGTTGATAAGGATTAGTTCGCGGCTGAATGATATTAAAGAATAAATGATGAGAAAGTTTGTCGAAGTCGAAGTATATCTTATATAATTCTAATATATGAACGAAATATACTTCCACGAAGGGTGAATAATGTGCAACCAAAAATCAAAGATGTGGCCCGGGTAGCAGGAGTTTCGGTTACGACTGTGTCCAGAGTGCTAAATGGCGAGAGGTATGTGAAAGACGATCTCAAGGAAAAGGTGAATCAAGCCATCGATCAATTGGGATACGCTCCTAGCCATATCGCCCGAAGCTTGGTACGCAACAAAACGAATCTCATTGGGGTAATTGTGCCAGATCTTACCTCAAGCTTCTATTCGACAATTTTAAGCAGCATCGAAGAAGCGGCTAGCACTAATGATTATAACCTTTTGGTATGCAATATCATCGAGGATATAGATAAAGAATTAAAGTATATCAATGTGTTTCAGGAAATGCGGGTAGAAGGCATCATTATTATGCATGAGAAAATTAATGAGGAAATTCGTGCTTTGATTCATAAGATGAACATTCCCGTTATTTTTTCTAGTGTTAAACCGATGGACCAGGAGTTCGCTTCTGTAATTATTGATGACTACAAAGCTGCTTACGATGCGACAAAATATTTGATTGAGCTTGGCCATGAGGAAATCGGGTTTATCGGCGGCGACATGCGTGATATTACATCGGGACAAAACCGGTATAGCGGATATCGAAATGCATTGTCAGACCATTCCATTAAAATCATATATGAAAATATCCGGTTCGGTGATTATAAAGTGAAAAGCGGATACGAGCAAATGAAGGATATTCTTCGCAATAAACAAACGCCTACGGCTGTATTTGCCGTAAGTGATGATATGGCTGTTGGAGCGATGAACTGCATTTGGGATCATAACCTTCGAGTTCCAGAGGATATTTCCATTATGGGCTTTGACGGAAGTCAACTGACCGAACTTGCCCGTCCGAGGTTAACCTCAATGGAGCAGCCTATTCAAGACATGGGCAAAGTGACGATGGCAGCGCTGTTGAAACAGATTACGAATAAGGAAACGTCAACCGAGGATATTATCTTGGAGCATAAACTAGTTGTCCGTGAAAGCTGTATAAGAAGAGATTCATAAGGATTAGAGAGCATAGCACATCAGTGCATATCGGAAATAGATGGAGATGAGGCACCATTGAAAAATTACGATGTCATCGTGATTGGAGACGCGAATATTGATTTAGTTGTTGAGGGCTGCAACGAGCTGCCAGCACCCGGACAAGAGGTATTTGTCCAAAATATGACAATCCACGTCGGCGGAGGGGCAGCTTTGTTTAGTTTGGCGACAGCCAAGCTAGGTTTGAAGGTTGCCTTTAACGGGGTTCTAGGTGATGACGGATTTGGTCAGCTTATAAAAGATCAATTTTCTCGATATGGAATCGATACCAGATATATTAAAAAGAGCAGCAGCAATACAGGAATATCCATTGCAATTAATCCGGAAAATGATCGTTCTTTTATTACGTATGCTGGTTCAAATGCCGAGCTAAGCTTGCAGCAGCTTGACATGAATAGTGTTTTATTAGGACGTCATGTTCATTTGACTTGTTATAAGGGAAGCCGCAATCATGCTGATTTTTTGGAAACCGTAAAAAAACTTAAAGCACTAGGCGTAACGACCTCTATTGATATGGGGTGGGATGACACAGGGGAATGGTATCCTGGCATTTTTGAATTAATGAAGCATATCGACGTTTTCTTAATGAACGAAACCGAAGCTATACACTATACCGGTTGTACAACGGTAGAGGAAAGTCTTGAAGTTCTTTCTAAACACAGCAGCCATATCGTGCTCAAATTGGGTTCGAAAGGTGCGGTGACATCGGTAGGCGGGCAGCAGTCCTATCGTTCGAGCTTCTCCGTGCGAGTCGTCGATACGACTGGAGCGGGTGATTCTTTTAATGCCGGTTATATTTATGGATATTTGGCAGGGAAAAATCCAGAGGAATGTTTGATATATGGAAATGCTTGCGGTGCTATGTCTGTAAGCGAATATGGTGGAAATACAGGGACGACAAACATACAGCTGCTAGAGAAATTTATCTCAGATCGAATTGGTGAAACAAAAGTAACGCTGGAAACCACACTATGAATCTAATGATTCATAGTGATGGTTTATGTATGAGACTATAAGCGGGTTTTAGGAGAGTGGACATCATACAAGTCGAGAAACTGAACGCAAATCTCGTAAAGCTGAAAACTCGTGTGTCGGAAGGGCAATGGGGCAAACGCATCGTTGCGGAATTGGAATATGCTAATCGGGTTTCAAAAGTGATGGGAGGTCAGTATGATGATCTGATCGATCCCGTTGTTATTGATCTGCTGAATACATTAGATCAAGAAGGCATCATCGGGGAGCAAACGGTTCGCAGTGCAGAGCAGCGGTTGTCTGAAATGGCAGCAGCAGCGAAGTCGTACCATTTGATTTGTGCTGCTCATGCCCACTTGGATATGAACTTTCTTTGGGGCTGGGATGAGACGGTATCTGCGACTCTTAATACGTTCCGGACAATGCTGGATCTGCTGCAGGAGTATCCTGATTTTCGCTTTTCCCATTCTCAAGCAGCTGCCTATCATATTGTTGAAACCTATGATCCTGAAATGCTAGAAGAAATCAAACTTCGTGTACAAGAAGGACGATGGGAAGTAACGGCATCAACTTGGGTTGAAGCGGATAAGAACATGCCAAACGGTGAAAGTATGACTCGGCAGTTCTTATATGCCAAAAACTATCTTACACATTTGTTCGGATTGCAGTTGGATGATTTGCAAATCGATTTTGAGCCGGACACTTTCGGTCATGCACTTAATGTGCCGGAAACATTGCATCACGCGGGCATCAAATATTATTACTATTGCCGCGGTCATAACAATGAGGACCATCACCTCTATCGCTGGATGGCGCCCTCCGGGAGATCGGTTATCGCATATAAAGAGCCGCATTGGTACGATTCCCGCATTGAAGGTGAAATGGTGCTTACGGTGCCGGAGTTTTGCCAGAAAACAGGCTTGAATACGATGATGAAAGTATATGGGGTAGGTGATCATGGCGGCGGTCCGACGCGGCGTGACATAGAGCGCATACTTGATATGAAGGAATGGCCGATTTTTCCGACCATTCGCTTCGGAAAGTATGCAGAATACTTCGCGTTAACAGAGCAAATAGCCGATCAACTCCCGATTGTGCAAAACGAGCTGAACTTTATTTTTACTGGGTCCTACAGCTCGGAAGCACGTTTGAAACAAGCGAACCGGGTTTCGGAAAACCTGCTGTATGAAGCGGAAGCATTGTCTAGTGTGTCCGCGTTGTGGACTTCGTCCAAGTATTATGGCAAGCAATTAGAAGAAGCTTGGAGAAAAACTTTATTTAATCAATTTCATGATATTTTGCCGGGAACAGGCATTCCAGAAACGCGTGATCATGCACTTGGAGCGTTCCAAGAAATATCCGCCATGGCTAATAGCAAACGAAGCGCTGCTATGCGCAGTCTTGCTGCGCGCATCGATACCTCACGTTTTCTTGTTGAGGGCGAGGACCTGAAAGAAAGCTTTTCCGAAGGAGCAGGCGCTGGAGTCGGTGTCAGTATAAAGCATCAGTTTCGAACGGGTGAAAGTGACCGCGGACGCGGGAAAACACGGATATTTAATGTGTTCAACAGTGCTACTACCGCACGTAAAGAATTAGCCGAGATTACGATTTGGGATTGGGATGGAAATATCCAAAGCATCGGTTTCGAAGACGACGAGGGAAATTTACTTGATTTTCAATTTGTGGATCGTGGATTTGCCGAGCATTGGGGGCACTTTTTCTTGCGTATATTACTGCCTGTAAATGTCCCAGCATTAGGATACAGCACCTATATCATGACGGAAAAAGTAGGGGATATGGCAGTCCTTACGGCAAATGATTTCTATCTCACGGGTCAAAACCTTCCGCCTGTAGAACTGTATACGTTTGTGCTCGAGAACGAGCTGTTAAAGGCAGTTCTTGATGTGCGAAAGCTTACGATTATCTCATTAATCAATAAAGAGAATGGTCAGCAGCTCATCGATAGCAGCCGACCCGCAGGCGTATTCCGATTCATCGAAGAGGATACTTTTCAAGGAGGTGGCAATGCATGGCTGGTAGGCCGATACCGCAAAATTGAAGAGCTCACTGAAGGCATAAATATCGAAAGCAGTGAATTAGGCAGCAAGCTGCTGAGGCAATCCATTACGTTCAGCGTCCCGTTTCGAAGATCGAAATTGCAAGTTACGGTATCTCTGGATCAGGGCAGCAGCAGGCTCGATTATAATGTGGAATGTGATTGGCATGAGTACGGCAATGAAAAGGAATTTACACCACAGTTACAGTTTTATGCGCCTTTTGGTTATGAAAGCGATTCCTATCGATACAATATGGCTTTCGGTACGATTGAACGTCCTTCCCTCGATTTAGACGTACCTGCGAACAGTTGGGCACTCGGGGTTCCTTCGAACCATGAGAATGTTAGAGCAATTATGCTTCTATCGGATTGTAAATATGGATTCCGAGGTACAGATCGAGCCCTTTCCGTCACACTGCTGCGGGGTTCTTATGGCCCGGATGCTTATCCGAATACAGGGGTTCATCGCATTCGTTTAAGTATTTGTGTAGTTGATGCTTCTAAAAACCAGCAATTGATTGAACAATCCTCCCATTATCATCTTCCGCTCCAATACATCTCAGCGGCTGCCAGTAATGGAGATTGGCCGACAACACAAAGCTTCTTGCAATTAATTGAAGGAACGATTGCAATCTCTGCGATCAAGATGCCTGAGGACAATCAAGCTGTTAATCGTTTGATAATTCGCGTGTATGAAACCGAAGGAAACACATCCTCGGTAAAGCTGGAGTTATGCCGCAAGGTGAGCAAAGCTTATTTTGTCGATACGTTAGAACATCCTCTAGTTAAGGGGGAAGTATTCATTAATGAATCACAAATAGGTTTTGAGGTTATGGCTTTTGGCGTCGCGAGCCTATGTATTGAATTTGAACAATAGGAGGGTTGTCCGGTGAGTATCGATCAGCAAGCAGAAAAGACTACACAAACCTTAATTTATCCAGTTTATGAACAAAATGTAGAACGGATTCTGGATCTGCCGCGAGTCCGGCATCTGTTCGATGTGTCAGTATTGAGACCGCATATGGGCGCCAAAGATGCAATAACGTGGTTCTATGGTCGTCTAGGACAACCGGATGTTGTTATCGTAGGTATGGGTGATGCCTCGCTAATTCACCCTGTTCGGATTAGGGAAGCAGCCGGCAACACGGGAAGAGCAGCAGCCAAAGAGAAATGTGGTCGTGTGTATGTTTCTTTTCAAGCGCTGTGGGATGCCAATATAGCATCCGATCAAGAAGCAGAAGCTGTCTCGGCATGGGTGGAAGGTTGGAAACTGGGTACGTATTCCTTCGATAAATATAAGACGAACTCAGATAAGCTGGAAATCCCGATCCTTTCTTTCGATGGACAGACCGGTTTGCAGATCCAGGAGGCTATTCGCCAAGGGGAAATTCATGCTGAAGGTACGATCTGGGCGCGCGATCTTGCGAATGAACCAGCCAACTATTTGCGCCCGTTAGAACTTACGGACAAAGTGATGGAGCGTTTTGCCGGAACGGGTGTGGAGATTAATGTCTACACTGGCGAGGAGTTGGAGAGGAAAGGTTTTGCCGGTGTAATAGCGGTTGGTAAAGGAAGCGCATATGCGCCTGCTTTTATCGAACTTCGCTATTGTACGGATGAGTCAAAGCCGCTTATAGCTCTAATTGGCAAAGGAATTACGTTCGACACCGGGGGAATCAGCCTTAAAAAAGATTACGATATTAGCAGTATGAGGATGGATATGGCCGGTGCGGCAGGTGTGCTTGGAGCGCTGGATATCGTCGTTAAGAGCGGTGCGTCCGCCAACATAGCGGTGTTGGTGCCGACTGCAGAGAATGTTATATCAGGGAACAGCTTACTACCGAGTGATGTAATCCGATTTGCGAATGGCCTAACCGTTCAAGTAGGCAATACCGATTCGGAAGGCCGACTCATACTCGCTGATGCGTTGATCCATGCTCATCGAATAGGAGCAGTGGAAGCGATCGATATGGCGACGTTAACTTACGCTGTCGTCGGCGCACTAGGAACGAAGATTGCAGGTATCCTCGGCGACGACGAGTTGGTGGGGTTGTGTGAAAATGCAGGTGAGCCGTTTGGCGAGAAAGTATGGCAGCTGCCATTGGTAGATGAATACGAATCGTATTTGGATAGCACATATGCCGATGTCTGCAACATTAGCAGCGGTGATGGCGGAGGAGCGATTTCAGCGGCACTGTTCTTACGCAAGTTTGTCCATCCTTCATTGAAATGGGCACATATCGACATGAATGGTCCCAAAGATTCATCCTCCGCAAGTGGCCAGCAGGCTATCGGTGCGACCGGTTTCGGCGCGAGAATGTTGGCTTCGTTTGTGATGTCGAGATAAAAAGGAGGGTAATCCTCCTCTTTATTTATTTTTTGTAAACGCAAACAAATACATATATAACATTAAACAACAAGTGGGTGAGCGTTGAAATTATTATTCTATCCAATTAATGTAGGAGGTTATTTATGTTGCTTATGAGAAATAAGAGATTGGTTAGCATGATTTTGGTTATGAGTTTATGGATTAGCTGTATCAGTATCGGTTTTCCTCATGCTATTGCTTATGCTGATGATAGCAGTCAACCTACGACGATTTCCGGTTTAGTTGGTGAATGGAAATTTGATGAAGTGTCAAAGGATGGCATATCTCCGGACACGTTGAAGCGGAATAATGCTATCCTTACCGATGCTGCAATAGGAAGCGGCAAGGTAGGAAAAGCCTTATTGTTAAATGGTTATCTTAGTTACGCCACTATACCGAATCAGAATTTGATAAATACAGGCAGCGATTTCTCCATGAGCTTACTTGTCAATTTCAATTCACCCTATACAAACAGAGACGTTGTCATTGTTCAGCAGCAAGGCGAAGGCGCAGAAACGCTGCTATCACGCAGAGCAGATGGTAGATTACAATCCTCTCTAGGCGGAAATACGACAATCGGAGAAACCGTAATTGAGCCTAAAAAGTGGTACCATGTTGCTCTTAGCAGAGAGGGTAACCGGGTTAAGCTATATGTCAACGGTGCGTTCGAAACAGCTTCGGACGATACGTTATTAGTATCGAATTATGGTGATTTTCGGATTGGAGCTGACCGAGAGCCGGAAGTGACAAATGCGTGGCCGGGGCTCATCGACGAATTCAAGATTTATGACAAGGCTTTGACAGATGAGGAAATGAAACAGGTTCCGGGTTTTAATTGGCCTATTATTTCGTTAAACGGTCATTCGGAATTGAGTTTATCTTTGAACGATACCTATGTGGAGAGCGGAGCAGAAGCATCCGATTCAAAGGACGGAGATATTACGGCCGATATTCAAACGACTGGTCTTGTCGATACGAGTAAAGGCGGCATCTACAAAGTGAACTATACGGTATCTAACCAAGCAGGAGATTCGGTTACCAAAGTGAGGACTGTAACTGTTATTCCACCAAAAACGTTATCTCGCGCTAGTAGAGTTTTGATTGATAAAGGGCTGCAAATGCAGACGTGGATGACAACGGATCAATCAGGTCGGAAATACGCTAGTGCAGAGGAATGGAAAAACAGTCATTTTACTACAGCTACCAATTACGAATATCCGGGCTATAACCAAATGTTCCATAACCAGGTGCCAGAAGCACAATGGTCGTTTGTAAAAGGGGCATTCGGAGATGGCTTGGGAGGCGGTCCGAAAGAAAAAGATATGACGGGATTTTTGAGTGATGCGCAAAAAACTAATGTAGATAAGCTGATTACGATATCATTTGGAGATGAAGAAAACTACAACAAAGAGATCTTAAAAACCTTTACGGATTGGTTCAATCTAAGCCATAAACTTTATCCGGATGTCCTCGCTCACAGCAACCAACAATCGCGTCAATGGCAAAGGGACGATTATGAAACGTACATTCGTACGGCCGAACCTGACCTGCTTACTTTCGACGATTATTTATTCTCAACGAGAGGCTCGGACAACAATCTATTTACAACAATCGTCAATAACATTAATGACCAAAGAACGATTGCACTGAAGGGCTATGACGGAACCGGGCAAAGTCCGATCGCTTTCGGGCAATATTTGCTTGGCTTCAAGACAGGTGAGATTCCTGCAGATGTAGGTCCATATATTATAACTGAATCTCAAATATATGGCGTTCCGTTCGCTACATTGACGATGGGTGGCAAATGGCTCAGCATGTTCCGTTGGGAATATGACAGCAACACTTTCTTGTTTTTTGACAAGGACGGTAAACCTACAAAGCAATATGATCAATATGCCGAAATGGCAAGGCAAATAAACAACCTTGGACCGCATCTCGTACGGCTCAATAGCACAGATGTCTCTATTTTGCCGGGGCAACATAAGGATTCAAGCGGAAGAATCGTTAAAAACCTATCGCCAAGAGAAACACCAATATTCGATAAGAATACTCAGCTAAAGCATCCTTATTTAAGGAGTGTAGTTTCGAAAAACTCCAGCGTTCAAGGTGGACTTAATGGCGATGTAATGCTTGGTTTTTTTGAACCTCTGCCAGATACAGAGTCGTTTTTCAACTCCACAGACATGGAATATTTTATGGTCATGAATGGACTGACATCAGGTAACGGTAAAACGGTGGAGCAGCACGGAGAGGGTGTAGAGACGGAACAGACGATTACGGTGCAATTAAATCTAGCAAAATACAATAAGGATGCGATTAAGAGAGTAAGTAGACTTACAGGAGATCTTGAACCTGTTGAATTGACGCCAATTGGCGGAAACCTCTATCAACTAGAAGTCGTCCTTAACGGGGGAGTAGCGGATTTATTCCAATTGGATAAAACAAAAGTAAATCTTGACTACATTGCTGCGAATGCTATAAGCCTGCCTGAGACAATTACAATGGATGCAGGAGAAACGGAAGCAATAGAAGCGGTTGTTTTACCAGCAGGAGCGACCGAGAAGAGTGTAGATTGGTACACATCGAATGAGCAGATCGCGACCGTAGACAGCAATGGAAAAGTAACTGCGATAGCTGGAGGGAAAGCAGTTATTACGGCAATTAGTGTTGATGGTAACAAAAAGGCATCCACTAGCATCACGGTTACTAGTGACGTTGTTCTTGTAACTGGCATTAAGGTTTCCCCCTCAACCGGAACGCTCTATACGAATGAAACGATGAAGTTGACTGCTGAGATCTTACCAAGCAATGCAACGAACAAAGCATATGAATGGTTCAGCAGCAACGCTGCTGTAGCTGCCGTGGATCAGAGCGGTAAGGTATTTGCGAAATTACCGGGCTCGGCTGAGATTTCGGCCAGAACATTAGACGGACGATTTGTCGCTAAAAGTACAATAACGGTGTTGGATGCAAACAGCGAAGCGTCATTGTCGGAGTTAGTCGTTAGTGGAGGAAAAGAGAACATTGTTTTTAATAGCGAAATATACGAATATACAACAAGGGTTAATACAAAAGTAGATGCCATTACGATTCAACCACGGCTGAAAAACAAAAAAGGCACGATGACAGTTAACGATATTCCTGTCATCAGCGGCCAGAAGATTACAGCGAAGCTGCCGATGGGCAATAGTAAGATCGTATTCGTTACCATAGCAGCGGATGGCATAACAAAAAAAACCTATACACTAACGGTAAAACGAAACAAAAATGTAGCGCTTGAAGCTACGGTTGTAAGTGCGACATATTTGAATAAAGATGGAGAGCCAGCTAACTTAATTAGAAACGATTACGATAACTCAAGTGAGCATTCACCGCTCAAGTTTGCTGACGGGGATGAGGAGACGTATTTCCAAAGTGCTGCTATTACAAACCTGAACCCAAAAGGAGAGTTTAATCCTGCGCATCGGATTATGCTGCAATGGGACGACGATAATCTTCAAGATTTTAATAAACTAGTTCTTGTCGTCAATAATGCACAGCAGCAAGGTATAACCGTCATCGATACTGAAACTTCTGTAAATGGCACCACATGGCAGGAGCTTAATGCTAAAGCCTATAAGCCGACATGGCAGACAGACAGTCCAGACATTTACGAGAGTGTAACCATTGATCTTCCCAATTATAAGGAATATTACGGTGAAGGTTATAAGGGGTTGAAAGGCATTTATTTGCTGCTATGGGCAGCGAATTTAAATGCCGATCATAAATATGCGATCAGCGAATTTGAGCTGTACAACGAACAAGATGCAGCTGAGCCTATTGAACTGACTTTAGGTGAAATACCTGGCACTGATCCTGAGAATCCTAATGATTCCGTAATTGCTGATTGGGTGTTTTCCGAAGCAAATGTGCAGCCCGGAACATCTATCGAAGCAGGCAATTTGGTTATAAAAGATAGGAGCGGCATGGGCAATGATCTTAAAATGGCCGTTGCTGGAACCCCGGTAGGCAATAGGCTGTCATTTACTGAAGACGGTGCTCTTGATTTTGCAAATGAGAAAATAAATGGCCAATATTTGACTACAGTAGAAGGCGCCCCAATCAATACGAAAACTTTCGATAAAGGTTTTACGATTGAAGCAGAATTTAAGCTTGGCACCAATATTAATGACTGGATGGGGATATTGACTCGCCAAGGGAATAACACATTTGATCCAGGGGAACAGGAGCCGCTATCAACGCTATCCATTTCAAGCATTCGCGAAGTTCAATGGGCGAGTACGCATGGGAACTCGAGCTCGAACGAACTCCAATCGAACTGGTCGAACTCACTTTCAGCTGTTAAAGCATGGGCTCAGTCAGATGACTACACACACGTTGCAATTGTGAATGATGGCTCAAAGACTCGATTATTCTTAAATGGTGTAGAATCCATTCGCAATCCTGAAACGGACGAAATCATAAATGGAATCGCAGCCGAAGCGGGCATGGGGTGGAATGTTGGAGCTTATGAGTGGGATAGAGCGCCAAGCAGTCTCTTTTTAGGGAAAATCAAACATATCCGAGTATCCAGTAAAGCATTGGAGAAGGACCAATTCATTAAAACGGAGTTCAATTATAAGGTAGATTACGGGACTAACAATGATCTTCCGATGTTTGCACAAGATACGTATACGTTTGCGGTTATTCCAGATCCTCAGTATGTGGTGCAATCCAAACCGGAAATTCTTGAAAAGCAGCTGCAGTTTATTGCAGACAATTATGTTAGCAAGAATATCGCGATGACAGTAAATGTTGGCGACACGACGCAAAGCAGTGCAGCTAAGGAATGGGCTTCTGCCGATAAGGCCTATAAAATTTTAGATCAAGCCAACGTGCCTTATATTGTTACTCGCGGTAACCACGATTTGAATGGCTCTGGCTATCTGGACACCATGGGTCCCAATAGATTTGCTGGTACGGAACATTTCAAGGGCGCTTCGCCTTCGGGATTAAGCACCTACTCGATCATTACAGCCGGCAGCTACAAGTATATGTTCCTTGCGGTAGACTCAGTGGGGAACAATTCGAGTAATACGAAAGAAAGAGACTGGGCAAAAACGGTGCTTAATGAGAACCAGAAAATGCCAACCGTCATCTTCTCGCATAATATTATGACGATCGATGGCAACGGCCAAGTAAGCGAAGGCGGTCAGGGCAGCTTATTTTGGCGAGACTTTGTCGAGAATTATGATCAAGTATTCATGATGGTAGGCGGACATATTAGCGGTGCTGGTCTGAATGTGAAGAAGAAGGCTAATGGAAATGAAGTCTTGCAGGTGTTAACTGATTATCAATCGGATATCGCTGGCGGCAACGGTTGGACATCTTTTTTTGAATTTGATGAAAAGTCAAAGGAGATTCGTGTGAAGACGTTCTCGCCATATGTTGATAGCATTCCGGTAGGGGAGCGTTCATATCTGGACACGAAATTTCTGATTGGTCCCGGAGATATGTACAACATTCCATTTGATTTCAGCACCAGATTTCGTTTTGCAAAAAATGATGTCGTTGATGTCGTCACTCCCGACGTGACAAACGACAAAGGTTCAATTAATTTAGTGCCTAAAGTTGATGCTAGAACGGGAGAAGCAAGGGCCGTGGTTGAAGAGCGAGACTGGAACAAAGCGCTTAGCACATCTTCAGCTGATGACGATGGCGTGAAAACGGTTAAAGTCGAGGTGCAGAAAGCGGATAAAGCAAAAACATATGTCGTTGAGCTTCCGAAAGCAGCACTTCATTCTGATCTAGCGACGCATTTGATCGAGATAAAGACTGCAATTGGAACAATAACGGTACCTGCCAATATGCTAAACGGACAGGATTTGTCCAGAGCGAAGTCGGTTGCGCTAGTTATTGCGAGCGTAGAAAAAACATCGCTTGATCCAGCTTTACAGGAACAGGTTGGCGATAGGCCAATTATTGAGGTTGATGTGTATATCGATGGAGCTAAGGTTGCTTGGAACAATCCACAGGCTCGAGTGAAAATTTCAGTTCCGTATACACCATCAGATGTAGAGTTAGCCGATTCGGAGCATATTGTAGCAGGGTACATTAATAACATTGGTAAAGCGATCACAGTACCAAACAGCAAATATGAGCCAATTACAAAAACGGTTACATTTACGACGAGTCATTTCAGCAAATATGCGATCATGTTTGTTCATAAAACATTCGATGATCTCGAGAAAGTGAAATGGGCTAAAAAACAAATCGATGTGCTGGCATCCAAAGGGATTATTAATGGCACGTCTGCAACAAAATACAATCCTTCAGCCACTATAACAAGGGCGGATTTTATCGTTCTGCTTGTTAAGGCGCTTGAATTAACTGCTCCAATCGATACGAATTTCGATGACGTCAGTTTATCTTCTTATTATTATAATGAAGTGATGATCGCCAAAAAGCTTGGCATCACTAATGGCAGCGGAGACAATAAATTTAATCCGCTTCAACCGATCACGAGGCAGGACGCGTTCGTTCTACTCCATAAATCGATGAAGGCTGCCGGTATGAAGCTGAACGAAGTCACGTCAGCTGGGCTGGATCGTTTTAACGACAAAGCAAAAGTTGCGAGCTATGCGATGGAAAGCTTGACGGCGTTGATTGAAAATGGAATTGTCAAAGGAAATGGGAATTACATTCTTCCGCTGGCTCCACTATCAAGAGCAGAATCAGCTGTAATTTTGTATAACATGATCAATAAATAATGAATGGGGGAGTGCCGCTCTAGCTCAACAAGGCGGCTATTCCTTTTTTGCAATGACTGAATATGCACGGTACTTAATGTTAAATGAAAGGGTTTTCAATATTTTTAGTTTAGTTGAGGAAAGTAATTTTTAGAGGCTATTGTAAAACGGGGTAGAATCTATTATACTGACTTCAATTACCGTATGGTAGCGATACCAGAAAACATGATTGTCCATTTATGGTATCGCTACCATACAGATTGTTGAACAAAAAAGTTGAGCTGTTTTAAACGTTTTGTTGGAGACATTTTCGAACTTCGACTGATG
The DNA here is from genome assembly GCF_056398625.1 of Paenibacillus sp. 01T431. NCBI lineage: Bacteria > Bacillati > Bacillota > Bacilli > Caryophanales > Paenibacillaceae > Paenibacillus > Paenibacillus sp. 01T431. The sequence goes on from NZ_JBFTPT010000017.1 coordinate 92,943, forward strand.
CCTCTATTGAAAGAGGAAGAACAGAATAAGTACAGCATGAAAGGAATGTTCATATGGAAATGATGGAGATGCAAGGTGTGAACAAGCCGATGTCCCGGTTGATTATGGGAACGGGAGACCTGAGAGTATTGGACGATGCAAAACGGTTGATGCTCGATGCTTACATTGAAGCAGGCGGCAATATGTTTGATACTGCCCATCAGTACAGAGGGAAAGAGAAGATTTTGGGACAATGGCTGGCGGAGAAGAAGATCAGAGAAAAAGTAGTCATTATGAACAAAGGCGCTCACCACGATGATGGGAGTCCAGGCCCACGGGTGAATCCACAAGCCATCCGAAAGGATCTGGACGAAAGCTTGGAGAGGCTGGGAACAGATTATATCGATCTATATGCGCTTCATAGAGATGATCCGACCGTCGAGGTTGGGCCGATCATGGAAGAGCTGAATAAGCAGCTTGAACAGAAGAAGATTTGCGCGATTGGCGCATCGAATTGGTCGCATCAGCGCATACAGGAAGCGAATGAATACGCGGCGGCGCATCAGCTAGTAGGTTTTACGTTTAGCAGTACGAACCTGAGTCTTGCCAAAGCGAAAGAGCCGAGGTGGGAGGGCTGTGTATCTGCTGATGAGGAAACCTGCAATTGGCATGAGCGTAACCAACTGCCGCTATTGTCATGGTCTTCGCAGGCAGGCGGATTTTTCTCAGGCCATTTTACGCCAGACAATCTCTCTGATTCGGAAATGGTGAGAGTGTATTACAACGACAACAACTGGGAGCGATACCGACGTGCAGTGAAGCTAGCGGAGCTGAAACAGGTAACACCGATTCAAATCTCATTATCTTATGTTCTTCATCAGCCTTTCCCAACATGCGCGATCATCGGACCTCGAAATCTTGATGAGCTTCATGATTCGGTTATGGCTATGAATCTACCATTAACTGCTGGTGAAGTCGAATGGCTGGATTTGAAAAAGGAGGAGATTGCGGAATGATCAAACACCAATTGGCGGCTCAGCTCTACACTTTAAGAAACGAAGTAAAGAAGGATTTTCCAGCGGTGCTGAAGCAATTGAGTGAAATGGGATGGGCGGCCGTTCAAATCGACGGGCTGCACGGATATGAAGCACGAGAAATTGCTGCGGTGATGAACGAACTCGGATTACGTACCGCTGGCATGCATGTAGGGCTGGAACGAATGAAGTTTGATTTAGATGCTGTGCTGGAAGAGGCTCGATTATTCGATACGAAAGACTTTATCTGTCACTCCCTGCCGGATGGGCTGCAAAATCCAGAAGGGTATGCAAGCGTGAAGAAAGACTTGCTTGAAGTGGCTGCTAAAGTTAAGGGCACAAAATATCGCGTTGGCTATCATAATCATGATTTTGAATTTCATACATCCATAGATGGTAAATTTGCACTGGCGTACTTGCTTGATGACCCGGCCATTTACGCTGAGATTGATACGTACTGGGTTCGCAAAGCTGGCCAAGATCCTCTGTCCTTCATCCAGAACTATGCGAATCGTATGCCGATTCTTCATTTGAAAGATATGACTGCAGACAGCAGACAAACTTTTGCTGAAATCGGATCAGGAGTTATCGATTTTTCTCCAATCCTGCAATGGGGATTGCGAAGCGGCGTTGAGTGGTTTGCGGTAGAGCAGGATTACTGCACAGGAAGTCCGTTGGACAGTCTGGCCGCTAGCCTGGAATACTTATTGAAATTGGAAAAAACGCTCGTTTAACCTTGAAGCCCGCATCTGAATAACCGGAACAGCGGGCTTTTCCTTATCCAATCTATAATGAATCGAGGTTTAGCTGATGAAAACGATTCGCTTGACTATGGCGCAGGCTTTGCTGCGATTTCTGGATCAACAGTATTTGTCTGTAGACGGAGAAGAGATAAAGTTCGTTCGTGGTGTGATGGGCATCTTCGGACATGGTAACGTCACAGGCATCGGCGAAGCTCTTGAGCGAGAAACTACCGATTTATTGTTCGTGCAGGGCAAGAACGAACAAGGTATGGTTCACGCGGCTACAGCTTACGCTAAACAGAACAACCGCCGTCAGATCTTTGCTTGTACGACTTCAATCGGCCCAGGAGCACTTAATATGATGACTGGCGCCGCAACCGCAACGGTTAACCGCATACCTGTGCTGCTTCTACCAGGCGATAACTTTGCTTCCCGACAGCCTGACCCCGTACTGCAGCAATTGGAGGTTCCGAGTGACTACTCCATATCTGCAAACGATCCGTTCAAGGCAGTCAGCAAGTTTTGGGATCGCATCGTCCGCCCGGAACAGCTGATGTCGTCGCTTCTACAAGCGATGCGTGTACTGACTGATCCAGTTGACACCGGAGCGGTTACGTTAGCGCTGCCGCAGGACGTTCAAACAGAAGCTTATGATTATCCAGTACGCTTCTTTGAGAAGCGAATCCATTTCCTGCAGCGCCGTCCAGCGGAGCAAGATGCCATTTTACGTGCCGCAGATTTGATCATGCGCAAAAAGAAACCTTTGATCATCGCAGGGGGAGGCGTTCACTATGCGGATGCGACGAAAGAACTTCTCGCATTTGCAGAAGCATTCGGCATTCCGATAGCTGAGACGCATTCGGGCAAAAGCGCGGTGCCGTGGAATCATCCGCTTGGCCTCGGCGGAGTTGGTACAACCGGCACACTGGCGGCGAATCGGGTAGCTGCCGAAGCAGACTTGATCATCGGAATCGGTACACGATTTTCTGATTTCACGACGGCATCCAAATCCGCTTTTCGCAGCTCCGATGCTGCATTTCTGAACTTGAATGTTAGTTCATTTGATGYGGTTAAGATGGAAGCGGATTCGATCACAGCAGACGCAAAGTTGGCGATTGTCGCACTGCAGATGGAATTAACGAATCGCAGATTCAGATCCAGCTATGCTGACGGTTATATACAAGAGTTGAAAGCGGAGTGGGACAGTGAAGTTGATCGTCTCTACGCCTTGGAGAGCACTAATGGGTTAACCCAGACTAGAGCACTCGGTATCATTAATGGATTCATCGAATCGAAGGATGTTGTCGTTGGCGCCGCTGGAAGCCTTCCGGGCGATCTGCACCGTGTATGGCGTGTAACTGAACCGAACACTTATCACTTGGAATATGGTTTTTCCTGCATGGGGTATGAGATAAGCGGTGCTTTTGGCGTCGCGCTAGCGGAACCGGATCGTGAAGTGTATGCGTTAGTTGGTGACGGGAGCTACCTCATGCTGCACTCTGAGCTGATTACGGCAATACAAGAGGGCGTGAAGCTGACCATTATGCTATTCGATAACAACGGGTTTCAATGCATTCATAACTTGCAGCGCGGTCACGGCAGCGACGGCTTTGGCAATGAATTCCGATTCCGATCCAAAGAGACGGGAAGGTTAGATGGACCGTTTATGCCGATTGATTTCTCATTACTTGCCCGCGGCTTAGGTGCTGCCTCATATAAAGCTACCTCAGTGAAGGAACTGGAGCAAGCGCTGCACGACGCGAAAGCGGAACAAGGACCTGTGCTGGTGGAAATTAAGGTGCTTCCGGGAACGAATACGGATGGTTATGACTCATGGTGGAATGTCGGCGTACCTGAGGTGTCTGTGAGCGACAAAGTGAGGAAAGCGCATGAGCAGATGCAGCAAAACATCAGTGCGGCGCGCCCTTATTAATTGGAAAGAAGGGATATGATGGATACGATTACTTTTGCGGGCGATAAGGATTTGGATTTTGTAGCAATCGGCCGCCTATGTATTGATTTGAATGCCAATGAAATCAATCGTCCTATGGAAGAAACGATGACTTTCACCAAATATGTGGGCGGGTCACCCGCCAACATCTGCATCGGTATGTCGCGATTAGGCATGAAAACAGCGTTTATCGGCAAGGTTGCTGATGATCAGATGGGCCGATTCATTGATCAATACCTGCGTAATAACGGCATAGTTACTTCAGGTGTCACAACGGATCGGACCGGAGCGGTTACCGGACTTGCTTTTACAGAAATCAAAAGTCCAGAGGATTGCAGCATACTGATGTACCGCAGCAATGTGGCAGATTTGTTGCTTGCGCCTGAAGAAGTAGACGAATCGTTGATCAAGCGAAGCAAAGTGCTGCTTGTATCCGGTACGGCGCTGGCACAGAGTCCATCCCGCGAGGCGGTGCTTCTTGCACTTCGTTACGCACGTAAACACGGAACGAAGGTGATATTCGATATCGATTATCGGCCATATTCGTGGGCATCTCCCGAGGAAACGGCCATTTATTATCATTTGGCAGCGGAAAAGAGCGATATTATTATTGGCACGCGCGAGGAATTCGATATGCTGGAGCGGTTCGATGGCAACACCGAACGCAGCGACGAAGTAACTGCGGCGCAATGGTTCAGTTACCACGCTGAAATCGTCGTCATCAAGCATGGCAAAGAAGGATCGATTGCTTATGGCAAAAACGGCAGCTCACAGCGGGGTTCTATTTTCCCGGCTAAGGTTATCAAGACATTCGGAGCCGGCGACTCGTATGCAGCTGGTTTCATCTATGGACTTATGCAAGGATGGGATGTCAGCCGCAGTATGACATTCGGCAGCGCGTCAGCTTCTATTGTTATTTCCAGTCATAGCTGCTCGGACGCCATGCCGACAGTGGGGCAGATTGAACAATATATGCTTTCTTCCAAACAAGCGTAATTGGAGAGGAGAACGACAATGATGACCCAAATGCAAGCACTTATACCTTTATCGAATTTTATTGGAGGCGAATGGATCGCCTCGACTTCAGGCAAGACGGAACCCGTATTCAATCCAGCAACCGAAGAAATTTTGGCTTACGTTCCGCTGTCGTCTAAGGATGAAGTTGATCAAGCTGTCCGAAATGCGAAAGAAGCGTTTAAAACATGGAGTAAAACGCCGGTACCGCGCCGTGCTCGAATTCTTTTCAAATACCAACAGCTGTTAGTTGAACATTGGGAAGAGCTTGCGCAGATCATTACCTTGGAGAACGGAAAAAACTATCAAGATGCTCATGGGGAAGTCATGCGCGGCATTGAATGTGTTGAATTCGCTGCTGGGGCGCCAACGCTCATGATGGGAAAACAGCTTCCAGACATCGCTACAAATGTGGAGTCGGGCATGTTCCGGTATCCGATTGGGGTTGTCGGCGGAATTACACCGTTTAACTTCCCAATGATGGTACCCTGCTGGATGTTCCCGCTTGCGATTGCTTGCGGCAATACGTTTGTCCTGAAGCCCTCCGAGCGGACGCCGCTGCTTGCGAATCGTCTGGTGGAGCTGTTTAAGGAAGCGGGTTTGCCGGATGGCGTGCTGAATCTTGTACATGGATCACACGATGTCGTAAATGGTCTGATTGAGCACCCGGACGTCATTGCGATTTCGTTTGTTGGCTCCCAGCCTGTCGCGGAATATGTGTATAAGTCCGCAACAGAGCAAGGGAAACGGGTTCAGGCACTTGCCGGCGCGAAGAACCATACCATCGTCATGCCGGATGCCGACATGGACGGAGCAGTGACTCAAATCATCAACGCAGCATTTGGCTCTGCGGGCGAGCGCTGTATGGCATGCGCTGTCGTCGTTTCCGTTGGGAAAGCGTCCGAAACGTTGATTGATAAATTGGTCGCGGCTGCTGATAAGCTAATCATTGGTAATGGCATGGACAAAGATGTTTTTCTAGGGCCGGTTATCCGCGGTCCGCACAAGGAACGTACGCTGGGCTATATTGCGACAGGTACAGAAGAGGGTGCGGTACTGCTCCGTGATGGACGTACGGATGCGGCATCAAATGGCGAAGGGTATTTCGTCGGCCCGACAATTTTTGATCATGTGACGAGTGAGATGAAAATTTGGAAGGACGAAATATTTGCTCCCGTGCTGTCGATTGTCCGCGTTGATACGCTGGAAGAGGCGATTGAACTTGCCAATCGTTCAGAACTAGCAAACGGAGCGTGCATTTTCACTCAAAATGGCAGTCATGTTCGTCAATTCCGTGAAACGATCGACGCTGGTATGCTGGGTGTGAATTTGGGCGTACCTGCCCCAATGGCATTTTTCCCTTTCTCTGGCTGGAAGAAATCATTCTACGGTGACTTGCATGCTAACGGTTCAGACGGTGTCGAGTTTTTTACGAGGAAGAAAATGGTCACTTCCCGCTGGTAAGCGGCTCGTTAGCAGGAGGATCGGTTGATTCTGATCCTCCTGTTAAAATGTATGGACAATGGATTAAAATACCCGAAGGGAGGCATTTGAACATGAGTGAACTGATTGTAAAACCGAACCAAACTCCGGATCAGGAAGGTAATACGCTTCGGATTACTCCAGAATCTGCAGGGTGGGAATATGTTGGTTTTGAAGTGTTTACGCTAGATGCCGGACAATCACTTAGCCGTCTGACAGAGGAGCGGGAAGCTTGCGTTGTCCTGCTTAGAGGAAAGGCTGACGTTTCCACAGAGAAGTCAGAATGGAAGAGCATCGGCCGCCGGATGAATGTTTTTGAGAAAATTCCTCCTTATTCCGTGTATGTTCCATCTGAGGATAAGTTCACGATTACCGCATTAACAGACCTGCAAATTGCTGTATGCTGGGCTCCCGGCAGCGGTACGCACGCAGCAAGATTGATCGAACCTGGTCATATTGGGGTTGAAAATCGTGGCGAAGGCAGTACGCAGCGGCTCGTTCATAATATTTTGCCAGAAACCGCAGATGCAGACAGTCTGCTCGTTGTAGAAGTGTTTACGCCTGCCGGTCATTGGTCCAGTTTTCCTCCGCATAAGCATGACCGTGATTTTTTGCCTGAGGAATCGCTGCTGGAAGAAACCTATTATTATCAAGTTCAGCCAGAGCAAGGATTTGCAATACAGCGTGTCTATACCGACGACCGTTCACTGGACGAGACGTTGACTGTAGGCAGTGGTGAAGTTGTCCTTGTACCTAAGGGCTACCATCCTGTATCTGCTCCTCCAGGTTATGATGTATATTATTTGAACGTAATGGCGGGGCCAGTTCGTATTTGGAAGTTTTATAACGATCCGGATCACGCTTGGCTGATGTCGAAGCCACGATAAGATATATAACGAGGATTCAATCGCTACAATTGAAAGAGAGCAATGCCATTTGTAATGATGGCATTGCTCTCTTTTTATTTTCGCTTACTCAAAACTTGACATCCCATTCTGTAACTAATATTATTACAGTAAGTCAAAAAAGAATAGAGGACATAAAGCATGAAATGCAAAATTAATCGAAATGCAGCAAATGTTTTAAAAAAGATGTTGAGCAGTAATGAAGCAGAAGGGAAGATGATTCGTGTTTTTATAACTCAGAATCATGGAGATCATGGTCATTATGATATAAAGCTGGATACACCTACTGAACATGATGAAATTGTAAAAACAGACAAAGACATTGAAATTGTATTAGATAAACGTGAACCGCTATTAGACGGGGTTTGGGTTCAATATTTTTATGTGCCGGAAGAAGGTTTCTTCATAACGAACCCTTCTACAGGTTTTCTTGAAAAATAAGGTTTAAAATATTGATGGTCAATAGGGAGGATGCAAAAATGCATCCTCTTTAAGCATTTATAGAGAGTACATGACAGGATAATGATATTGTCCGATTGCTTGAAACCCTACAGATGGACAAAGTCCAGTAATGGAGTTCTGACGACTGCATAAAACGAATATGCAGGATAGTTTAACTTCTTCGCGAATATTTCAAGTATGGAAAATATACGAAATTATTAGCGCAATCAGAAATCTGTAGGCAAGGAGCATAAAATGAAAAACCTGAAAGACCTCAAAAAAATATTTTCCGATTATACATATACAATTGTAGAAGAATAAACATAACTAGCTTATTGTAAGTCTCAGACTAAAATCAATTAATTAATCATTATGGAATCTAAAAGCAATTGGCCATTTATCTAAGTAAGGTGAAAAAATCGACCTTATCATGGACCAGAATGTAAGAGATAGACAGTTTCTTGTTCAATAAGTCAAGAGGTTCTATGAGGAGTTTTATCGACGAATGGGGTTGAAAGACTTCTCTGAAAGATAACTTATTATTTTTAGGAGGGCACAACATGGAAGTTTTTGAAGAGTATTTAGCAACTATCGTAAATCCACAACATCGGAGCCGAGCGGAAGAAGTTTTAACTTGGGTAACTAAGAAATTTCCAAATTTAAAGCCAAAAATCGCCTGGAAGCAGCCTATGTTTACCGATCACGACACATTTATTATTGGCTTTAGCGTAGCCAAACAACATATGGCTGTTGCTCCTGAAAAAGCAGGCATTAATCATTTTTCTGAGGAGATTGTGCAATCAGGTTATGACAACACCAAGGAGTTGATACGTATCCCATGGGCTAGTCCGGTCGATTTCTTATTACTTGAGAAAATAATCGAGTTTAATATTTTGGATAAGGCAGACTGTTCGACTTTTTGGCGCTAGTATAAAGCCTAACATGAAAATAGCTTATTCGCACTCGGGATATTCAGGGTTATCAAAACAGAAATGAAATATATTTATTAATTGGAAAACCAGTGTTTAATAAACTAAAATAAATGACACGAGCAAGAGCGTAGGCACAAATGTGCTTACGCTTTTTTTTCATGTTTCAACGGGAATATAGAAATAGGAGGAAGTAATTGTCTAAGATAAGGTATAATATGGTACAAAACAACTTTGTTGTCAATTCATTCGTAGTGGGAGTATTGGAGGGGAGCAATTATCAAGAAGAAAAATTGGATTGTCTTATCATTTATCTGTGTACTTTTAGGACTGTCAGCTTGGTTGACTGATATTTTATTTGAGCATATGTACAAATTGTGGTTGCTCACCTTTCTAATAAATCCTATAGGATTTTTATTTGGGCTTCTTGGAAGAAGTAAATGGGGAATGATCTCCAATGCACTAATGACCATCAGTGTTTTTATTTTTATGTTTATTGGATACTTAATTGCTGCCCTTTTTGGAGGACAGCCGTGAAATTAAAGTAATCAATTCGAAACGATTGATTTTTTAAAAGGGAGGTATTGTATGAGGAGAAATCATTTAATTTTCTTTATTTTGATCACTTCATTATTATTTCCAAGCAATTTATCAGCAACTTCATGGGCAAATGAGTTTGTTGTTTGGCATGGTTATGTTTATGTAATAAGTGATGAGTTTGTAACAGATATACATAAAAAGATTGGGCATGTCACTGTATATTCAGATATGGAAACCTATACTGGCAATTACTCTAACTCATATAAGAAGGGCACTAAATATTATTCAATTAAAGGTATTAGTACAGATGAAGCGATCGCAGTTCAACATAAAGATGGGAAGTTTATAAAAGCAAACAGAGATGGACAATTCAAAGGAGAGAATACTGATTACTCAGGTTTAGTGAGAAATGTGATCATTATTTCTCTATTAGCCATTTTGGTGATCTTTCTCGTTAGAAACAGATATAAGAAGCGGACTTAACTCGTATGTGCGCTCTAGTATGTAGATTATAGAAGTCAAATACGGGATTATTAAGGAAACAAATGCAAATGCCAACCAGATGTTCTTGGTTGGCATTTGTTTTTTCTACGAGTACATGGCAGAAAATAGAGCTGCTTTATGTGTTCGAAGAAAATAAAGTCTTGGACTGAATTTGTTGAATCAAGCGTCTCGATTTTCTTTCCCGATGTAGCGTCGGAAAAGGAAGGTGTGATACTCTTTATCTGTTCAAAGAATTAAACATTTGAATCTCGAAAGGGGGGGTGGATGTGAACCAAGAAATCACAGCTAATCTCGCAAACGAATTTAAAAATAATCAAAAGGTACTGACCGCAATCGGAGATGAAACCAGACAAGCCATTCTTATGACCCTGATTCAAGGACAACAAGATCCTGGCATGCGTGTGGGAGAGATTAAGGAGAAAACCCATCTATCCCGTCCGGCTGTGTCCCATCATTTAAGATTATTGAAGGATGCGCAAATTATTAGTGTTCGTAAAGAAGGGACCATGAATTATTATCGTCTGAACGTCACAAGCAAGCTCAAGCTGCTGAAAAATCTTGTGGATGAAATCGAGATGCTGCTTTCGCAATGCGAATGACACATGAGGATTACTTTTTATAAAGCAAGGAGGGCGAACCCCAGAATGAACATGGTAATCGAAGCAGTGAACGGTATCAAAATTCCCCAATTGGGTTTTGGAGTGTATAAAATAAAAAAAGGGGAACAATTTGAAAGGGCTATTCGTGAGGCGATCCGTGCCGGCTATCGTCATTTTGATACGGCTAAAATTTATGGGAACGAAGAAGCACTCGGCCTAGAGATTCAAAAAAGTGGAATCCCCCGGGAACAATTTTTTATCACCTCAAAAGTGTGGACGACGGATCTCGGTTATAAAGCGACGAAAATAGCATTTGAACAAACCTGCAAAAAACTGAATGTGGCGTATCTTGATATGTACCTGATTCATTTTGCCGGTCCTCATTATGTGGAAGCATGGAAGGCGATGGAGGAATTATACTCCGAAGGCAAAATCAAAGTTATTGGCGTTGCGAATTTTGAGATCAATCATCTTGAATATCTCATGAAGCATTCCAGCATTTCGCCAATGATTAACCAAATCGAAACCCATCCGGAATTTTCACAAAACGATTTGCACGATTATCTTGTCCAGAATCGAATTTCGCATGAGGCCTGGGGACCGTTGGGGCAAGGCAATAAAGCACTACTGGAGCGTCCGGAGTTAGTCGAAATCGCCCAACATCACAAAAAGTCGACGGCGCAAGTCATTTTGCGCTGGCATCTGCAGCGGGGGATTATTGTGATCCCTAAATCTTCAAACCCCATAAGGATAAAAGAAAACAGCGAGATATTCGACTTTGAATTAACCGTGGAAGAAATGGAAAAAATCAATCAATTAAACACGGGCAAAAGGCATTCAGTAAACCCGACCGGCTACATGGTTAATCCGTTTTATGTTAAGACGATGAAGCTATTTATGAGATAAATGTCAGAAATGGAAAGGAAACTTGCTCCCGCCAGGAACAAGTACAAAAAAAGGTCAGGAATCCTTCCTTTAGGTACATAGAGCAGCCCTCAACTTGATGATAATGTGAGGGCTATTTGACGTTCCTTAATATAATAATTATCCATAGTTATTTAACAACTATGCTATCCGTTCATAATGGCCAAGCCCTGTCTAACACTTTATTTTCTTCTGACATTATGGACGGGAAAAGCAGCATTTACAACCTCAGGAACTTATGATAAATTGAAAGTAGTTTCACATTATGAAATGGTGTTTCGTACAATGAAACAAAATACTCTTTTTATAAGAGGAGGAGCAGCAATGGGAGAATCAATAAAAGATCAAGTACAGAAGCAATTTGGAAAAAATGCTGCAAAATATGTAACAAGCAGCCGCCATGCCAAAGGCGAAGATTTGGCTTTTCTTGTTTCGTCATCCCAAGCCAACAAGGAGATGGAGGTACTTGACGTTGCAACAGGAGGGGGGCATGTGGCCAATGCGCTTGCACCGCTCGTCCGCCATGTGATTGCTTATGATCTGACAGAACAGATGTTAGAGAAGGCAGCGGAATTTATTCATGGTAATGGACATTCTAACGTCGACTTCGTACAGGGGGATGCCGAGCTGCTTCCATTTGCCGATGCTTCCTTTGACTTGGTAGCTTGCCGTATTGCAGCGCATCATTTTCCAAATGTGCCTGCTTTCGCTTCAGAAGCATTCCGCGTCATTAAGCCGGGCGGCAAGCTGCTTCTAATTGACAATGTTGCTCCTGAGAATGATAAGTTTGATGAATTTTACAATCAGGTTGAAAAGAAAAGGGACCCTAGCCATGTTCGTGCCTGGAAAAAGTCTGAATGGATTAACCTGCTGGAGAATAGCGGGTTTCGCCTTGAAATAATGGTTTGTTTTCCCAAACCGTTTAAATTCCAAGATTGGTGTGAACGGTCTGATCTTCCAGAAGCGGAGCAGGCTTTACTTGAGACAAAAATGCTGCAAACCCCAAAGGAGATGAAAGATTTTTTCTCTATCCAAACTGATGAACCTGGCAGACTTACCTCATTTAACGGAGAATCTGTATATATTCAAGCGATCCGTTCATAATTATTTCTTAAGTAAACGTCCCCATATAAATAGAAAAAGGCTGCTCTCAAGTCAAGTAGGTTTAACTACGATTTGAGGCAGCCTTTTTATTTGAACGGTGTATGAACGCTCATTCGCTATGACAGCTATTATTGCTGCATGTTTGCTGAATAAACATCTTTCCAGCGTTGGTTCTTTAAAATCTCAGCGTCTTTGCCCATAAAGGCGGCCATAGCCTGTGAATCGTCCATTAACCGATATCTCATCCATGCGGTCAGATATCCTCTATGTTGACCGCCATCTTGTTCAATCGCCGTATGTGCCGCACCTTTTGCCATCGCCATCATTGCCGGAATATGTGGATTTGACTTACTAATCTCTACTTTGTTGGAGGATGAAGGGGAGATAATAAAATCACGCGTTCCACTCATTACAAAAAAAGGTACCTTTATTGCGGATGTGTCGTAAACATCCTCTGGATCGCAATATTTCAGCTTCGGGAGCGCAATTGAGACAACCGTCTTGATGAGAGCGCCATGTTCAAAGTTGGTGTGGGCGTTTATTACACCTGTGGAGCCTTGAGAATGACCTGCAGCACCTATTTGATCTTTTTGAATTCGTTGATAGAATGGGCTGCCGGGCATATCGTTTTGTGCTAACATATAATCAATAGAGGCAACAATTTCTTTTCCTGTCCCAGTTGTTGTACTAAAAGTATCAATAACTACAAATCCCCAACTAGCTAAATGGTTAAAAAGTTCATCGTATTGCTCAGGCAGCGCTCCTGTTCCGTTGCCCCAAGCAATGAGAGGATGCATCGAATCTTGTGATTTTGGGGAGTAGACTTTATACAGCTTTTCACCATGTTCGTCTAAGATCTCGCTCGTCTCTACATCGTATTCTCCAGATGATGCATATTTCTCTTCCACGCTGCCCGTCTCAAAAGCAGCAGAAACGGAGTTCACCAACAGAAAGGACACCGTAGAGAAAGCAATAATCATAATTAAAACAATGCCGGTCGTCCATAATAGCCATTTGCTTCTGAGAACTCTCTTAATTTGTGGCATACAATCTCCTCTCGCTATGACTAACGTGTACGTTATCCGAATGTCAGGGTGTAATGCCGGATGTTCATGATGATGAGCCTTATTAGTTTTCATAGTTGTTTAGTAGTTTTATTATACTCTATGCTTATCGGCAATGTTAATTTTCACATCAAACCGTTCGCAGTTCTTATTAAGCTAGGGAGGATGAACTAGAATGCTTTACGATTTAAAGGGTGAAGCGAATATGACACCTATTGTGGGAATGTTATTTTCCGCTGTAAAAGAGAATAATCAACGGCTGCAATTAATTACTGGCGGCATGTCACAAGAAGAAGTGGATTTTAAGGGGCCTGATCACAGTTTTAATAGTACTGCTCAGTTAATCAAACACATCATGTATGTTGATCTGAATTGGGTTTATAGATTAAAGGGGCAACCACTTCCACTGTCATTAAAGGAATTATATGGCCCCATGATAGATGAAAATAATAGACTTCCTATGGTCAAAGGGATATCTTTGAATACACTAATGACCAAATATGATGATGTATTAAAAATGTTAAATGATTCATGTGCACAATTAACAGAGGCTGATCTAGATAAAATTGTTACTTTTGGACATGAAAATGAAAAGCGTGCAACGATACGTTGGGGTTTGTGGCATATGGCTGACCATAGCCGCTATCATCAAGCTCATATTAATTTGCTTAGGAAATGGTATGGTGACAATTCGCAGTCTAAATAATGGGGGAACCACAGTCATCATTTTTTGTGCGTTGTAAAGATAAAAAGAGCAAACGCTGCTGCAGCGTTTGCTCTTTTTATTGATGTAGCCTTACATTACTCAATTTTATCAAGAGATCGGTTTTTGGCGATATCCAAAACAAAATCCCCTAAATCATCATAACTCATTTGATTTAATTTCTCTTTGAGAGCTTCCGAAATCGTCTCTTTTTCAAATATTCCTTTAATAATATCAATGACCAATTCAACCCTAGCCTGATGCCTTTCCTTCGTATCCATGCGCATTCCTATATTCTCCTGTTCTCGATAGGCGTTCTTCAATATCGGCAAAACCTAAAGTGTAAACTGATGACTGCCTATTTTCTTAGTGGCTGTACGCGTCTTGAACCAAGCCGAATTGGTAATTATCGGATTAAAGAAGAACAGCGCATTGCCAGTGGGATCATTCCCTTTTACAGCAGCTTTAGCGGCTTTGAATGCCGTTTGGTTCGGAATAAGCCAGTACTGACCGTCCTTTACGGCAGAGAACGCATTGGGCTCCATAATGACTTCTTTTACTGTGTTCGGGAATTTTGAAGACTGAAGCCGATTCATGACAACTGCCCCAACCGCCACTTGGCCTTTATACTCTTCTCCTCTAGCCTCGGCATAGATGACACGTGCGAGCATGGAAAGTTCCTTTTTGTTGACCGACAATTTTTTGAGCTTCGCCCATGTTTTTGGACCTACAACGCCGTCACCCTGGAGACCGCTCTTTTTTTGAAAGGATTGAACCGCAGTGCGGGTAGCCTTTCCAAAACTGTTATCGATGGGCAAATTGTAATAACCCATTGTTTGAAGCCGAAATTGCAGATCTGTAATGTCCTGTCCCTTGCTGCCAAGTTTCAACACGGGTGAAGCATCAACTTTGTGATTTGATACGGCTGCGGTAACTAGTACGAGTAGGACAAATAGAGTCAAAAATCTGTTCATGATGAATAAATCCCTCCTGATGCGAATGATAGGTAATGATTGGATGGCATTGAGCGTTTATTCTAGCACAGCATGAATAGGATAATCTTGTTAAGATTTTCTCATTTACACGCCCCCCTGAAATCAATAAAACGCGACGAAACCTTATAAAAGCAATACATAAGGAGTGAATAACGATGGTGAATAATTACAAACGCTTCATTCAAAATCAATTCGAAAAAGCGAAGTCTACCGCTTCCGAGCTTATTTCTTCAAGAAATGAAGAAGAAGAAAAAGCTATCATAGAACTCAATCCACAAAATTATGTTGAGCTGAAAGCAATCGCCGATAAGCAGCATACGACCGTGCAAGCGATTATCGATGGAATCTTAGTCCAATACTTGGCAAGCGCTCCATACGAAATAGCCCCGATCACGACGGGCCAGAAGGAAGATAACCCGCTTTTGTATTTGGATGGTATTTGCAAATTAGAGGATTAAGGAGTGCTGACAGATGGATAACCACTTAAATGTACAAGATACAATATTTTTGGATGAAACAGCTTTTGCTGCATTGATGAACCCGGAGGACCCTCATTATGTGAAAGCTCGTTCCCTGTTTTTGGATTTGCATGATCTTGAACGTAATTATGTAACGACCAACTCTATTTTATTTGATCTTCACGAATGGCTTCGCAATGAATACAGCTATCAGCAGGCAGAATATTTTCTAAATGCAATTGATAAGGCAGTCAGTAAAGGCAAGCTGGCGGTCATCTCCAGCGGCCCTGAATTTGAGGGGGAATCGCGCAGATTGCTTATCGACAGGCCTGAGCTCCGATTCTCTCTCAGCGAAGCATTAACCGCTGTGACTATGTCCTATTATCAGGTAAAACGTATCTTTACTTTCAATCACAATTACATGATGCTAGCCAATTTGGATAAGGATATTCGGATCATTCCGTCCAATTAATGAGCATTTAAATAAATACAGCCATATTGGTATGCATCGTATTAGACTTTTTTAGTATTGATGCAGCAATTGTGAAAACGCCAAAAAGCAGCTCTTCCTCGTTAGAGGAGGGGCTGCTTTTGTTCTTTCTAATGTGAATTAAGTAGAGCTGCGAACGACCAAATGTGTAGGTAAAATAACCTTCTTCGGCAGCAAGCTATTCCCATTCATTCGTTCTAATAATAAGTCAACGGCGACCATCCCAATTTCCTCGGTCGGCACATCAATGGTTGATAGAGGCGGATTGGAGTATTTGGATACTTCAATGTTGGATAGGCCGATAACAGCCACTTCATCAGGCACAGAGATCCCGTTGTTATATAAGCTGTTAAGGGTTGCCATAGCCATCAAATCACTGGCAGCAAAGAAGGCAGTAGGCAAGTTGTTTGTTTGGCATAAATGATTGACTTTATCGATACAGACAGCCTCATCCCACATGCAATCAATAAGCCATTCGGGATTAACACTCATTCCAGCAGCATGCATGGTGGAATAGTAACCTTGATAGCGCCGGCTTTCCTTTAAGTTGCTTTTTAAGCCGCTTCCACCTATATAGCCAATATTCGTATGTCCTTTTTCAATAAGATGGCTGACGGCTAGAGAAGCAACATTGTAATGGTCATAACCTACATTATCAATATCCCAGCGTTCTGTATCGATGCCAACAATATGAGGCACCTGCTTGCGAACATATTCATATGTTTCGCTATTTAAGGATTCCATTAGGATAAGCCCTGTAATCGATTCACTAAACGTGTTAAACAAAATCTTCTTGTCATCTAATTCAGGACCCGTTCGAATAAAGGCAATATTGTAACCTGATTGAAGCAATCTCTTTTCTACACCGGATAATATAGACATGAAATACGGATCGTTATACTTGTTTTTTGTCACACTTAATACGCACCCTATTTTGACTTGAGCTTTGTTTGCTGAATGATCCTTCGTTGCTGCTTGATGCTTGGGGCTATCAGTAATTTTATAGTTAAGCTGTGTAACGGCCTGCCAGACTCTTTCTCGTGTTTCATCTGTGATTTTATACTTCGTATCATTATTTAAAACTCTAGATACGGTAGCCGTGGACACATTCGCTAATTTAGCAACATCCCTAATCGTACTCATAGCTATGCATAGTCTCCTTTTGAAAATGCTAATGATCGTTACGTTACGTTGTGATTCGTCATTAGCGCTTTTATGTTTTGTTGCGTGAAAATTACGTTCATACCGATTTATCAGTATGTATGCCTACTAAACTATATAGTAACATACGAATGATGCGTAGTCTCACATTAAATTTTATTTGAGAACGATGTAATTTCCTCTTGCAGGATTGGTTAGAAATGTTATAATTGCACAATAAGATTACTAAACAAACTGCATATATAACGTAACACACAACGTAACAAAAAAGCAAATGTTGTTTATTTAAAGAGAATACCTAGTGAGGAGATGATGAGACATGAATAAAGCGATGACCGTGTATCCGATAATCGTGGATAGCTTACTAAGCAATCCTGGCATTGGTTTTACTTCAGCACCTGGTTTAATGGATGACATCGGCGATGTGTTTGACAATAGAGGGGAAAAGAAAGAGAAATATAAATTTACGCAAGACAGCAGGACATACAATCATCCGGATAGCAAAGTCTATTTCTGCAGTGCTCGCTGGAGGGATATAGAAATTGCAAAAGGTGTTTTCAGGTGGGAAGTGCTTGAGGAAAAGCTAGAGTATGCCAAATCCATGGGATGTACTGCGGTGGTACGTTGTTCGCCATATGCACTAAGTGAAGAAGATGATATACCGGAATGGTTTCGAGCGGAAAGTCCGGAGGAGCCCGATTTTCCTTTTTGGAGAGTAGATCCTGAGACAACGAGGTATGTGGAGTATTGGTCTGATTTTATAAAAGCTTTTGCAAAGAAGTATGACGGGCATCCCGTTATAAGCTCTATAGATTTGACGATTGTAGGAGCATGGGGGGAAGGCGGAGGCACGGAGTTTTTAGAGCCAGAGGCCATTCAATGTATTACAGATGCTTATTTGGATGGTTTTAAAATTACACCTTTGCAAGCGCTTTTACATGATCCACTTTCAATGAAGATCATAACGGATCGCAAAGCCAAAGTAGGCTTTCGTGTCGATTGTCTAGGCGATATGGGCGGTTTTCATGGCAAACGATGGTCACATATGACCGACTTTTACCCTCAGAATATACAGAACTTTAAAATGGAAAATGCATGGGAGAAAGCTCCGATTTTATTTGAAGCATGCTGGCATATGAATGACTGGTATATTCAGGGCTGGGATATTGATTACATTATTCAAGAAACGCTCAAATGGCATATTTCTTCCTTCAACAACAAAGGGACAATCGTACCGGAGCCTTGGAAAGATCATGTGAAGCAGTGGCTAAACAAGATGGGCTACCGCTTTGAATTAAGAAAGTTCACTTATGATGCTGAAGTTGAGGCAGGCGGGAATCTAGATGTTGCTGCTTTGTGGGCTAATGTTGGGGTCGCACCTATTTATAATCGCTATCCGCTTGTATTGAAGCTAACAAGCAATAATCAGACTTATACACTTTATAGCAAAGAAGATATAAGAGAATGGCTGCCGGACGAAGATATTGCTTGGGAAGAGAGTTTTTCGATTCCGAGCGATGTGCCAGCAGGAGAGTATCGTTTAGAAATTGGTATAGAAACAGGTGTGCAAGAGATTGGAAATGTTAAGCTGGCGATTGAAGGAAATACGGACGGCTATTACGAGATGGGAAAACTTTTGATAAAAGGGGATCAGTAACGAATGTCGATACGGTTGGATTTTAAAACGGCTGCTGCGTACTGCAAATTTGATTATCTTCCAGAAGGTTTAGAAGGCAAATATAAAAGCTACGAACCGAGTAACAAGACTATACTCATTCCACGTAAGTTTTTAAATGAAATTTTTGAGCAATATCAACTTCCCGAGCATATCAAACAGTGGCTGGTTGGCGGAATTGAAGCGATAGAAAAGGATGAAATATTATTTCTATTCACGGCCTTTTTAGTAGATGACATGTGCTCGTTGCGCAATCGCTGTGATGAAGATTTTTATACGAATATGACTCCGGGATGTATGAAGCAATATAGTGATCTATATTCCTTTCTTTTGCTGCTTGCTTGTGTTGTCCCTTCTATGGAAATGGTGGAAAAGCGCGGAATTCCTAAACCATATTACGAGAATATTCCTCATCAGCCACTTAAAGCTCAGTTGGAAAAATTAGTGGCATACGGTGATTCTAAAGTCAGTGACTTTCCGTGGGATTTGAATTTTTATACTTGTTCAATATTTCGATTAGATCGATTTCTCTTTATACCTTATCGATTTGAAGATCCTTTTACCATGTATCGTCATGTTCACACGCAAGAGGTTATTGCACTTCGTCATGCGGGAGAAGAGTTTCGCAGCGATGGGCAAAGGAATGGAATCAATGGTGTATTTGATCCTGGGGGACATTTCACATCGAAATGGGAGGAAAATGCTGATCACATTATCGCTAATCGGATTAATCCAATGGGCTACGTTGAAAGAGAACCAACTTCGATAGTAAAGAAGGAATGGGAACCGGTTCTTCAGAGAGGAGATACCCTATTAGCGCTGCATATTCCATCTGGACCTGGCTATACACCCGAAAGGCTGAAACATTCGATGTCACTCGCAATTGAATTATATGGTAACTATTTTCCGGAGTTAGCTATAAAAGGCTTCTGGAGCGCAAGCTGGCTTTATGATACGAGATTATCGCTGATATTGGACAATGAAAAAAGCAATATCGTATTGGTTCAAAGGCAGTTTTATAATTATCCCACATTTGAAGGGGACAGCATGCTGCGTTATGAAGCCTTTGGAGATCGGGAGGCAGATCCTGTCCAGAACGATGTCCAATACAAAACCTCGTTGCAAAGAGCTGCTGCAGCTTATATGAAGACGGGAGCGCGATTTAACACTTTAAGCATGATTGTTTTGAAGGAAGAAATTGAACAGATTGGAAACAAGCCCTATATTTCAGATGCGGATATTGATCAATTCTTTAATACCGTTGACTGCCATTTACAGAGGAGGTAATGGGATGGGTAAATATTCGCTTGAAAACTACGAGAAGTATAAAACCGTAAAATTCCGGCCTTATCCATTACCGAGTAATGACGCTCAATCAAGAAATGGTGCTTTTCAATATGTTTCTTATTCATGGAATGAACTAGAGCCGACTAGAGGGGAATACAAACTCGAACAGTTGAAGGCAGCACTTAACACAGCAACAAATCCAATACTTAGGATCAAACCGGACTTACCTTTATGGGTGAAAGGCCATGCTGATGATTGTTTTGCGGCTTTTATAAGAAAAGTTGGCAGTTATATAGATTCAGATAGTCGACTTGCAGGAGTCGTAATATCGACACTCGCTGACGGTAAGGAAGAATGGAATGCCTATACGGATTCATTTGAAGCCACGACGCTTCTTGCTGATCTGCACAATGCAAAACTGATTCAATACTTAAGGGAACGTGGCCGCGGGTTTGGCTTGATCGTAAAGTGTTGTGAAATTAACTGGATAACATGCTGTGAAGCATTTGCCAAACAGAAGCTGCAGCAGGTATGGAAGAGTTATCCGGTTGTCATTCATTTTACCGATAATGTATGCGGTCCTAATAGTAGGCGTGAGGCGCATCGCTGGCATGCAAGCCTTTCTAATCTGGAAATAGAGCTTGGATATAACCTTACTCTACGAAGATTGACATATCCAGAGAACGTTTCTAGCGGGGGCAGCTTGCCGCTTCGATTCTGGTTTGTTAACACAGGGACTTCAAAAATTTACCGTGAATTTCGTTTGTGGGTGAAATTAGTGCAAGGGGATGTATCGTATGAAATTCCCATCCATGCTGCAACGGAGTCATGGTTAACGGGGGATCTTGTCCATAACGAGATTATACAATTGCCGGATATGCCGCCTGGAAATTATACATTAAGCTTTGGCTTATTTTTCAAAGACCGAACATTCATCGATCTGAATATACAAAGCAACGTGCAGGACGGTTATTACGAGGCAGGTACTGTGAACGTTGAAATCACAAGTGAAGATCCTCTTTTGAATATATGGGATACCTATTATCCCGAAGGATATTATCCATTGGAAGATCCTAAATTGCCGGAATAGTAATAGAGAGCATCTTGGATAAAAACTCATACGCTGGAGGTAGTTGATTTGAAACTTGCATTAATCGGAGCAGGGCAAAGAGGCATGATTTATTCAGAATACGCAAGCAAAACAGTAGAAATTGTTGCGGTAGTTGAACCAAATGAGAATAGAAGAAAGGTTGCAGCTGATCAGTTTGGCATCCCGCTGGAGAATCAATTTCAATCTGTAGATGAATTTTATCGATTGGGAAAAATTTGCGACGCTCTTATTATTTCTTCGATGGACAGAGACCATTATACGCAAACGATGGAAGCGCTTGATCTTGGTTATGACATTCTGTTGGAAAAACCAATTTCGCCAAGTCCGGAGGAATGTTTAAGAATACAACAAAAAGCGAATGAAAAAGGTCGCAAAGTTATCGTTTGTCATGTGCTCCGATATACAAATTTCTTCGCAGAAATAAAAAAAATCATTGATAGCAATGAACTGGGAAAGATCATAACCATTCAGCATAATGAAAACGTCGGAAATTATCATATGGCTCATTCTTTTGTAAGGGGGAATTGGAGAAACAGCGACCTAGCGAGTCCAATTATTATGCAGAAATCCTGTCATGATATGGATATATTGGCGTGGCTTGTGGACAGCGATGCGAAGCGGATTTCTTCCTATGGGGACCTGACTTATTTTAAAGAAGAGAATGCACCAGCTAATAGCGCTGATCGATGCCTAGACTGTAAAGTTGCCGCAGATTGCCGCTTCGATGCCAGGAAAGCTTATCTTCCAATCAGAGGCCAATGGCCGGCTACAACGATTTCGGTGGATCAGACCGAAGAGGGATTATTGAAAGCTTTGGAAACAAGCCCTTATGGACGCTGTGTTTATCGGTCTGATAATAATGTTTGTGACCATCAAGCATCCATTATTGAGTTCAAAAACGGCATAACGGTCACCTTTAATTTAAGTGGTTTTACCAATAAGATGTATCGTACGCTTAAAATTATGTGCGAGCATGGAGAAATTAGAGGTGATGACAGCTTAAATATCATTGAAGTAACGCGGTTCACATCCAATATGTCTGAACAATATGAGCACACCGTGATCCGGCCAGCTGCCATGAATGGCGGACATAATGGCGGGGATACAGGACTGATGATTGATTTCTTGGACAATTTAGAAAATGAGGACAGCAACAGCAGATCTTCCATTGATAGATCAGTAGAAAGTCACATTATGGCCTATGCAGCTGAGAGAGCAAGGGTTACAGGTACGGTAATTGATATCGATCATTTAAAGGAAGAGCTGCATGAAACATTACGCGATAGCCGCTCGATAACGATGCAAAGGTAGTGATGTAATGAGTTCAGTTGTGAAAGGTTTCTTATATGAGATAAAGAAAAACAGAATATTGTATCTCATGTGCGTGCCTGCGCTTGTTGTATTAATGATGTTCAGCTACATCCCTTTTGCAGGAATATGGATGGCATTTACCGACTTTAATGTAGTTGACGGCATATTTGGCAGTAAATTTGTTGGTCTTGATAATTTCACTTACTTTTTCTCTAAAAATAGCATGGGCTGGAAGGTTACCTATAACACCTTATACATTAACTTTTTCAGCCTCATATTAGGCATTATTGTTCCAGTCAGTATCGCTGTTTTCTTAAACGAGATACGGAATAAATCGTTTAAACGGATTGCTCAAAGCATGATGTTTTTTCCCTATTTTATATCGTGGGTTGTAGTGGGCGCTATTCTTTATGGAATCTTCTCAACGGATGTAGGTGTTGCCAACAATATTTTGGAATTTTTTGGGGCAGATCCGATTAGATGGTATTCAGAACCGAAGTATTGGAAATGGATCATTATTCTATCAAGTGTTTGGAAGTGGAGCGGGTATAGCTCTATTCTTTACATGGCTGCAATGGCTAACTTTGATGGGAGCTTGTATGAAGCAGCGAAAGTAGATGGCGCGAATAAGCTTCAGCGCATTGTTTTCTTAACGATTCCTATGCTAAAACCAACGATCATTGTCTTGACATTACTAAGTGTTGGACGGATCTTTTATGGTGACTTTGGTATGATATACGGCATTGTCGGTAATAACCCGGTACTCATTGACGAGGTTACCGTAATAGATACCTATGTTTACCAGTCTATGCGTACGTTGGGCTTTTCTTATTCGACTGCAATCGGATTATTTCAGTCTCTAATGGGATTAATTCTAATCTCTGCAGCTAACAAATCGGCTAAGAAAATAAACGATGGAGAGGGTCTATTTTAATAATGGAAACTAATCGATTGCTTGGAGATAGACTCGTAAAGAGCTTGGCGTACTGTTTTATTGGCTTATTTGCACTCGTATGTTTATACCCGCTTGTATTGACTTTAAGTGTTTCCTTCTCATCTGAGCAGGCCATTGTCAAAAATGGTTATTCCATTATCCCGCTGAGTCCAAGTTTGGATACGTATAAATATATCTATGTGAATAGTGGCATGAAGATATTGAAATCTTACGGCGTAACCATCTTTGTAACTGTAATTGGCACGGTAAGCGCATTGCTGATTACAAGTATGATTGCATTCTCGATATCCGTAAAAAAGCTGAGATATCGCAATATTATCGCATTCATTAGCAATTTTACAATTATTTTCTCGGCCGGCTTGATTCCGTGGTATATGGTTAGCGTGAATTATTACGGACTGAAAAATAGTATATTGGCGTTAATCCTTCCTTCTATTTTTAGCGTATGGAATATGTTTTTGCTTCGAACGTATTTTTCTAGCATTTCACCGTCTTTATACGAAGCGGCGGAGATGGATGGAGCTAATTATTTTACCATTTATTTGAAAGTAGCTCTTCCTTTAAGCAAGACTGCTCTGCTCACAGTGGGATTAATGTATGCGCTGAATTATTGGAATGATTGGTGGAATGCACTCATCTTCATCAACGATAAGGATCTATTTCCGCTGCAATACTATCTCTACAACATTCTATCCAATGTAAATGCGATCAGCTCCGGCCGTATTCCCTCTGGGGCTTCCGGCAACATAACGCTGCCAGCAGAAACCGTAAAGATGGCAATTACCGTAATTACAATTGGTCCCATTATTTTCCTATTTCCTTTTATTCAAAAGTATTTCGTTCATGGCATTATGGCGGGCGCAGTAAAGGAATAAGCGATACATGGTTTGTAGCCTATCTAGGCCTAACATACATTAACCATTAAATAGGGAGGGTTATCAATGAAATCCAGTAAAATGCTTATCTTTTTGGTTTTAATGCTAGTTACTACTTCAATACTAGCAGCGTGTAGCAACAAGGAAGAGGTTGGAGGAAAGGGGAAGCTTGAAACACTCACCATCTTGTACCCGGGGGACGAAAGTGATCGTATGACTGAATTTCTTGAAAAAGAATTTTCTGAGAAGATGGCAGCCGATCTTGGACTAAAGTTGAAAGTTATTTTTGTGCCATGGGCTCAGTACTGGGAGCAAAAAGATATTATGCTCGCTGCAAATGAGCCGATTGATCTTTATTGGGATGGCCTTCCCGACCTTTCTACCATTGTGAATAAGAAGCAAAGCATGCCATTGGATGATCTAATTAAGCAGTATGGCCAGGACATGCTCAAAGTGCTGCCGATGGAACAGTTTCAGGGTGCGGTAATTGACGGCAAAATTCATGGTATTCCGTCAGCGTATGCTCCGTCATCAGCCATGTATCAACTGGTAGCTGTACGTCAGGATATACTAGAAGCAGTTGGTATGAACGAAATAAAAACAGCTGAAGATTTAAAAGAGTTTGCAACCAAAGCAAAAAAACAGTTCCCGGAAATGAAAGGGCCAGCTGATATTGTCTTTAAACCTCTCACCAGATATTTTACAGAAGAGCAGTATAACTTTATTGCAGTCGAAGATTTAATCGTATTTGGCGAAGACAGCAAAAAAGCACATAGCTATTATGAATCAGAAGCTTTCCAAAAAGTAGCGAAATTTAACCGCAGCATGTATGATGCAGGGCTTTATTCAGAGGATCTGACTATCAAATACAATGAACGGGATTCTCGCATGCAGACAGGTTTATACTTATGGGTTGAAGGCTCGCTAGGCAAAGAAATGGAAATTATAGATGCAATAAAAGCAAATGCACCTGATGCTAGAGTGAAAACTTATCTTCTGGCACCGGAGAAACCTCGTTATATTACTGCAACAGGAGGAGAAGTTCTAGGCGTTCCGGTAACGGCTCCTAATCCAGAGGGTGCGATAAAATTCGTGAACTGGATTTATAAATCCAAAGAAAATTATCAATTAGCGCTCTATGGCGTTGAAGGCAAAGATTACGAGATTGTAGAAGGAAGAATCAAGAAGTTGACTGCAAATGAGTTTTTCTATGAATGGATGTTTAGAAACCAGAATTATCAATTGTTTGGACCGGATGTAGCACAAGAATCTATTGATCATTATAAAACGTGGGATGACGAGGCAGTAACTTCCGCTTCACTCGGTTTCCGATTTAATAATGAGAAAGTAAAATTGATTGAGACTGCCCTAAAAGAAGTGGCAGGCAAGGACTTAGCAGCTATACGTTCAGGCTTTGTCGATTTTGAAACGGAATATCCGAAAGCGATTAAGAAGCTAAAAGCAGCAGGGATTGATGAATACGTAGCTGAGATTCAGCGCCAGTTGGATGAGTTTTTGGCTAGTAAATAAAGAGATATTATATTTTTAAGTTCATAGAATTGGAATAGGAGTAAAAGTAAGTTATGTGAAACCCCGACCTTAAAAGAGGTCGGGGTTTTTGCATTGTTTTGAGTAACGCCTATGCAGGATGTAGTACTATAGAAATAGGAACCATTCTTTCCTTTTGAGGGGTAAATTTAATGAAGAAAAGTAAGGAAATTAGGGATTTAATATATGTAAGCGGGGAGCATGTAAAGAATTATTTTTGCTCCTATGGCATCGAATTTCTTGAATTTATGAACTGTGTACATCATAGGCCGGAGAACCTTATACTTCTTAAACATGATTTTCATAACGTACAGACGAATCGGCATTCTAGACTTCATTATCTTTTGAAGCAAGGATTGGATGAATTAATTGAAGAAAACGTGTATGACTATGGAGATTTTTGTTGGGTAGATTTCTCCAAAGAAGAGGATTTAAATGCTTTAAGCAACAATCAAATCGCTGAATTATTGTTTTTTGGCGATATGGGTGAGCCATTGCATCATATACCAAAGCTGAGGTTTGCTTATTTTGCACATGATGATGGCTGGTTTAACAAACTTTATGTTACAGATTTATATGACTATGAAGTTCTTTTAGCTAAAGTGATTGCTTTTAAGCTTCATAAGCTAGCCGGTAGAAAAGTTCAGGATATTCCAAAGGACATATCATCGGTACTTTTAGAATGGACAAGAGATGGATTATTGATTGACTTGTCAAAAATTCAAAAAAATAAAGCTGAATTAAGAATACCGGTAACCTTTATTGGTCATGACATTGATATGGACAGCGTATACGATTTTAGAAAAGAAATTAGGGATTACAATGTTTGGTTAGTTTATTCAAAAAAGGTATGGAAGCTTATTAAAGAAGATGAATACGAACGTTTGCGTTATGGGGAAGTATCATCCCTGTCATTTGAGCGCGATTGTTGATATTTCTAATGGGTTATATATTCGTCCAAGTTTGTTACATATCCACAGGTAGGCTGAAAATCAGACATCGTGGATCTTATTATATTGATTAATGTATGTCATTATATTTCTAGGGGGGATTGGATGTTTACTGAATTCAATTTGACGGATGACAGCCCTGCCTATACCCAAGTAAAAGATTACATGAAAAGTTTAATTACTTTAGGTGTATTGCAAGCGAATCAGAAACTCCCGTCCACGCGCGAACTCAGTTCTATGCTGAATGTCAGTAGAAATACGGTAGTTAGTGCATACGCAGATTTGAAAGACGAAGGTTTTGTGTATGTAGATAAAGGAAAAGGGAGCTTTGTTGCTCAAAAATTCGGTGAGGCAGCAACTGAACAATTATGGCAGCTTGATTGGAAGCAAAATATTAGCAAGCAAGCGAAGATTGCTGAAGAAATGGATCTTAGCAAGCACGGAATACGTTCGAGCACAGGAGAAATCAATTTTACAAGTATCGCACCGGATGGGAAACTGTTTGATCTCGATAATGTCAAACGAGCTTTTTTAGATCGGATGTCCATAGAGGGTGAAATCATCTTAAACTATGGATATGCACAAGGCTACAAGCCGTTAATGGAATATTTACTTCGATATATGGAGAATAAAGGGGTAAATCTAGAGGGTAAGGATATTCTGATTACGAACGGTTTTACAGAAGGATTAGATCTCATTTTATCGACTTTAATTAAGAAACATGGTCGTGTCCTTTGCGAGAACCCTACCCATCATGCGGCAATTAAACTGTTTAAGTTGCATGGATTTGATATTGAGGGTATCGAAATGGAGCAAGACGGGATTAATCTTGTGGAGCTGGAGAGGGCATTGTCAGAACGATCGTTTGATTTAAGCTATCTTGTACCTTCTTATCATAATCCAACGGGTATTGTGATGTCTCCCCATAAACGAATGGAAGTCATCAAGCTGCTCCATAAATATCAAGTCCCGCTTATTGAAGATGGGTTCAACGAGGAGCTAAGGTTTTCAGGAGATCACATTGCCCCTTTACTTGCATGTAATGGAAATGGAAATAGTGTCATCTATCTAGGCAGTTTTTCAAAAATCCTTTTCCCCGGCCTCCGGGTTGGATGGGTTTTGGCTGAGAAAGAGCTCATTTATTATCTGGAAAGTGTAAAGCGTGCGCGAAGCATTCACACCTCCACGTTAGATCAATCCTTGCTTTATCAATATCTTCATAATGGCAACTTCGAGAAGTATTTGAAGAAAGCCAAATCTGAATATAAACGAAAATGTGAATTAGTCATTCGGTGCTGTAAAGCGTTTATTCCGTTAAGACGCCTTTCAGGCGACGGAGGGCTTCATGTATTTATTGAATTCGAAGATAACTTTGATACCAATGTCTTATTAGAATACTGTCGCCACAAAGGAGTCATATTTACTCCGGGCAACATTTTTTTTACAGATAATAAAGGTCATCATACGATGCGGCTTGGTTTCTCACGAGTAGCAGATGAGGACATCATAAAAGGGATTCAAATTATAGGTGATACGGCTAAACAAATGATGAAGGAGAGACAGCTATGAGAGTTGGAGTGATAATGGGGGGTATTTCATCAGAAAAAGAAGTATCCCTTATGACTGGACGCGAAATGATTGCTAATTTGGATAGAGAAAAATATGAGTTGTATCCGATTGAAATCAATCGTAAAGATGAACTCATTGAAAAAGTGAAAAATATTGATGTAGCTCTGCTTGCGCTGCATGGTAAGTTTGGTGAAGATGGAACGATTCAAGGAGCGCTTGAAACACTAGGCGTTCCTTATACCGGCTGCGGTGTGTTATCGAGCAGCTTGAGCATGGATAAAAATATATCCAAAAAGCTTTTTCGTAATGAAGGCATCCATACTCCTGACTGGATACATTTGAACGGTGCAGATGAATTATGTATTGAAGATGTCGAACGTCTGGGGTATCCGGTTATCGTGAAGCCAAATTCAGGCGGATCGAGTTTAGGAGTTAAAATATTAAAGAACAAAGAAACGTTGGTTGATGAGGTACTAGAAACCTTTCGATGGGATAATGAAGTATTGATTGAGCAATATATCGAAGGTGAGGAAATAACCTGCTCCATTTTAAACGGTAATCTTCTTCCTATCATCGCTATTCGGTCTCAATCCGATTTTTTTGATTATTCTTCCAAGTATGATGACGGTGGAGCCGATGAACAAGTGATCCAGCTGCCTCCTGAGATTTTTGAACGGGTTCGTGCTTCTGCACTGGGCTGTTACAAGACATTAAAATGCAGCGTTTACGCCCGAATCGACATGATTATTAAAGATGGAATTCCTTATGTAATGGAAGTGAACACATTGCCTGGCTTGACGAAAAATAGCCTTCTGCCCAAAAGCGCCAAAGCTGCGGGAATTTCATTCAGTCAACTGTTGGATCAGATTATTGAATATTCATTAATGGAAAGAAAGAATGGGTTACTATAGCTTAAAAGGGACGAGGCTGCCGGTATGAAACGGCAGCCTCGTATTGTAATTGAGCAGTTAACTTCAATGATTTGTGTTAAAGTGGGAATGATCATGTAATTTTATAAAGGGAGAGGAAGAAATGTCACTATCACTTATCTTTGATATGGACGGAACACTATTTCAAACAAATAAAATTTTAGAAATATCACTTGAAGATGCGTTTAATCAGTTAAGGTCAATAAATGAATGGGATACTGCAACGCCTATTGATAAATACCGCGAAATTATGGGTATCCCTTTACCAAAGGTTTGGGAAACTCTGTTGCCTAATCATTCCAAAGAAATAAGAGAACAAACGGATGCATACTTTCTAGAACGATTAATTGAAAACATTAGAAGCGGGAAAGGTGCTTTATATCCTAATGTAAAAGAAGTTTTTACTTATTTAAAAGACAATGGTTTTTCAATATACATAGCTAGCAATGGTTTAACGGATTATTTAAAAGCAATAGTTAGTTATTATCATTTGGATAATTGGGTTACAGAAACCTTTAGTATTCAACAAATTGAGTCGCTGAATAAATCAGATTTAGTTAAAAGCATTATTGAAAAATACGGTATTACCAACGCAGCTGTAGTAGGAGATCGTCTATCGGATATAAATGCAGCCAAAGATAATGGTTTAGTCGCTATTGGATGCAACTTTGATTTTGCACAAGAAGACGAACTCTCTCAGGCAGATATCGTAATAGATGACTTAATTGAGGTAAATACAATAGTGTTACAGTTGAAAAAATAGGTATTTATTTAATGAATAACGATTGCTTAAAAACGGCGGCTGACATGATGGTTGCCGTTTGTTCAACAATACAATAAGAACTTTAACGTTTTTAATGGAGGAGTCATGACTAGAACAAATTTTCTAGAGACAAGATTAATGAGCAGATACGGTGAAGTGGATTTAAAACAAGAGAACAACACAGTGTTTGCTGACTTAGTCATTGATTCAGTGTCCTTATATCAAAGGCTAAAAGAATACGACTTAGTACCTGCTTTTGGATATGGGAATGCTGACCAACAAAAGCTTATAACTGATTACTATTTATTTAAATGTCCCTTTGATTATAAGTATCATAGGTATCCCATAATGATATGTCCTCAATGTGGTGATTTGGACTGTGGTTATATATCTGTAGCTATAGATAAAGAAGCAGATATTGTTGAATGGAGTAATTTTTATTTAGAACATAATAATCTATTGCTAAATATCGGGCCTTTCCACTTTGAATGGGATAATTACAAATCCACAATAGAAAAAACTTTTGAGATAGGTCGATTACGCTAACGGTGAAGTCTAGTTAAATGATGTACATTAATGAGCAGGCTCTACGGTAGCTTGCTTATTTCATTATTTAATAATATTAACGGCAGTGCATTCTTTTCTTTTATAAATTCCTCTCTAATAATATCCCTACTTGTTCTGCCATCACTTTCGGCGATTCAGGTATTCCATTCGTAATATACGATTCCATTATTCCAACGATTGCAGTACCAAAAAATTTAAGAATAATATCTTTATTCAATCCTTTATTTATTCCTTGAGTTATATCTACGTCATTTTCTAATTCTTCAATGAGAAACTCAAGGAGACGAGTGCGGAATGTTGAGGCGCCGCTGCTTGCTAACATGGTCGAAAAGAAAGAAAAATTACGTTCGAAATAGTCGAACATAATCAAATTTGCTGCCACGAAATCTAATTCTGATGATGCCTTGCAGATTTTCCTTAGTTCGTTTATATGTTCTTCAATCAGTTTGTCCAGTAGATCAAACTTATCTAAATAATGATGGTATATTGTTCTTCGACCTACATTTGCTTTGTCGGAAATATCTTGAATCGTAATTTCATTAAAGTTTTTTTCAGACATCAGTTCAATAAAAGCAGTTTTAATTGCTTCTTGAGATTTGAGAACTCTTCTATCCATCACTGGCATTATTGTCATCACCAAACTTCCTTAATCATAATTGCACAATAACAAGCATCTTGCGCCATCCTAGCGGACAGATTCTGTTGGTTACGGGTGGAAGAGGCTGGTTTCAGGAAGAAGGAAAACGAGCACAGGAATTACAAGGTGGCGATGTCGTGGAGATACCCCCGAATATTAAACACTGGCATGGAGCTGCAGCAGATAGTTGGTTTGTTCATCTTGCCATTGATCCTGATACTACTTTGGGCCCTGCTCAATGGTTTGAACCCGTAACCGATGAGGAATATAACAAGTTAAAATAAGTAGAAAAAACATTCATGAATACCCAAGAAAGCTACTGGTTCTGAGTAAGGCTCTCCATAATGCTCATCAAGAGTAAAAAACACCCTTCGGGGTGTTTTTTGTCATGTCTTTTGAATGACTCTACTAGGAATTTACGCTCATTTTCGCGTTCTAAAATATAGATTAGAAGGATTTTCCTTCATTGCTGTCGAAATTCGTAGAATAAGCATTTGAAATGGAGGAAAGTTAGCTTTGAGATTAAGAAATCAAATATTGGGTGGAACGATCATTCTTTCTTTATTAGCAGGGGGATCCGATTCTGCCTATGCGTCAATTCAGAACTTGTCGGCAGGAAAAAAGCTAAGCCAGGGAGTACAGCAGTACGCACAAACCGTTCAAAAGAAAGAAACAATCGCTAAAATTGTGGATACTACCAATTTGCGCAAAGGACCGGGGCTTGAATATGAGATTGTTGCCAAAGCGAAGGCGGGCACATCTTATCCAATCGTTGGATCGAAAGGGGAATGGTACAAAGTAACTCTTTCCAGCGGTAACACGGCTTATGTTGCAAATTGGGTAGTGGAGACGGTTGAGAGCAGAGGCAGCCAACCTACTTCAAATAATGGACAAAACCAGGAAAATGCCAACAAGCCGAGTGGTGGTCAAGATAAGGAAGCTATAGTAAATATAGTAGATACTACTAATTTGCGAAAAGGTCCTGGTTTAGATTATGAGATTGTTGCCAAGGCGAGAGCTGGAGAAACCTTTCCTGTCGTCGGATTAGAAGGAGATTGGTATAAAGTATCGCTGCCAAGTGGAGGAACCGCTTACGTTGCTAATTGGGTTGTGAACACGGGGAGTAACAAACAAAGCGGCAGTAAAGTGTATATCTATCATACCCATAATAGGGAGTCCTGGAGAAATGTATTAGGCAATTCAAAAGGGACCTCCGTCGACGATGCCAAAGTGAACATTACGCTTGTAGGCAAGAAGCTTGCTGAGAGTCTTCAGAAAAAAGGGATATCCTCCATTGTTGAACAGACCGACTTTACTGAAAGACTGAATGAACAGAAATTAAGCTACACAAAAGCCTACGTTGAATCGCGTAAAGCAGTCGACAAGGCGATGAAGGCTAATACTTCACTATCCTATTTCTTCGATATACACCGTGACGCTGATGTTCCGCGGAGCAAAACAACGGTTGTCATTAATGGTAAAACGTATGCACGCATTATGTTCGTCATTGGTGATGCTAATCCCGCGCATAAGGAAAACAAAAAGTTCGCCGAAGCGTTAAACGCTCTATTGAACAAGAAGTATCCTGGCATATCGAGGGGAGTTCTTATGAAAAGCGCCCACCAGGGGAATGCCGAGTACAACCAGTCCGTCTCTAATGGAAGCCTGCTTCTGGAATTTGGGGGAGTAAACAATACGCTGGAAGAAAATCTTCAAACAGCAGAGGCTTTCGCTGACGTGTTTGCGGAGTATTATAAATCAATTAAATAAAGTAAAAAAAGCAGGGGAAGTTTCCTTGCTTTTTTTGTTCCATGCTCACATTTTGTTGTTTACCTTAATGTTAATGGTCATATAAAAAATAAAAAAACCGATTTTTACATCGGCCTTGTAGACATTGTTTTTAGACGAAAAATGAATTTGCTGTTCTGTGAATAATGCTTCCATCTGACATGCGAACAGAATCGTCGTTATATCCTGTTATGGTTGATGCTGGGCGAATCTGCATGCCGTTTTGCATAGGTTTGATTATTGCTTTTTGAGCAATCGCAACTTCAAAATCTTTGTTCGTAATTAGTCGTTGACCTTCTTGAAGTGTAATTTTTGCTTGCATGTAAACACGTCCTCTACGGTTCTATTTTTTTGTATTCTAAGGACAAATAATACACTAATAACTTTATACAAAGCAATGGAAGTGAATGCAAATGAGAAAAAATATTTCAGAATATGTTGTAAAATATACAAAACAGTGAATTTTAATCTCAATACGTGATAGTATACCCCAACGAATCCTCAATCATAATTTTGTCAATCTAATTGGATTAATAATTCTCCTACAATTCCTGATGCATGACTTTGGGATCATATGCGAAAAAAGGCAAACCAGATGATCTGGTTTGCCTTTTTTGTAAATCAAATTAGCGATAAATGAATCAATATGCCCGACGAGGCTTCGCCTTAATGGAAGCAGCGTTCTCCTGGCTCTTAAGTTCAGCTAGAAGTTTATCACCTTCGACATCCAGGTTCGGCAGCATGCGGTCTAGCCATTTTGGCAGCCACCAAGCTTTGTCGCCGAAGACTGCCATGACAGCTGGGACAAGCGCCATGCGGACGAAAAAGGCGTCAATAAGAATGCCGATTGCGAGTGCAAAACCGATCTGCTTAATCATAATATCATGCGCGAAAATAAAGCCTGCGAACACGGACACCATAATCACGGCAGCGGCTACTACTACACGGCTGGCCTGATTGTAGCCGTGAACGACACTCTCTGTTCCGTGATGACCATGTACGTAAGACTCGCGCATGGAGCTGACGAGGAACACTTGATAATCCATCGCAAGACCGTAAAGAATGCCGGTAACCATTATTGGCATAAAGCTGAGCAGCGGACCGCCGGTATCAAAGCCGAAGAGGGAGTGAAGCCATCCCCATTGGTATACGGCCGTTGTAATCCCGAATGTGGCGAGCACACTGAGAAGGAATCCAACCGTAGCTTTGAGCGGAACGATGATTGAGCGAAACACGAGCAGCAGAATAATAAGCGATAGGATGACGATAATGCCGACGTAGAGAGGGAACACCTCAGCCAGCTTCGATGACATATCGATGTTAATTGCTGTGAACCCAGTAACGCCAACCGTGACATCATACGTTAGCGCCATGCTGGAATCAGAAGCTCGAATCTCACGAACTAGGTTTTTGGTTTCTGCATCCGTTGGACCTGTTTTGGGGATAAGGCTAATAATCGCCATATCTCCGGTTTTGTTTACGCCCATAGGTGTCACAAGCGAAACATTTTCATGCTTCCCTAGATCTTGAACTAGACCATTCAGCAATTCCGGCGTCACTTTGTCCGATACGCCTTTTGGCTTTGCTACCAGGAGCAACGGGCCATTGAAGCCTTCGCCAAAACCGTTTGAAATGGCGTCGTAGCTCTGCCTTGATGGTGTATCTAAGTTAGCCGTGGCTCCCGATGGGATGCCCATTTCCATTTTTGCGACTGGTAGTGCTGCTGCGCCAAGAATAACAATAACAGCAACAATAACTAGCCAGCGGCCTTTCGCTATAGCTGTTACCCAGCGGTGTGCGAACCCATGAGCAGTTTTATTCGATTGGGTGCTGCTCTTCGTACGCGCTTTTGCTGAGCAGATGCGTTCACCCAACAGACCTAGCAGTGCCGGCAGCAGAGTTAAAGCAACCAGAACATTGACGAGGACAGCCAAAGCAGCAACAAGCGCCATGGCAGACAAGAAGCCAATTCCGATGACAAGCATGCCGCACAAAGCAATAATAACGGTCAAGCCAGCGAAAAACACTGCACTTCCGGCTGTGCCGACTGCTCTGCTGGCTGCTTCCCGCGCACTTAATCCCTGATCAAGAATCATGCGGCGTTGACGATTTACGATAAACAGCGAGTAGTCAATTCCGACGGCAAGCCCAACCATAAGCGCTAGAACAGGAGTGAGATCAGTCATATGGATGAATTTTGAGAAGGCGTATGCTCCTCCTACACTAATTCCTACTCCCATTAAGGCAGTTAGAAGCGGCAAGCCAGCAGCAACAACCGAACCAAGTGTCATGAATAGCACAACGGCAGCTACGGCAATACCGATAGCTTCTGTCGAACCAATGGAAGGTTTAGTTGACAGCGAGTCGCTTGGCAATGCTTGAATACCCGTTTGTTCAACAGACATGGCGGCATCGATGACGGAATCGGGTACCGATTCAGGAAGCGACATTTGCTGAACGGTGAATTGGAATTGGAACAGGGCAACGCTGCCGTCAGAGGCAAGCATCACGCCAGGTACCGGAACACCGTTGACCATTAGAGGGCCGAAAGGAGGCAATTCACCTGTGGTTGCTTGCGCTGTTCCGTCCCCTTCTTGTGGTGCACTCCCTTGAGCGTTTTCTGAAGCTGAAGCGCCGGCTTTAGCAGCCAATTCAGCAGCATTAATAACATATTCAAGGTTATAAACATCATTAACAGCTTTAGTAATGGCGCTCAAACGCTCTGGTGTATCTAGTCGTTCGTCTTTGGGAGCCGTAAATACGATGCTGGCTTGTCCGCCTGAAGCTTCTGGCAGTTCCGCTGACAACTGATCCAATACCTTCTGCGATTCCGTTCCCTCAATTTTCATATCGGAGGTTACATGGATTCCATTGACCCCGAGTATAGCGAGTACAACTCCGAGAATTGCGATCCAGCTAATAATGAAATACCATGGCTTGGTATAGGCTGACTTACCCAATCTGTACAGAAAAGTTGACATCTGTTAATGATTCTCCTTTGCATGTAGAAATAACGTGAGGTCGTGTACTAAAATCCGTTTCGCAAGTAACCAAACATGGTGTCTAAATATTGATCGAACGTTACGGCCTCTGGGTTCTCGGCGACGGATTGACCTGGTAACAGCACACTCAGGCTGCCATCCAGAATGGGGAGCATGGCTCCATAAACAGCTCCGGCGAGGAGGTGGGTATAACCATCGGGATATCGTTCATGGGAAAACTCATCTAAAGTTTCCTGAGCCATAATTTGCAAACGGCGCAGTCCGCTTAAGATGTAAGGCTCAAGCGTAGGGTGCTGCCTCGAAAATGATACAAGCTGTCGCAGTTTTCCAATATGTTCTCCTGTCAGATGCAGCTTCATCAACTGGTGAAGAATGTCGAGTGGGGACATGTCCTGGTTTAAGCTTTTGATCCAATTCCCAATTTCGTCGGCGCCTTTAAAGATGAGAGCTGCTGAAGCTATCGCTTCCTCTTTACAGGAGTAGTGGTTGGCAAACGTTCTTCTGGAGTATCCGGCGCGTTGCACGACATCTTCGACGACGAAACCATCCATTCCCCTTTCCAGAGCAAGAGCGAAAGCTGCATCGGCAAGCGCATTTGCGGTTGCTTCTCTTTTAATATCGCGTAGGCTTTGTTTGTTCATCATGTAACGCTTAAGCGTTCACCCCTTTTCAAATAGAATGGAAGCATTTTCAAAAATAATCCCTGCTTATATTATTGCCCAATGGGCAATGATGCACAATGAGCAAGTTGTTACGAATTTGTGGCGTTGAGCTAAACGATTTGAGCGAGAGCTTACAAATAGGAAGGTGTAAAGCATAGTAAGAAATTTAAACAACAAAAATTTATCGTTTTACGATAATTTTATATTGACTTAAACAGGTAATGAAGATATTATTTTTGTAGTTAGCTTTGAGGAGGATTTTTATGAGACAGAAAAAATGATCAGCGAAGTTAAAGGAATTATACAAAACCGCTATTGCGTTTATATGGGTGACTGCGATTCCTTTTTTTATAGCATTAGTTTTAGGGTGGAAAATATGTTCGGATATTGGCTCTTATCAAGCCTATACCGCTAAAAATGGGTATTGACTAGGAATCACAATGGCTAATGTTTCAATTTTAAAAAATGGAAAAGATAAAGCTGTAAAATTTTCAACTTTAGAAAAAATATGTGAAATTTTGGAGTGTCAACCTGGAGACATTTTAGAATATAAGAATGATATTTAATTTTGTAGGCAAAGGAGAATGTATGTTGATTAACCAATATCGATTAGCTTCTATCCCAATTTTTTTGGGAATCATTTGTCTAGTTATCGGAATGATGGGGAAATCCGAAGTCGCTCCAGATGGTACACTAATAGAACCTTTGTTCTTTTTAATTCCATTAAGTTATCTATTATTTTTAAGTGGAATGATTATATTATTGTTGATGGCTGTCATTTCTATGATCAAAAAAAATAAACATAATTTATAGAACAATAAAATAAAATAAAAAACAATTTCCTGATCAGAAAAGGAAATTGTTTTTTTATTTAACATGGCGGGAGATCTAGCTCGTAGGACAGTTGTAGAACGTTGACACTGTCGTGAAATGTTATCCTTTGGTCATGGTGAGGAGAGAAATAAATTGAAATCAATGTTACAGCTACTGCATTTTGGCTACCATCAGGCGATGAGCTGCATATTTCCTGTTGCGATTTTTGGAACATTAGCTCTTTCTAACATCGTAGAAATACCTTTCATTCATCGTTATGATGCCATTCTACTTGTACTGCTTGGCGTGCAATACCTCATGTATCGCAGCGGATTAGAGACACGTGATGAAATCAAAGTAATCTGTATATTTCATATCATAGGTTTACTTCTTGAGATCTATAAGGTAAGGATGGGCTCTTGGTCATACCCGGAGTTAGGGTATACAAAGTTGCTAGGTGTTCCGCTCTATAGCGGATTTATGTATGCAAGTGTTGCAAGCTTTATGTGTCAGGTTTGGCGGAGACTACGCATGGACATGACGGGCTGGCCTGGACTTACGTCATCGGCGCTGCTTGGAGGAGCCATCTATTTCAACTTTTTCACACATCATTTTATTCCTGATTTTCGCTGGTGGCTGACGGCGCTTGTATTTATTGTATTTTGGAAAACATGGATCATATTCCGAGTAAGAGCTATAACTTATCGAATGCCGTTAACCGTTTCATTTATTATTGTAGGTTTTTTTATTTGGTTAGCTGAAAATATAGCCACGTTTTTTAATGCTTGGAAATATCCTGATCAGAATCAAACCTGGCAGCTGGTCAGTTTCAGTAAGATTAGCTCATGGTTCCTTCTGGCAATCATTAGTGTCATTATCGTCGCACAGCTGAAACATGTAAAAGCGGAACGGACAAAAAACGATTCATCATTCAGCTAGGATTCATGTTCCTCTGGAAGAGCGCCAATTGCTTGGAGACTGACCATACTTTCGTTTAAACAGTTTAGAGAAATGAAACTCGTCATAAAATTGCAGCTGGGAAGAAATTTCCTTCACTGACAGGCTTGTTGTCTCCAGCGATACTTTGGCCGATTCTAGCTTTAAATTTTGCATATACTCGCTGGGGGATTGGCCAGTTAATGCGCGGAAGCGCGAAAAAAAGGACGTTCGCGACAAGCCGCTGCGTTCGATGAGTTCTTCGACCCGAATACCTTTATCCATATTCCGATGGATATAGATTAATATATTGTTGAGTTCGGTTTGGCGCGAGGTCTGCCCTGACTCAAGTTCTCTAGCAAAGAGTACCAATAATTGTTGCAGGAAGATATTCGAAGAATAAGCGTAGCCGAAGGATTCTGCAATCAAAGTATCAATGATACGCTCGCACAGCAATACTGCCTCTGCAACTTTTCCGGTTGTTTCGACCTTGCTTACAGGGAGCTGCAGATTTCGAATGGCATCCAGGGAATTGAAATCAAGATAATAAAATTTCCAGTTATTATCCTGACACTTGTATTCGGAGGGAATTCCCTCCTGTACGAAAAAGAAAGTGCCTGCATGCAGCTCATAGCGGTCATTCCCTTGGGATAGGATGCCCTTACCTTCATAAGTAATAAAAAGACCGGGAACGACGAATCCTTCACTGGTTATAATGTTGTAGGCATCGTCAGCCTGCACTTTCCAAATCGAATTAAATTGAGGGAAGCTGATGGGTTCTTTTCCAAGTATATAAGGAATATTCATGTAGGTCATATTAATCAACTCCATACCATTGTTCTAATATACATTTAATTTCAGTAATCTCCGTAAAATCTATGTATAATATGTACAATTATACATGATGTGAATACATGTATCCATGGATGCATAGATGCTTTTCCTCTACACTTAGAACAAATACCGAGTAGAGGAGTGTAATTGAAATGAAGCTAAAAGTTGGAAGCCGTGAGTTGGAGATGGATGGAAAAGAGCTTACAGAGCTCAGAAGCTCTAATGATATTTTTCATGATGTTCAGGCGCTGCGCGATCGGATGGAGGAAGACGGTTATTTACTGATCCGCGGGTTTCATGATCGCGATAAGGTGTTGCAGGCTCGAACAAATATTTTGGAAAAGATGAAACAGATGGGAAAGCTAGATCGGGATACGCAATTAGAAGATGGCGTCATGGCAGACGGAAGCAAAACGATTTTTTTTGGAGGAACGAACGAGGATCTTCCTGCACTGCTTAATGTTTTGAATGGGGAGCACATCATGCGTTTCTTCGATGAATTTCTCGGAGAGCAATCACTGACTTATCACTACAAGTGGCTTCGTGCGGTAGGTAAAGGTGATTTCACAGGAGCGCACTATGACATTGTTTACATGGGAAGAGGTACCCCAAATGTCTATACCGTATGGTCTCCTCTTGGAGACGTTTCGTATGAAATGGGGGGACTTGCGATTTGCCTCGGCTCGCATCGATTTGAAACGCTGAAGCAATCGTATGGATCGAAAGATTCGGATCGTGATGGTTTGGGACATTACACGGATGATCCGCTTGTTATAACGGAGAAGTTCGGTGGTCAGTGGGCGACAACTCAGTTTCAGGCAGGCGATGTACTCATTTTCGGCATGTTTTTAATGCATTGCTCACTGGAGAATACAACCAATCAATACCGAATTAGTGTGGATGCGAGATACCAATCAGCCTACGAAAAGGTTGACGAAAGATGGAGCGGCAAAAAGCCGAAGGGTCATTTTAAATAATTGTACTAGCCACCCATTGCGGTGGCTATTTTATTGATAGGAAGTGAAGCGTCAACTTAGAAAAGATGATTGACTATAGTATTAATTAGTTTTATGATTTGTAACAAAATTGAAATCCGAGAAATTAATTCCATAATTCACTTCTACAAACAAAAAATCAGATAAAAAAATACCGATTAGACTAGAAAGGGCGGTCTGCAACAATGCTTAAATTGATGAGAAACAAGTATATTGTTGTATTGATTGTTTCTATCGTTTTTATCATATTTTGGATCTATAAACCGATAGAGACTACTCGTATCACAGTTGGCACGATTGAAAGCAAGGAGAGTAAAGGCGGAAATCATTTTATAAATATTATTTATGCTGATCAAACTCGTACGGATAAAATTAAAGTTCCATTAACAACTTGGAATCTAATAAAGGCAGATATTGAATATTTTTTCGTTTATAAATTTAATTTAATACGTAAGCCTTATTTAGTAGATATTAGAGAGCACTAAAGTTATTGTTCTGACGAACTTGGCAAGATGATGTATGCCGTACGTTTATAACGATTATACATTCCTCTCTAGCAATGTCCCCAGTTGTTCTGCTAAGACATGATGGGGGACAGGCATTTCATTCATGAACCACCATTCCACTACTCCTACAAAAGAAGAAGCGACAAACCTCACAAGAAGATCTTCATTTAACCCTTCATTTTTTCCTTTCGTTACATCGATTTCATTCTTAAATTCTTCGATAAGAAATGCAAGAAAACGACCGTGAAAGTAAGGAGCACCTTTACTCGCTAACATCATGGAAAAAAATGAATAATGACGTTCAAAATATTCGGTCCAGATTAGAGTCGATTCGGTAAAATCCAATTCCGCAGCCGCTCTGCACGTTACCCTTAGCACGTCAATATGTTCTTCAATGAGTTTATCCAGCAGATCATATTTATCTAAATAATGAAGATAGATGGTCCCGCGGCTCACATTCGCCCTTTCGGAAAGATCCTGAATTGTAATATCATCAAAATTTTTTTCTGACATCAGATCTATAACCGCTTTTTTTAACGCATCCTGCGTTTTTTGTATTCTTCGATCCACTTTAGCCAATTTCAGGTCACCAAGCTTTCGTAAATAATTAACAAATATACAGAAGTTGTTCATTAATTAACAAATCACGTTCAGTTAACAATTGCAGATGTTTTGCATCTGTTTATAATTATAGACAAGTGTTCATTAATGAATCAATGATTATTATTACATCATTGAAATTGGCCATACATTTTGCTCCGAAGCAAGTGGAATTTATGTATTGACTTGGAGTTCACTCCATGGATTAAGCTTCTTTATATCTTCTGTATTTCCTGATTATTGTTCATTAGTAGAAATCAAAACATTTTGCACCTGAGGAGGAATGAAATATCGAACGCCTATGGACGAAGTCGTTTATTCTCATGACTATAGGTAACCTGTTCTTATTTAACGCATTTTATATGCTGTATCCGACGCTACCGCTGTTCATCAAACAACTGGGAGGCAATGAATCGCAGGTCGGTCTAGCGATGGGTGCTTTTATGTTGTCTGCTGTTATTTTACGGCCGCTTGTTGGCGGGCTGCTAGACCGGTTCGGCAGGCGACCGTTTATCATTTGGGGACTGATTCTCTTCATCCTAGCAATGTATTTGTATAACTGGGTCGGGGGAATTGCTGTTTTGCTGGGGCTCAGAATATTGCATGGCATGAGCTGGGCGGTATCTACAACCGCTACGATGACGGCGATTACAGATATGATCCCGTCCACCCGCCGTGGTGAGGGAATGGGGTGGTTTAGCACATCCATGACACTGGCTATGGCAATCGGCCCAATGTTCGGCATATGGGTTGCTCAGAATCGATCATACAGCGATTTGTTTTTAATCGCTGTGGTCCTCTCATCAGGAGCACTGCTCCTGATGTTAGGTGCAAAAATGCCTTTCCAGCCAAAAGCTGACACAAGAAAAATTGAATTATTCGAAAAATCGGTTTTGCCCGTTGCGGCCTCGGTCTTTTTTCTCTTTATTGCTTATGGCGGCATTACAACCTTTGTTCCGCTTTTCGCTGAGTCGATTCAGGTTAATTCCGGCGCGTTTTTTCTAGCATTTGCTGCAACGCTTGCCCTAAGCCGTCCCATTTCGGGAAAACTATCTGATCGGTACGGAGAAATTTTTGTCATTGTACCGGCACTTGTAATTACGATTGGTTCATTGATTGTATTGAGCCTCTCAAGCGGATTGATGGGCGTACTGCTATCAGCAATTTTATATGGTATTGGTTTCGGTTCGGCGCAGCCAGCTCTTCAAGCGGCTACGATCCGTTTGGCCCACCCGAATCGTATAGGAGTTGCGAACGCCTCAATCTCGACTGCTAATGATCTTGGTATTGGGTTAGGTGCAATCATGTTAGGCTCTGTCTCTCAGTATGCAAGCTATAAGGTGTTGTTCATCGTCAGTGCTTTGTCCGTCGCGATTTCCTTGATTCTTTTTACTCTTTTTGCGAAACGCTTGATACAAAAGAAACCGTTTCTTCATGCAGAATCGCTTCCTCTCGAATCAAGCTAGCCATAAACTATCGACATTAATAATATGTATCAGAAACCACCCTTAAAGGTGGTTTTTTGCTTTTTTTAGCTACTACATACCTGCCGTAACTTCGCCAGAATATCAAATACTGTTCTACGGTTGCATGCAATAAGCTTATTATAAGTTTGATCTTCCACTGTGTTCATGATTGCAAATTGAAAGTTCTAGTATTTTCCTATACAATAACAATGAGAACAATTCTCAGTGAATACACTTATATAAGGGTTTATTGCTAATAAGCAAAGAGTTATACACTTTGATCGCTGCGAGAGTAGAGAGAGGATTTGAATCGAAGCAAATGAACATTAATGACCATATCCAATTATGGGATCAGGCAATTGTAAGGGTTTTAGATGTTAGACAAAACACGTTAGAGCAAGGAAAATGCTTGCGAAAGTATACATTGCCCACCAGCACCTTTGTTTATATTGTTCGCGGCAGAGGTCGACTTTGGCTGGACGGAGATGTCCATTTTGCCGACAGGTTTTATGTGCTGCACGGAGGGAAAGGAGCTTGCTTGGAGATTGAAACAGAAACGGCAATTGAATACTATCTAGTTCTATATAAGGCTGTATTGCCGCAAAACTGTCTTTATGATTTTAAATTACTGATGCAAAATGATAATCCATTCGAGAAGCCATACAGCTATACTCCATTTGACGGGTTGGCACTCTTGGAATTTATACAAATGATGCATAGAGATTGGATTCAAGCAAACAAGCTGGACATGCTGCATGTTAGAGGGGTATTTTATCAATTTGTACATAGGCTGTTTCGTCAAATGCTGCAAAGCCCTGAGGCGATCAGTCAAAATAATCTAGCAGAGCAAGTATTGCGTTTTTTAT
This sequence comes from Paenibacillus sp. 01T431, assembly GCF_056398625.1. Taxonomy (NCBI): domain Bacteria; kingdom Bacillati; phylum Bacillota; class Bacilli; order Caryophanales; family Paenibacillaceae; genus Paenibacillus; species Paenibacillus sp. 01T431. Next base: position 136,608 of record NZ_JBFTPT010000017.1, read on the forward strand.
CCGATAGATATCAAGAGCCGAAATCAATGGAATCATTATCTTTGGAGCTCAATTACAGTCCACAGTATCTTACGCGCAAATTTAAAGAGCAGACAGGATTCAGTCCGATTGAATATGTCATTAAATTGAGAATAGAGAAAGCACAATTTTTATTGCTTACGACAGATGCTACTTTACAAGAGATCGCACTGAATGTGGGATATTCAGATTTGTTCTATTTCAATCGTATTTTCAAAAAATATGCAGGTATTGCACCAGGTAAATTTCGAAATAAACATCTGTCCGATCAAGGACAGGGTTCTAATCATACAAAAAAAACGTTAAAAAACTCCATTGTTAATCAAACCTCTCAAAACTATATTTATAATGAGAATGAAAAACATTCTCAATTCATAAGAGAAGAGGATTACACAATGAACAAAGGCTCCAAAACGGTAATGCTGTCCACAGTATGGCTCTGTTTTGCTATTATGGTTAGTGCGTGCTCAGCAGCGACTAACACCCCGAGAAACGCGAGCTCGGGCAATATGACAGGAACAGAGAAAACATCAGACAATCAGTCTGCCAATACTTCTACAACTGCTGCGCAGTTAAATGAAACAAAAATAGTAGCTACCCATTTTGGTGATGTGGAAATTCCAATAAATCCGAAGCGAGTAGCATCTATTGACTATTTGGGCACTGTAATTGCTCTTGGCGTTGAACCGATCGGTTCCAATAATGTGCTGCTGAATAGCCCGTATTTAAAGGGGCATTTGGAAGGTGTGGAAGATGTCGGTGACTCGATAGAGAAGCTCCTTTCTATAGAGCCGGATATTATTATTACACATACGACCAAGCCAGAGGTTTATGAGAAATATAGTGAGATTGCACCGACGGTGTCTATCGCCTCTAATACCTTCAATAGTGTTCATGAAGAATTAACCTATTTTGGAGAAGTATTAGGCAAAGAAGATGAGGCGGCTGAATGGTTGAAACAATATGATCTCCATACAGCTGAAGCGAAGGAGAAAATTGCAGGGCTTTTACCAGAAGGTTCTACATTTTCAGTATTCCAGGAGTATGATGGACAAGTTTTCGCATTCGGCCCCAAATCAGGTCGTGGAGGCAGAAATATTTATCAGATGCTGGGCCTTGCTGCTCCAACTGCAATCCCTGAAAATATATTAGCTAATACTTACTCGAAAATATCAATAGAGAAACTGCCGGAGTATGCAGGGGACTATATCGTCCTAACAACCGAGTCATCGCTGGAAGAGCTCAAAAAAGATCCAATATGGGGTTCTCTGGAAGCGGTACGGGAAGAACGAATTTTCCTTTGGAATGAAGAACGTTCATGGTATCGTGATCCTATCGCTCTCCTCGCACAAACGAAGGAGTTGGCTGACTGGATTGTTGGTCTGTCGAAGCTTAAGTAATTTAGGTATAGGAAATACGTGTAGGTTTGGCAATAGAAAAAGTCATTATTTTGTACGCTTATCATTGTTGATCATATGAATCGGCTATTTTTCATGATACGATATAGAAGCACTAGTGCTCATCTTCAATGTGCGGATTAATAGAAGGATTTGTTGGAAAAAAGCTGCATATTATGCGTTTTAGAGATGCGATATTAAGTGAGTTTATATAAAATATCAGGTATCGACAACTTGGGTGAAAACTGCCTAGTTGTCGATATTTTTACAATATTAAGATCGTAATAGTGGTAAATTACTAATAAGGGATGTGACTCTATGGCGGGTAATATATTATACATTCCCTATACTGTTATTATGATTTTAGCTTTTATTGTTTGCGTAGTAATAATCGGAATAAAAAAAGGCAAGGGATCAACTAAAAAATTTTTAGCTTATACGGTACCAATTATTGCTTTATTCCAACTTTACTTTTGGAATTTAGAATTTAACAGTTATATTCGTAGTTACTTATTTCCAAGTAAAATCTTTGAGTGTGAGTCCTATATGGAAGACCAAATTAATATTTCTATTCCACTCCCGAAAAGAACTGTGTTTCTTGGAAAATCCGACGGCTGTTCTCCTTTTTACTCAACTTATGTTGATGACAAAGAATTTTACTCCTTTTACGAGAAAGAATTGAAAATCTTACAATACAATGGGGAAATTGAAAGCTATAGCTATATTGAGCAGGATGAAATTCAACAGTCAATTAAAAAGGGGTTTGTAGTAGAACTAATCACTGGTTCGGAAATTGACATTTTTTCAAGTGGAAAAATAGGTTCTAATAAATGGTCAATATCCATTGATTACAATCCGAAAAAATAGAGTTCTCAATTCTATTTATAGTTATAGTTAACGTTAGCTCTGCTAAAGCCGCGTTTCCATTGTGATGTTTTAAAGAGGAACAAAACAGCATTAAATGATAATAAAGCCAATTGTCAAGAAGCTGTAAATTAACGACATAAACCCGCTGATATGATATTGGTTCCGAGAAAATAGATAGAAAAAAGGTCAAGCATGGTGTGTACTCACGGGACTGACCCCTTAGCGTGAGACAAATTAAAACACCTTCAAGAAAATGCAACCATGTCGTAAGATATGGAGACAACCTTGGAGGTGTTTTTACGTTGGCAACAAGAGTAAGTTACCCAGTGGAAACAAAAATGAAAGCTATTGAATTG
>NZ_JBFTPT010000018.1:0-136299 GCF_056398625.1 Paenibacillus sp. 01T431
CCTAATAGTTCCTCTATTTCCGCATGCCCAGCCCACCACCTCAACCGGTATCACCTGTGCTGTTTCTTAAAATCGACCTAATCCAAGGTGATGAAATCCTGCGAATGAGTGAGTATATGTGAGATAAACCCTTAAAACCGAGGGACGGGAAACGTTAGTTTAATAGCACACTTCGATGGGCAGGTTCTGCGATAGTCTGCTCATTTTATTAAACTAACGGGCAGGATAACGCAAACTAAGAAGAGAAAATTAAGGGAAAGAAAATGTATGAGGAGGACTAGTAAAATCTAACTTCAATTAATGAAAGGGAACATATCAAAAATGGAGAAACGGGTAGTTGATAAATTAGAAGCCTACATCGAAGGACAAGTAAGTGTAGATGGTTTTTGTGGAACGATTCTCGTAGAACAATCAGGTAATCGCTTACTTAGTAAAGGATGGGGATTAGCTAATCGAGAGCATTTAGTACCAAACCAAATTGAGACGAAATTTCGTATAGGATCGGTCAGCAAACAATTTACGGCAGCAGCTGTCTTGTTGCTTCAAGAGCAAGGTAAACTATCAATTAATGATAAGCTAAGTAGGTTTATTAATGACTATCCAAATGGTGACAAAATTACGATTCATCATCTTCTTACACACACTTCAGGGATACCTAATTTCACCAACTTTCCAGAATATAGATCAATGGCTCGCGTTTATTCACCACCTGAATCGACCATAACACATTTTAAGCACTTACCACTGGACTTCAATCCTGGGGAGAGATTTTTTTATAGTAATTCCGGATATATAGTCCTTGCACGAATTATGGAGCTTGTGGCAGGTGAATGCTTTAGTAACTTTCTTGATAAATTAATCTTTAAACCCTTGGGTATGTATAATACTGGGACTGACAATTCTGTTGCTGTCTTGCTTAATCGAGCTTCCGGCTACAAGGTATGGGGAAATTATGTGAATGCTGACTATTTAGAAATGTCTATAATGACGGGGGCAGGGGGGCTGTATTCTACTGTTGAAGATTTGTATTTGTGGGATATTGCATTTTTTTCAGATATGCTACTGTCTGAAAAATCGCGAAACTTAATGATGACACCACAAGTTGTAGTAAATGGAGTTACTAGTTATGGATATGGATTGAATATCTCTAACGAGGTTATACGGAAAAATTCGCTTCAAACTCTTAAAGTTATTGGACTCAGCGGTGCAGTCGATGGTTTTATGACGGAGTATCAAAGATTCATAAATGAGGATTTATTGATCATTGTTATGAGCAACGTACATCCGTCTCAACCGGCAGTCATCATAAAGGATGTGGCTCGTATTGTATGTGGGGAGGAGGTAGCTATACCTCAATCTTCTAAAAATATTATAGTTAATCACTCAACTTATGACTGTTTTACTGGTAAATACTTAAGTAATAACAAAAAATTCACCCCTACAATAACAGTTGAAAATTCAAAATTATATATAGCTTATGAACCATGGTACAAATATGAACTTCGACCCATAGAGGCATCTCAAAATCGTGGTACTAGCCTCTTCAGAACTGTTGGAGCAGCGGGGGAATTAGAGTTTTTTCATGATGAGGTGGGCAGAGTGTTGAAAGGACTATTTCATTTATTTGGTAAAACAATGAATCTGACACCAATTAATACTAATCAAGAATTAAACTAACGGGTACGATAGTTCAATCAATGAAGGGCAGACCAGAATTTGGTCTGCCGCTTTGTCATTTAACAGTTCATTTCATAGGGCTTTTTTCATTGTCTACAATATTGGGGCTTGACCAAACAGGTCAGTGGGCTTTATTTTTATGTGGTGCATAGATGGCAATAACATTCATTCTTCTACTGAATTACTGACCGTGAACGGGTGCTTCTTTAAGCTGTGCAAGTATGATTTCTATCGTATTATCAATAAATGATTGTTCTGGACGTGCTTTCAATATTACCGTTAACCCAATTAAGGATACGATTAGCGACTGCGATAAAGCCTTCGCGTTTACTGAAATTTCGAGCTCACCCGATTGTATACCTCGTTCAATGGTTTCTTGAAATATGACGGACAGGTACATTTGATGTTCTCTTGTGAGAATTTCGAATTTTTCATCATGCGGCGCAAGCTCGACTATCGTATTGATGCTAAAGCATCCACGGTTGCGATTTTCTCCGTATTCCTCAGCAACAACCCCTTCAAAATAATGGCGAAAGGCATCCTTTACAGAGGAATAGCTCTGAAGCTTGGTTCGAACGAGAGCAGCACGCGACATCGTATATTTGCGCAGTGCAGCTTCGAATAATTCTTTTTTGTCACCAAAAGCTGAGTATAGGCTAGGCCGTTGAATACCCATTCTGGAAGTTAAATCGCTTAGTGAGGTAGCCTCATAGCCCTTCTCCCAAAACAGCTGCATAGCTGCATCCAATGCTTTTTCTTCGTCAAATTCGCGGGTTCTTCCCATAGTCAAAACCTCTCGGTACTCTTTATTTTCTAGTGTTTAATCAAATACAATAGTCAATCGTCTATATTTACGTACCAATTGGTATAGTATTATTTTATAATTTGCGATTTGCAATGTCAAATGAAAGATCCGTTAATCACAATATAAACTTGGTTTTTAACCTAAAACCATGTGCAAACATTTTTACGTTGACAGAGATCGTTTTTATGCGCTATATTTACCGAGCAATATAACGTACCGATCGGTATAGAAAAGACGGTTTTTAAAATGAATAAAGAAAAGGTGTGTTTGAAATGGAGGAGCTTAGAGAAAAAGCAGCAGTCTATAACAAGGTAAAGATGAATTCATCACAGGGAACAAATAACGATGGTGATTCGGTCCAGGGTTCCTCCATGTCTCGCTTGGTTACTCTGTTGTTTGCGGTTGCCTGCGGGATGTCTGTTGCGAATATCTATTTCGCACAACCGCTGCTCGATCATCTGTCGATGGCGTTTGACATTGACTATTCAACCATTGGCATTCTGATTACGATCACCCAAATTTTTTATGGATTGGGATTGTTACTGTTGGTACCGCTTGGAGATTTACTGAACCAGCGCCGACTCATTATCGGTCAGATGTTATTTTCCGTGATCGCTCTAGTTATCGTTGGGTTTGCCTCCTCTAGCCTGATGCTTTTCGCAGGTATGGCCTTGGTGGGACTGCTTGCGGTTGTAGCTCAGACGCTTGTAGCATTTGCAACGAGCATAGCTGCCCCTGCCGAAAGAGGACGTGTCGTTGGCGTGGTAACAAGTGGAATTGTTATTGGCATCCTTCTTGCACGAACGATTGCAGGAGTATTAACAGATATAGCGGGTTGGCGTTCCGTATATTTATTTTCTGCAGCATTGATGCTTCTTATGGTTGTTGCATTATTTAAAGTTTTGCCAAATGTGAAGCGGGAAGTGAAATCACTGTCCTATCCTCAGCTGCTTAAGTCGGTGTTTATGATGTTCTTACAAGAGAGGATCCTACGTATCCGGGCAGTTCTGGCTATGCTGATTTTTACGGCTTTCAGTATATTGTGGACTTCATTAGTGCTGCCACTTAGCGCACCGCCATGGTCTCTTTCTCACACTGCCATTGGGGCGTTTGGCCTCGTGGGAGCTGTTGGAGCGTTAGCTGCTGCAAGGGCGGGAAAGCTTGCCGATCAAGGTTATGGACAGAGAACGACGGGCATAGCTTTGATTCTATTGCTCCTATCATGGTTGTTAATCAGCTATACAGATCAGTCGCTATTCGCCTTGGTCATTGGCATTGTTCTTCTTGATTTGGCTGTGCAGGCGGTACATGTCACGAATCAAAGCATGATTTTCGCATTGCATGCGGAGGCTCGCAGCCGGCTTGCAGCGGGATACATGGTTTTTTACTCCATAGGAAGTGCCGTTGGTTCGATCTCATCGACTCTAACCTATGCCCATTACGGCTGGGACGGAGTATGTTTGCTTGGAGCATCGGTTAGTACACTCGCTCTTCTGTTTTGGGCAATGACGAGGCGTACTGCCCCTTCCGCATGAAAATAAATAATATAAACAGGAGAGATTGACCATGGAAATAGGAATAACTTCGTTTGTAGAAACAAAGCCGGATATTCAAACGGGTGCAGTAATAAGTCATGCGCAGCGATTGCGTGAGGTTGTCGAGGAAATTGTCCTTGCCGATCAGGTGGGACTTGATGTATTTGGCGTAGGTGAGCATCATCGGAAGGATTATGCAGCATCTTCACCTGCAGTTGTACTAGCCGCAGCTGCATCACAGACGAAACGGATTCAGCTAACGAGTGCAGTAACGGTACTTTCTTCATCTGACCCGGTACGCGTTTTTCAGGATTTTGCAACGCTCGATGGTATTTCAAATGGGCGTGCGGAAATTATGGCTGGTCGGGGTTCCTTTATCGAATCTTTTCCACTGTTTGGCTATGATTTGAATGACTATGACGAGCTGTTCGAGGAACATTTGGAATTGCTCTTAAAAATACGAGGGTCCGAAAAAGTAACCTGGAAAGGCGGGCATCGGCCTGCCATTCATGATTTAGGCGTATATCCTCGGCCTGTTCAAAATTCGTTGCCGATATGGGTAGGCAGCGGAGGCAATCGGGACTCTGCAATCCGTGCTGGACTGCTCGGCCTGCCATTGATGCTGGCGATCATTGGCGGTAGCCCGATGCAATTTGAACCACTGGTACAGCTTTATAAGAAAGCGGCTGCGCATGCCGGCCATGATGATTCGCGCCTTAAAGTGGGGTCTCATTCCATAGGTTTTGTTGCAGAAAATACAGATCTAGCAGCAGATACTTTTTTTCCTTCCACGCAAGCAGGCATGAATAAACTGGGGAAAGAGCGAGGCTGGGCGCATTATGACCGTTCCAGCTTTGATGCCGCGCGCAGCTTTGAAGGAGCACTTTATGTGGGTGATCCGGAAACCGTTGCCCAAAAAATTATTCATCTTCGGAAAAATGTAGGCGTTACGCGTTTTATGATGTACGTGCCTTTAAGTACTATGCCGCATGATCAAGTGATGAGAGCCATTGAGCTGCTAGGAACAGAGGTTGCGCCACGCGTCCGAGAGGAAATTGCCAAGTGGGAAGCGGAGACGGAAAAAGAATCATAATTCAGCTGTAGCTGGTGTAAGCGTTGCTCCCCTACAAACGGCTATAATAAATCATTACCTTGCTCGCATCCATCCCAAATCTCTATACTAAAGACAAACAGATGACGTGGTGGGCTTCGGCTCCACATCGAAAGGAGGCCTCGGCTATGCAAAGGACGAGTTGGGAAAAGTGGAATGGTCATAATGGTTCTATTTTCTGGTTAACGGGGTTGTCCGGTTCAGGAAAAACGACGCTTGCTTGCGGGGCGGAGAGTGAGCTGCTGAGGCGTGGGATCAGATGCGTCATCATTGACGGCGATCGATTACGGCAAGGCTTGAATCGGGATCTTGGGTTTACGGAAGAGGCACGACTGGAAAATATGCGCCGTGCAATGGAGATTGCGGATATGTTTCTAGAGAAAGGTTTTGTTGTCCTTGTACCGATGATTTCCCCTTATGAATCGTACCGAAAGCAGATTAAGCAGCGGTTTGGTCCGGATGATTTTGCTGAAGTGTATGTGAAATGCTCACTGGAGGAATGCGAACAACGTGATCCCAAGGGCTTGTATCGCAAAGCGAGAGCAGGAGAAATAAAGGATTTTACGGGCATTGATTCCCCTTACGAGACGCCGATACAACCTAATATGATCATAGACACGGAGAAGTTTGGCGAAGCAGATGCTATAAATGCGCTTGTTGCGTACATCGAATCCCGATTGAACAATATCTAGAATAGAGAGGGTGATATATAAATGAGACCGGAAAAAAGTTATACAATATGGTTTTCACAGCGTACAGGGAGTACCCTGCTGAACGAAGCTCTTTCATCAACTGGCGTAGCAGGAAATCCTGCGGAGTGGCTGCTCTTCAATGATCCCAAGACAATGACGGTGGACAAAATGGAGCAGATGTGGCGGGAAGGTACTTCGTCAAATGGTGTTTTTGGCTTGAAAACAAGTATGAATAGCGAATGGATCACTGCATTTCGGAACATCTTTCAATTGCCTGATACGGCGACAAAAGATAGTGTCTGGCGTGCAGCTTTTCCGAATTGCGATAAACATATCTATATGACGAGAAGAAATAAAGTCCGTTTAGCCGTATCTTGGTGGCGGGCCATCGTATCCGGAGAGTGGCATCGGCAGCATGGCCAAAAACCGCAAGAGCATGATATTGCCGATAAGTATAATTTTGATGTAATCAACCATTTATTCATCGAAAGCTCGCTTCGGGAAGCGGCGATGGAGGACTTTTTTACAGAAGAAGGGATCGTTCCACTTACGATCGTTTATGAAGATTTTATTCTCGATTATGAAGGAACAGTGCTGAGGGTGCTGGATTTTCTGAACATTCAGTCCGAGTCGGTGGAGGTTGCTCCTCCAGCTTTCGATAAGTTAGCCGATGATGTGGCAGAGCAGTGGGTGCAGCGTTACCGTCAAGAGCGACAAGCGGGAAACGAAACAAAAGTGTGGTAATCACGATTAATTGATGTCTTAGCTCCTAGTATAGGCGCAAGCATTCGCGGTTTTCCGCTAACGCTCGGATACAAGCAACCGCGATATAGCAAGACGGAGCTGCAGCCGCAGCCCCGATTAAGAATGATTAAGATACCTCTGGAATCTGAGCAATTAACACTTTGACACCTTTGTTCTCAATATCCTCAATGGCATTTATGCTGGCTTCACTATCGGTAATTAATAGATCCATATCGGTAATGGGACCTTCTTTTGCAAAAAAATCGACGCCTAGCTTCTCATGAGGAGCTAGACAAATTCGTTTTCTAGAAATTTCGACCGCCGTTCGTCCTAATGAAGCTACTTCTGGAGAAGAGGTGCTTACCCCGTTTTTGGAAATTCCGCCCCCAGCAACGAAGCACAGATCTAAAGTGAATTGTCTAAGAAACTGATTAGCGAGTGTATCGGAAATGTTTCCGGAACTTTTCACTTTGCCGCCTATCAAATAAACATCAATTTCTTCACGATCCTTCAACGCATCAGCCACTCTGATTGCATTCGTAACTACCGTAAAAGGTACCTCAGGAAGAAACTTTAACATGCCGTAATGGATGCCTGCACTGCCTATAAATACAGTATCCTTTTCTTGTATAAAAGAAGCTGCTAATTTCGATATGGCATCTTGATGCGGTGAAGCCTCTTTATAACGAAGGTCTGGCGGGAGCGGGGCGCTGCGGACTTTAGCAGCTGGTATTGCGCCGCCATGCGTACGTTTGAGCAGCCCTTTCTCCTCCATAATCGATAGATCCCTTCGGATGGAATCAATCGACAATTCAAACATATCCGCTAGTTCCTTGGCGAGTACTCTGCCGTTTTTTTGTAGCAGCTCAATAATCTTGTCACGACGCTCATCGGTAAACATATCGAATCGCCTCCTCTGGATTTTATAACCAGTTACAATTCCATATTATTCTGTTTTATTCAGTTTTGTCAATCGGTTTTATTCATGTTAATTCTGTTTTATTCACGTTTAAGCTGAGAGGCAGCCATTCCTGTTGTTGGCCCACACATTTCAGTCGGAGAGGACCGATTGACGTATGATATATCGCCGATGAATCCTGATAATGTAAAGCTAGTAGGCTGGAAGCATATCAAAGGCCCGCAGAAGGGTGATTTACCGCCAAACTGGGAACATATTTTAAAAAGATAAGGTAAAATTTGAGCTTTATAGATGACTAACTATACCGATAGAGGTGTACTTGCATAGTTTGAAGTAGACCTATTTCAACATTACTAAGAAAAGGAATGTGATTCGAAGTGGAAAGAAGAAAAAGAGCTCGTATAAGCGCAATTCTTCCTACTGTAGATGAACCATTTAATGACTTTAGTCAACCGGTTGATTCTACTTTTGAGCCTGGTTTTGAAAGAGCAGGGTCTATGTTTAGTCGAATTGGCGGTATTGATGGAATCATGTCTATGATGGGAAGAATGCAGCAGTTGTTTGGCTTCGTTCAACAGATCCCTCCTACTTTCAAAGTAGTTGGTTCGTTTTTTGGACCAAAGGCAACCGTCAGCAATCTATCCAGAAAACCAGCAAGAATAAAAAATAAAAAATACGACGCAAAGTCACGGACAGCCGCAACTTCGCGTCGCACTACAAAAAACAGATAGAGTAACGTAGAGCAATCCTTTTATTAAAAGCCATAAAAAAGGTTAATCATAGCGATTTAATCTAATCTCCCATCTAACTTGCGAGTTCGCTTTTTCGCGAGAATAGTTGGGTGTTTTCTTTGATTTAATCCCTGACGCACTGCTAGTGCTTCATTTTGCTCAAATGCTTTGGCTTTAATCTAGCGATGATAGGCAGCGTCAGCAGCAGTACGAAGCTGGAAGTCCCGTACACGAAAATTAAAGAGGTCGCTTCTTTCAGAAACCCTGAGCAAAACGTACCGATTAACATAAATCCGATAAATACAGGAACCATCACACCGTTAACTCGCCCAACGTATTCATCCTGTACGGATTTGATAAATAGCATATTCAGCAGTACTTGCAGCACGGTATAAAATAAACCGACCAGCAGATGGAATGATGCGGTTAACCAAACGTAAGTGGAAAGCGCCTGAACGAGCACTCCCGTCGCCGTTACAATAATAACAACGGTAAATATTTTCCGAGTTTCAAAACGATTGCCAATAGAAGCAGCTATTAATCCCCCAGCTAGCATCCCGACTCCGTATAACATACTGAACCATTGCAAATTCTCTTTCGGCAATTGCAGTCTTTCCGTCAATATAAATACATCAAGTGGTTGAATAAGTCCCCAAGACAGACCATCAATAGCAAACCATACGGCTATAACAACCAATATTCTATTTTGTCGGAGGTAGATCATGCCCTCTTTAATTTCTTTCAGAACAGAGCTGTTTTCTTTTTTCTCTTCACGGGTCTGTTTAGGAAGAAACGAAAGAAAGGAGGCAGAAAGGGCGAATAGGATCAATAAGCTGTATAAGGATACCTTAAGTCCAAAATTAACGTAAATAGCGGTACCGATGACAGGCCCAACAATCATGAAAATCGAGTTCATGCTTTGCGTTAAACCAACAGCTGCTCCAACATGCTGCGGTTCGACATAACGTTTAATGAGCTTAATGGATGATGGCTGAGAGAACTGTGTAATAATAGTTGATACGAAAGTGGCTATATAAATAGCTGGCCAGAAGCCTAGATCCAAAACGCCAATGATGAGCAAAATAGATACGATACTTAATAAGTCAGCTATAATCATCGTTTTTTTGGGATTCCACCGATCAACGAGCGCCCCGCCTACAAGGGCAACAGCAAAGATAGGGAAATATTCGATAACCGTCAGCATCGACACAGCGACCGGGTCATTATTTGATTTTTCCAATACAAAAAAGAGCAAAGCAATATTTCGTATCCATGTACCTATATTTTGCAATAAATCAGAAGCGGTAACTAATAAATAAACGCGATTACTAAATAATGTTTTCATATGGTTTCACCTATTATGTTTCTATAAATTTAATTCCATGACCATTCCGACAACCGGCCCGTCTGCATCAATCTCACCGTTTAAGCGGAATCCAAAATGTTCATATAGCCGTTGAGCACGCGAATTATGTTGATGGAGGCTCAAATAAATGGTTCGGCTTTCATATAAGTGCTGTAAATATTCGAGAAGTATAGGAATAAAGCGCTTGGCATATCCGTTTCCTTGGAATCGGTAATCAATCATAAAGCGGTCAAGCCACACACTCTTGTTCACGTTGTTTTGCCAGCCGTACATCGCATAGCCGACTAAAGTTTCGCCATCATATAATGCAAGGGAAGTTGCGTTTTTCTCAAATAAACATTCGGCTAAAGAAAAGGCGTTGCTTTCGATAAATGGTTGCTGCTCCTTGGACACCGATAATGCGGCTACAGCGCGCCAGTTTTCTGTTGTTACTTCACAAAAATGAAGACTCATTCTGTTCACTCGCTTTCTTTTGCAGTAAATTTCAATACTCATGAAACTATTTTTGTTTTTATAGTTTTCTAGCTGTTTAAAAAAAGAATAAAAGCGTTGGCTTTTATTCTCCCTTTGCAGCTCTAGGCACTAGTCCAAATAGAATAATATCGACAATGGTGGATAAAGCTTCGGAAAGCGTAATATCATTTTTTTGATAAAAGCGTTGATCGAGTGTTGAGTTTGCTGCGTCGATCATTAGCTTCATAATGACTGATATATTTTTGTTCACTATAATGCCTTCGTGAATGCCTTGTTCAATGACGCTGCGCAATGCATCCCAGTCATCGGTCAGCGCATTATCGATTTTTTTCCATTGCTCTGGATAGTAACGCTTCATTTGCTCCAATATCCGTATATCATATAATTCATAATGTTTTGTTAGAAGGGTTACAATACCTCTGATTTTCTCAATAATGGATAAGCTTGCGTCTTGCGTGATCAGAGCTGTTTTCTCATCGAATTCACCTAAAGTTTGCGCAATGAGTGCTTCCAAAATACTTACTTTAGAAGGGAAATGCTCGTACAATGTCCGTTTGCTAATCCCTAGCCGAGAGGCCAAATCGTCCATTGTAAATTTGATTCCTTTATCATGAATCTCTTCGATAAATGCTTTCATAATTCGATCTATCAAGAACAGACCCCCTGAGAGAAAACTTTTAGACTTGAGAAAACTAAAAAAACTATAATAGTTTTATACGACAATATTAACCACTTGCCTTGCTATTGTCAATCGCGAACTGCGCTTTGGAGAGCTGCATTTGATTATTGGAGTTTAAGAGAAAGAGGGAATGTGTTGAACATGTATAAAAAAAGGCCACGATAATCACATGGAGGATACCGTGGCAAAGATGGGTTCAGATGAAGTTAATTAAATCAAAATTGGTTGATTAGATAATGGCAGCGGGGCAGGCTTGCCTATTAAATAACCCTGAGCAAGAGTGATCTGCTGCGTTTTACAGAAATCGAGCTCTTCTTTCCGTTCCACTCCTTCTGCTAAAACCGTAGCACCAAACGATCTCGCACTTCGCACGATGTCTGCAATGAGCTTCTGTTTCTTATCGTTGCTATCGCAGTGGCTTACCAATTCACGATCTATTTTTACAAAATGGGGCTTGAGCTCTTCCAAAACGTCTAACGTAGAAAATCCAGATCCAACATCATCCAGTGCAACTTGAATACCGTGCTCTTTGTATACATTAAAAATGTTTTTTAAATGCAACACATCCGAAATCTTTTCCGTTTCTACGACTTCAAAAACAAAATCCTGCGGGTCCTGCTCATATTGCTCAATCGCCTCAAAGGTATGACTTAAGCAATAATTAGGATTATAAATGGATGAAGGTAAAAAGTTTATGAACCGTTTTGTTCCCTTTTTGAGGTGCATGGCACTGACTTGAATTGCTGAAATACGAGCAGAGCGATCAAGAAAAGAATGCAGGCCAGTTTGCTGTGCAACCTGAAAGAGTTCATAAGGTTGGAAGGCAGGTTGCCCTTCGGCAGGGCGCATGAGAAACTCATAGGCGAAAATGTTTTGGCTATCGATATCCATAATGGGCTGCATAAAACTTGTAAAATGATTATCAGCTATCATATGGACGAGGTGATGGTGATGAATGCGTGCGGCAAATAGGTTGAGAGGGAGACGATTGGGAGTCAAAGCAGAGCTTGTCTCTCCTACGTTCCCAAATTCGATTTGAACAGCTGATTGCTCCTCCGGACTCAATTGCTGCAACAGCTTGTTCAAATACTCCAAAAGCTGTTCTTTGGATGTGTATTGTATCTGTTCGGATTTCTGCGGGGTAACGAGTTTTATCTTACCTTGGTCTTGAATAGGGGGGACAAGCTCACAATTTTGACAACTCATGATGGCACCGCCTAACCCGAAATATGTTAAAAATTTCATGTTAATTATATCAAAATTATCGAATCGTGTCGAAGTTCATGAACAATTTAATCCCACATTGAGTTGTAGGGCCTATAACGTTTATAATAAAACGATAATATTCCAAAAGAAAAGGTGTCATTCATGAGCATATTAAACGTAGAACGACTAAGCCACGGCTTTGGAGATCGCGCGATCTTCAACGACGTATCCTTCCGCCTGCTTAAAGGCGAGCATATTGGACTGATCGGCGCTAACGGCGAGGGCAAGTCCACTTTTATGAACATTATTACAGGTAAGCTGCAGCCTGACGACGGCAAGGTTGAATGGTCGAAGCGCATGCGCGTAGGTTATCTCGATCAGCATGCGGTTCTCAGCAAAGGAATGACGATGCGGGACGTGCTGAAGGGAGCTTTTCAGTACCTGCTCGATATGGAACAAGAAATGAACGATATGTACGGCAGAATGGGCGATGTAACGCCAGAGGAACTCGAGCAAATGCTTGAGGATGTTGGAACGATTCAGGATACGCTGACGAATCAGGATTTCTATTTGATCGATGCGAAAATTGACGAAACGGCTCGTGGTCTTGGCCTTACGGATATTGGTCTTGATAAGGACGTTAATGATTTGAGCGGAGGGCAGCGGACGAAGGTGCTTCTAGCGAAGCTGCTGCTGGAGAAGCCGGACATTCTGCTTCTCGATGAGCCGACGAACTATCTCGATGAGCAGCATATCGAATGGCTGAAGCGTTACTTGCAAGAGTACGAGAATGCATTTATTCTCATTTCACATGATATTCCGTTCCTTAACAGTGTAATTAACCTCATTTATCATATGGAGAATCAAGAGCTGAACCGCTATGTTGGCGACTATGAATACTTCCAACAGGTTCATGAAATGAAAAAGCAGCAGCTTGAATCGGCATATAAGCGTCAGCAGCAGGAAATAGCTGATCTGAAGGACTTCGTAGCACGCAACAAAGCGAGCGTAGCGACGCGGAACATGGCGATGTCGAGACAGAAGAAGCTCGATAAGATGGATGTCATTGAAATTGCGAAGGAAAAGCCGAAGCCGCAGTTCAACTTCAAGGACGGAAGAACCTCCGGCAAGCTCATATTCGAGACGAAGGAGCTTGTTATCGGATATGACAGTCCGTTGTCGAGACCGCTTGATCTTCGTATGGAACGCGGTCAGAAGATTGCTCTCGTAGGGGCGAACGGTATTGGTAAAACGACGCTGCTTCGCAGTATTTTAGGCGAAATTCCAGCTATATCGGGTACGGTACAACGCGGGGAGCATCAGCAAATCGGATATTTCCAACAGGAAATTAAGGATGCAAACTACAATACGTGTATTGAGGAAGTGTGGAAGGAGTTCCCTTCACTCTCCCAATTCGAAGTACGTGCGGCACTCGCGAAATGCGGGCTGACGACCAAGCATATTGAAAGCAAAATTGCGGTGCTTAGCGGCGGCGAGAAGGCGAAGGTTCGCCTTTGCAAGCTGATCAACAGCGAAACAAACCTGTTAGTACTGGATGAGCCGACCAATCACTTGGATGTCGATGCGAAGGACGAGCTGAAACGTGCGCTTAAGGCGTACAAAGGCAGCATTTTGCTTATCTCTCACGAACCAGAATTTTACCGCGATGTTGTAACCGATACATGGAACTGTGAATCTTGGACGACGAAGGTATTTTAAATCGTCTAATATAGTCAGAAATAGGAGACGAGCCTGCAGGCGCGTCTCCTTTTTTGCGTATGGCAGGTGAAACCTTTTCGTTGGTTCATTAAGGCAAGAGTAGACAAGGCTGCATACAGATGCTAGGTTTAAAGCTGATGGATTTGACCTAGGATATTTGGGTAAGGCCAGTTTAATTCTTTTATTACATTAAGCAAAGTAGGTTTAAAAGAATGAATAATAGCGATCAGCCGATTTATCGATTCAGTGAAGCGCCTATTTGGGAGCTGCAGCGCGCTTATTTTGAAGAGCAGGGCATCGAGGCGTGGCAAAATGATGAAGTGCCGCAGTACATTACGAACAATCCTGTGATCGCGTCTGCTTATGCAGAGATCATATTCGGATTTTTACAGGATAGAGCAAGGTTAGGTGGCATATCGGAGGAACCGATTACGATCCTTGAGCTTGGAGCAGGCTCGGGTCGACTAGCCTATCAAGTGCTTACGGCATTATGTGAGCTGATAGATTTTGCAGGTATGGAGCTTCCGCCGTTTCGTTACATCATGAGTGATTTGCCAGTCAAAAATATTGCCTATTGGCAGCAGCATGAACGCTTACAGCCATTTGTCCAGCAAGGCATACTCGATTTCGCTAAGTTTGACGCGGTACGTGATACAGAGCTTCAACTGACGGAATCGGGTGTCACGATAAAGCAGGCAGACCTGAAGGAGCCGCTGCTGCTTGTCGCCAATTATTTTTTTGACAGCATTCCGCAAGAGCTCATTTATGTGGATGAAGGTCATATTTTTGAATGTAAGGTGTCCTTCGCGGTACCTGCTGCTGAGGCGGATGGCATAGATGTATCGGACATGCTGGTGAGCATAGAGCCCGAGTATCATTACCGAAGAGCAGCCGAGTATGAAGAGCAATCGTACCCTTATCGGAATGTGATCGAGCTGTATAAGCAGCAGCTTGAGGATTCGCATATCCTCTTCCCGGAGATTGGGATGGATTGTCTTGAACGGCTTGGACGGTTATCACAAGCGGGATTTGTGCTGCTTACAGCCGATAAAGGCGATCACCGAATGGAGAACTGGGCATTTGCTGAGCCGCCCGAACTGATTCATCACGGCAGCTTTTCGCTCACGGCCAACTATCATGCGATACAGCATGTTTTTGAACAAAAAGGCGCATTGTCCTATTTTACTAACCATCATTATAAAAATTTGAATGTCGGCTGCATCATCATGCTGGAGAAGCCAGCAAGCTATGCAAATACACGCTTAGCTTATCGTCGTTTTGTCGAACGTTTTGGACCGGATGATTACTTTAGCTTGAAGCTATGGTTTGACGAGCATTTGGAATCGCTAGAGATGTACGCCATTTTAGCTTTCTGGCGACTGAGCCGCTACGATGCGCAATTGTTCATTCAAAGCGCTGAGCGCATACAGTCGCTGCTGCCAGATAGCAGCGACGAAGAAGCCGATGATCTTCGGCAGGGCATGCAAATGATGTGGGCGGGCTATTATCCGATGAATGAACAGCACCATTTGGCTTTGGCATGCGGAAGTCTGCTTTATGAGCTGGAGCTGTATGCGGATGCAAGGCTATATTTGGAGCGTTTGATGGAGGCTGGCAAGACGACTGTGGATGCACTCTACAAGCTGGCGATTTGCTGCTATGAAGAGGGCGAAGAGCCAGAAGCATTACAATATGCGCATCAAGTTTTGGCGATGGAGCCAGAGCATGAGGAAGCGAAGTCGTTGTTAACCGCCTTCAAATAGGAGGAGGAGCAGCCTTTTTCAATGTTCCGCGCACGTCGAATTGGTGTAATAAGCACGTATGTGTGCTTACGGACGAGCTACATAGGCTATTTTGAGGCTGTAAGCGCAAATATGTGCTTACAGCCATTTTTCGTTGTTGTGTACACGTCGAATTGGTGTAATAAGCACGTATGTGTGCTTACGTACCAGCTACATAGGGTATTTTGAGGCTGTAAGCGCAAATGTGTGCTTACAGCCATTTTTCGTTGATCCGCACACGTCGAATTGGCGTAATAAGCACGTATGTGTGCTTACGGACGAGCCACATAGGCTATTTTGAGGCTGTAAGCGGAAATGAGTGCTTACAGCCATTTTTCGTTGTACCGCGGACGTCAGATGGATGTAATAATCATATGTGTGCTCAAGGACGAGCAACATATCCTGTTTTATGGCTGGAAGCACATATACGTGCTTCCAGCTTTTTTCGTTGCTGCATATTGGTAGTGGTCATTTCTCTGACTGAGGCTGCATGCGGTAATGCTTTGGGCTGGTGCCATAGAAGGCACTGAAATGGCGTGTAAAAGGATGGATAGAGGCATAACCAAGCTTCTCGGCAATGGCGGTAACGCTCAACTCGCTTTCGAGCAAGAGATGGGAAGCGCGTCTCATGAGCAGCTTGTGATGGTAGGCTTTTGGCGTGAGTCCGGTTTCTCGTAAAAACAAAGCATGAAAGTAGGTTCGCTTCAGCCCGCAAAATTCCCACCATGTCTCGACGGACTCGCGTTTCTCAGGATGAGCATTTAGATGCGTGAGCAAGCGGACGATGCGATAATCGGTAGGCTGGTGCGTATGAATTGTATTGTACCAGTTCAGAATCCAAGCATAGAGCAAGCTGTTCATCATCTCTGTTCGGTAAAATTGCGAATCGTTATACAGCTTAGCGAGCATTAAGAAGGAATCGTACAGCTCTGGATAAGGCTGCAAGGAAAATACGCATGGCAGGCTGTCGAGTTCATCACATGCCATGGAAGGGGCGACGGTATTCAGCTCGAACGGCTCCGGGGCGTAGATGAACGTTCGATTGGCAGAGACGGGATCACTCTGATTCCAGAGATCACAATACAAATTGTAGGAGGACAGCGGATGGTCGGATGAAATATGGAAGGCGTGAGGCTGCTCTGGCCTAAGAAAGATCAGCGTTCGATTGTTGATGGGGTATTTCTTGCCGTCAATCTCCATTTCCCCGGGACCATCTGTAAATAAATGAAAAGCATAAACACTGCAAATGCGCAGCTTCTCATTGGAGCTGCCATCATAAAGGTAATACATGGAATCTCCGACATGAGGCGTGATCTCGTTCAGCTTCTTCAAGCGAACACCCTTTTCTTTGGTATATTCATATAAAATTTAGCGGATGAATTGTCAACTTAATGGATGTCTGATCAAATACACGTTCCTGTATAGATGATACAATAACAAAAATATTAGGGAATGAACAGCAATAGCTGATGTGGATCAATTAACAACATAAATCTTTTCTTTAGCTAGCTTAACTTTTGCATGTACATGGAGGAATGCCTTTGAGATTTAAAGATAAGGTTGTGCTTATAACCGGCGGCGGTTCTGGTATCGGCGAGGAAAGCGCACGGTTGTTCGCGGCAGAAGGCGCACAAGTCGTCATAGCAGATTGGAATGAGCATGAAGGGCAGCGCGTGGCTGATGAAATCAATAAACAACAAGGATTTTTGAAAGGGCTTCCATATAGAAGTGCGCGGGCAATTCAGACGGATGTATCGCGTGAGAGTGCGGTTGAAGCGCTTATGAAAGAAACGGTTCAGACATTCGGCAAGCTCGATGTTCTGTATAACAATGCAGCGGTTATTCTGCCAAAGCCGCTTGAGGAAATCGATGAGCAGTCATTTGACCATGTTCTTGCGGTAAATTTGAAGGGCGTGTATCTGATGATCAAGCATGCGATTCCGCTATTGCGGCAGACCAAAGGCGCGATTGTGAATATGGCTTCGCTGAACGGTCTTATCGGGCAGCGGAATAATCCGATTTATGCTGCTTCCAAAGGAGCGGTTATTGCGCTGACGAAGTCATTGGCGCTCGATTTTGCAGCGGATGGTGTAAGAGTCAACTGTGTGTGTCCGGCCGGTGTGATGACGCCTTTATTGGAAGATTGGCTGAGACAGCAGCCTGATCAAGCAGCAGCGCTGGATGCGCTGAATACGATGCATCCGCTTGGCCGATCGGCAACCTCGGAGGAGATCGCGCAGTCGGTACTGTATTTGGCTTCCCAGCAGGCGTCTTTCATAACGGGTGTAGCTCTTCCGGTTGAGGGTGGGGCTTCGCTAGGCTATTAAACAAAAGGAAGGGAGTACAAACGATGAAAATCACAAAAGTGGAAACATTCGTACTTCATGTGCCCATCGACCCGCCAATAACGGATGCGATTAATGTGGCGACGCATTGGGGACTGTCAGGCGTTCGGATCTTTACAGATGAAGGTTACGTCGGATACGGCTACACAGGAACCTGCGCCCATGGCGATGATATGATCGTCGACACGATTGAACGTTATTACGCTCCGGAGCTGATCGGCAAGGACCCTTTTATGGTAAAGGAGATTTGGGAGACGCTGCGGTATGGCAAAATGCACTGGATCGGACGGGCAGGCATTACGCATATGGCGCTTGCTGCTGTGGATATTGCGTTATGGGACATTATGTCGAAGGCGTCCAACAAGCCGTTATGGCAGTACCTTGGCGGACATAAATCAAAAGGCATTAAAGCCTATAACACGAACGGCGGCTGGTTGAACTGGTCGAAGGAGCGTTTGCTGAAGGATGTCACGGACATTGTCGAGCAGGGGTTTACAGGGGTGAAAATTAAAGTTGGCAAGTCCGATCCACATGAAGATTATGACCGAGTGAAGGCGGTGCGCAAAGCGATTGGCGATCAGGTGATCTTTATGATCGACGTTAATCAGCAATGGAATATTAATACGGCGATGACCTGGGGCAAGAAGCTGGAGGAATTTGATTTATTTTGGCTGGAGGAGCCGCTAAATCCTGATGATATTTTAGGTCACAAGAAGCTGGCTGATGCACTAAATGTTCCGATTGCACTCGGTGAGCATGTGTACTCGAAATATGCGTTCCGTGATTATATTCATCAAGGCGCTATCGAATATTGTCAGGTTGATGTTACGCGGGTAGCGGGTATTACGGAGTGGCTGCAGGTCGCGGGGCTGGCCGCTTCGTACGACATACCAATCTGCCCGCATGTCGGCGATATGGGACAAATTCACCAGCATTTGGTGGCGGCTACGCCGGGGGCAATGATGCTTGAGTATATCCCTTGGATCAGAACGATCTTTGTTGAACCAGCAACCGTCAAGAATGGACAATATGTGCTGCCTGAGCTGCCGGGCGCTTCCACTGAAATCATTCCTAAATATTTTAATGAATTCCGTATTCGATAGATAGCAGGGAAATTGACAATTCAATTGTTACACGAATCTTATAACTAAAGGATGGGGACTGCATGAATCATTCAAAGCTTTGGTATTCAGGGCCAGCAACGGATTGGAAGCAAGGACTGCCGATAGGGAATGGAAGAATAGGCGCGGTCATTCACGGTGGAATAGAAAGCGAAACGTGGAGCATGACAGAAATTACTTACTGGTCGGGTCAAGTGGAGCGCATTCAAGGAAACGGAAACCCGAAAGCCAATCTGGAGCAGATGAGAGAGCAGTTTTTCAAGGGCAATTATAGCGAGGGAGACCGGCTTGCTAAGCAAGGGCTGCAGCCGAAGAAGCAAAACTTTGGCACAAACCTTTCTGTGTGTGATATCAAACTGCGCTTCGAGCAGCAAGGGGAAGATCTGGTACGTGAGTTAAGCTTGGAAAAGGCAATCGTACAAACTTCCTATACAAGCTCTGGCGGCAAAATAACACGTGAGACGTTCGCAACGCATGCCGATGGTATTGTCGTATCGCGCATAAAGAGTGAGCTAAAAGGAGCAATATCCTTCTGGCTGAGCATTCAAGGGAGAACCGGAGATTTTGCAACGACAGCTGCGGATAACGATACAATTGGATTCCGCGGCCAAGCGACGGAAGATGTGCACAGCAACGGAAAATGTGGTGTGTTTTGCGAGGGCAAGGTGAAGGTCGTTGCCGTGGGCGGCATTATCGAAGCTAGTGGTAATGAAATCAAGGTATCGCAAGCGGATGAGGCGTTTATATATTTCGCGGTGAATACGGATTATGGCAGGACGGATGAGAATTGGGCTTCGGAATGCCATGCGCAAATTAACGATGCTATTGCCAAAGGTTATGAGCGACTAAGAGCGGATCATATTGTAGATTATCGCGACTTGTACGCTCGTGTGACCCTTGATTTAGGCGATACGGCGAGTGCGAAGCTGCCAACAGACGAGCGGATGAAGCAGCTTCGGAATGGGCAGCATGATGATCCGGATTTAGTCGCTTTATTTTTCCAATACGGCCGTTATCTAACGATTGCTGGCTCGCGCGAGGATTCGCCGCTGCCGCTGCATTTGCAAGGCGTGTGGAACGATGGCGAAGCGAATCGCATGGCTTGGAGCTGCGACTACCACTTGGATATCAACACGGAAATGAACTATTACCCGACGGAAATAAGCAATTTGGCGGAATGCCATGTGCCTTTGATGAATTATATTGAACGTTTATCTGTCGCAGGCAGGCAAGCGGCTCAGGATTTCTACGGAAGCGAGGGCTGGGTGGCGCATGTGTTCTCGAATGCTTGGGGCTTCTCGGCTCCGGGCTGGGAGACGGGCTGGGGACTGAATGTAACAGGCGGATTATGGATTGCGATGCATTTGAAGGAGCATTATGAGTATGGGCTGGACCGCGATTTCCTAATGAAGCAGGCGTATCCCGTAATGAAGGAATCGGCGGTCTTTTTCCTCGATTATATGACTGTGCACCCTACTTATGGCTGGCTCGTAACCGGACCATCCAATTCGCCTGAGAACAGCTTTTATCCGAGCGGCAGTAAGGATGAAGCTCAACAGCTGTCGATGGGCTCGACGATGGACCAGCAGCTGATATGGGATTTGTTCACTTTTTGCCTAGCGTCGGCGAAGCTGCTGCAAATGGATTCTGAGTTCCAAGAGAAGCTGGAGCAAGCGTTATTGCTGATGCCGCCTCTCATGATCGGAAAAAAAGGACAGCTGCAGGAGTGGCTCGAGGATTATGAGGAGGCGCAGCCGGAGCATCGCCACCTTGCTCATCTATTTGGCTTATACCCGAGCAATCAAATAACGCCGCGGAAGACGCCAGAGCTGAGTGCTGCTGCTAAGCAAACGTTGATTGGCCGGATGCAGACCGATGAGCTGGAGGATATTGAATTTACAGCGGTACTGTTCGCCACCGGCTTCTCCAGATTGTACGAAGGAGATCGTGCGCTAAAGCATATCACTCATTTAATTGGAGAGCTGTGCTTCGATAATATGCTGACCTATTCCAAGGCGGGTGTAGCCGGAGCGGAGACGAATATTTTTGTCATCGACGGCAATTATGGCGGAACCGCGGCGGTAGCGGATCTGCTCCTTCAGAGCCAGCCGGGCGAAATTCACTTGCTTCCAGCGCTTCCGGCTGTCTGGAACAAAGGATCATACAAAGGACTGCGTGCCAAAGGAAATGTAGAGGTTGACGTCTCATGGGAAAATGGCGTGCTGACTGAAGCAACGATTCAAGCTTACTCTGCAGGGGAAACGGTCGTAAGATTCGGTGAGCAAGAAGTGCAAGTCTCTTTGATGCCTGGCCGCGTCTATCGATTCGATAAAGACTTGAAAGCTCTAGTACAGCAAGAAGCTTAAGCGGAAAGTGCCTAGTTAGTGAATAAGACAACTACTTGTTTTTAATAGTAGTTGTCTTTTCGCGTCAGTAAGTTATTATAAATGAGCGAAGCTCTTTCGTTGCTTCTAGGCTTCTGTACTGCCTATGTTATGAAAGCGCTAACAATCAAGGGAGGTGGGTTGACCGTGCCAAAGTATTCAACCATTTTTCGTAAATTTCTCATATCATATCTTATTATTTTGGTCATTCCAAGCATAGCGGGTTACGTTTCCTATCGTACTTCAATCTCGGTGACACAATCCATTTCCATTGAGAATAGCGTCACATTGCTGCAGCGGAGCCAGGATATTTTGGAGAGAAGGATGGTTGAGGTTGAGGGCTTCACAAGGCAGCTCGCTTTGAATCCTGATTTAAATAAATTAATGAATGAGCAGAAAAAAGGCGACATCGTCAACGTTTATGGCATTTGGAGCATGGTGAGACAGGTAACGCCGTTTAGCCAGACAAATGATTTTTTGCAAAACTATTTTATCTACTTAAATAACTATGATGTGATCTTTACACAGGGCTCCGCCTATTTCCGTCCAGAACATTATTATCAAAACTTTCATTATAACGATCTTACGCTCGCGGAATGGAAGGAAACAGTACTGGACAAAACTCATCGAAGTGAAATTATGCCTCTCAGCTCCTTTACTAGCAATGCCAAACAATCCTCCGTCGTTACGTATATGCAGTCGCTCCCTTTGGACAGCTTTAGCGGTTCATCACCTGCCACTGTGGTCGTCATGATTGATGAAGAAAACATATCTAGCCTGCTCGCGGGAGTAGAGGATCGTTACGGCGGCTGGGCTCATATTAGCGATGCGCAAGGGAATACAGTTGGACTGCGCGGAATAAGCGAGGAAAATGCCAAGCTGCTGTCTTCGGATTCACGCCTCATCCAAGACAAAGTTAGCCAATTTTATAATAACGATCTCGTCATTACGATTCATTCTGAAAAAAATGGTTGGACCTATCGAGCGGGAATTCCAAAGCAGGTGCTGATGGAAAACGCAAATCAAATTAAACATATTACTTGGCTAGTGACAGGTATCGCTTTACTTCTCGGCCTGCTGGCTGGTCTGCTCCTGTCCTACCGAAACAGCGCACCAATGAATAGGCTGCTTACGGTAATGAAGGAGCAGTTTGGCAAGGATGGCATTACGGGCCGAAACGAATATGATTTTTTGCAGGGTAACATATCGAGCATCATTACGAGCAATCGCCACCTGGAGACGGAATTAAAACGTCAGCTTCCTTTAGTTAGAGATGGTTTCTTGAAACGGTTAATTGCTGGGGAGTTTCACACCACTGAGGAAATTACGGCAGCGGCTGTACAGGCGGATACGAGGTTTGATACGAATGAGGGATATGTCGGTATTTTGCAGATTAATGGATACTCCGGCATGGACAACGTAGAAATACTGAACGAGCTGTATGCAGCAAGACTCATTTTGAAAAAGGCGTTAATCGATCTGGACAGCCAGCTGCATATGACGGACCTTGGCTCGGATCGAATTGTGACGATTATAACGTCCATGGAAGGGGAGTATGGAGTCGAAGCAGCTAAGCTGCGAATGAGTCATATTCTTGAGAAGCTGTCCGATATCGCCTATAGGGAGTATAAGATTTCGGTCACTGCAGCATTCGGAGATGCATTCACGACTATTCTTGACGTTAGCCATTCCTATGAGCAAGCGAAACAAACGATCGAGTATGCCGAGTTTAACAGCAAAAAGAGCTTCGTATGGTTTACGGACTCTAGGCTTGAAACAGCGACATATTATTATCCAATGGACATTGAGCAGCGCTTGATTAGCACCATTCGTGCGGGAGATTCGGATGAGGCAAGGCGGATGGTTCATTCGGTTATGAATATTAATATGGAAAATAAGCAGCTTTCTATCGAGATGAAGCAGCAGCTGATCGGCGAGCTGAAGGGTACGCTGCTTAAGCTGCTGGACCAGAAAACATTCATGGAATCCGATTTGCTGCATGCGTTGAAAAATCAAATCATCGGCATTCAAGCTTCTAATCCAATGGCGGCTATACAGGAGGAGATCATCGAAATTGTAGAAGCATTATGCAGCGTCATCAACAGCAAAAAAAATCATGTTCATATTCAAACCGTTGAGGAAATTAAACAGTTTATTGCTGAGGCTTATGGCGACTCCGAGATGACCTTATACCGTATCGCAGAGCGGGTGGAGCGGCCGGAGAAATATATTTCGCAATTGTTCAAAGAGGTTACGGATATTAATGTCTCTGACTATTTGGAGATGATTCGTATAGAGCAGGCTTCCTCCTTATTACGGACGAACGCTTATACTGTTGATGAAATCGCTGCTCGCGTCGGGTACAACAGCTCTCATTCGTTCCGAAGAGCCTTTAAGCGAGTCATGGGCGTTGCGCCAAGCTCATATCGACAATCGATCGAAGTGTAAGCGTTCAGCGCAGTTACCGATAAGGAGAGGGTTTGAATGAAGAAAAGAATCGCAGGCCTATCTGCGCTTATACTTCTTGTAGTTTTACTGCTTGCCGCGTGCTCGCAAAGCAATGAGCCAGCTCATACGGATGCAGCTTCGCTTGCTTCCATAGACAAGCCGGTCGAGATTAATGTTTTCGCCCAGCAGGATACCAGCATCGATTTAAAAACAAATGATTTTACGATGCTGCTTGAACATAAATTTAATGTCAAATTTAATTGGGACATTATTTCGATGGACGGCGCGAAGGAGAAACGGCAAATTTCACTTGCAAGCGGCGATTTTCCTGATGCTTATATTTTAACGGCCTACATTGACCAGTTCACACAATCCGACTTGTTGAAGTATGGCAAGCAAAGCGTATTTCTGCCGTTAAATGAGCTCATAGAGCAATATGCGCCGAACATTAAAGCCGCGATGGAGAAAGATCCGAAGCTTAAAGCTTTGAATACGGCTCCTGATGGCAATATTTATGGGCTTGTTGCTTATAGTGAATGCTTCCACTGCTCCTATCCAAACAAAATGTGGGTAAACACGAAGTGGCTTCAGCGATTAGGGCTTGATATGCCCAAAACGACAGACGAATTCAAAGAGATGCTGAGAGCGTTCAAGCAAAACGACCCGAACGGAAATGGTTTATTGGATGAAGTTCCGCTGAGCGGCTCGACGGAAGATTTTGGCGTTCATATTGTTCCTTATTTGATGAATGGCTTCATTTATGATGACGACCGCAATTATTTGTATATGAATAATGGGAAGGTGGATACAGCGGCCAATAAGCCGCAATGGAAGGAAGGGATTGCTTATATTAAGTCACTTTATGACGAGGGCTTAATTGATCCGGGAGCCTTTATTCAAAATGCTGAGGCGCTAAAAAAAGCTGGAGACAATGCAAATGCTGACATTCTCGGCGCAGCTGCAGCCATGCATCCTGCTATCTTCGTGAGTGAGCGAACGAAGGATTATGCACCGCTGCCGCCGCTTGCGGGGCCGTATGCTTCCTATGCTACCTTTGCCAGCGGAGGAATATCACCGGGTGCTAAATTTGTCATTACGAATAAGGCGAGCAAGGAAGCGCAAATTGCCTTAATTCGAATGGTTGACTACATGTACACGCCGGAAGGACAAACGCTAGCGCAGTCAGGTCTTGAAGGCGTAGGCTGGCGAAAGCCGGTAGCTGGTGAGGTGGCGCTTGGTGAAGGGCTGGAGCCCAAATTTGCGACACTGATCCCTATCGAAAGCACTGAGCAAAAGAACACCGGCTGGAGCGGGATGGCGCATTTCTACATGCCAAGAGATTATCGAGACAGCTGGGTCGCAAGCAAAGACATATACGCGCCCGACGGCTATGAGCGAAGGCTTATTGAAGCGACACTGTTGTATGAGGGACATGAGCCTGACGAAATGTTTCCGGTGTGGAACATTTGGCTTGATTCGGCACAAGCAGATGAAGTGGGGATGCTGAGCACAAACTTGATGAATTACATCGATCAAAGCATGCTTCAATTTATTACCGGCAACTTGGATTTGGATAGGGATTGGGATACCTACGTGAGCGGACTGGAGAATATGCAGGTCGATCGTTTTATTGAAATCATGCAAAAAGCATATGACCAAAACAAACCTATGCACTAGAAATGCATAAGAAAGAACCCGACTGCCCGAGCAGTCGGGTTTTTTTGGCGTTTCTAAGCAGCAATCCTGAAAATTGTACGCCGCTGCGGCGATTTGCCCCCTGAAAACAGGGGTTATTGTACGTTAAAAGACGCAAATGTACCTGTTTGGATAATGTGGATTTCTACTATGATCATCGTATAGAAAGCGCTGTCATTTCATCGGCCATTAGCTACCTAGGGGGGATTGTTCTGGAAAAAGAGATTGTATTGAATAACAAGCTGTTGAAGCAAAAGAGCAAGCGCAGCCTTGCGGATGAAGCGAGCAGAAGCTTCAAGAAGCATTGGCAGCTGTACCTTATCATTATACCGCCTGTATTGTTTTTTCTTATTTTTAAATATTACCCGATGCTGAATGCGGTGCTTGCCTTTAAGGATTACAACGTCATCAAAGGCATTTGGGGCAGCGAATGGGTCGGGCTCAAAAACTTCAGGCTTTTCTTTGAAAATCCGATGTTCTGGACGCTGGTCAAGAACACCATATACGTCAGCGGTTATTTATTGCTCGCGGGGTTTCCGATTCCAATTATTTTGGCATTGATGCTTAATGAAGTGCGAAATGGCCGTTTCAAACGGCTTGTACAGCTGGTCACCTTCGCTCCTTATTTCATATCTACGGTCGTTATGGTTTCGATCATTATGATGTTTCTAGCGCCGCGGCTTGGCTTTGTGAATGTGGCGCTCCACTACTTCGGCATGGATTCAGTCAACTTCCTTGGTGAAGCCAGCATGTTCCGATCGATCTTTGTCTGGTCGGATATTTGGCAGACGGCTGGTTATTCCGCGGTCATTTATTTGGCGGCGCTTGCGGGCATCGATCCTACGCTTTATGAGGCTGCCAAAGTGGATGGCGCATCGCGATTTCAGAAAATCGTCCACGTTGATTTGCCGGGTATTTTGCCGACCATTACGATCATTCTCATTTTAAATGTAGGCAGCGTAATGGCGATTGGCTTTGAGAAAATTTATTTGCTGCAAAATCAGCTCAATATCGTTAATTCCGAAATAATCGCCACATACGTGTACAAAATTGGGCTCTTAAATGCCAATTACAGCTTCGCCACAGCGGTAGGCTTGTTTAATTCATTCATCAATCTCTTGCTGCTGTTCACGGTTAACGGTTTGGCCAAACGGTTTATGAAATCAAGCATTTGGTAAAAGGGGAGTGCGCCTATGGCATCAACGAAGATAGCATCGCAGGCACCAATCAGACAAACGATTAAGGATTCAACAGGCGATAAGATTTTTTTGTTCATTATTTATGCCATATTGGCGGTTGTGTTGATCGCGGTTATTTATCCGCTCATTTATATTATCAGCAGCTCGATCAGCAGCCCGGCAGCCGTTACTTCCGGCCGTGTTTGGCTGTGGCCCGTTGATATTTCCTTTAAGGGCTTTAAGGTTCTGTTCGATACGCCGGAAATTATGAGAGGGTACGGGAACTCGCTATTTTATACCGCAGCAGGAACGTTGATCAGTGTAGCCCTTACGGTCATGATTGCGTATCCGATGTCGCGCAAATCCTTTTTTGGCCGCAGCGTCATTATGATGCTCATTACGTTCACCATGCTCTTCAGCGGCGGTTTGATTCCGACGTACATGGTGGTGAAGGAGTTTGGCATGATCGATTCGCGGTGGGCGCTGCTCATTCCGAATGCGGTTTGGGTATGGCAGGTGATTATTGCACGCTCCTTCTTCCAGTCGTCCATTCCAGACGAATTGTTTGAAGCAAGCGAGATCGATGGCTGCAGCGACATCAGATTTATGCGAAGCGTGGTTATTCCGTTATCCAAGCCCATTCTTGCGGTGCTTTTCCTAATGTACGGCGTAGGTCAATGGAATGCCTACTTCGATGCCTTAATCTATCTCAAATCAGCGAAGTTGTTTCCGCTTCAGCTCGTTCTGAGGAGCATCATCATTATGAACAACAGCGCAAGCGTAACGGATGCCTTGAAGCAAGTGGAAAGGCAGCAGCTGTCAGAGCTGCTTAAATATTCACTGATCGTAGTAGCTACGCTGCCAGTTCTTATTATTTATCCTTTCGTACAGCGTTATTTCGTACAAGGGATGCTTGTTGGCTCAGTCAAAGGCTAACCGGAAAGAGGCAGAAACTGAGCTGGTTTGCATGAGAGGAGGTGGTTCATTTGTAGTGTGATTGCAATGCAAAAGTATGGCACAAATCGAAAAAGGGAGCGATACATTTGAAAAAGAGACTCGTAAGTTTGCTCGCAATCATGCTGATGATCAGCTTGGTGCTTGCCGCGTGCTCGAATAATAAAGGAACTTCCAACACTAATAAGGCAACAAATACGCCTAAAGCGCAATCGGAAGAGACGGGAGCAACCGCACCGGTTGAAATTACGATTTTTGCGGTACAAGAACCGAATATCGATATGGCAACGAATAAATTCACCAAATTTGTAGAAGAGAAATTCAACATAAAACTTAAATTTGAAACGACTCCACCGGATGGCGCGAAGGAAAAACGTCAAATCTCATTAGCAAGCGGAGATTACCCGGATGCGTATATGCTTCCTGGCTATATTGATCAATTCACGCAGGCTGATGTTGTGAAGTATGGAAAACAAGGGGTGCTGGTGCCTCTGAACGATCTGATCGAGCAATATGCGCCAAACATTAAAGCAGCTATGGAAAATAACTCTGACTTAAGAGCGTTCAACACGGCGCCGGACGGCAATATTTACGGACTTGTCGCTTATAGCCAGTGCTTCCACTGCTCGTATCCGAACAAAATGTGGTTGAATACGAAATGGCTGGATAAATTGCAGCTGGAAATGCCCAAAACGCCTGAAGAGTTTAAGGCAGTATTGAAAGCATTCAAAACACAAGATCCAAACGGCAATGGCATTGCTGATGAAGTGCCGCTCAGCGGTTCAATCGAGGATTTTGGCGTACGCGTCATTCCATTCCTCATGAATGGTTTTGTTTATGACGATGACCGCAATTACTTGAATCTAACCAATGGCAAAGTAGAGTCGGCTGCGCTTAAGCCGGAATGGAGAGAAGGCTTAACGTATATTAAATCGTTATACGATGAAGGCTTAATCGATCCGGGTGCCTTTGCACAAAACGCGGAAGCTTTCAAAAAGATTGGCGAAAATGGCGATGCTCAAATTTTGGGCGCTGGCGCCGGCATGCATCCTGCTATCTTCGTAAATATCGATGTAGGCAACAAAAACTCAGCTGATTACAACCCCGTACCTCCGCTTACAGGACCACATGGCTCGTTCGCGACTCATGATGGTGGCGGCGTTGCGCCGGGAGCAAAATTTGTAATCACAAATAAAGCATCTGAAGAACAAAAAATTGCGCTTATTAAATTGGTGGATTACATGTTTACAGAAGAAGGACAAACGAACGGCGCTTCCGGCATGGAAGGCATCGACTGGAGAAAGCCGAAGGAAGGCGAAGTAGCGCTTGGAGAAGGCGTTACACCGAAGGTAGCAACGATTCCTGCGGTTGAAGGCGAAGCGCCTCGTAATGCAGGTTGGAGCGGAACGGCTCACTTCTACATGCCAAGGGAATACCGAGACAGCTGGGTTCAAGGTACGGATATTTATGATTCCGCCAACTATGAGCGCAGATTGTACCAAGCGACGCTACTGTACCAAGGCCATGAGCCGAAGGAGCTTTTCCCATTGTGGGCGATTTGGATTGATTCAGCGGAAATCGATGAGGCAAGCATTTTGCAAACAAACATTAAGTCGTTTATTGAGCAAAATGCGCTTCAATTCATTACCGGAAATAAATCGCTTGAGAAGGATTGGGACGGTTATGTGAAGGGACTCAAGGATCTGAAAATCGATCGTTATCTCGAAATTTTGCAAAAAGCATACGACCAATCATTTAAATAATAGTGATTTCAAAGGATCAGGTTCTTTATTGCGAGATAAAAGCCTGATCCTATTTCATAAACAAAGGAGCTAAATAATGACGCAAATAATGAAGAAATCACGTTTGTGGCTGCTAATCGTTGTGATGATTACAGCGCAGCTGGGAATCGTGATACCAAAAACAGATGTTGCGGAGGCGGCGAATAATGGATTAGCTGCGAAGCCATATATGGGCTGGAGCAGCTACAGCTTGCAGGTTTATACGGGCAATGGGCAGTGGATTAACGCAGACAATATTAAGGCACAATCGGATGCCATGCATGAGAAGCTTCAGCCTTATGGCTACGAGTATATTAATATCGATGCGGCATGGAATGGCGGAATGGACGAGTATGGGCGGCCAATCCCAAGTACAACTTTATATCCAAATGGCTTTCAAGAGGTGATCGATTACGTCCATGCGAATGGGCAAAAGATCGGCTTGTATGGCATCCCCGGTTTATCGCCGCAAGCTTATGATCAGGATCTGCCGATCTATGGCGCTCCCGGCTGCTCGATGAAGGACATCGCGGCTCAGCCGATTCAGGAGTCGGATTATTGGGGGCTTGGCTACAAAATAGATTTCAGCCAGCCATGCGCACAGAGCTACATAAATTCAATTGCCGATCTTTACGGAGAATGGGGTATCGACTTTTTGAAATTTGACAGCGTGACGCCAGGCTCAGGCATTTCTGACCTATCGCTGGATGCGCGTGACGATGTAAAGGCTTGGTCGCAGGCGCTGGCTCCCCACCAAATTTGGCTGGAGCTTTCCTGGGCGCTTGATATCAAATACATCGATTACTGGAAGCAGTATGCAAACGGATGGCGTGTGGACTGGGACATCGAATGCTACTGCGGCAACGGAGGTTTAACGGCGTGGCCTAATATCGCTAGATTATTCCCGAAAGCAGAGCAGTTCTGGCGTCATGCAGGTCCAGGCGGCTGGAATGATTTTGATTCATTGAATATCGGAAATGGAACAATGGATGGCATCACGAAGGACGAGCGGATGTCGGCGATGTCGCTCTGGGCGATTTCATCGGCACAATTATACATCGGCAATGACATGACAAATTTGGACGATTACGGCATCGAGCTGTTGACGAATGAAGAAGTAATCGCGGTCAATCAGGCTGGCAGGCCGGGGCATCCTG
Source organism: Paenibacillus sp. 01T431 (assembly GCF_056398625.1). Lineage (NCBI taxonomy): Bacteria > Bacillati > Bacillota > Bacilli > Caryophanales > Paenibacillaceae > Paenibacillus > Paenibacillus sp. 01T431. Next base: position 30,503 of record NZ_JBFTPT010000018.1, read on the forward strand.
TATCGACAGCGACGGAGCAGCAGGTGTGGTATGCGAATAATGGTGATGGAAGCTATACGGTTGGATTCTTTAATCTCGGAAGCTCTGCTGCGACGGTTAACGTGAATTGGAGTGATATTGGCATCACCGGTCCAGCCACTGTCCGTGATCTGTGGAGCCATGAGGATTTGGGCTCATTTGCGACTGGATACAGTGATGAAAATTTGGCCTCGCATGCTTCGAGGTTGTTCAAGGTAGTGGCACAGGATGGAACAGCAGCTGCTAATGACGACGATACCGGAATGAAATATTCTGGCCATTGGGTTCGCAACGGCGGGCAGGAGCTAGTCGGAGACAAGCAAAATCTCATTATTGATATAAGGGATAACACAGCGCAAAACAGCAGTATTAGCCCATCATCGGCAAGCTTCAATAAGAAGGCTTCGGAGCAGGCTGATGTTGCGACGGTAATGACGCTGAACGGAAATACACTGAATAGTATCACTAACAATGGAACGGTAATGGTGTCTGGTACGGATTACACCGTATCAGGTGATACCGTAACGATTAAAAAAGAGTACCTAGCAGCAAGACAGGCAGGCATCACGAATTTAACGTTTGCGTTTAGCGGCGGGGCATCACAGACCTTTGCCATAACCGTAACCGACACGACAATAAGGGATAGCAGGGTTACTCCTGCAACAGTGAGCTTTGATAAGAAGCTGTCCACTCAAGCTGATATTACGCTGACGACCTCGTTAAACGGCAATGAATTAACGGGCGCTGCGCATGAAGGAAACGCTTTGGCAATCGGCACAGACTACACCGTATCGGGAAGCCAGCTGACGATTAAGAAGGAGTATCTAGCGGGGCTTCCTATGGGAACGACGGCTTTAACCTTCTCATTCAGTGCAGGTGCGGAGCAGCATGTTTCCTTAGTCGTAAGGGATACATCTGTAGGCGGGTCGGTTTCCATCAATGATGATCATCCGTCTATTGTCTATACAGGCGGCTGGAACCGCAGCTATAACCGCGGGCTTGGCGATTATATGGATGATGTGCATTATGCGGAGGCGAACAACAACGATTATTTTGAGTATACGTTTACGGGAACGGGCGTTGAATTCATTACCGAGCTGGACCCTTCACAAGGTGAAATAGACATCTATGTGGACAACGAATTCCAGCGAACGATCAGCACCTACAACATCGGAAGGCTGGCACAGCAGCCAGTATTCAACATAACAGGACTCACTAACGAAACCCACACGCTTAAAGCGGTGAAGAAGTCTGGTTACTTCCTGCTGCTCGATAAGCTGAGAATTAGTGTGCCGGATTTAATTAGCGCGAGTAGTGGATTGTTTGATAAGGCTGATGGGCAGCAGGCTGATTTTACTCTTTCGACAACAGTCGATGGAAACAGCCTAAGCAGTATTGCAGGTGGTTCAGGAGCCTTGATAGCGGGCGCGGATTATACGGTTGATGGCAATGTGGTGACGCTTAAAAAGGAATATTTGGCGGCACAGCCTCTTGGGACTGCGAGCTTGATCTTTGCCTTTAATGGCGGAGCGACGCAGACGCTGGCGATTGCTGTAAGTGATTCATCTGCTGCTAACAGCACAATTAACCCCGTCACAGCTAGCTTCAATAAGAAGGCAGATATGCAGGCAGATATCGCAACAACGTTAACGCTGAATGGAAATACGCTTGTCGGTATTTCGAATGGCACAACGACGTTGACGGCAGGCAGCGATTATATCGTTTTGGACGGTACAGTCACAATTAATAAAGCGTATCTGGCATCATTGCCGCTCGGCATGGCGAATTTGAGTTTTAGCTTTGATCACGGAATGGTACAGAACCTATCGATTGTCGTAAGTGATACGACAGGTCAGAACAGCACAATGGTCCCAAGCGCATTAAGCTTCGACAAGAGAGCGAATGCACAAGCAGATATTTGGACGAAGCTCACTTTTAACGGGAACAGCTTGAGCGGTATTGCTGATGGTGCGGCGGCTTTGCAGGCAGGCGTCGATTATCAGTTGTCGGGCGACCAGCTTACGATTAAGAAGGAATTCCTTGCGGCCAAGCCAAATGGAATGACCAATCTGACGTTGTCTTTTAGCGGTGGAGCTGCGCAAATACTGGCTATCGCAGTAAGCGATACGTCTAGAGGCCGCTATGTATCTATTAATAATGATGATAGCGGAATCTCTTATAAGGGTGCATGGCAGCATGGAAGAAACCGTGGATTAGGCGATTACAAGGATGATGTCCATTACACGGAGGCGAACAATGATTATTTTGAATATGGGTTTGAGGGAACAGGCATTGAGATCGTAACGGAGAAAGATTCCTCGCAAGGGGATATCGATGTTTATGTGGATGACGTGTTTAAGCAAACGATCAGCACGTACAATACTAGCCGGCAAATTAGGCAGACGGTTTATAGTATTGAGGGATTGTCTGAAGGAACACATAAAATTAAGGTCGTTAAGAAATCCGGGTATTATATGCTGTTAGACCAATTACAGTTTAGAGTTGCAGATATGATTAGTCCGGATGCTGCAAGCTTTGACAAGACGGCACAAGCCGATGTAACGACAACGCTTAGTATTGATGGCAGCAATCTGCTTGGTGTTACGAATGGCGCTATAACGCTTGCGGCGGGCAGTGATTACACGATATCGGGTAGTGTGATTACAGTTAAAAAAGAATATCTTGCCGCACAGCCGGATGGAACGGTGAGCTTAGCCATTTCCTATAAAGGCGATTATCAAAATGACCTGCACGCTACGGAGACGGATGGCGATTATGTTGAATATTCATTCACTGGAACCGGCATAACATTAATTGCGCCGAAGTCAGCTTCTCAAGGTGACATAGACGTCTACGTTGACGATGTATTTAAGGAAACAGTAAGCGCGCATCATGCGAGCAGACTGACCCAGCAAGCGGTATACAGCATATCTGGGCTAGCAAATGGCGCTCATACGATTAAGGCGGTTAAAAAATCCGGCGAATATATGTTGGTGGATGGTGTGAAGTTTGAGGTGAATACGGCGACGTTGCCAACGGCAACGCCAACAACAGCGCCAACAGCAACAGCAACGGTAACGGCAACAACAGCGCCATCGGCAACACCAACGGCAACAGCATCACCGTCAGCAACGCCAACAGCAACACCGGAAGAAACAATAGCGCCGACGCCGTCGGCAACGCCATCGATAACACCAACATCGGCACCTATAACCACGAGTGCTCCAGCTAAGGAGCTCATCACGATTGAAGTTGAAAATGCCGCTAAGGTTGTAATCACGCGTACGACACAAGCGGATGGCAAGAAAACGGATGATGTGCCGATTACTGTTGATCAAGCGCAAAAAGCTGTAAACAGCGTCACAGTAGCAGGACACAAATTGGTTAATATCACGATTCCTGATACGAAGGATGAAGTAACGCTAACTTCTGTCACTCTGCCGAAGGAAGCAAATAAAGTGTTCGCAGATGAAAAAATTGATTTAGGCATATCGACAGAAAACGTTAAGATAATGGTGGCTAGCGGCTTGCTTCAGTCATCACTGGAGGATCTATTCATTCGTTTTACACCGGTTAAGGAGGAAGCGAAGAAGCAGGAAATTGCGGGTCGAGCGAATAAAGAAGCGATGTTAAGGATCGTTGCAGGAAATAAAGAGGCATCTATAATAGGCCGTCCGATGAGCATTGAAACGAATATGCCAAAAGGCAATGTAACCCTCATTTTGCCTTTGAAGGATGTGAAGCTGAGCGAAGCAGACCGGAAGGACCTGGCTGTATATATCGAGCACAGCGACGGAACGAAGCAGCTGCTGAAGGGCATTATCGTACCGTTTAACGACAAGGGCGAGATGGGCCTTCAATTCACAGTCGACAAATTCAGTCTTTTTTCACTCGTCCATGTGGAGGGTTTAGCCGATTCTAGCTTGGGTGCCGCTTATATGAATGGTTATGAGGATAGTACATTTAGACCGGAAAACAAGATTACTCGTGCTGAGATGGCGGTTATTCTGTTAAGAATCGTGAAGCAGGAAGCAACTGCGGCGGACATTTCTTATCATGATGTTCTCGCAGGCAACTGGGCGAAGGATGCGATTTCGAAAGTAACAAAAATGGGCTTAATGCAAGGATATGAAGATGGAACGTTTGGTGCTGAAAAAGCAATGACACGCGCTGAAATGGCGAAGCTTATATCCACGCTTATCGGTGCTGCACCAAAGGCTGGAGCAGGTTTTACCGATATTTCGACTCATTGGGCGAAGGCAGCTATTCTAAATGTGCAAGCTGCTGGAATCACTAATGGCTATGCGGATGGAAGCTTTAAGCCAAATAACGCGCTGACGCGTGCTGAAGCAGTCAGCATGATCAACAAAGTACTCGGCAGAGGCAATCTAGTCGGCGTAACCTCATCCCCATGGAAAGATGTTTCCAGCAAGCACTGGGCTTATAGCGATATTTTAGCGGCGTCGGTTAAGTAGCAGAGAGAGGGTGTCCAAAAAGAGTTAAACTCGCTGAAGAGATATTTCGATTTAATTAAAAACCATAAAAATATTAAAAAATGGCGTCACAGGAACTTATTCCAGTGCCGTCATTTTTCTATTTTGGTCTATGAAGGAGCTGTAAGCACACATAGGTTCTTACAGCGAGAGAAAAGGCTAGGTTTGTTGTCTGTAAGAACAAATATGCGCTTACAGAGTTGAGGCGGCGGTTGTTCGAGATGGAAATGGAGCTGTAAGCACGTATAGGTTCTTAAGGAGAAAGAAAAGGCTAGGTTTGTTGTCTGTAAGAACAAATATGGGCTTACAGAGTTACGGCAGCGTTTGTTCGAGGTGGAAATGGAGCAGTAAGCACGCATAGGTTCTTACAGCGAGAGAAAAGGCTAGGTTTGTTGTCTGTAAAAACAAATATGTGCTTATAGAGTTACGGCAGCGTTTGTTCGGGGTGGAAATGGAGCTGTAAGCACGCATAGGTTCTTACAGCGAGAGAAAAGGCTAGGTTTGTTGTCTGTAGGAACAAATATGTGCTTACAGAGCAGCGGCAGCGTTTGTTCGAGCGGGAAATGGAGCTGTAAGCACGCATAGGTTCTTACAGCGAGAGAAAAGGCGCTAGGTTTGTTGTCTGTAAGAACAAATATGTGCTTACAGAGTTGCGGCAGCGTTTGTTCGAGGTGGAAATGGAGCTGTAAGCACGCATAGGTTCTTAAGGAGAAAGAAAAGGCTTGGTTTGTTGTCTGTAAGAACAAATATGCGCTTACAGAGTTGCGGCAGCGTTTGTTCGAGGTGGAAATGGAGCAGTAAGCACRCATAGGTTCTTACAGCGAGAGAAAAGGCTAGGTTTGTAGTCTGTAAGAACAAATATGTGCTTACAGAGTTACGGCAGCGTTTGTTCGAGGTGGAAATCTCGCTGTAAGCACGCATAGGTTATTACAGCGAGAGAAAAGGCTAGGTTTGTTGTCTGTAAGAACAAATATGCGCTTACAGAGTTGCGGCAGCGTTTGTTCGAGGTGGAAATGGAGCAGTAAGCACACATTGGTTCTTACAGCGAGAGAAAAGTCTAGGTTTGTTGTCTGTAAGAACAAATATGTGCTTACAGAGTTGCGGCAGCGTTTGTTCGAGGTGGAAATGGAGCAGTAAGCACGCATAGGTTCTTACAGCGAGAGAAAAGGCTAGGTTTGTTGTCTGTAAGAACAAATATGCGCTTACAGAGTTGCGGCAGCGTCTGTTCGAGGTGGAAATAGAGCTGTAAGCACGTATAGGTTCTTAAAGCGAGAGAAAAGGATAGGTTTGTTGTCTGTAAGAACAAATATGCGCTTACAGAGTTACGGCAGCGTCTGCTTTAGGTGGGAAATTGAGCAGTAAGCACGTATAGGTTCTTACAGCGAGAGAAAAGGCTAGGTTTGTTATCTGTAAGAACAAATATGTGCTTACAGAGTTGCGGCAGCGTTTGTTCGAGGTGGAAATGGAGCTGTAAGCACGCATAGGTTCTAACTTTTGGGACAGCCCCTTCTGTTATTTGGGGATGAAATGGCGGCAGCTGATTATAGAGAGGCTGCCCTCTAGGTATTTAGATGCCATTTTCCAGACTGCCCCTCTAAGCGCAAATAACCTCGTTAACCATCATTTGACGTGGTTTGTCTCGGGTTTTCTTGTTTTTGCACCTTATAGTGGTTTTTGAACAAATGGTAAAGGAGGCGTATAGTGGTTAATAGTGTAAATGACACGGAAATTGCAAAGCAAGGCAGACTGGAGGTTGCCGAGTATGGAACCATGGAAGCGTACCATGTGGATTTTATGGTTCGGCGTTCTTTTTTGCAGCTCAAGCTATACGATGTCCGTACCGTTCCTGCCGCTATTTCTGTTCGATTTGGGGGTGCCGGAAAGCTCCGTCAACCTATGGGCTGGAATTGTGCATTCCTCAGCTTTCCTCGTCGGAGCAGTGATGGCTCCCTTATGGGGGATGCTTGCAGACAAGTATGGGAAGCGGAAAATGGTTATCCGAGCAGGACTCAGCTTAGCTATTATTTATGCGCTGATCGCTTTTGTGCAAACGCCATGGCAGCTCGTCGGCGTGAGAATGCTGCATGGCTTTGTGGGTGGATTTGTTCCAGCATCGATGTCGATCGTAGCATCAGTTGCACCGAAGGAGAAGCTTGGCTGGAGCCTTGGCATGATGCAAGCGGGTACGATGACTGGCGGTATTCTCGGACCATTATTCGGCGGGCTGTTGGCTGAAGCATTTGGACTTCGCAGATCCTTTGTTGTCGCTGCGTTTATTATTTTAGCTGCGACAGTGGCGGTTATTGTATGGGTGAGGGAAGGGAAAGCGGACACATCTGAAGGGGCAGGGGCCGGAACGAAAAAAGAAAAGCCAATCACTTATCGGATGGCTTTTCGCAATCGTGCACTCATGAGTATGCTGCTGCTGCTCGTTATCGTTCAGCTATCGATTAATATGATACAGCCGCTAATTACCCTTCATATTGCCAAGCTGCAAGGGGGGCTGCAAGGAGCGGAGCTGTCAGCTGGTTTTGTGCTCTCGCTTATCGGAATAGCAGGCATTTTGGCATCGCCAGTTTGGGGAAGGCTTGGTGAGAAGAAGGGCTTCTACCGGATTCTCGTCATATGCCTGTTCTGCGCGGGATCGATCATTAGCATGCAGTTTTTTGTACAACAATTATGGCTTTTCGCTATCGTGCAATTCATATTCGGTTTATTTATGGCTGGCATAGCGCCTATCGTCAATACGCTGGTTGTCCAAAGCACAGATGAGCAGTTCAGAGGCAGATCATTTGGGTTAACGACAAGCGCGAATCAGTTCGGTGCGATGCTAGGTCCACTCATCGGAGGTTTGTTAGGCCTAGCCTTAGGCATCCACTGGATATTTGTCGCCACGGGGATGATTATGGCAGCAGCTGGCGTGAGCGTATGGATAAAGCGGAGACATGAGATGGTGAAAACGAAGACAGCCTTTCGAGCTTAACTCGGAGAAAAGTGAATAAATAGGCAGCACAAGCCAGGCGGAGTCTAGGGGAAAGCGCTCTAGTTCCTCTTGGCTTTCGTTGTAAATAATAGGAAATGTTCGTTTCTATTTAAACAAAAGTCTGTTATTCTACTGAAGAATAGAACTTTGGACTGAGGAGTGAGCTGCTATCAAGCCGGTTACTGTATATGATATTGCTAGGGAAGCGAACGTCTCAGTAGCCACTGTGTCGCGCGTCATTAATAATACGGCTCCGGTAAAAAAGTCAACCAGAGAGAGAGTTATGGAGTTAATTGCGAAACATCAGTTTCAGCCGAATGCCATTGCAAGAAGCCTGTTTAAGAAGGAAACGGGAATGATAGGCGTTATTTTGCCAGATATTACGAATCCTTTTTTTCCAGAGGTTTTGTCAGGCTTGGATCAAGAAGCGCGCAGCAAAGGCTACACTTTTTTTCTATGCGATACGGTATCAACGAACGGAGATTCAGCAGAGCAATATGTGCGGGAGTCGCAATATTTGAGTATTCTGATGGAGAAGCAAGTAGACGGCATTGTGATGATAGGCGGACGAATTAACCTTGCTAAGCCAAGCAAAGATCTTGTAAGCGAAGTGGTTGAAGCTAGTAAACGCGTGCCGCTGCTGCTCATTAACGGCAATCTCCCCGGTGAAGGGATGACTCGTGTATATGCCGATGAGCTGGAGGGCGCAGAGCTTGCGACACAGCATTTGATTGACTTAGGGCACACGGATATTGCATTTGTTGGCGGGTACAAAAATATGTCCAATACGATTCAGCGTACTCGCGGTTTTGTGAAAACGATGGAGAAAAACGGAGTCCAAACTCGCAAGGAATGGATACGCGATGGCGGTTTTTCCGTCGAAGCGGGTAAGAAGCTAATGCATCAACTGCTGGAGCTGCCCGAGCGTCCAACCGCTATATTTTGCGCGAACGATTTAGTAGCTATCGGCGTTATGAAAGTTGCTCACAAAGCAGGGCTTCGCGTGCCGCAGGACCTATCGCTGATTGGGTTTGACGATATTCCTTATGCCTCGAACAGCATTCCGGAATTAACGACGATTTCTCTAAAATGTTATGAGGTAGGCCGGAACGCAGCGGAGCTGCTCCACCTAATGATTACGAAAAACAAAGTGAATAAGAGCACCAAATTAAGGCCGGAGCTCGTTGTAAGAGAGTCTACAGCTCCACCTTCAAAGCAAAATAATGCTTAAAATTGCGTTTTCAAATAATTATTGACAACGCTTACAATGTTGAATACAATCAAAATGTGAAAAGATAATAAGGTGTCACCTACAATAATGTAACCCGTTACATTTACAGCGAGATCGCTTCTTTCCAGAAGCTAACACATAAATACACATCAGCGAACCGTACAGAATTGCGTTCTGTTTATCCCGGTCATGACGTGTATTTATTTTTATCTAAAAATGTAACGGGTTACATGAAACGGGTTACACATTTCGGGTTTTTAGTCTAATTCGTTGGAGGTTTTGACATGGTCATGGACATTGGAGCGAAAGCAGCCGTGCGATTTGATGCGGATGCCGTGAAGATTCAGGAAACCCCTCATATTTTGCTGTGTGCCTCGCTGTTTTACTTCCGTATTCCAAGCGCGCTTTGGAAGGAGAGGATGGAGCAGCTGAAGGCATTTGGGTATAACAGCATCGATGTGTATTTTCCATGGAACTATCATGAAACAGCTGAAGGAGAATGGGATTTTAGCGGAGAGCGTGACATTGCCTCATTCCTGACAACGGCTGCCGAAGTAGGACTATACGTCGTCGCAAGACCTGGCCCCTACATTTGCTCGGAGTGGGATGGTGGAGCACTTCCGGCTTATCTGCTTACGAAGGGACTGAAGCTTCGCGATAACGATGCTGAATTCCTCGGCTATGTTTCCAAATGGTTTGATCACATCCTGCCTTTGCTAAAGCAGAACCAAGCAGGTGAGGGCGGAACGGTAATCGGTGTTCAACTGGATAATGAGCTCGATTTCTATGATTGTCATGACCCCAAAGGATATATTAGTGCACTGCGCGATATGGTGCTTAAACACGGAATAACCGTGCCGCTGTTCGCTTGTGCCGGTCAGGGCGGCTTGCTGCAAGCATCGGGACTCGCAGAGGATGTGGTGCCGACCTGTAATTTCTATCCGGATAATCGAGAGGCTGAATTTGAAGACAAGGTGCTTCACTACAGTGGAACCTTAGCTAAACTAGGTTATCCGCTGCTCGTAACGGAGACGAACCGGGCGCATTACCTCCTGCGTAGATTGCTCTCCTGCGGCGCCAAGCTGCTTGGTCCGTATTTGCAGGTATCGGGAACGGATTTTGGCTTCACGAATGCGACGAACAACTGGGGCAAGCCGCTAGCGTTTATGACGTCTGATTATGATTTTGGCGGCATGATTTCTCCTGAAGGGCATATCCGCGAGGAAGCGTATGAGGGCAGGCTGCTTGGACGGATGATTGCAGCTTACGGTACTCCGCTCGCTGAGGCTGCAAGCCAAGGCTTAAGCACGGATTGGAAGCTGATTGGACAAAGCGATAGAGTTGTTGGCCCCTATGCCCTGCAGTTAAAGGGCGGCGGAAAACTCCTATTTGTTACGAATTTAGATGATCAGGATAAAGAACTAGCCATCGTGATGGAGAATGATACGAATACAAAAGCTGCGAGCAGCTTTAAGCTCAAATCGGGCAGGTCGCTGGCGCTGCCTTCTCAAGTACCTCTACAGCATTGGGGAGTAGAAGGAATACTAGAGAGCTCGACAGCGGAGCTATATATGGCAGAAACAAATGATACAGGTGCAAGTCTCGCTTTTCATACAGAAGGTTATGGTGAAATTGTATTGCTGCTAGATGCAGCGCCGGTGGATATGAAAGCTCTGAATGCAACTGTGGAAACGATAGAGGGAGGCAAGGTTAGGATCGCCTTTGAAGGTAAAGAAGATAGCATCTGTTCGATTATTAATTCGGATGGGCATACGTTGAAGCTATTTATTACCGACAGAATGAAAGCGCTTTATTCAGAAGGGTTGAACGATGCTGATGACATCATTAATCATGGCAAGCCGCTCCATTACTCGGATCGCACTGAAATGGCAGCTGCTGAGTGGCGCCTAAATCATTTTGATGCGGCATCACCTATGAATAAAAAGGATAAGAGAGGCCCATCCGCTTCAAGAAAAGCAGATTACTTAGAACAGCATGAAATTTACCGCGGGTATGCTTGGTATGAAGCGACGGTCCGACTGCCTGAAGACAAAGCGGTAAAAGGTATTCTCATTCGCTCAGGCAGTGATGTTGTGTCGCTGTATGCGGGAGGAGAATACGCGGGAACGGCAGTGGCTGGCGGAGGCAGTTCTTATCTTCATTTAAGCAATGGCCTACAAGATGGAAAGCTGCTTGCCAGAGTGGAGATATGGGGACATTCGAACTTTGACGATGCAAGGCTTCCCGGGCTTCGATTGCATGCGATGAAGGGGATTAAAGGACTGTCAGCCATTACAGAGGTTAGAGACCTTAGCCGTAACTGGAGTGTTTACCGGGCTAAGGATCGGATTTTGCACAAGGAGCTGATCGAGTCGCCTGATAGCAGCATGTGGCCGATCGTTAACTTTGGCGGCTGGATGTCTCCTGATCATCCGGCTTTCGAATATTACCGAAAAACATTCCGTGCATCGGAAGCGGCAGACTCGTGGACGCTGCATTTCCAAGGCATTCAATCGCTTGCTCGGCTCTTTGTAAACGGAAAGGAAATAGGCGAGGTGCATCCGTTTGATCCATACTTTAATATCTCTGAGCATGTGACGGCAGGGCAATCCGTAGAGCTTACTGTATTCGTTGAGAGAGTGCTTGGTTTACCATCCGGGCAGGTTTACTTGTATGAAGGCCAAGAGGCCGACAACTTTGCAGTTTATGCGGCAGAGGAGGAAGCGCTTCGGGAGCATGCGGAAAACTTGCGGTCGCAAAGCGGAACAACCGAATTCCCCATCTCATTGGAGCCAGGAGAAACCGCATGGCTGTATGCGACTACCGTGAATTCAGAAGCAGGCAAAGGGTGGAGGGCGAAGGTTTCCGGCACTAGCCTTAAAATGACAGTGTTTCTGGAAGGAAGAATCGTTGGACGACTATGGCTGCCAAGCCAAACGAGCAGGCCTGTCATGTCAGGCGGAAGCCCGGATTCCTTTTACTTGCCGGGAGCTTGGTATGAGGGCGGAGAAGGAAGCTTAACGATACTGCTGGAAGCGGTTGATCAAGAGAAGCAAGGGCGTTTGGAAGCAATTCAATTCATATCCGTCTAGCAATGACGACAAGGGGGAAGAAGGATGGAAACGACCATAGTCGAGCGGGCTCCCCAAAGGAAGCAGAAGCGAATGAGCAGCGGCAAGCTTAGACGATTTTGGAACAACAAAACGTTATTAATCATGTGTTTGCCGGCCATCGCTTTCTTTCTTATATTTGCTTACTTGCCGATGCCCGGCTTGTATCTAGCTTTTATTAACTACAACTACTCCGATGGCATCTTCAAAAGCCCGTTTGTTGCATTTGACAACTTTCGCTTTCTCGTCATGAATGGTGATCTATGGCGGCTCTCATTTAATACGGTAGCTTACAATTTGGTATTCATCGTGCTGGGAAATGTCATGCAAATTTTTGTAGCTATTCTACTGAATGAGATTCGGCGCAAATGGTTCAAGAAGATCACGCAAACGCTTATGTTTTTACCTCACTTTATATCTGCCGTTCTAATCGGGCTTATCGCCTACAACATCTTGAGCTATGACTACGGCTTATTGAACAGCTTGCTGGAATCGTTAGGCATGGAGCCTGTCAAAACCTATTCTGATCCGAAAATATGGCCGTTTATCATCGTACTCACCTACCTATGGCAGTCCACTGGATACGGTTCGATCATTTATTTTGCAGCCATCATGGGGCTGGACAACGAAATTATCGAAGCATCCGAAATTGACGGCGCCAACGCCTTCCAACGCATCATTTACATCGTGCTTCCTTGGCTAAAGCCAACCTTCATCATCTTGATGCTGTTCTCGCTCGGCGGCATTCTTAAAGGCAACTTCGGTTTGTTTTTCAACTTAGTAGGCGCAAACAACACAGCCTTATATCCAACAACGGATATTATCGAGACTTACGTATTCCGTGCCCTGATGACAAACTTCAACTTCTCACTTGGCAGCGCAGTAAGCTTATATCAATCCTTGTTCGGTTTTGTAGTCGTCTTAACAGCCAACTGGCTTGTGAAGAAGGCCTCGCCTGAAAACTCGTTATTTTAGGAGGTGTCACATATGGAAAATAGGGATGAATCACGCAGCATTCGGACAGACATAAGTGGCATCATCGTCAAAGGTTTTGGTTATCTTTTCATTACATGTTTTTCGATATGCTGTTTATTGCCCTTCTTGCTCGTGCTTGGCACCTCACTGACAGCAGAAGGCACGATTAAGAAGTACGGCTTCAACTTGTGGCCGCGCGATTTTAGCACCTTTGCCTACAAAATCGTGTTCGAAAACCCCGATCTCATTATTGGCTCTTACCTTGTCACGATGGGAATCACCATTGTTGGAACGGTCTTTGGTCTCTTCCTCGTGGCGATGACGGGCTATGCGCTTCAGCGCCCTGACTTTGGCTATCGAAATGGCATTTCGTTTTTCATTTATTTCACGACGCTGTTCTCCGGCGGCCTTGTGCCCTTTTACTTGCTGATGACGCAATATTTGACGCTGAAGGACAATTATCTTGCTATCCTTCTTCCAGGACTGCTCAGTCCATTTCTCATCATCATGATGAAAAGCTTCGTTCGCTCGATCCCGCATGCCATTACCGAATCAGCAAAGATCGATGGAGCAGGCGACTTTACCATTTTTCTAAAGCTGATTTTGCCAATGACTACGCCGGCGTTAGCAACTATCGGGCTGTTTATCGCTCTTGGCTACTGGAATGAGTGGTACAACTCGATGCTGTTCCTTTCGGCGGATATGAAGTATAGGCCGCTTCAACTGTTTTTGTACAATGTCGTAACCAGCGCTGACTTTATCCGCAATTCGTCCGCTGCATCCAATGTGCAGCTTCGTGATATGCCTCTGGAATCGATGAAGATGGCTACCGCGGTGGTTGCGACTGGCCCTGTCATTTTGTTCTACCCATTCGTGCAAAGGTATTTCATTAAGGGAATTACAGTAGGTGCTGTAAAAGGCTGATGTGCCGCAGGCCTGCAAGGGTCTCTTCACATAAAGGGCGAAGCCCGAATCATGAAAACAAAGGGGAGAAGTGAGATGTCGAACTTCAAGAAGATTTCCGCTCTGCTAATCGCTGTAATGATGATCATCAGCCTTGCGGCCTGTTCCGGCAGCAACGGAGATAAAAAGGAAAGCGGCAATAAAGGGAGTACGAACACGGAAAACGGCAATAAGGGGAGCACGAACACGGATGATGGCAATAAAGCAGCTGATACGTCCAAATTCGTAAAAATCAGCTATGTCGTACTTGGCGATAAGCCGAAAAACGGCCAGTTCGAGAAGGTGCTGGCTGAGGTTAATAAACTGATGAAGGAAAAAATCAACGCGGAGCTGGAGTGGAAATGGGTCGAGTGGGCAGATTGGCAGACGAAATACAATTTGCTGCTGGCATCCGGCGAAGCGGTGGATTTGATTACGATTGGTACGGACTGGCTTGATACATGGGGCAATGCACAGCGTGGTGCTTTTATGAATTTGAATGATTTATTGCCGCAATATGCGCCGCAAACCTGGAATTCAATTCCTGAAGAGGACTGGTCGGAGAGCAAATATAAAGGAAATATCGTTTTGATTCCAGAAAATGATTACACACAGTGGGTTAACCATGGCTTCTTCTACCGTGGAGATTGGGCGAAGGAAGCAGGCATAACGGATCCAATTAAAGACTGGGAAGGCATTGGCAAATACCTTCAATATATTAAAGATAACAAAGAAGGCGTTATTCCTTGGGATGCTGTTGCAGCAACAAGCACATTTGGCGGGTATGCAGCGTCCTATACGGATCAATTAGAGCTTCCAATTTCAACGGGCTATTTGCCAGTGTACACGACCAAATCATTTGAAGAGAAATATACGGTAGTGAGCCCTGTATTCGAAGACACATTCCTTAATTTCGCAACGTTAATGAAGGAATGGGCAGATAAAGGCTACTGGCGCGAGGATGTGCTGAACAACAAAAACGACAATCGCTCCGCGCTGCGCGCTGGATTGTCGGGACTGGATCAGCATCATACACAAACGTTTGGCGGGCTGCGCGTTAATATGGATAAGGATCAACCAGGCTCTGAGCTGCAAATGTTCCCATTTGCTCGTACAGGCGGCAATAACTTGACGGAGCTCTCCATCACGCACGGAGGAACATCGCTTGGAGCGCACAGCAAAAACCCTGAGCGCGCTCTAATGGCTTATGATTTAATTCGCAATGACGAGCAAATTTATCATTTGATCAACTACGGTTTGGAAGGCGTTCAATACGAAGTGAAAGACGGCAAACGCCAACAGCCAGCAGCTTATAACGAGGCTAAGGATTCCTTTTATTCGGATTTCTGGGGTGGACGTGTCGACAAATTCGAAATTCCGAGCGTAACAACTTGGGATCAGCTCGAAGAAACATTGTACGCGGAATATGACAAAATCAAAAAACCTTACCCTTATGGCCAATTTGTATTTGATAAAACGCCGGTAGAAGCTGAATTAACGGCGATTACACAGGTTTCGGGCGAGATGGGGCCTGCGATTACGTATGGTAAAGCAGGAGACCCGGCTCAAGCCGTAGAGCAATTCCGCAGCAAGCTGAAAACAGCTGGTTACGACAAGGTGCTTGCAGAATTGCAGCGCCAAATGGATGCATACAAGAAGCTGATCGAAGGTTAACGAATAGATAGTTTGCGAAGCGCAATAGGGGTTTCCAAGCACGAAAGTGCGGGGCTCCTGTTGCGCTTTTTTCAACACCTTTAAGAGAAAAGCGTCCTTTTGGTCAATTATAATCAATTGGCGGGGTATGCTTGGTTAACCTCAGTAAAGTAGCGCTTTCATTAATAATGCTACAATGAATCTATAACCATGTAAGCTAACCCAAATTTATGATAAAGGCGGCGAAGAAATGAACTTATCAAATATTGCAGTACAGTTGTACACGTTGCGTGACTATTGCCAGAATGAAGCGGATTTGGAGCAGACGCTGCGCAAGGTAAGGGAAATCGGTTATGAAGCGGTTCAAGTATCGGGAATAGGCCCTATTGCTCCAGAAAGAGTGAAGCAATTAGCAGATGCCGAAGGGCTTCGTATTTGTGCAACGCATGTAAGTCTTGATTCTATGGTCAATGACTTTGACAATACCGTGCAAATGCATAAGCTGTGGAACTGTAAGTATGTTGGGTTAGGCTCTATTCCGGATGAATACCGCACTAGCGGGGAGGGCTATTCCACCTTTGCGAAGCAAGCGACAGAAATTGGAAGAAAGCTGCAGGAGCATGACTTGCAGTTTATTTATCATAATCATCAGTTTGAGTACCAGAAGTTTGCAGGCAGAACAGGGATGGATATTTTGCAGCAAGAAAGTGACCCGGCTGCAGTTGGATTCGAGCTCGACACCTATTGGGTACATGTTGGCGGTGTAAATCCGGTAGATGCGATTCATCAGGTTAAAGGCCGTATGGGTGTTGTTCATCTCAAAGATTTGGAAATCGTTGATTATAAGCAAGTATTCGCCGAAATTGGCGAAGGAAACTTAAATTTCAAAGCGATTATTGAAGCATGCAGAGAGATTGGAGTAGAGTGGTATGTAGTCGAGCAGGATGTATGCAGACGTGATCCGTTTGAGAGCTTGGCTATTAGCTTTAACAATTTAAAACAATTTCTATAGGAGTAATGCTAATATAGAAGCGAGAGGATGATAGAGATGAAAATCGGCATCATTTGCGACGATTATTGGCACTCGGGCAAGCTGATCAAGGAAGGCTTGGAGCCGCTCGGCAAGCAAGGTTTTCAGCTCGATTATACCCAGCATGCATCAGAATGGTCGCGCGCATGGATGGATCAGCAGGATGTGGTTGTGCTTGCCAAGTCGAACCAAGTGTCGGCAACAGATACAACGCCTTGGCTCACTGAGGAGATTCAGCTGCAATTCCAGAGCTATGTCGAGCAAGGAAAAGGATTGCTGGTGCTGCATGCAGGAACGGTGGGCTATCGTGATGAGCCTGTTTTCTTTGAGCTAGTAGGCGGGGTATTCCAGCATCATCCAGCCGCATGTTCCGTTACGATCGTTTATAAGGACGAAACGCCATGGGACAAGGCGCATGCACAGGACTTTACGGTTCATGACGAGCATTATTTTATGGAGGTTATCGACGATCGCATTCAAGTGTTGATGACTTCGGAGTCAGAGCACGGCACGCAGCCAGCAGGCTGGATAAGGGAGCAAGGTGAAGGAAGAGTTTGCGTGCTTACACCAGGGCATCTCTTATCCGTGCTGCAGATGGAAGAGTATCAAGCAACGATAAAACAGGCTTTGAAATGGTGCGGTGGAAGCGACCGATAATAGGGAGCTATCAACAAATGTACATTTTTTATTCAGAGGAGTGAATAAGGATATGTCGGTACAAACAATGAAATGGGGCATCTTGGGTCCGGGCTGGATTTCCTCAAAGTTTGTTAAAGATTTAGCATTTGCAAAGGGCGCAGAGCTAGTCGCAGTTGGTGGTAGAAACCTAGAGAAGGCAGAGCGTTTTGCCAAAGAGTATAATATCCCACGCGCTTATGGCAGCATTGAAGAGCTGACGCAAGATTCCGAGATCGATATTGTTTATGTGGGCACGCTGCATCCCATCCATAAAGAAAATGTGCTCGCCCTATTGCGTGCTGGCAAAGCTGTCATTTGCGAGAAGCCATTCACAATGAATGCGGCGGAAGCAAGAGAAATCATAACATTAGCCAGAGAAAAACGAGTATTTCTTATGGAAGCGATGTGGACACGGTTTTTACCGCCAATCCTTAAGGTTATGGAATGGATTGCGGATGGTAAAATCGGAGAAGTGCGAATGCTTAAAGCTGACTTTGGCTTTGATATCGGCTGGGCGCCGGAAAGCCGTTTGCTTGATCCTGCGCTTGGCGGAGGTGCGCTGCTGGATGCTGGTATTTATCCCGTTTCCTTCGCATCATTAATTTTCGGCGGGGCGCCATCCAAAATTACGAGCAGTGCTCGTCTTGGCGAGACGGGAGTAGACGAGCAGTTTTCATTGTTGTTTGAATATGAAGATGGACGTACTGCATCGCTGAATGGAGCGGTACAGCTTGAAATGGTTAATGATGCTTATATTTATGGAACGAAGGGGCATATTCATGTGCCAAACTTCTTGTTCGGTAAATCAGCATATTTGCACCCGAAACAGGGTGCTGCAGAGTCGATCGAGGACGACCGTGAAGCAGAGGGTTATTCATTTGAAGCTGAGGAAGCGATGAATGCGCTCCGTGAGGGAAGGCTCGAAAGTTCAATCATTCCGCTGGATGAGACGCTAGCAATCATGGAGACGCTGGATACGATCAGGAAGCAGTGGGGTCTTCGTTACCCTGCTGATGAATAATTACTAAAAGAAAGGAGTAGGCTGCGTATTCGCCTACTCCTTTTTTTATCAGTATCGCTGCCTCTAAGCAGAAGCCTTCTAAATCGCTTATGCTTTTACCGCTTGAAGCCATGCTTCAGCAATGAGTGCGGCACCAGCAGGAGACGGGTGAACACCGTCGGGAGCCCAATAAGCCGGTCCTGTCTGCGTTGCAGCCTGTGCGAACAAACCATCAAGCGGAACATAAATGGCTTTAAATTCTCCAGCGAGCTCGCGGACAGCTTGAATTTTTGGATCAAGATCTTCACGCCATTGCTTCTGGCTATCATTTACTGGAAGCACAAAAGGTTCGACTAGAACAAGCTTAGCGTTCAACTGCTCCTTTGCTCTGCTCAGCAAGCGGCGGTAAGTGGTATAGTATTCCTCCGTGCTAAGTGGATCATTATTGTCATAGCGGCGCCAAGTATCATTAATGCCTACATAAACAGACAACAGGCTTGGTTTCAAATCAAGGCAATCCACTTCCCATCTCCGCTCCAAATCAATGACACGGTCACCCGATATCCCGCGGTTCAGAAACGTAGCTTGTTTCTCAGGATATTTACTCGTAAACAAAGACGTTACGAGATTTGCATAACCCGATCCTAGATTTGCCCAGTCATTTCGGTTGCGGCCAGCATCCGTGATGCTGTCGCCTTGAAATAGAACAATTGCGTTTTGATCGATTAATGTCATTTTTTAGACCTCCAATGAGTTCAAATACTAGTCTTCATAAGATAAAACATGTCTTGCAGCGGGATAGCTGTGAGCGCTTTCTATTTGTCGGCAAATTCATAATACAAAGGATTCCATTCTCTGGTCAATAAGCAGCTGTTTTTTTCTTCCATAAAATAAGAAACAATTATAACTGAAGTTTCTATTTAACTTTTCTGTTATTTCCTATTTAATAGTATAGAGAAGGATAAATAGATTGGTGCAGCATTTGTTAATAGTGCGTAAACATTTTTGGGAATATTCAGAAAACTTTAAAATATACTATAAACGATAAGAACAGAAACAGCTAGAATGATTTTATGCTTTTCCTCCTATTTTTTTCATAAAATCTTAATGTTCTTGCTCTATAATCGAATTAAGGGAGTGATGGGAATGATCTCTTCTTACTTCAATGAATGGCTGGATGAATATAATGATTATATGAGATTATACACGCTTTTTGGCGACGAGTATTACCTCGAACAAGCTGGTGAAGCGTTAGCTGCGTTAAAGGCTTTGGTCCTTAGAGCTGAGCGCCATAAAAATATTCTTCGGAAAATCATGAGCGATAAGGTTCATGTTTATTAAGAATAACAAACGAAGAGCATAACGAAATTTAAAATTTAAAAGCCATCATAAGAATCCAAGTGCAGGATTAATGGTATACTGATAAGTAATGATAACGAGGAACAAGATTCTGATAGATGCTTTAGCTGCATTTTATGAGGTTTAACTCGGCATAGAAGACATGATGGAGTGATAATATGAGTAGTACAAAGGGTAAAGGCGGAACCGGCAGAGGAACGGACAAAAAAGGCTGGAATCGCTGGCAAGCAGGGGAAAAGAAGAAGTTAGCGAAAAAGGTATTTGGCAGAAACCAAGGTGCTAAAGGCGCTGAAGGTGAAAAAGGTAAAACGGACGATAAAAATACGCCTAATGCTAAAAGCGCTAACATGACTAAAGGCAGTACCGCATTTAAAGGTGGAAGCGCGGCTAAGGGCAGAAAATAGAAATAACAAAGAGCAGCCTGTGCGTGAGCCATGATGCTCTTATGAAACGAAAGACGGTTAGACAGGGAAGCTCTCTGTTTAACCGTCTTTTTCTCGTTGTCCTGCCGATATTTAAGTTTTATAATGGTACTATTGCTTGGATAAAAATGTGAATTGTATTTTTGAATAATGTTCAGCGAGGTGGCTTCATCATATGAGTGACTATCAATCCATAATGCTTCTTCTCTTCTTTATCTTTCCCGTCATGTATATGATTGACACCGCTTTAGTTATTATAAGACGAAACGCTAAGCATATTGAGAATCGTCTTGCCTTTCTTACCATTTGTTTGCTGGCGAGTATGATTTTTTTTCAATACCTCGAGCAGCTGTTATCTGCCGAGTATGCGCTGAATATTTCTGCTTATATGGTTTACCCAGCTTCTATAGCCGCTGTAAGCATGAGCGTTTTGCTTCATCTTACGGCAACAAACAGTTATCATCGGCTTTCTCGCTGGAGCACCATAGGCATAGCTTTTATACCATTTATAATGTATTTTCTGCTTCTAGCCATAAGAGGAAGAGAATATTTGCTTGAAGGGGTTCGTATAGAAGGTTTTTGGAAGCAAATCGAAGCTGCTCCGGCCATGACTGTTATTTATGGTTTTTTGGTCATGTATTCATTGCTTAATATAGCTATTTGTCTAATAGCCCATTATAAAGCGAATAATAACGTTGATCGGAAACGATTTATGGTGCTTTTTAAAGCCAATCTATTTTACCAGTTGGCAACGATCGGGGTCTTAATTGTATATACTGCTTTCTCGCCCTATGTCTATATTTCAGATTCAGTCATTTTTTTGACAACTATAATATGGAGTATTTCACTTCGTGTCTATATGAAAAATGATTTCTTGCCTTCTACATCCAAAAAATATGAGCTGCTTTATCATTTTTCCCCAACCGCCATCATTATGATCGACAAAAATATGATCATGAAGGAAGTAAATCCAGGTGCGCTTCGTATACTTGGATTTGAGAAGGAAGAGGAGCTGGAAAATCGCTCCTTATCTGAATTCATCGTTATGAACGAACGCAAAGACATGGAGGAAGCCTTTGCTGCTTCCTTTCCGAAGGATGCATGGAGAAACCGTGAGCTGACCATAGTGAATCGAAAAGGCCAGAAACGTGCGATTTTGGCTGATACGGAAATGATGGCTGAGGGTAAGGATTGGTTTTTGTTAATGGTCATTCGGGATATTACGCAGCAGCAGGAAGAGTCGCGTCTCATACATTTTTTGGCACATCACGATACATTGACTAAGCTGCCTAACCGCTATCATTTTAATCGAGAGCTGGAAGCTTCGTTGAATGCTGTGAAATCATCAAAAGCGCTGCTCGGAGTCATGCTTATCGATTTGGATCGCTTTAAGCTGATAAACGATACGCTTGGACATCAGTTTGGTGATCAGGCTTTAATTGACGTTGCTCAGCGCCTGCGCCAAAATGTGGACCATCGGCATTTGCTGGCCCGCCTGGGCGGAGATGAATTTATTATTTTAATTAAAGAAGCGGAAGAATATGATGAGATCGTATCGCTTGCCGAAAACATTCATTTAGCCTTTCAACTGCCGATTACGCTTCAAGGGCAAGATTTTTACTTAGGCGGCAGCATTGGAATTAGTGTCCATCCATTTGATGATGACAGCTCTGATGGGCTTATCAAGAGGGCAGACATTGCCATGTACAATGCGAAACATAGCGGAGGCAATCAATATCGTTTGTATACGAATGAGATGATTGCTCTAGTACAGCGGGACGTCAAGCTGGAGAAGCATCTTCGCAAAGCACTGAAACGCAAGGAATTTGTTCTCCATTATCAGCCGCAGATTAATTTGGCAAGCGGACAGCTGATAGGGGCGGAGGCGCTTATTCGCTGGCAATCGGTAGAGCTTGGCATGGTGCACCCAGGAGAATTTATCACGCTGGCAGAGCAAACGGGATTAATTAATGAAATCGGACAATGGGTTATTGCGGAAGCTTGTCAGCAGGGTAAACTGTGGCAGGAGCAAGGCTGGAATGATTTTATGCTGTCGGTGAACGTTTCGTCGAGACAATTCATGCAGCCGGATTTCGTAAACAAGGTTCAGGAGATTTTGCGCAGCAGTGGCCTTGAGCCTGATCGGTTATGCTTGGAGATTACGGAGAGCATGGTGGTTAATAATTTAAATGTAGCTAGAAAGATGCTCGATGAGCTTGTTGCTTTAGGTATACATATCGCCATTGATGATTTTGGTACAGGTTATTCCTCATTAAGTGTGCTAAGGCAGCTGCCGATTGCTATTATCAAAATTGACCGCTCCTTTATTACTGATATGGATGCCTATCAAGGTGGCTTATCCATCGTGAAGACGATTGTGTCGATGGGGCATGACCTGCAGAAGCAGGTGGTTGCTGAGGGCGTAGAAACATTGGATCAATATGAACAGCTAAAGCAGCTTGGCTGTGACAAAGCGCAGGGTTATTACTATCATAAGCCGCTCCCATTGCTAGAGTTTAATAAACTATTAATCGCTAGGTGATAGGTTCGAAAGTACATAAACGAAGGCTGCCAGCTTCAAGCTGGCAGCCTTTTTTTGGTATGTCATTAGAGCATCTCGGTATCAATAATGCGCCAGTGATGCTTAAGTGTAGCTTCCAAGGCTTCTTTATCCTTCTCGCGAAATAAGTTAAGAATTTTCCGATGCTCCGCATTTACTTGCTTTAGCACGTTTGCGAGCTTTGGTTTGTCTTCACTTGCATAGGATTGACGAATAAAGCTGTTTTTTAATGAATTCAACGTTTCAATTAATACAGGATTATCGCATTTTTTTATATAAATATCATGGAAGTTGTATTGGTCCATATGATAATCGGAAAAATACAGCTTGCTAATATCAAGATCAATTTTGTCGACAAGCCTTTCCATTTCGGTGAAGTCAGGCTGCTGAAGTAAATCAATACATAAGGTAGCAGCGAGTGCATCCAACACTCCAATAATTCGGGAAAAATCGAGTTTTTTCTTGGAATCGAAGGCTTTGACAGTGAAGCCGCGTCTAGGTAAATAATCTAGGAGATTGTCGGAGGATAGTTGAAATAATGCTTCTCTGGTAGGCGTACGGCTTATATCTAGTTTTTTGCAAATTTCAGCTTCATTAACTTTTTGATTCGGAAGTAATGTGCCATCTTGGATTTTTTGAGCGATATACTCGTAAACATGGTCTTTTAACGATTGGTATTTAGGTGATTGCATGTAGGTTCCCCTGTTCTAACTTACTTTAATGAGGTGAAGTTGTTTGCTGTATAACTTTTATATGGGTTAGAGAAATGGCTTAGTTGAATGAACATGCATTCGTACAGTAGATGATTTCACTATTTTATCATCTGATCCAGATATTAGACAAGCGTATGAATATGTCGAAAGGTGTCACAATAACTCACATAGAAATAACAATTTTTAATAGAATCATAAAAAAACATTGTAGATAGTTGAAACCGATGTTATAATTACTACCATCATATATGTATATTGTATACAGATTTAACTCCGTATTCAATTCGGGGGATTTTAGACTAAATCAGATAATGAATTGGGAGAGATGGAAATGAAAAAGAAATTATCATTGCTGCTTATTTCGGTTATGGTCGTCCTTTCGGCATGTGGTCAAAACAATAAGGAAAATACGCCAGCTGCAACGAACAATAACGCGGCAACAGATCCTCCAGCAGTAGAGAAAACAACGCTTACCCTTGGTACAAGTGCCGATTATGCACCCTTTGAGTTCCATAAGATGATAGACGGTAAAGATACGATCGTTGGTTTTGATATCGAAATTGCTAGAGAGATTGCGAAAGATATGAATGCTGAGCTCAAAATTCAAGATATGGACTTTGATGGCTTGCTGCTCGCACTTGATACAGGAAAAGTGGATATGGTTATTTCAGGTCTGACGCCTACGGAAGAACGTAAAAAGAACGTTGATTTCTCTGAAATTTATTACCTGACTAGCCAAGGCGTTTTGGTGAAAAAGGATCAAGCTGAGCAATTCAAGTCATTGGATGATTTAAAAGGTAAAAAAATCGGTATTCAAAAAGGCTCGATTCAAGAAGGCATTGCACAGGAAATCGCCGATGCGAAGCTAACGGCTTTGGCTAAAATTCCTGAACTGATTTTGGAGCTGAAGAGCGGTCGTGTAGATGCCATTATTCTTGAAAAACCAGTTGCGGATCAATATGCAGTAGCGCAAACAGATATCGCGGTATCGGACGTGAAAATTGAACAGCCTGTGGAAGAAGCGGGTGTGTCCATAGCTGTTAAAAAGGGCAATCAAGATTTGCTTAATAAAATTGATGGAACGATTGCTCGTTTGAAGGAAAGCGGTGAAATTGATCGTTATGTCGTTGAGGCCAATGAGCTGGTTGGAGAATAAAGAGCGGACGGAGTAGTTGAATATGGATTTAAACTTCGGTTTCCTGACAGAGTATTGGCAATTTTTTTTGAGAGGAGCCTTGGTCACGCTGGAGCTGTCTTTCTTCGGCGTGGCGCTCGGCACAGTGCTTGGGGTTGCCGTTGCATTAATACGAATCTCGCGCTTCTGGCCGGTTAAGTTTTTGGCCTCTACCTATATTGAGATCATTCGAGGAACCCCAATGCTCGTACAAATCTTTATTATCCATTATGGACTGACTGGATTTGGTATAAATCTGCCGCCTTTCATTTCCGGAGTGGTGGCGCTTACAATTAATAGTTCTGCCTATATGGCTGAGGTATTTCGAGCGGGAATCGAAGCGATCGACAAGGGACAGACGGAGGCGGCTCGATCCTTGGGGCTGAGCAGAGGTATGGCGCTTCGGTACATCGTGCTGCCGCAAGCCTTTCGCAATATGCTGCCGGCCATTGGCAATGAATTCATTATTATTATTAAAGACTCCTCGCTTATATCCGTCATTAGTATTGCGGAGCTAATGTACAATGCTCGGACGGTTCAGAGCGTCACCTTCTCGCCGATGGAGCCGCTGTTAGTCGCTTGTGCATTATATTTTATCATGACGTTTACATTATCCAGGCTGCTTGCTGTGCTAGAGAGGAAGTTGAGAAGCTGATGATAGTCGTAAAAGGGCTGCGCAAATCTTATGGAAAAAACGAAATATTGAAGGGGATAGACACGGTAATTCGCAAAGGCGAGGTTGTTGTTGTTATCGGACCAAGCGGATCAGGGAAAAGCACCTTTCTTCGTTGTTTGAATCGATTGGAGGAGCCGTCGGCTGGTCATATTCAGCTGAATGATTGTGAAATTATAAATAAACAGTCGGAGTTAAATCGGATTCGTCAAGAAATGGGCATGGTGTTTCAGCATTTTAATTTATTTCCGCATATGACCGTCTTGGAAAATTTAACCCTTGCTCCGCGTAAGCTAAAGAAGCTGAGCAAAGAGCAGGCAAATGTAGAAGCTGTGGAGCTGCTGCGCTTAGTGGGGCTCGAAGACAAGAAAGATGCCTATCCAGATCGTCTCTCAGGCGGACAAAAGCAGCGTGTTGCGATAGCGAGAGCGCTTGCCATGCAGCCTAGCGTAATGCTGTTTGATGAACCAACGTCAGCACTCGATCCTGAGATGGTTGGCGAGGTGCTTGAAGTCATGCGGAAGCTTGCTCAAAACGGAATGACGATGGTTATTGTAACGCATGAAATGGGTTTTGCCCGCGAGGTTGGCGATAGGCTGCTGTTTATGGATGGCGGCTGCATTGTTGAAGAGGGAGTGCCGCTGAAGGTATTCCAAAATCCTCAGCACCCGCGAACGCAAGATTTTTTGGCAAAGGTTTTATAGCAGCAAGGTCGTTTAGTTTGTAAATTCCTGGTGGTTAATAATCAATCCAGGTTTTTTTATAACAGTAATTGAATATTGTATACAAATTTGCAGGGAGTGATTTCATCGATATGACATCTACCAAATCTACAGCGGTTGTCATGGAGCAGTCGGATCGATACGGCGCACACAATTACCATCCGCTGCCTATCGTTATTTCGGAGGCTGAAGGTGTCTGGGTGAACGACCCTGAAGGCAATCGGTATATGGATATGCTCAGTGCGTACAGCGCTCTTAATCATGGTCATAGGCATCCAAAGATTATTCATGCACTTAAAGATCAAGCGGATAAAGTAACGCTCACTTCGCGAGCTTTTCACAATGATAAGCTGGGTGAGTTTTATGAAAAGCTCGTTAATTACACGGGTAAAAATAAAATTTTGGCAATGAACACGGGGGCAGAAGCAGTGGAAACCGCCATTAAGGCGGTTCGTCGCTGGGCATATCGTGAGAAAGGTGTGGAGCACGACCAAGCGGAAATTATCGTTTGTATGGGCAATTTTCATGGTCGGACGATAACGGTCACTTCCTTCTCTTCAACGGAGGAATACAAAAAGGATTTTGGACCATTTACGCCAGGCTTCAAGTTAGTTCCTTACGGTGATTTGGCTGCTCTTGAACAGGCGATTACACCAAATACAGCTGCCTTTCTCGTTGAGCCGATTCAAGGGGAGGCGGGCATCATTATTCCGCCGGAAGGATATTTGTCGGGAGCCTATGCATTGTGCAAACAAAATAATGTGCTGTTCGTGGCGGATGAAATTCAAACCGGTTTTGGACGTACAGGCAGACGCTTTGCGTGTGATTGGGAAAATGTAACGCCAGATGTTTATATTATGGGCAAAGCGCTGGGCGGCGGGGTAATGCCCATTTCGGCAATCGCCGCAAACGATACGATTTTAAACGTGTTTGAGCCTGGATCGCATGGATCTACGTTTGGCGGCAACCCGCTGGCTTGTGCCGTCTCTGCAGCAGCAATTGATGTCATTGAGGAGGAGAAGCTGGCAGAGCGTTCGGATGAACTGGGGAAATATTTTCGAGAACAATTAGCTGAAATTAGTTCACCGCATATTGTGGAAATTCGCGGTAAGGGCTTGTTTATCGGTTTGGAGCTTGATACAGCAGCTAGGCCATACTGTGAACGTCTGATGGCGAAAGGGCTATTGTGCAAAGAAACACATGACACGACCATTCGGTTCGCGCCGCCGCTCATTATAACGAAAGAAGAGATCGATTGGGCGATAGAAAGGATTGCGCTTGTGCTTCAATCCGAATAAGGGATGAATTTGCGGACGGAGACAGGTTAAGGAAGGGGATGTTCACTTTGGGAAGCATTGGGGAAGCGAATCTTAACAAGACGGGGAGGACGGATTTTATGGCGAGCAAAAAAGTGAGACTCATAAGCGTTCCGTTCTGGATGGGCGGAAGCCGCGCAGGATCGGAGCTTGGACCGGAAAGCATTATTCAATCAGGGCTAGCGCGTCAAATCAGAAGTATGGGATTTGATTTAGTTGGCAACTACGAGGTCAGCTGCCCGAGGCATGGCGTGCTTGATCCGAAGCAGCCCAAGATGAAATATTTTCCCGAAGTGAAAGAGATGAGCGGGCTAGTAGGTGAACAGGTCTATCGCGCAGTGCTTGCGGACTCCTTTCCTCTCGTATTAGGAGGGGACCATAGTGTTGCGATTGGCTCGCTAGCTGGTTTGACTGGTCATTACAATAATTTGGGTATTATCTGGTTTGATGCGCATGGCGACTTGAATACGGAGGAGACAACTCCTTCCGGAAATATGCACGGTATGCCGCTTGCGGTAGCGATGGGTCTAGGGAAGTTTAAGCTTTCCGATATACCGGGAGCTGGACAGCTCATTAAGAAAGAAAATGTAGTGATTATCGGAGCGCGTGATTTGGATCATTACGAGAAGGAGCTTATTCGCTCAGAAGGTATCGCTTGCTTCACGATGCATGACATTGACCGAATGGGCATGAAGGCAGTCATGGAGAAGGCGATTGAGATTGTGAGCAGCGGTACGGATGGTGTGCATGTAAGCTTTGATATGGATTGTATGGACCCGGCGGAAGCTATTGGTGTAGGGACGCCGGTTCCAGGCGGAATAAGCTATCGCGAAGCGCATCTAGCGCTGGAGCTGCTAGCTGAAACAGGCCGCGTAACCTCTATGGATATTGTGGAAGTAAATCCTCTGCTGGATGTAGGCATGCGTACTTCTCGGCTTGCGGTTGAGATGGCGACCTCTCTGCTTGGCAAACGAATCATATAGAATCTAGGCGGTTAGGGGACGAGGGTTCGCTATGGAAAAAATGATGAGGAGCTTTTTTCTGACTCTCGGCAAAAGCAGTCGGATTGGGAGCTTGGCGCGTAAATATGGGCTCAAGCTGGGAGCTAGCCGATTTGTAGCTGGGGTTGAGATAAGCAGCGCCATTGAAGCGGTCAAGAAGCTTAATAAACAAGGAAAAATGGCAACTTTAGATCATATTAGGTGAATTTATTCGAGGCAAGGAAGAGGCAGCTCATTCCGCAAATATGTGCTTGCGCACGCTAAAGGCAATTGCTGCTTCTAATGCAAATGCGAACTTATCATTAAAGCTTACAAGCTTAGGACTGGATCTAGACAGCAAGCTGTGCGAGGAGCATATGAGAACGATATTGGATGCCGCTGCGAAAATGAACATTTTTGTTCGAATCGATATGGAAGATTACTCTCACTGCCAGCCTGCTCTTGATCTATATAAGAGGCTGCGAGAGTCATATGACCAAGTAGGTATCGTTATTCAAGCTTATTTGTTTCGCTCGGAGCAGGATGTTTATGAGCTAGGACTTAATCGTGCCAACCTAAGATTGGTGAAGGGCGCTTATAAAGAAGCTGAAGAGGTTGCCTATCCGCAGAAAACGGATGTCGATCAATCATTTGAGAGATTAATAAAGATGCATTTGCAGAGCGGCAGCTACACGGGGATAGCGACCCATGATCGCGCCATCATTGAGACCGCAAAAAGGTTCATCAAAAAGCAGGGAATTCCAGTGGAGCAATTCGAGTTCCAAATGCTTTATGGCATTTGCGAGGAGCTGCAGGATGAACTCGTTCGTGATGGTTATAGAGTAAGAATCTATGTCCCTTACGGTGAAGATTGGTTTGGTTATTTCATGCGAAGACTGGCAGAACGACCTGATAACGTTTGGTTTGTACTGAAAAATATGTGGAAGTAGAGGGGAATGACAATGAGAGAATGGAATGTAACGCCATTTGTTACTGAACCGATGACTGATTTTGGCAATGCTGAGAACCGCGCTGCCTTTCTGGAAGCAATTGCTCATGTGAGAACCGAATTAGGCAAGCAATACCCGCTGCATATTGGAGGTCATGCCGTTCATACCTCTGATTATATCGTATCGCGCAACCCGGCAAAGTCGGATGAAGTAGTAGGTGAAGTGGCAAAAGCGAGCCAAGAATTAGCTGAACAGGCGATGAAATCAGCGCTTGCTGCTTTTGAAACGTGGAAACATACATCGGTATGGACACGGGCGAGCTGCTTGATGAAAGCCGCAGCGCTCATGCGGGAGCGGAAGCACTATTTTTCGGCGTGGCTCGTAATTGAGTCAGGTAAAAACTGGGCAGAAGCCGATGCGGATACGGCAGAAGCGATTGATTTTATGGATTATTATGCACGTGAAATGTTGAAATTAGCGGAAACCAATGAGCTTAAGCCGCTGGTTAAGCTAGCAGGTGAAGACAATCGGCTGACTTATATTCCGCTGGGCGTCGGGATTGTTATTCCGCCTTGGAATTTCCCGCTGGCAATATGCGCTGGGATGGCTAGTGCCTCTATTGTTGCAGGCAACACGATTATTATGAAACCTGCATCTACAACTCCGATTATTGCTTACAAGTTCTATGAGCTGATGGTAGAGGCGGGGATGCCTGCTGATGTTATTCAGTATTTGCCGGGAAGCGGTGCAGAAATCGGCGACTACTTGACTAGCCATCCAAAGACTAGATTCATTAGCTTCACAGGCTCGAAGGAAATAGGGCTGCGTATTAATAGGCTGGCTGCTGAACAAGCGCCGGGACAAATATGGATGAAGCGAGTTGTTGCGGAAATGGGCGGGAAAGACGGTATTGTCGTGGATGAAACGGCCAATATCGATGCTGCTGCTGATGCTATTGTAGCTTCTGCATTTGGGTTTCAAGGACAGAAATGCTCGGCAGGCTCAAGAGCCATTGTTGTAGCGGATGTGTATGATGAGCTAATTGAAAAAGTGAAAGAAAGAACGAGCAAGCTTGTTATGGGTTCCCCGGAAGAGAATGCGGCAATCGGGCCTGTTATTGATAAAGCTTCTTTTGACAAGATTTTGAATGCCATTGAGAGAGGCAAGAGTGAAGGTAGATTAATAGCAGGCGGCGGAAAAGGAATAGAGAGCGGCTATTTCATAGAGCCAACGGTATTTGCTGATGTTGCTCCAAAAGATTCGTTAATGCAAGAAGAGATATTCGGGCCTGTATTAGCCATTGCTAAGGCGAAGGATTGGCAGGAGGCTATTCATATTTACAATGATACGGAGTTTGGTCTGACAGGAGCTTTTTTCTCGGCAGAAGAGGATCGTATTCAAGCAGCGCTGCAGGAAATGCATTGCGGCAATCTATATATTAACCGTAAATGTACGGGAGCATTAGTAGGCGTTCATCCCTTTGGGGGATTTAATATGTCAGGTACAGATTCAAAGGCTGGCGGACATGATTATATGCTATTGTTCACGCAAGCTAAACTTACGTCTATTAAACTATGAATGAATAATGGTCGGTATTCTTAAGAATTGATGTTATATAAAATAACATAAAAGAATGATTTTTATCGAATTTTAATCGAATATCTGAAAATATCATTGTCTATATGAAATGTTGATGTTACACTATCTCACGTAAAGAAGTATATTGTATACAAATTTTGACGCTTTACCCACATATACATAAGGCGCACCCTAGATTAAGTCAAAATTGATTAACGCAAAAGCGGAATGGGAGTGATGAGTATAGCATTGTCAATCTATAGTTTGGCTGCACTCTGTTTATTGGATTAATTGCTAGACAAAAAAGGAGGAAGAACATGTCTAAGAAGATTATCTCTCAAAAGCTTCTCGCACTCATGCTTTCCTTAATGCTCATTTTCTCTATCATTGCTCCCGGTGCTGCATATGCGCGGGAAGGTGCCGATACAGGTTCGGTTCCTGCTGAGGAGACTGCAGTCGCTCCAGAAACAACGGGGCTGGAAGAAACTTCGGATACGGAGCCGCTGATCGTCTCTGCACTTGCTGAGCCGGAAGATTCGGTTGGTAAAAGTGCTTATGATTATCTTAATTATATGGCGACCACAATCGGTGCTCGTGTTGCGGGTACAGCGAAAGAGGTTGAAGCCGGAAATTATGTAAAGGCTGAATTTGAAAAACTAGGCCTTAATACTGCGGTACAGCCGTTCAGCTATACTCGCGGTGGGACAACGGTTAATTCAAATAACATCGTAGCGACTAAAGTAGGAACCTCGCCAAAGGTAGTAATCGTAGGCGCGCATTATGACTCTGTCAATGCAGGCAAAGGCGCTGATGATAATGCATCAGGTGTAGCGGTTATGCTGGAATCAGCGAAAGCAGTGTCCGAGCTAGCTACGCCGTATACGATTAAATTCATTGCGTTTGGCGCGGAAGAGCAAGGACTTAGAGGTTCTCAATATTATGTGTCTCAAATGACTGCTCAAGATAAGAAAAACACAGTTGCGATGATTAACCTCGACAGTGTGGCTGTCGGCGACAATATGTATATTTATGGCAGCAGTGGTTCAAAAGGTTTTGTTCGTGACCTAGGCCTTAGCATTGCTGACCGTCTTGGTCTCTCCCTTATAACTAATCCAGGTGAAAATCCTAAGTATCCAGCTGGTACAACAGGAGACTGGAGCGATCATGCGCCATTCTCGAAAGCAGGTATTCCTTACGCCTACTTGGAAGCGACGAACTGGAGCCTTGGCGACAAGGATGGTTATACGCAAACTACACTGGATGGAGAGATATGGCACACAGCAAAAGATACTCTTGATTATATCGAGTCTGCTTATCCGGGAAGAATCCAAGAGCATTTAACGACATTTACAAAAGTGCTAACAGGCATTCTTCTTGAAGTACAAGAGCTTCAACTAAGCAAAGATAAAGCATCCATAACAGAAAAAAGAACGATTGACGTTTCATTCGAATTGCCGGCAGGCGTAGCGCTTGCAGATCTGAAATGGAGCTATGGCGAGAAACCTCTGACCGAATGGAAAAAGTGGGGCACGAACTCGTATTCGGGAGACCCATTCATCTATTTGGAAGGGACACCAGTGCTGGATGGAACGACGGTTAAAGCGCAAGTTACGTTCGACCTTATTTACAACACAACAAACTTGTCTGGTGCTCACCGTTCCAGATACCCGGCAATGCTTGGTACTCGTGATTTTGCTGTTCTAGATCAGAAAGGCCGCACCATTGCGACAGCACCTATTAAGCTTAATGTTTATGACAGCTATCATTCGTATGATGAAATTAAACCAGAGATTGATGCGATTACAGCAGAAATTAATGCGAAAAATAATCGCTATGTCGAAACACAGGTTCTTGGCCAATCCGTGCAGGGAAGAAACATTTATTTTACGATTTTGGCAAAGGACAAAGCGTCTGTAGACAAATACTTAAATGAAACGATGCCTGCTATGATGAATGATCCGAAGGGCTTGCAGGATAAAATCAAAAATGGCACGTTCACCGACTATAAAGTTCCAGTATGGCTTAACAATATCCATCCGGATGAAGCGCCTGGCGTTGACGTTATTCTTAACTTCTTCCGGGAAATGGGGATGAAGGATAACATCACGTTTAATACGAACGAGGATGCTGCTAATCCGCTGCCCGTTACGTTAAACGTAAATGATGCGCTTGAAAATGCTATTTTCCTAATGAATTTTACGGAAAATCCGGATGGACGTTCATTGAATACGCGGGCAAATGCCAACTCGTTTGACTTGAACCGCGATAATTCCTATCAAACACAGCCCGAAACAAAAATCGTAACGAAAGAAATTGCCAAATGGTCACCGCTTTCCTTCTTGGATATGCACGGTTTCGTAGGCAGCTTCCTGATCGAGCCGTGTACGCCGCCGCATGATCCGAACTTCGAGTACGATCTATTGATTGGAAGCATGCTCGAGCAAGCGAATGCGATGGGTAAAGCAGGTATTGCTAACACCAAATATACAAGCTACGAAATTCCGTATGAATCTCATCAAAACAACAATGGACCTAATAAATCAGGCTGGGACGATGCATCTCCTGCGTATACAGCTGTTTATGCGATGCACCATGGTGCATTAGGTCACACGCTGGAAATACCAGAGCTTAACGAGGATTCAACGACTGCACTTTTCTATGCGAGCGTTGCAGCAACCAAGTATGTAGTAGAAAACAAAGAAAAATTGTTTTTGAACCAGCTTGAAGTTTATAAGCGCGGAGTCGAGAATACAGACAGCCGTACCGTTGATAAATATTTGACGAATGCTGCTGACCAAGTCATTGGCAKACCGCGCGGTGCAGAAACTAATTTCTTCCCAGACTATTATGTTCTTCCTGTAGCAAGCGAATTGCAAAAAAACCGCCTAGCAACATATGAAATGGTTCAGTACTTGCTGAGCAATGGCGTGAAAGTCGAACAAACCACAACACCTGTGACGATTGGCGAGGTTGTTTATCCAATTGGCTCTTACGTTGTCAACATGAAGCAAGCGAAGAGGGGTTATGCTAACCTCGTCTTGTATGATGGCTTTGATGTATCGGATTTCTCTGAAATGTATGCGGAAATCGTTCAAAGCTTTGCTGATATGAGAGGTTTTGATCGTTATGTGGTTCGTCAGGATGGAGCCTTCTCCGGTAAAACGACGAGCGTTACTGGAGTCGTAATCCCAGAGACGACCATTCCAGGCGACGCAGAACAGTATGTCATTAGAAATACAAGCAATGCGGCCATTAAAGCAGTAAATGAATTGCTTGCAGCTAAGAAAGCAGTAACGATGCTGAGCAAAGGTGCTGCAGGTTATGAATTAGGAGATTTCCTCGTTTCCAAAGCGGATCTCCAGTCTATTTCCAAAAAATATTTGTTAGATGTTATTGCCTTTGACAGTAAGAACAGCAAAGAAGGGCCGCTGCTGAAATTAACGACGGTATCCGCAACAGGAGTCCCTGCTTTTGTTCTAAAAGATTTGGGCTTCCCTGTGACAACGGATATGGCGGCAAGCGATGTACTTATTAACACAAGCGGACAAGCAAGCACGAACCTGATTGGTGAGGGCAAGCCTTATATTGGATTCGGAAGATCAGCAATGAACACAATGAAGGGTTCGACGCTGCTGCCAGGATTCGATTTCGCAACGACAGGAAGCTCTCATGAAGGCTTGTTCAAAACAGAGCTGGATCAAACGCATTTGATTACGGCTGCGTACGATGCAAAAGAATTCTTCTACACGGCATCGGGTTCATGGATCACTTCTACTCCTGCAAATGCGAAGGTGTTGGCAACGGCAAGTACAGATGCTGACTTCTTTAAAGCAGGCTGGTGGCCTGGAAATGATAAAGTAAAAGGTAAAACGATTGGCTTCACCTACAAAAAAGGCAAAATTAATGTCACGTTATTTGCGAATGATTTGCTGAACAGAGCACATCCGCAAAAGCAATTCAGAGTGGTGGCTAATGCAATATTTACAGCGGCATTTGCTGAGGAGACGGGACCTGTTGTAACACCGGACCCAGGCACCGGCGGACCAGGTCCAGTTGTAACACCAACGCCAACACCGACTCCTAAACCTACGCCAACGCCAGTTGACGTTCCTGAGTTTAAAGATTTAGGAGCTGTCGAGGCATGGGCTGGAGACGCAATTAAGGAGTTGGCTGGAAAAGGCATTATTACAGGTATTAGCAGCACATCATTTGCACCGCTTAAACAAGTAACGCGAGCTGAGTTTTTGACGATGCTTGTTCGCGCTTATCAATTAGCGGATGCGACTGCCACGGCAGACTTCAGTGATGTGAAAACGTCGGATTGGTACTACGCTTCAGTAGCTGCAGCGGTGAAAGCAGGACTGGCTCAAGGTGTAGGAGAGGGCAAATTCGATCCTAACCGACCGATTACACGTGAGGAAATGGCTATTATGGCTGCGAACGCCTTGAAGCTCATCAATAAGGATGCAGCAGCAAGTGACGTAGAGGGTGCCTTAAGTAAATTTAGCGACCAAGCTAAAATGGCATCGTATGCGAAAGAAGCGATTGCCCTTCTGACAGAACAAGGCGTGATCAACGGCATGACGGACGGCTCCTATGCTCCAAAAGGCATAGCTAACAGAGCGCAAGCAGCCGTTATCATTAGCAAGCTCCTTAAGAAAAATTAAATTAAAGCAATAGATAAAGGGCTGCCAGCGGCAGCCCTTTTATTTAAAGCTTTTTTATGAAGTACATATTGCCTCACAGAAAACGCAAGGAGGACGGCATAGATGAAATTGAATATTGGGAGCAAACGTAAATTAACGATAGCCAATAAGATTTACGGCAGTTTTTTTGCTGCAATTGTTTTTATTATGCTTCTATTATGCTTTATTTTTTATAATCTCAATAACCTTAATAGATCCTATAATGAGCTTATTAACAATAATGTAGCCGTCCTTATGAATATGGAGTCTATTCAAAGAAATGCCGTTCAGCTCAATAGCAGCTTTAGCGATTACTTATTGAATAAAAATAAAGACATGTTAAAAGAAATGGATGCGGTAAGTGCGGATATTGTTAGTCAAGCAAAGGCAGCACAAGCTTTGATACAAAATGAGGAAGATATTAAAGCGCTTGACGCCCTTCTGGGATGGAACAATCAATACATGGAACGGATAGCAGCGTTTAACGATGTGGAGCAGTTAAAAGCCACTTCTTATGCCAACACACGCGTTTTCCCTTTGGCCAAGCTAATTCGCACTAATGCGATTAAACTCGCTCAAAAACAAGAGAACGTTATGTCGGAAAAGGTACTGGCAAACGATAGGGAAGTTAATCAGTCAAATATTTCTATGATTATCGGAAGTATCCTCCTTATTGCGGTGACGCTGCTGCTTGGTACACTGCTTTCTAGAAATATTTCCATGCCCATTAGACGTTTGTCTGGATTAGCTGTGGCCGTAGCCAGCGGTGATTTGCGCAGCACGCCTCTTCACATTCGAAATAAAGATGAAATCGGTTCATTAGCAGACTCGTTTGATAGTATGAGGAGCGGTTTGCAGGAGATGATAGAGCAGGTCAATCAGGCTGCGAAGCAGCTGGCAGCAAGCTCTGAGGAGATGCGTGAAGGAGCCAAACAAACCTCAGCAGCTACGTATTACATCGTTGAATCGACGCAGCTGGTTGCTGCATCAGCAGAGGAGCAGCTGCAAGGTTCAGAAGCAATTTCAACAGCGATGGAGGACATTGTCGAAGCAATTAGAAGTATAGCATCCGCGGTAACTGTGATTTCGGAAACGTCAGAGCAAGCCATTCTTATCGTAGATGGAGGACATTCCTACATGGAGCTTGCCACCCAAGACATGAGCAGCATTGATCAAATCGTCGATGAAACTGCGAATTCCATGGAAAATGTGAAGGAAAGCGTGCAGCACATCGAGAACATCGTAGCATTAATTGCATCCATTTCGGGCCAGACTCGGCTGCTTGCATTAAATGCAACCATTGAAGCAGCAAGGGCAGGGGAACATGGCTTAGGGTTTGCTGTAGTAGCGGAAGAGGTTAGAAACTTAGCGAAACAATCGGAAGAAGCGTCAAAAAAAGCGTCTAAGCTGCTCGGCACTGTACGCAGCAATACAATGCAGGCTGTTTCTATGATGGATAAAGGGAAAAATGAAGTGAAAAAGGGAAAGCGTTCATTGATCGAGACAAGCAGTCAATTTCAGCTTATCCGCAGTTCAGTGAGTGAGGTAGCGAGCCAAATTCAAGAGATTGCTGCGTCATCCATACAAATATCTACAGGCTCGCAAAACATTGCTGCTTCCACTTCAGCCAGCGCGAAGCAGGCTAATGAATCATCAGCATTGACGCAAAGCGTATCTGCAGCAACCGAAGAGCAGCTTGCGTACATGGAGGAAATAACAGCATCTGCAACAACGCTTCATGCTGCAGCAGGTGATTTGCAAAGCCATGTCTCTAAGTTCAGAATGGTATAACTGGTTGAAAGCCCCGAGCGAACCGCTTGGGGTTTCTTGCTGTCGTCCTTTTTATTTCTGGACACAGCGGCATACGCCCAAACCCAAATCAGCTCCTTGGCATAGGCTGTTATCATCACATGAAATCAAGGAGCTTAATCCGAATGCCAAAAACGACAACAAAACCGGAGATAACCGAATTATCGTCTGATGATCTTGCTATATGGGCTGCAGTTATATTAGTCATTGGCGATTTATTTGGATTGTTTGCCGTCATAAAAGCAAAAGAGGAAAAGGAAGAGCTGCTTTAAACCTTTGACCATGATGATTCAGCTTATCACATAAAAGTATTCTAAAAATTTCAATATAAAGGAGAAAAGTTGATGGCAGATAAAAAAGAGATTAAGTCTGAAGAACTGGCCAAGCTTTCAGCATCGCTTTCAGCCGTTGGTTATGGATTAATCCTGCTTTCGCTTGAGAGGGCAGATCAGGAAAACCTGGAGCGCAAGGGGAAGGGAAATGAGAAGATGTCAGCAGCAGTAAATCGGTTATATCGACGTTTCAATGGATAAAGAGAGCGGGGATGAAGGGTGAACATAATCTCTCCTTCAATGATTACGTAAACAGCCCCTCGCATATCGCAAGGGGCTGTTTGCATGCTGCTTACAAAATTAACTCAAGCCATTGTTCTTTCGTTACCGGACCGAAATAGAAGGGCAGATCAATATCAGCTGTAAGCTGCTTTAGAGCGGAAGCTTCATAACGAATGCCGATCAGTTTCTGAGCAACTTCATTGCTGTCGCCACGGCCAAAAAAGTCTCCGTAAATAGCAGCGTTCACAATCAATCCTTCTTCAACCTGAAGGCGAACATCAAAGGTGCCAACTCCTTCGATTCGTTTCTTCTGCTGTACATTAAAGGATGGAGAACGGCCATAGTTCCATTCCCAGCTGCGGTAGCGCTCTTCCGCCAGCTTGTGTATATTTTGCCAGTCCTGTTCAGATAACTCGTAGAACGGAATTTCAGCAGATTGCTCAAAGATGGATTGAAGCAGTCTTTGCCTAAATTGCTCTATCGTCATAGGCTCCTTCAAAAACTCTGTAATATTCGCCACGCGGCTGCGGATCGACTTCGTTGACTTCGATACATATTTCTCAGCATTTGCCTTTAGCGCAGATACAACATTTTCGATTTCAGAATTAAACAGCAGCGTTCCATGGCTGAACATTTTGCCCTTCGTCGAAAATTGCGCATTGCCGGATATTTTTCGCTCGCCAACCTGTAGATCATTTCGGCCGGTCATTTCGGCGTCTACACCCAGCTCTTGAAGCGCACGTACAACGGGCTCGGTGAACTTCTTGAAATTGTGAAAGGACTTACCGTCATCCTTCATAATAAAGCTGAAATTCAAGTTGCCGAGATCGTGGTAGACGGCTCCCCCTCCAGAGAGTCTGCGGACGACGTGAAGCCCACTGCTCTCGACGTAATCTGCATTAACTTCCTCGACGGTATTTTGGTTCTTGCCAATGATGATGGATGGCTCATTTATGTAGAAAAGCAAGTAGTCATCGTTGTCAGGCAATGAACGCAATATATATTCCTCTAATGCCAAATTAAGCGTTGGGTCGGTGATGCCATTATTGCTTACAAAACGCATGATCTTTGTCCTCCTATGCTGTAGCTCATATTGGCATTATACCTGTACGTCCTATTCCTTATCAAATGAAAGGTTCGTACTCAATGGGTACAACCTATGCATAAGCTGAAATAATTCGTATAATCGAATGAGGAAAAAAGCTTGATGCAGAGGTGAAGCAAATGGAAGCGAAATTTTGTATGTCATGCGGTCATGAGCTCGAAACCCGTGACGTTGACGGTACGATGAGGCGGGCTTGTACGAGCTGCAGCTTCGTTCATTGGGGAAATTATAGCATTGGTGTCGGAGCACTGGTCGTAAAGGATGAGAAAATTTTGCTCGTTCGCCGAGCGCAAGAGCCTGGAAAAGGTAAATGGACGAATCCGGGCGGTTATATTGAGCAGCTGGAGGCCATTCAAGACACGATTGAGCGAGAGGTTATGGAAGAGTGCGGCGTGCAAGCAATCGTTAAAAACGTCGTAGCACTGCGTGATCAGCCGAGAAATATACATAATCTGTACGTAGCATTTGAGATGGAATATGTGAGCGGAGAGCCTACCCCGGATTTTGTGGAGGTTGACGCTGCCGGTTTCTTCACCTTGCAGGAGCTGGAAGCAATGGATGTTGCCAGCTTTACACAGTGGCTGGTTGATGTTGCTTTCCATGGACAATCACAGGGACTCAAGATAGATAGGTCGCCTGTCGTGCCTTTGAACGGTTATGGATTATTTCGAGTATAAAATATAGCTATTAACCAGATTTATCCTGTTATTTATAGTAGAGACCTTCCTTGCGGAAGGTCTCTTTTTTTTGCGAATTAGAACACCCAGTATACCCAATACGATAATAGAATCAACGTGAATATAACGGTAATCGGAATGACGATTGAAGTTACCTTCAAATATTGGACCCAGCTAATTGGAACTCCGCCTTTACGTACGATATGCATCCACATAAGCGTTGCCAGTGTGCCAATTGGCAATAGGAGCGAACCGATGTCACTGCCGATGACACTAGCGAGATAAGCAATTTTTAACGTCAGAGGATCAAGGCCCATATTCATTAGTGTAATCGTACCGACCATAAGTGCGGGATGGTTGTTGAATAAATTGGAGAGTACGCTTAAAAGTCCGCCCATGAGGACGCTGGCGTGAACCAGGCTTCCAGATATGAGAGGCTGCATAAGATGAATAAGCCAATCCGTTAAACCGATGTTGTTAAGGCCATAAATGATCACATACATGCTGAAAGCGAATATGAGTATATACCAAGGTGTTTTTTTGAGCATGTCCGCCGGTGAAATTTTTAAGTGGTACCAACGCCAGCCTAGCAGAAGAGCAGATCCGATAACAGCCATTGCAGCGACGGGGAAGTGGATGTAGGAAGCGACAAAGAGGCTGATACGAACACAGAATACAAAAATAAGAATATTGCGCATGAAGCGGTTGCGGTTCTCTTTAGGCAAGGTTTCCTTTAACGGATGGCTGCCGGGCATAAGATTCCACCTGGAAGCGGGAGGAAGTGTTTTTGGAAGTGTGCGATAGAAGACGGCAAACAGCAGGAGCGACAAGAGGACAAGTCCAAGCGAAGCGGGTACGAACATCATGGCGGTATGCATGTAGAGATCCATATGAACGATTTTTAACGCAATTAAATTGACGATATTGCTTACGCCGATAGGGGCACTAGATGCCGTTGCGATTAATGCGCCAGATAAGAGATAAGGTATTTTTTGATGTTTTTTTAGTCCCATATTTTGCAGCAAGAGCAGTAATATGGGCGTTGTAATTAAGATGCTTCCGTCGTTGTTTACAAAAAGCGTCATGAGAAAGCAAAATAAGTTTGTTAGCCAAAACAAACGAATGCCGGAGCCGCGTGCTTTTTTGGTGAGCAGCTCGGCTGCCCAGTAGAAAAAACCGAAGCTTTCTAAAACAATGGCCATAACGATAGTAGCAATAATGGTGACCGCAGCCCCGCTTATCGTTTCG
This sequence comes from Paenibacillus sp. 01T431, assembly GCF_056398625.1. Classification (NCBI taxonomy): domain Bacteria; kingdom Bacillati; phylum Bacillota; class Bacilli; order Caryophanales; family Paenibacillaceae; genus Paenibacillus; species Paenibacillus sp. 01T431. The sequence goes on from NZ_JBFTPT010000018.1 coordinate 71,141, forward strand.
GTTATTTGACCGAGATCGGAAAGCGAGACGCTTCCGCTAAGAAGAACGACTGCAGCTCCGATTGTTGCGGGTATCGCTTCATTGACCTGCGGTCGCCAGAAGATGAAGCTGATTGTTAGAAGGAACGCGGAAATGGTCATAATGATCATTAAGTCATGCATGCTTTAACCTCTTTTCAGTTTTGAACCCTTTTTTTGCTTTATTGTGCAGCACTCCTTTTCTAGATAGAACCTTAGGCTACTTGGAAAACTAGCATTCTAGCAAAGCTAGAGATCCTCCTTTCTCTTATTTATTTTGTATCTATGTAGTGTAAGTATACGTACATGATAGAGTGTTCGTACTGGTCAATATCCCTATCTCTATCAAAATCTGCTAGTATCAATTGAAGATATTTGCCCCATAATGATAGATAGCTTCTATGGATTAAAGCCCAAAAAAACCCTCCTAACGATGGTCGTTTGGAGGGTTTTTAGTCGCTCTTCCATACTTGCTTAAAATATTGAGTAGGAGAGAGGCCGACATATTTTTTGAATACTTTGCTGAAATGATAGGGATCGTTGATCCCGACTAGATAACCGATTTCTCCTATGCTGAGCGGCGTCGTTTCAATCAATTGTTTCGCTTGGTTTACTCGAACCGCGTTGATGTACCGAATGATCGATTGGCCGGTAACGAGCTTAAAGGCACGGTTTAAATAATCATAGTTGCCTTCAAATGCAAGCTCAATGTCTTTGCCGGTTATTTTGCTCTGATAGTTTTGATGGATATAATCGAGCAGCGCGTTAACCTTAACAACCGACTTCGAATGAATTCGGTCGTTGCGCTTCAGCTCATCCATAAAATATTCACGTGAGAGCTCAACGAGCCATTGCATAAATTGAAAAGCAGTTAGGCTTCTATTGTAATACCTGCGCATATAGAGCTTCTGCATTTCATTTAATGCATGCAGGATGAGATTAAATCTGGTTTTATCAGAAATCGTATGGTATTTGGGGAAGTAGCAGTGATTTGGATGGATTCCATTAACGGTAGGCTTATGCTCAATAAACGGAGACTGGTCATGCTCAACAATAAAGTAATTGGCTAAAGCCAGCATATCATCCCTATACACAGCTTTAATATCTGAATGCTCAAAGTGAATGTAATAGTAATCGCAAACATGCTTTGCAGTTCCTTCATGATTCAAATTGGGCTCAAGAATAAGCAAGTCACCTTTACGCAGAACATAATGATTTTTCTCCTCTTTAATATGGAGTTCTCCACTTCTGATGAAATAGAGCACATACTCATTTATATTTCGTTTGAAATGAATCCACGGGCTTTTGTAAGCAATAAACCCCATAATTTTAATGCGAGGCACTAAATCCATGTTCATGGACAGCAATAGTTATGACCTCCTTCACTCCGTAAAAGTCGCTTTTGTACAAAAAGAGTCTAGATCGGACATTCCCGTTCATTCTAACACAAACTATACTGGGTTTGTAATTGAAGCCAATATAAGGACGGGATGAAGCATATGAAGAAGCTGAAAATAGGCGTTATTGGGCTTGGCGGCATTGCTAACTTTCATATTGAAGGCATCTTGGCAAGTGAACATGCTGAAATATGGTCGATATGTGATTGTAATGAGGAAGCGCTTTTGGCCAAAGGCAATGAACTGGGTATTCCGCTTGAGCGGCAGTATGTAAATCATTTGGATATGTTAAAGCAATCAGAGCTGGACGCTGTGACCATAGGCACACCAAACAGCAATCATTTTCAGATCGCGTATGACGCCATTATTCATCGCAAGCCATTTGCGCTTGAGAAGCCAATTGCCCTTGATGCGAGGGAAGCAGCGATTCTTAGACAGGAATTAGCGAATCATCCCATCCCTCATATGGTGTGTTTCACGTATCGTTATAAATCCGCGGTTCGATATGCGAAGCAGCTGCTTGAGCAAGGCACGCTTGGCAAGATCAATCACGTATACAGCCAGTATTTGCAAAGCTGGGGTATTAATGAGGAAATTCCACTGCTCTGGCGATTCCGCAAGGATCTGTCAGGATCGGGTGCGCTCGGTGATTTAGGTTCTCATATTCTCGATCTTAAGCGCTTCCTTATCGGAGAAACCGTGAAGGTTATCGCAGATGCAGGAACGATTGTAAAAGAGCGGGACAACCTAAATGGAGAGGGCAAAGGCGAGGTGGATGTTGATGATTTCTGTCATGTGCTTGCCCGTTTCGAAGATGGCGGCTCCTCTACGATGAACATATCCCGTTTCGCTTTTGGCCGCGGCAATTACCAACGGATCGAGATTTACGGTACGCAAGGAGCGCTCATCTACAACCTTGAAGAAGAGGATAGCCTTGAAATCAAGCTTGGAGAGAATAAGCAATTCCGTAAAATCGATATTCCAAATTCGTTCGCAGCAAATCAAATGCAGTCCTTCTTTAATTTGCTGAACGGCAAGCAAGATGGTCTCGACGCAACAATCGAGGATGGTTATATCAATCAGCTGACTCTGGATTCTATTCTCCTATCCACCCAGGAAGAGCGCTGGATTACGATAACACAGGAGGCTTCTAATAATGGCTAATATAAAGGTAACTGTCTGGAATGAATATCGGCATGAGAAGCAAAATGAACAGGTTGCAAGCATCTATCCCGAAGGGATTCATAACGCAATTGGCGGCTACTTGAAAACAGTGGATGGCTTTGAAGTAAAGACAGCGGTTCTCGACGAGCCTGAACATGGGCTAAGCGATGATGTGCTGTATCATACGGATGTGCTCATCTGGTGGGGACATCTCGCTCATGCTGAGGTGCGGGATGATATTGTCGAGAAGGTGCGCGCACGCGTCATGGAGGGCATGGGGTTAATCGTTCTTCATTCTGGCCATGGCTCCAAAATATTTGAGCGTTTGTTAGGCACTAAAACAGGAGATCTCAAATGGCGCGATGATGGCGAGAAAGAGCGGGTTTGGGTTATCGAGCACGGCCATCCGATTGCGGACGGCTTAAATGATTATATTGAAATTCCGAAGGAAGAAATGTACGGGGAGCGCTTTGACATACCCGCGCCGGATGAGCTCGTATTTATTTCCTGGTTCGAGGGGGGAGAGGTATTTCGAAGCGGCTGCTGCTACCGAAGAGGAAAAGGCAAGTTGTTTTATTTCCGGCCTGGACATGAAACATTCCCGATCTACCATCATCCAGATGTGCTGAGAGTCATTGCGAATGGCGTACGATGGGGGGCTCCTGTTCAAGGCGCAAGCATATCGCTAGGACGTGTTGCTCCGCTCGAGCCAATTGGAAAGTAAATGGTGAAGGTGTCTTATCTTTCTGTTTAGACAGAAAGATAAGACACCTTTTTTATTTTTCCAAAAAAGAGGCATTTAAAACGGAGTGAAATACGACACCTTTTCCGCAATGAAAACGGTTTCTAACGAAGAATGATCTAAGCATAATGAAGGAGAAGCATAAATAAGAGGAGGGTCAATCCTATGAAATGGTACAAAACAATTTCGTACGGGGTACTAGCGGCGGTAATGGCTTTTACGATTACGGCGTGTGGAAACGGAAATAACGCACCTGCCAATAGCGGAGGAAATGCTCCGAAAAATGAAAGCGGTAACGCTCCGGCAGCGGGTGGCAAAAAAGTTACTATTGAATACTGGCATACCTATAGCGATCAAGAAGAGAAGGTGCTCACGGAAAATATTAAGCCGCTCTTTGAGAAAGAAAACCCAGGTATCGAGCTCAAGCTGACAAGAATGCCATACGAGGGCTTGAAAGAGCAGGTTATTGCCGGAGTAGCGGGCGATGCAGCACCTGACCTCATGCGAATGGATATTATTTGGGTTCCTGAATTTGCCAAGATGGGAGCGCTGCAAGATATAAGCAAGAACGAGGGTTTCGATGCATTAAAAGCAAATACGTTCGAAGCGCCTATGGAAACGAATGCATATAACGGCGGCTACTATGGCGTTCCAGTAAACACGAATACAAAAATTGCTATCTACAACAAATCGGTTTTGGATGAAATCGGCATAAAAGAAGCTCCTGCGACAATGGATGAGTTCGTTGCAGCAGCCAAGCTTGCGGTCGCAAAAGGCAAACCGGGCGGTATTGGCATCGGCGGAGCGAACGTATGGGCAGCATCGCCTTACTTCTGGAGCCTTGGCGGTTCATTGACGAACGAGGACTATACAAAGGTTGAAGGCTACTTGAACAGCCCGGAGAGCGTAAAAGCGCTCGAAACGATTGTACAGTGGAATAAAGACGGACTCGTAACGCCTACGATTCTTGGCGGCGAGCCAGGCGCATGGGACGGTATGAAAAACAATGATTATATGATGATTGATGACGGCCCTTGGTTTTACAGCATTCTGATGAACGAAGCAGAATCGAAATTCAAACCGCTGGAGCAAACGGTTCGCGGCTTGATTCCTACTGGTGCAGGCGGCAGCCGATCTGTTGTAGGCGGCGAGGATCTTGTTATCTTTGCAAACTCGAAGCATCCGCAAGAGGCGTGGACATTTGCAAAATGGATGCTTGGCGACGAGCCGCAAAAGATCATGAGCAAGCTTGGTCTTATCCCTACAAACAAAACGGCAGCAAACGATCCGGCATTTCTTGAGCAGCCATTCGTTACAGAATACGTGAAGCAGCTTGAAACTGCACTGCCGCGCACACCGATTCCACAATACGGCGAAATGGAAGGAATCGTTAATCTTGCTTTTGAGAAAGCGGTCCGTGGAGAGCTTAAACCAAAAGAAGCGCTCGATGAGGCAGCGAAAAACATTGAAGCTATTTTGAAGAAATAAGTGAAATGCTAGAGCCTTCATCTACTGCAAAGGTAGATGAAGGCTCTAGTGAGATGAAGGATAGGGAAGGAGCATCAATATGTCTATACCAGTGACGGGGCAGCCGAAGCAAGAGCAGCGAATTCCGGCAGGCGTAAAGTTGAAAAAGGGCATTCAGCAGTGGATAAAGGTTATGCCTTATATCTTTCTTGGTGTTTTAGGAACGGCCGTATTCGTTATTTATCCGATGATTAAAAACATAATTATAAGCTTCCAGGAATACAGCATTATGCCTAATGCAGAAAATCCATTCATTGGCTTTGCAAACTACGTATCCGCATTTACGGATCCGAACAATAAAGTGTTAATGGCAATCCGAAATACGTTTCTAAACGTCGCGGTAACGGTACCCATTAACTGGTTTCTTGCCATCGTGTTTGCGGTCTTAATTAATATCCACTTCGTTAGGCATAAGATTGTGTTCCGTACGATTTATTATTTGCCCATCATCACGTCTTGGATCGTGGTCGCCTTCTTGTTCCGCTTCTTGTTCGCTGGCGGTGAATATGGCTTGATCAACTATATCTTTTATAAGCAGCTTGGCATATTCCATGAACCGATTAATTTTTTATCAAATTATTGGACGGCTATGATTGTCATCTGGTTGTTTCATATTTGGAAAACGGTTGGTTGGGGCGTAGTCATTTATTTGGCGGCCTTGCAGGGCATTTCGAAGGAATATTATGAAGCGGCGCAAATTGATGGCGCTAACGGAACGAAGCAGTTCTGGAGTATTACGGTTCCGATGTTAGGTCCTGTCACCGCATTCGTTCTTATTAACCTAATTAACGGAGCATTCAACTTCTTTCCACAAGTGTACTTTATTACGCGCGGTGGTCCGATGGATCAGACACAGACGCTGCCAAGCCTTATGTACATGCAAGCATTTAAGAACTTTAACTTTGGTTATGCATCTGCGGTAGCCGTCATGATGGGGATTGCAGTGTTTTTACTCACCTATTCTCAGATGAAAAAATTCGGCAATCAGCGTTTTTTGTAGGAGGGAGAAGAAATGAAAACTAAATGGCATATTCAGCTACTAGTTTACAGCATTATCGTGCTTGGTGCGTTGGCTTTTCTATTTCCCTTCGTATATATGATTATGACGAGCTTCATTAAAGGGGCATACTCGCTGCCGCGGCCTAAGGAAGTATTCTCCGTCATCCCAAACCTATATAACTACCAGCTAGTATGGAGCAAAAATAATTTTGCAAGGTATTTCCTGAACAGCTCGCTCGTTACCATCGTGTCTATGACAGGAAGTTTGTTTCTCGGCTGTTTAACCGCCTACGGGTTTGCGAGATTTACGTTTCCGGGCAAAGAGTTTCTATTCCGAATGTTTCTTCTGACCATGATGATTCCCGGAGTGATCAACATTATTCCACAGTTTCTAATTATCAAATCATTTGGTTTGGTTAACACCTACTGGGGGCTATGGTTAATTTATATCGGCGGCGGTGTTGTTGGCAGCACGTTCTTCTTGCGCGGATTCTTTCAAAGCATTCCGAAGGAGTACGAGGAGTCCGTGTTGATCGATGGCGGTGGCAGCTGGCGCATTTTCTGGAATATTTACCTGCCTCAGTCGATGCCGGCGATTGCGACGCTTGCAGTTCTTTCCTTTCAAGGCACATGGGAGGAGTATTTCACGGCTCTAGTCATTATTAAGGATGAGGCGCTTCGGACGCTGCCAATTGCACTGCTGATGTTCAACGATAAATATGCGACAAACTATTCATGGGTATTTGCTGCTTCCATTATAGCGCTCATTCCGACGATAATCCTTTATATTATTTTCCAAAAAAGATTCGTACAGGGTGGATTTAACGAAGGCGGAGTGAAGGGTTAAATCTAAAAACAGGAGCTATCAAATGAAACGTAAAAGAAATCGAAATAGAATAAGTTCATCAGTCATTGTTGTCATTACCTCTTTTATGATCCTTGCTTCCGGCTGCAGCGAGCAGAAGGAAATAAAGGCGGAGCTTGTGAATAGCCAAGGTATAATAAGTCGCTTGTCGACCGACAAATCGGCTTATCGTCCCGGCGACAACGTTCATTTTACGTTGGATTTGGCTAAAACGGAGTCAAAAGCGAAGGTGATTGTCCAGTATCGCCATCTAGGGGAGAAGATCGCTGAGCAAGAAGTCAAGGTGGACGGCAATTCATTGGAATGGGATTGGACGCCTCCAAAGGAGGATGGCCGAGGTTATATGGCTGAGGTTTTCTTTGCAACGAAGGAAGAAGTGAAGGATCATCAGAACATCGCAGTTGACGTGTCCACAGACTGGAGCAAATTTCCTCGTTACGGTTATTTGGCGGACTTCCACAGCATGAATGGGGAAGAGATGGCAACAGTAATCCAACGTCTGAATCGGTTCCATATTAACGGCGTTCAGTTTTATGATTGGCAGTATAAACATCATCAGCCTCTGAAGCTGGAAGGCAATCAACCAGCGTCGGAATGGCCGGATATTGCAAACAGGCCTGTCGCCTTGGATACAATTAAAGGCTATATTGACCTTGCGCACAGCAAAAACATGAAGGCGATGAACTACAATTTATTGTTCGGGGCATATGAGGGGGCAGAGGAGGACGGTGTCAAAAAAGCGTGGGCGCTGTACAAAGATCCTTCGCAAGCGAATCAGGATAAGCATCCATTGCCAGACAGCTGGGCCAGCGACATTATGCTCTATGACCCAAACAACGTGGAGTGGCAAAACTATCTGATTGATAAAGAAATTGAAGTATTTAACCAATTGAAATTCGACGGCTGGCATGTTGATCAATTAGGCGATCGCGGAGCGCTTTGGAATGCCAAAGGAGAAAGTGTAAAGCTGGCGCCGGGCTATGTATCATTTCTGAAAGCAGCTAAGGAGAAGCTGGATGTCGACTATGTGATGAACGCTGTCGGACAGTATGGGCAAGCCTTTATGGCTCCTCAGGCTCCTCTCTCATTCCTATATACCGAAGTATGGGACGGGCATCCGAAGTATGGCAACCTGAAGGGGATTATCGATCAAAACAACCAGTTTAGCAAAAATAAGCTAAACACGGTGCTTGCCGCTTATATGAACTATGATTTGGCAAACGCGAGCGGGGAATTTAATACGCCAGGCGTTCTGCTTACAGATGCAGTCATCTTCGCATCCGGCGGATCCCATCTGGAGCTTGGGGAAAATATGCTGGCCAAAGAGTATTTCCCTAATCGAAATCTCTCCATTCCAGCTGAACTGGAAGAGCAGCTTATTCGCTATTACGATTTCCTTGTCGCTTATCAGAACATTTTGCGAGATGGAGTAGAGGAATCTGAACTAATCGTATCAAGTACAGGGGACACAAGTGTTTCCGCTGCTCCAGAGCAAGGGAAAATATGGTCCTTCGCGAAGCAGAAAAGCGGAAGCGACATCGTTCACTTCATTAACTTCACTGATGCTAAATTCATGGAGTGGAATGACAGCAAGGGCGAGCAAGCTGTGCCTATTGAGCGTAAAGAAATAGACATTTCCATTGAGACAGAGCGTGAAGTTGCAAGTATCCTATTCGCCTCACCAGACTATTATCAAGGATCACCTATTAAGCTGAGCTTCAAGCAGCAAGAAGGCAAGGTTACACTTAAGCTTCCAGTCCTGAAATACTGGGATCTACTAACCATTAATTACAAGTAAGGTTGCGATAGCATGCAGAACCAAGCGATACGAAAGATAGTTTTCGTGCGCTTGGTTTTGTACACTGCAATGAAAGCGTTTGCTGATATGAACGTAATGCATGAGAATGAATGGAGCGAAGCCAGCATGGCTGCGCTCCTCTTCTATAAAACCTTCTATTTTAATCATGTTGATTTAGGTAAACTAGGAGTATCTTCTTTAACAAGGTGGGCAGCTTATGGCGCGCTTCGAGAAAATAACGAACCGATTTGCTTCAAAAATGATTTTAGCGTTTTTACTCATTATTTTGATTCCGACCACTTTATCGGGTTTCTCTTTCTATTTGGAATCTTCCGCGCTTGTAAAACGAAATGTTAGAGCATCTACCGTTCAGGTTACCAAGCAAACCGCAGATGCCTTGTCTTCTATTTTCAACGCGGGAAGCGATACATCCGATTTAATATACAGTGATTTGAAGGTGCAAAAATCAGCGATGCAATATACCTCGAGTCCGCTTAGCGAGCAGATCGAGATGACGCAATCATTAAATACGCTGCTTAATAACGTCGTGTATTCAAGCTCATTCGTAAGAATTGTTTATATCATTAAAAGTGGGGGCATCGGCTGGGGGAGCGGCACATTTTCTACACCCAAACTGCGAAAGGTTGACTTGAATCATCAAGAGTGGGTAGCGGAGTCGAAAAAGCAGGATGGCGGGTTCGTATGGCAGCCGATGCGAAAGGATCCTTTTAGCGGTGGTGGGGAAAATACTGATCTTGTTCTCCCGATCAGCCGTGCGTTAAAAGACTTTGAATCGCTTCAGCAAATCGGTCTGCTGGTCGTTAATTTAAATGGCAAGGCCATCATTAATACGATTAAGCAAGTGAAGCTGGGGGAAACCGGACGTTATATGGTCGTTAACGCACAAGGTGAAATTATGATCGATGCGGATCTTTCACGAATTGGTCAGATGGTGGAGGATGCTAAACTGCATGAGTTGATCGTACATAATGATGCAGTTGAATTCGAGTACGCTAATAAGGGCGTCCATTATTATGGCGTAAAGCAGCTGCTAAGCAATGGTTGGCTGCTGGTTGGCACAGTTCCTACGCTTGAAATAACGGGGGCGCTGGATAAGCTGCATACACGTATTTTAATAACCTCAGCATGCTTCGCTTTGCTTGCGGTGCTCGTTGGTCTTCTCATCGCGAAGAAGGTTACGAATCCAATCAAGCAATTAACGCTAGAGATGAGGAGAGTTCAGCAGGGAGATCTATCTGTTCGAACAGCGTTAACGTCTACAGACGAGATTGGGCTCATGAGTAGGCATTTTAATAAAATGCTGGATGAAATTGAACAGCTGATGCTACGAGTGGAGCAGGAGCAAAACGAGAAGCTTGAGGCCGAGGTGCGTGCGGTCACTTACCGGATTCATCCGCATTTTCTCTACAATACGCTTAGTACGCTCAGATGGCTGATTCGAGCAGGAGAGATGGAGCGAGCCGAACAAGGGCTAGCGGCTCTAACTAGACTGCTTCAAGCCAATATGGGCAAGAACGGGCAAATGATTACACTTGCGGAAGAGCTGGAGATCATTCAGAAATATATCGTTATTTTAGAAATGCGGTATGAGCAAAAATATGCTTTGGCTATAGAGGTACAGCCTGGGGCGGATCAAGTGAAAATTCCAAGGATGCTGCTTCAGCCGCTCGTTGAGAATGCGATCTTCCACGGCTTCGTGCCGCTTAATCGCGGAGGAGATATTACGATTAAGGTGACAGAGCAGCAGGGAGAGCTGCGGATTGTGATCCATGATGGTGGCTCAGGAATATCAGAAGAGAAGTTGAAACAATTGAATGCAAAGGAAGGTATGACGAAAGCAGGCATAGGAATGAAGCATGTTTATGATTCCTTAAGGCTTTATTATGGCGCAGGCTCGGGCATATCTGTTACGAGTGATATTGGACTCGGTACTCATATTCATATCGTCATCCGTTTATAAACCTAAAGCTTCCGAGTTCAGATATTGCTGCCTACAACTTCGAGGAGGAAATGACGTGAACGATTATGTTTTGATTGTGGACGACGAGCCGATTATTCGAAACGGGCTTAAAAACTTCATAAGTTGGGATGAGCAAGGGCTGACCTTAGTAGGAGATTGTGCAAATGGCCTTGAAGCATTTGAACGGCTTCGATCTCAGCCTATTGATATTTTGATAACGGATATTAAGATGCCAGTTATGGATGGACTGGAGCTAACGCGAAAGGCGCTGGAGGTTAATCCGCTAACCAAGGTTATCCTAATTAGCAGCTACAATGAATTCGAATATGTGCGTGAGGGGATGAAGCAGGGTGCTGTCGATTACTTGCTTAAGCCGTCACTGGAAGCGGGGGAACTCATTGCTGTACTCGTGCGATGTAAAGAAATGCTGCAGCAAAACCGCAGACAAGTCGTGCAAAATCAACAGTTTGATGAGCAATTGGTTTTCCTTGCGAGAAGACGTTCTGAGCAGGAAATCATACGCTTGCTCGCAACCAGCGAGTCTGAATCTAAATTAGTTGATCTTTTTGATCAGCCAAATGATCGCTACGTTTGTGCTTTTGTTGTATCGGATGGTCTAAACGAGTGGCGGGAACGATACGGGGATTTGCATATTAGCATCATGTATGAGGATATGCAGGCTTTATTTTATGAGCAATTCCAGTATGGCAGTGCGCCGATTTTGACGGGAGAAGGTCTCTTTATGATCTTACCTCTTGTGGGGAATGCAGAAGGTGAGCTTGAGCGCTTCAAGAACCGGGTTGCTGCTGAACTATCGACCTCAATTTCTATTGGTTACTGTGTGGAGCAGGAAACAGAGCGGGTGGAAACAGGACTCAGAAAAAGCCGAGCTGCAGGGGAACGAAGATTTTTTAAAGGTACGGGCAAACTCTTTGCCTATGAACAAATACCGGATGAGAGCGAAGCGGGGTCTAATTATGAGGGAATGAACATGCAGGTTATGGTTGAGCAATTTCGCACCGAGGACCATACAAAAACAGTCATCGATCGCTTCGTTTCAAGCTGGACGAAGGGTGCTCAAACACCGGAGCGCGTAAGAAAAGAAGCATATGAACTGCTCTCTGCCTATGCTTTTGTGAACGGAGGCTCAAAAACGCTATCAGATTTCCGAGAACATATTTGGCGCTGTGAGACGGTTGTTCAGCTCGAATCGACTATCCGTCAATTGTTTGAGGAAATGGAACATCCCAATCAGCTGAGGTTGGTTGATAAAGGCCATAGCGGACAGTTAATCACTAAAGCCATCGCCTACATTAAGCTCCATTACCGAGAAGACTTAACACTGCAACAAGTAGCGGATAACATACATGTAAGCAAAAGCTATTTTTCGAATTTGTTCAAAAAACAGGCAGGTCAAAATTTCATCGATTATTTAATCGATTTGAGGCTGCACGAAGCAAAACGGATGCTGGTTAAAAACGAGTACAAGATTTATGAGGTAGCTGAAAAATCCGGTTTTAACGATGTGAAATATTTTAGCAAGCTGTTTAAAAAGATGACTCAGATGACACCTGTAGAGTATCGAGATAAGCATCAACAATAGTTGATGGAGGAGATTGCCATGCTTATAAATAGGCTGATAATAATAGTGTGTTTACTTGCAATCAGCTCAGGCTGCAGCCAGCAGTCTATTCTTACAAATGACAGCAAGGTCGAGAAGTTAACAAATACTGAGAATACGGAAATCGAGTTCTGGCATACGTACAGTGATCAAGAGACTCGAATTTTGGAGGATATACTTATTCCTGCGTTTGAGGAGGCGTACCCCGCTATTCACGTCGTTCCTGTTCGGCAAAGCAACAATATGGAAATGAAATATACGCTCATCTCCAAGGCATATTCCAATAGAGCGCCTGATGTAGTGCGTATGGATATTGTATGGGTGCCTGAGTTTTCCCAAAGCGGATTGCTGCTCCCCCTGAGCGAATACGATGATTTTGGCAAAATAACGCAATCGCTGCAGAGCAATACAGGCTCAGCAGGTTATTATAAGGGTTCCTATTATTCTCTTCCCGTTAATATGAACACGAAAATTGCTATATTCAATCGTACATTGTTGGAACAGGCGGGCTTGTCAAAGCCGCCTGCAACTTTTCAGGAAGTGATTGATCTTGCTAAAAAACATCGATTCATGATTGGTATAGGGGGGCTTGAGTCGTGGAAGAGCTTGCCTTATATTTATGCGCTGGGCGGACGTATGACAGATGATTCATATTCGAAGGCATCCGGCTATTTGAATGGAGAAGCGACAATCAAGGCGGTTGAGCAGCTTTTATTGCTATATAAGGAGCAGTTGATTGATCGTACGGTTATTAACGGCGGCGGAGATAATTGGGAGGGGGTAAAGTCAGGGAAAATATTGGTCACAGATGATGGACCTTGGTTTTACAGCGTTTTTCAAGGCGAAGAGCTGGAGAGGGCGATTAACGCAACAATAGCAGTTCCGTTTCCGCCGGTTTTTGGTCCTGCCTCCATATTGGGAGGAGAAGATTTAGTTATTATGAAGGGCTCGAAAAATCCATTGCAGGCCTGGACATTTATGAAATGGATGGTCAATACGCAATCGCAAATTGCAATGTCGCAAACAGGCATAATTCCGACAAACTTGGAGGCCAAAGAGATAAAGGCGCAGGGTGAATCCTTTATTCATCCGTACACGGAGGCGCTTGATCATACATTTCTTCGTCCGCCAGTGAAAAGGTATAGTCGAATTGACGCTATTTATATAAAATATATGACCAAAATTTTTCAAGAGGAACTTTCGGTTAAACAGGGATTAACGGAAGCAGCCGCTGAGATTGATCGTTTGTTAAAGCAGTAAAATAGATTGATCCTCTAGACGAGACATGTTGTATGCAAAAAAAGCAGGAATCTATTTGTGATTCCTACTTTTTTTATTTCGAAGCGGCAGTCTGCTCCTTAACGGAGCTGAGCCATGCATCTTTAATATGAATTGAATTCACATCACTCAATCATCAGAATTTCACGAATATCCTTTTCCGATAGAGAGGATAGAGCCTCCTGACCAGGCTGGATAACCTCGTCAATCAGGTTCATTTTCTTTTGCTGAAGCTCATACATTTTGTCCTCGACCGTGCCTTGCGTTACGAGGCGGATGACCTGTACGACGTTTTTCTGTCCAATACGATGTGCACGATCGGCTGCTTGCTGCTCGACGGCGGGGTTCCACCAAAGGTCGTAGAGAATAACAGTGTCGGCACCCGTTAGGTTTAGTCCAGTGCCCCCGGCTTTTAACGAGAGCAGGAAGAGGTCGCGCTCACCGTCGTTGAATCGATTACAAAGCTCGACGCGCTCGGAGGCTTTTGTTTGTCCGTCCAAATAAAAATGAGTAATGCCTCGGTAACCCAGCTCCCGTGCGATTAGGCCGAGCATTTCTGTAAATTGTGAGAAGATGAGCAGCCGCTTGCCAGCACTCTGGCATTCCTCGATAATTTCGAGGAGCTGCTCAAATTTGGCGGAGCTTCCTCGGTAATCTTCTACGAATAAGGCAGGATGGCAGCAGAGCTGGCGAAGCCTTGTTATTCCAGCCAAAATTCGAATTCGATTTTGCTGGAAACTTTCATCGTTCAAATGCTTCACTGTTTCCTGCTGCAGCTTAGCAAGGAATCCAACATACAGCTGTTTCTGTTCAGGCAGCAGCTCCGACGCTTGTATTGACTCGATTTTGTCAGGCAGCTCCTTCAGTACATCACTTTTCAGCCTGCGCAGCAAGAACGGACGAACCCGCTTGGCGACAGCTTCTCGCGATAGCTCGTTGAAAGCTTGCTTGCTAGGAAATAACGCTGGGAAAACGGCTCCGAAAATAGACCATAGCTCCTCCAGCGTATTTTCCACGGGCGTGCCGGTCAATGCGAAGCGATACCCGGCATCAATAGCCTTAACGGCTTGCGCGGTTTGAGTCGTATGGTTTTTGAAATATTGCGCCTCGTCCAAAATAAGTGTGTGGAAGCTTTGCTTCATATAATCTTTAATATCTTTGCGCAGCAAGGGATATGAAGTTATGATCACATCCGCCGAAGAATCGCCTGTCAGCACGCCGCTGCGCTCTGACTTGGTGCCATCGGCAATAACGGCGCGAACCTCTGGAGCGAATTTCTTCAGCTCATTCAGCCAGTTGTAGGCGAGTGAAGCGGGAGCGACGATTAACGCTGGCTGCTCTCGCCTCCGAATCTCAGGAAGTACGGAAACGACAAATGCGATGGCCTGCACTGTTTTTCCGAGCCCCATATCATCGGCAAGAATGCCGCCGAAATGGTAATGGGCGAGCGTCTTCATCCATTGATAGCCATACTGTTGATAATCCCGCAGCACGTTCGCGAGATTGTCCGGTACAGGGAAATCCAAATTGTCGGGGTTACGCATGTTTTCCAGCAGCCGGCGGAACGATTTGCCAAGTCTTACCGCATTTCCGTTCTCATGTGAACCAATGAGATGAAGGCCGCGGGCTGTAGGTATCCGAAATTCAGTTCCTTGAATATCGCTCTGGCGCAGGCCGACCTCATTTAAGAAATGGATGATTTCTTGAAACTCGGCGCCATCAAGCGGCAATAACGAGCCGTTTGGCAAGCGGTGGTATTTGCGCTGCACTTCAAGCGACTTCAGCAGGTTCCGAATTTCCGATTCAGGAATGCCGTCCATATCGAACTTGAATTCCAGCCAGTCTGTACGCTCATCTACATTAATCGTTACTTTTGGCGCTGCATGCTTAGTCACAATTCGTACTTTAACAGCAGAGGTAGCGTACACGGTCAGCAGCTTCTCAAGCCGCGGGATGATATGGTGCAGAAATTCGAATTCCGAATCCTCGTCCTCCATGAAATAGCCGCCCTCTGTTTTGGCGAAGGGAACCAGCTCCATCAGCTCGAGAATGAGCCGCTCTTGTTCTCCGTCCCGCATGAGAATGCGATCAGTACCGCGTGATTTCTCGCTTCCTTCTAAAGGATTAATAATAATGTCGCCATATTGGAACTCAAGCCCTGCGACCAGCCGATCTCTTACCCGGTCCAAGTAAAGCTTCGCTTTAAGCTGCGTTTGCAGCACGCGGTCAGATATTGATTCCGCAATGCCGACACTGCCCAGCTTCATTAGTCCCGGGATGACCCTTTCCATAAACGGCTCCATTTGCGCAGGGGCAATATGAATCTTTGGCTTGCGCGAAGTGCCGAGCAGCTGCTTCATCTCCATAAGCCGTGTGCAAGATTCCGGTTTCAGCTCAATCAGCTTGCCGTTTGTAATGACCAGCTCATAATCTTCCATAATGATGATCTGATCAAGTCCCTGAATATCCAATTGATAGCCGTCGCTCGTCGCTTGATCAAACGCAAAATGGAGCGGGAGCGCTTCGTCACTCCGTTCAATGCCATGAAACGTTTGATTGTTATAGAGCAGCTGTACGGTCGGTGCAGCAGTTAGCAGAGGAAGCGTCTTATCCCATGATGAGGGAGGCACAAGCAGCATACGGTCTCCGCTTGCCGGAGCCTCTCTTAGAATTGAGCGGGACAGCGATTCCCTGAATATCTTTTCATTTCGGTAGATTTGAATAAGCCTCGCAAGCACCGCATCATTCTCCTGCTGAAAGCTGTGAACGGCTGGATCATAGGTAAAATGTTTCGAGAAAACGTAAGGCTCCCGCCGATCGACCTTTTCCAGAAATTCTCGTATTTGCTGTACGATATATAACCGTTTTGGGCCAACCTTAAGCTCAATGCCGAACATATGCTTTCGGAAGCCGTAGGGGAAAAGCTTAACAGAAATCTCTACTTCAAGAGTGGTGCGCATGTCCAAAAGCGACCGGCTTCCGCTTGTGCGGATCGGACGGTGGCTGAACAAGCCTAACATGCCGTTAGCCAGCCGAGTATCGGCTGCTTCTAACCCCGCTTGCGCGGCATATCGATTACGGAGATGGGTTGTTTCTGCTTCGTCATCATCGTAGTAAGGCCTATCCTCTGGATGAAGGAGTGAGGGGTAGATACGGGCAGGCTTATCATACTCATTTTGAAAATGATGAATTTGCAGCAGCGCCGCAGCTACATGCTGGCAATACTTATCGTAGGTGCTGAAAGCGAGACAGGAGCACTCCGCTTCGACGTCTCCATCCAGGTCAATATCGATCGTAACCTCATAGCGATGGTTGCCCATTACGATAGCTTTAAAGCTGCTTGCCTCAGGACCTTGGTCCGCAAGCGTAACTTTTCCATCTTTATAGTAGGCTTCGCCGCGTTCATAGAAGGTATCGCCGCATAGCAGCTTAATAACTCGCTCGGACAACTGTACGCTCATGGTATGGTTCCTTTCCGCTAGCGGAACGCTTGTTCCGATGTGTAAGTTAATTCTTATCATAGCAGAATATGTACAGCAGGTCACAATTCAAAATGTGGGCATTGTGCTTTTGAAATAAAAGCCTAGCATGAAACAAGGTTAATGCTAACTCTACTTTTGATGTGGTCTAGGCAGCTCTTACTGAAATCGAATGCAATCAACGGTATAATGTAGGAAGAGAAGCTAAGCTTGATTATGGGAAAAGGAGCTGGACAACCATGCATTACCGACGACTTGGAAATAGCGGCCTCAAAGTATCCGCGCTCGGTTTAGGTACCAACGCTTTTGGCAAACGCGCAGATTATGAGGCTTCAAAACAAATCATTCATAGCGCGATAGACAATGGAATCAACTTTATCGATACAGCTAACATCTATGCAGCCACCGAATCCGAAAAAATCATTGGGCAGGTGCTTGAGGGACAGCGTCAACATGTTGTTTTAGCTACAAAAGCAGGGCTAGTTCGGGGAGCAGGCGTAAATGAGCGCGGCTCGTCCAGATTTCATTTGCAGACGGAACTGGAACAGAGCTTAAAACGTCTAAAAACCGACTATATCGATCTATATCAAATTCATACGTTTGATCCTGAAACACCGCTTGAGGAAACACTTCGAGCACTAGAGGATATGGTACGCTCTGGCAAGGTGCGCTACATCGGAGCTTCCAATTACTTTGCGTGGGAGCTGATGAAGGCGCTCGGAATCAGTGATCGGCTTGGGATTAACCGCTTCGTATCGACACAAGTAAGCTACTCCTTAGCGGATCGAACGCCGGAAAACGAGCTGGTTCCGATGTGTCTAGACCAAGGCGTGGGCATCATTCCGTATTTTCCGCTGGCTGGCGGCATTTTGTCAGGAAAATACAGCGCAGCACAGCAAGCGCCAGAGGGCTCTCGCGCTCAGACCGACCCGAGTTTCCAGCGATTTATCAATACTAAAACCATTGCATTAGGTGAAAATGTAGCGAAGCTTGCGGAACAATTGGACTGTACGCCAAGCGTATTATCACTCGCGTGGCTCATGCATCAGCCTGTCGTATCTACAGTCATTGTGGGAGCGACAAAGGTGGAGCAGCTCAAAGAAAACTTGAAGAGTGTATCCTTGCAGCTGACCGCAGATACAGAAGAGGAATTGCAGAAGATTAGCCGCCCATTTCGTACGGGTGAACCTTTTGCATGGTATCGCTTGCCGTAGAGATAGACACAACGGGTACCCACACGCAAAACACTTTGAAGAAGGTGCATGGCTTGTGGGTGCTTTTTTGTATAGAAGCCTTGTTATTGTTGCATTCGTGGGCAAATTGTAGATGCAGCCTTGTTTCATCTCTATCCGATTTGTTTTATAAGTTATTATCAAATAGGAGGAGAGTGAGAGGCATGACGGAGAAGCAAACCTATTATGTATCGATTTCTGGAAAGMGGGTCGAGCCTGAACCTTCCATCAATGATCAGTTAACGGTAACCGCAACGCAGGCGGAGATCAGTGAGCTTCAGCAGCTGCTCGACCAAATTCAGCGAGACGATGAGAAAACACAATTTCGCGCACCAATCCCTTATAAATCAGCTGATAATGACAAAGCAACCGACAAGTTTAATGAGGATATCATCAAGGTTTACGAAACCGTATATGTGTTAGGCACGGCAGAAACTAGAGATCATATTCGCCAAATGAATATTTTAAACAAGCTGCAAGACTCTGATTACGACTATCCCGGATATGAGCGATAAAAAAACGGTAAGCCAGTAAACAGATAAGAGGCTGTCACTAAAGGCAAATTGCCTTAAAAGAGACAGCCTCTTTGCTTTGAAATGGATAAATGATGAAGAACATATTCAGATCAATATTGATGCCGCTCTAAGTCGTCAACGTAGTCCTTGGCCTCTTTGAGGCTGACGCCACTTTTTTTTCTAAACTCTTTAATTGCTTGAACTCTCTTTCCTGAAGCAACTAGCATGCGTAATCTATCATCGATATTTATAGGGGCGTTGTTGCGAGTCATACCGGGTGAGGAAGGAGGGGAATTCAGGTTTGGCTTGGGTGATCTCGAAAAATCCGAATGGTTGTTAGCCCGTTGAAGCTCTAATTTTATTTCGTCAACCTGCCTCTGCAAGCTAAATACTTTTAATCCAAGCAGGACGGATAGAACTAATGCACTCACAGCAACAATTTCGATCGTTTCCATTACGAATCTTCCCTTCCTGTTTTGAAAACCTATTATAACATAATTACAATTATTGTAAGGGCGATTTCGAGCTGCTGAGCAAGAATGTTTTGATAATGAGAATGATTATTAATATAATAAGAGAGGTGGAAATTGTAAATAGACATGGAAGGTGAACATGATGACATTACAGGAACATATACCATTATGGAATCATGCTGCTATACGGGTGCTTGATGTTCGTCGGTCTATTTTGCGATCGGGTGAGAGTGTGCAAGGCTTCCGATTGCCAGCTAGTGCCTTCTTTTTCGCTGTTGCTGGTGATGCAAAAATTCTCATAGACGGAATGGAGCATATGGTGAATCGTTTTTATGTGTGCCATGCCGGAAAAGGCGCTACGATTGATATTGTGCAAGTGAATGAAAAACTCGATTATTATTTTATTTTTTACAAAGCAGTCCTCGTTTTACCAGCTCGTAAAGAACTGTTAAAAGTATATAGAGACAATAATCCCTTTCAAATGCAATATGGTTTTGCCCCTGCCTTTCCGCTAGGTCTTCTGACGAGAATCGAGCAAATGTATTCGCACTGGATGCTTGATATTCAATTGGAAAGATTTCATGTGAGAGCGTTGTTTCACCAATTGGTATACGATCTTATGAAGCAGCTCCATGCCGCTGAGGGTTCAGCCAAAGCTCAGCCGGATTACGTCAGCCAAACGATTCGCTTCATGGAGGAACGTTACGCTGAGACAATCAGTCTTCAAGAATTGGCGAGCACTCTTCATTGCAATGAGAGAAAGCTGCAGCGATTATTTAAAGCGCAGCTTCGGATTGGGCCACTAGAGTATCTCATTCAGGTTCGAATGGATCATGCGCAAACGATGTTATTGAATACGAATATGCCGCTTAAAGCCATTGCAGAATCAGTAGGTTATGGTGATAGTTATTATTTTAGCCGAGCCTTTAAGAAGCATATTGGCGTTTCTCCTCTTAACTTCAGAAAGCACCGTCGGATAAGTTCATCCTCTATGTCGCAAAATTCCATTGTCGCGGATACTTCTCTCTCGTATGATGGTGATTGTGATAATCATTATCAACAATTAGACGGAGGAGTTATACGGATGAATAGGAGTAAGAGGTCGATTTTAGCGGTTAGCTTGATGCTCAGTTTAATTTTATTGTTGAGTGCATGTTCGACGGGAAATAGCATGGGAAACAATACGGGAGGGGCTAGTCCAGCTGGAGCTGAATCTAGTGCAGCTTCTACAAACACAAACGTATCGCAAACAGCGCAACAGGCGTATCCTGTTGTTATTAAACATATGAAGGGCGAAACAACGCTGGAGCAGCGCCCACTTAAAATTGCGGTGCTTGATACAAAATTTGTGGATCAATTGGTAACTTTAGAAGAGCAGCCAGCGGGCAGCGTAAAAGCTGCGGCAGATAAAACAGACTTCCCGGCCTATTTAATGGATAAGCTGAAGGATGTTAAATTGCTCGGTACAAGGGATGAGCCCAACCTTGAGGCTATTATGGCCATGGAACCCGATTTAATTATTTGTACAGAATTCCAAGAAGAAGTGTATGAGAGCTTGTCCAAAATTGCTCCAACGATCATGCTCGAATTTAATGAGGATTGGCGCGTCACATTGGATACTTTCGGAAAAATTGTAGGGAAGTCTGAAGAAGCGAAGGCTGTCTTGGAGGCCTACAACGTGAAAACAGAGAAGCTGAAGGTAGAGCTAAAGGCTAAGCTCGGAGATCAAACTGTTGCATTAGCGCGCCCACGTGATGAGGGGATACGGATACATACACCAATCCACCGTACAGGAGCTATTTTATACAATGATTTAGGCTTGAATGCCCCAGAATCGGTTTTGAAGGAAAAGGATACCGCTTATGAAATTGCATTAGAGGCTTTCCCGGAAGTTGGCGCTAATCATTATTTCCTCGTAAAAGATGATATGTTCAAGGCGGCAGTGGACGAAATCCAGAAGACGGAAACGTGGAAAAATGTTGAAGCTGTGAAAAACAATCAAGTCTATGATGTGGATTCAAACATATGGATTGCCTATTATGGCCCGATAGCCATTAATATGATTGTTGACCGGGTAGCAGAAATCTTCCTTGGTAAGGCATAACATGTCAGCAAAGCTTTCAAAGCCGGAGTGGGGTAATTTAAAAAGCAGATATAACTTCTCTTATGAAAATAATACTGAGTCCGCTGATCGCTCCATTTATTCAAGAAATTTATTGAATAAGGAGCTATGCGAAACCTATCTGGATCGGCTAGGGAGCGAAATAGCTTCGCCATCAAGAAGAGTAACTGCGTCGATGCTCGCGAAGCGATATGCTTATCTAGTCGTAGCTCCTGTTCTGTATGCGATGACGGTATACAACAAGAATCTGACCATGACGTTGGACAATTGCCGCTTGGTTTCACCTAGCGACAGCGAGTTCAATGTGACGAAATCCAAGTTTCCTAATTTAAGCTTTGAAGAACCAAGCGTTACGGAACCGGTAGCTGGGGAGCGGAAAGAGTGGCGGGATCAGGTAATAAGAGAACTTTTTGCAGAGCATATTTCTCCATTATTTCGTGCTTTATCTATGGTTGGCGGAATACCTATAGTGATCTTATGGGAGAATGCGATGGTTCGAATTGCTCCGCTTTATGAGGACGGGCTAGAGGAAGAAACGAATCCGGTTATCTTACAACGACTTCATGAGGATTTCACGTTTATAACGCAGACTGCACCAGCAAGCTTATTTGGAGAACGCCGCAATCCGTTTAAGAAGTTTATGAGCAAAACGAATATAGGCACGATGAGCGAGCTGCCTGATATTCGCAAGACCTGCTGCTTCTATTATGAAATGTCTTCGGCGGAATATTGCAGAGCTTGTCCGAAACCTTTCGAATGCCATAAATAGCTGGACATTGAGCAATCGTCTTGTCACCTTTTGGGGCAAGGCGATTGCTCATTTTATTTATTGGTTCTTAATATAAAAGGGATTTTGAAATATATTTTGATTCCACATATGCCATTTGACGGCCGGTGTCATAGAGCTGAAGCTCGGGATTTCTTTAGCAGCTTACAAACATTATTCATCCGAATTTATGTTAAATAGGAAAGAATGGTTTCTCCTGTTACAGCTATGAACATTTGAGCGAAGTAATGGCAGTTAAAGGGATCACTTTGGCTGCGTCCGCTAGGGAATCTTTTATAAATTTTTTCGAATGCTGAACATATCCTCATGGGGATGCTTTCACCACAAATAGTGAATAGCAGGAGCTTTTCCTGCTATTTTATATTTAGCTGGAAAAGCTCCAGTTAATTTTAAGCTGCGCGCTTATTTGAGTTAATTAACAGGAAAAGCTCCATGTAATTTTGCTTCAAAGCGGCTTTATAGGGATTATGTGTTGAATTAGCAGGAGTAAATCCTGTTAATTGCTAATTTGGGCAGCTTCCATCACAAATAGCAGGAGCTTTTCCTGCTATTTTATATTTAGCTGGAAAAGCTCCAGTTAATTTTAAGCTACGCACTCATTTGAGTTAATTAGCAGGAAAAGCTCCATGTAATTTTGCTGCAAAGCGACTTTTTAGGAATTATTTGTTGAAATAGCAGGAGTAAATCCTGCTATTTTATATTTAGCTGGAAAAGCTCCAGTTAATTTTAAGCTGCGCGCTTATTTGAGTTAATTAGCAGGAAAAGCTCCATGTAATTTTGCTGCAAAGCGACTTTTTAGGAATTATTTGTTGAATTAGCAGGAGTAAATCCTGTTAATTGCTAAATTAGGCTGCTTCCATTACAAATAGCAGGAGCTTTTCCTGCTATTTTATATTTAGCTGGAAAAGCTCCAGTTAATTTTATGCTGCGCGAAGCTGACTTAATTAGCTGGAAGTGCCATGCTGAGCATTCTGCAGACTCCATATTATAATAAGTTTGTTTTAATACTTAGTGTGTTGATGGATTTTCAGTTTATCCCATGCGCTGATGGATTAGTGCTGTTAATTAGACACGTATTATGTAAGTTTGACCTGCTGCTCGCTCCATGCCCAAAGCTTAGCCGCAAGCTCGGGATTGCTCGCTTTGCTTGCCGTTTGAACGCTTTTGCTGTCGATAAAATATTGGCCGGTCTGATTTGCCGCTTCATCGCTGGATGCTAAATAAATAGCCGTCTTTGCCCCTTCAAGCGGCGTTCTGAAAAAAGGCTTGAGCAGCTTATGCACCGTCTTACCGAAGCCGCTCTTGCGATCTACGCCAATATTGGTCGCTACCGCCCCGGGATGAAGACTGTTAACCGTCACCCTCGTATCTGCGAGACGTTTTGCCAGCTCATTCGTAAATAAAATATTCGCAAGCTTCGATTGCGCATAACCTTTTGCGACATTGTAGCCCCTCGTCAGGTTCGGATCGTCAAAATGTATTCTTCCGGCCTTATGGGCACCTGAAGATACATTGATGATTCTCCCTTGCGGAGCACGTTGAAGAAGGTCAAGCAGCTCGTTAGTCAGCAAAAAATGACCCAAATGGTTGATGCCGATTTGCGATTCAAATCCATCCGAGGTTATGCTTCGTTTCAAGGCGACAACCCCTGCATTGTTGATCAACACATCAAGCTGGCTATATTTCTGCTTAAATGCAGCAGTGAAGGTGCGAATGCTGGCAAACGAGCCCAAATCGCAGGTCATGAGGAAAATATCGCTGCTGCCGCTTTGGCTGCGCGCTTGTTCAAGTGCAAGCTCGCCACGCTCCTTGCTGCGGCATATCATCACGACATGCGCCCCTTGCTTCGCAAGCTCGACCGTTGTCGCAAGCCCCATGCCGGAATTGGCGCCAGTTACTGCTACGACCTTTCCTGTCATATCGCTCATCCAAGCCACCTCCGTATATTCGTTATTTACAGCTTACCATGTGCAGCAAAGGTATGCCGTACAAATTCAATAAACGATCTGACATGTGGAGACAGCTGATCCTCGTTGCGGTACGCCAAACAAATATGCCGCTGGTTTACATACTGAGGCAGATCGCGCATAACGAGCTCGCCGGCTTCGATTTCTCGGATGACGCTTCGGCGCGGCAGGATGCCAACACCCATATTGCATTTTAGAGCTTCCTTGATCGTTTCGATCGCACCCAGCTCCATAACACTTTCCCACTGCAAGCCAGCCCCGGCTGCCCACTCATCGGACAAGGTACGCGAGGTTGAGCCAACCTCATGCAGCAGAAATGTTTCATGTCTAAGCTCTTCGACCTCTACTTGCGAATGGTTAGCTAACGGATGCTCCGGCGCAAGCAGCAGCTTCAGCTCATCAGCGACTAACGGCTGTATAATAAGGCCTTCTTCCAGCGATTCGCCAAGAGAGACGATGCCTATATCGATCTCATAGCTGCGCAGCATCGCAAGCACAGAAGCTGCTTGCTTCACGGTCAGCATGAGGCTTACTTTTGGATACAGCTTGCGGTAGGCGGCAAAGTGCGGCGGCATCACATAGGTTGCTGGCGTGTAGCTCGCCCCCAGCCTCAAACGGCCTTCCCCTTGTTCACGGCGCTCCAGCATGGCAAGCCTAGCTTCTTCCATAAGGAAAACGATTCGCCTCGCATAGGGAAGCAGATCCACAGCAGCTTCACTTGGCTGAAGGCTCCGCGAGTGCTTGCGGAACAGCTCCACGCCAAGCTCCTCCTCAAGCCTTTTGAGATGAAAGCTGATTGTCGGCTGCTTAAGCCCCAGCTTATCTGCAGCTTCCGAGAGCGTTCGACCGCTGCACACCTCCATAAACACATGCAGCTGCTGTACATTCATCCCGTGCTCACTCCCTCGCTTTTTGCCTATTAATATAGATTAAATCTATATGTATATCAATATCTATCGATTATATTTCATAATATCTCGACATTACGTTAACAATCATCTGACAAACCGTTGCTAAAGTTAGGAGGTAAGCAAAACAGATAGTGGAGGGAAATCAAAACGATGAAAACGAATGGGAAACGCTGGCTTGGAACCGTTTTGCTAGCTGGATTGATGGCACTAACTGCTGCATGCGGCAACGGAAATGCCGGAAATACGAATAAAGGGGCAGCAAATGCCGGAAATACACAAACGACGGCTCCTACCGAAGAAGCGCAAGCGACAGAAACAGCTGCCACGGAGGATAAAGGAACGCTTACTGTATACTTGAACGATTTTGACAGCATTATAGCTCCATTATTTGAGGAAGCTACCGGCTACAAGCTGGAGGTCGTTGCGGGCAACGGAGCAGAAATTATGTCCCGCGTTGAAGCAGAAAAAGGCAATCCGCACTGGGATGTCATTTGGCTGGATGCGATGCCTTCCATTTACGGACTAGGAGCAAGCGGTCAACTGCTTGAAGGCTGGTCGCCGAATAACGTCGCTAATCTAACTGACTTTGCCAAAGCTTTTGTGCCTGAGAAGCAATGGTATGTTCCTACAGGCGCACATGCTGCGGGAGTTATCGTATATAACAAGGACAAAGTGAAGGCGGAGGATGCGCCAAAATCATGGGAGGACTTCTCGAATGCGAAGTACAAAAACTTGATCGGCATGGCTGATCCAGCGATCGCAGCTCCTGCTTATCCTTTTGTTTCTTGGTTTTTTAAAGAAAAGACAATCGATGGCGGACAAACGTTCTTTAGCTCGCTGATGGATAATGGGCTTCGTGTATATCCCAAAAATCCAAACGTTGTCAAAGCGCTCGCCGCTGGTGAAATCTCGATCGCAGCGCTGCAAGAGAGCAATGCCTATGCGATGAAAAACGACAACGAGCCTATCGAAATTATTTGGCCGGCAGAAGGCGCTCCTGCATCCGTTCGGGTAGCTGCGATTCAGAAGGATACCAAAAACCCGAATGCAGCGAAAGCGTTTATCGAATTTTTGCTAGATCCAAAAACGCAGCAAGCTTTAATTGATCAAGGCGACGAGAGTTATTTCCAGCCTTCCGTTAACGGCGTAAATGCCAAGCAAGATCGCGCAGCCGATGCGAAGCTCGTTGCAGCCGACGCTTCCTGGGCATCTGAAAATGAAGCGGCAATCAAGCAATGGTTCGCCGACCAGTCCGTTAAGTAAACGATGCAAACTTTTATGAAGGATCGGTTAGGATGGTTTGTCAGTATCATCCTATTCATCCTCGTCTTATATCCCTTGGCGGCAGTCATTATTCAAGTCCTGCTGCCTGGGGTTTTCTTCGGCAATTGGCAACTCGGGGATCTTGCGCTGCTGCTCGAAATATTCAAGCGTCCCTTATGGCAAAAATCACTCGAAAATTCTGTCGTGCTTGGACTTGGAACGACGGTGCTCGCTACGATTCTCGGCGGTGTACTGGCAACGATACGCGCCAACTGGTCATTTCCAACAGCTAAGCTGCTGGATGCCTCCGTTTGGCTGCTCATTATTACGCCTTCGTTTATTTTAGCGCAGGGCTGGGTGCTGTTTGCTGCCGGAGGCGGCATCGCTGTTAACCTGCTCGGCTGGCACTGGGTTACGAGCGCTGTTTTTCAGCCTGCTGGACTTATTTTTATTATGACTTTAAGCAAATTCCCATTCGCTTATTTGAGCGTTCATGCGGCGATGGAGTGGAAGGTTGATCAGCTGTCTCACGCAGCTCGCCTATCCGGAGCATCTGCTTTCACGGTATGGCGTACGATCCAAGCGCCTCTGCTTATGCCTGCTGTTTGGGCTGGAGCAGCGCTTGTCTTTATGGATACAATCGGCGATTTCGGGCTACCTGCATCGATTGCCGCTGTTTATCGTTTTCCGACACTGCCTTATTCCATTTACTCGGCTATTTACACATCGCCCATACGATTCGATATGGCAGGCGTCCTGTCCTTTTATCTCGTATTGTTAATCGGCATTGCGATGTTCGTCCAATTTTATGCGATGCGCCGCTCACGCTTTGATTTCTTATCGGCACGGGCGCAGCGGTCTGTACCGAAGCCGGCTGGAAAGTTTGCTGTGCTTCTTACCACACTAAACTTGTTATTTCTTGCCGTAGTCATCGGCATTCCGATAGGCGCAAACGTACTGATGTCCATATTCAAAACACAGTCAGGCGGTATGAAGCTAACGAATCTCACCTTGGAGCATTACAGGGAATTGTTCCATAGCTCAAGCACGCTGCTGAAGGGTTTGTCCCATTCCTTAATGATCGCTGGAGTCGCTGCTCTGCTTGGCCTATTATTCGGGCTGTGCGTCGCTTATGTCTTAACCTACTCACAGTTCAAATTTAAACGGACGATTGAGGTGTTCTCTGTCGTCACGCTTGCTGTTCCCGGCGTCGTGCTGGGCATTGGGTATATTTTCGTCTGGAATCAAAAATGGCTCGATTCGATCGGCTTGCTCCTGTACGGAACGCCCTGGATTCTTGTGCTTGCCGCTATCGCTGGCGCTATTCCCGTCATTACGAGATTGATGGTCGGCGCAATGGCGAAAGTGCCGCTTAGCCTGCTTACTGCCGCGCAGCTGCAAGGCGGTACGCTCGCAAGCCGCGTCCGTTTCATACTTGTCCCTTTAATACGAGGCGCTTTGCTCTCTGCGGGCCTTGCTGCATTTGGCTCCAGCGTGTTTGACTTAGCGGTGAATTCGATCCTGTTCCCGCCAAACTTCCTCACGCTGCCCGTTACGATCAACAAAGCATTCGAGGATTTGGATTTTGGTTATGCTTCAGCGGCAACTGTCGTTGGATCATTTATCGTTATTATGATTATTTTGGCGGTTGAGCTCATGCTCCGCCGCAAGGAGGCAAATACATGACATCGACAGCGATTCAGCAAAGGTATGACGAGGCATATGAGCCTAAGCCAGCCGCTCCCAAACCGCTGCTTGCAGCATCTGGTTTAATGAAAAGCTACGGATCGTTTCAAGCGCTTAAAGGAATTTCTTTCGACATGCGCGAAGGCGAGATTATTAGCGTGCTTGGACCGTCAGGCTGCGGCAAGTCGACGCTGCTCCAGCTCGTCGCCGGCCTATCGAAGCCGGACGGCGGCCAGCTTAAGCTGGGCGATGAGATTATCGCCTCTCCGTCTGTCATGATGCCCCCTGAGAAACGCGGGGTTAACATGGTGTTTCAGGACTATGCGCTGTGGCCGCATATGAATGTATTCGATAACATCGCTTATGGGCTGCATAGAAGCAAGATGGCTCGAGCGGATATTCAGCAGCGCGTTCAGGAGCTGCTGGCGATGCTACATCTTGAAGGGCTTGAGCGCAGGCTGCCGCCGCAGCTCTCTGGCGGTCAACAGCAGCGGGTCGCTATTGCGAGGGCGATTGCTACTAGGCCGAAGCTGATGCTGCTCGATGAGCCGCTCTCGAACCTTGATATGCGGCTGCGCGTAGAAATGCGCACCGAGATGGCGTATTTATTCCGCCAATTAGGGATGAGCGTTTTCCATGTTACGCATGACCCGGAGGAAGCTTTCGCTATGGCCGATCGGCTGCTTATTTTGCGCAACGGGCAAATTGATCAGATGGG
The DNA here is from genome assembly GCF_056398625.1 of Paenibacillus sp. 01T431. NCBI lineage: Bacteria > Bacillati > Bacillota > Bacilli > Caryophanales > Paenibacillaceae > Paenibacillus > Paenibacillus sp. 01T431. The sequence continues at coordinate 99,683 of NZ_JBFTPT010000018.1, forward strand.
CACGCCGCAGCAATGCTTCACGCGTCCAGCCAGCCGCTGGGCAGCTTCTTTGCTTGGAGCAATCAACGGCTTGCGCGGCGAGGTCATAAATGGAGACAGCGGCAGCGCTGTTCGCATCGGCTCATCGATCATTCACGGTTTGCTCGCGCCAGAGCAGCAGAACTTAAGTGACCATTCGCAAGCGATCATTATGTTCCGTCCTGAGGAAGCTGAGGTCGTCGAGCGAAGAGACGCCGCAGCCGTGCTTTCATTAGCTTCACCGCAGGAGCGGACAGACAATACGATTCAGCTTCAAGTGCTTCACTGTACCTTTGAAGGCAATCGCTGGCGTGCAGTTGCACAAACGAGCTGCGGACAGAAGGTATATCTAGTGCTCGCAGTCCCGTTAGAGGCTGGCGAGCATGTAACGATAAAGCTAGCCATTCGCTCTGCTTTCATTTACCCGAATGAGGAAGAAAGGTAGTCGATTCATTTGTATAATCCAACAAAAACAGACTCGCGTCTTTTAGCCATTGCAGATATACACGGTTATGAAGAAGAACTGCTGCTTTTGCTTCAAGAAGCAGCTTATAACCCGCACCATGATCGGCTTATTTTGCTGGGCGACTACATCGATGCCGATAGGCCCTCTACATGGGGCACGCTAGATACGATTCACCAGCTTATCAACGAAGGTGCACAGGCATTGCTCGGAAATCAGGAGCTACGGCTTCTTGCATCCGCTGAGTCCAGCAGTGCGCTTCACCCGGAAACGAAAGAATGGCTGCACAAGCTTTCATTGTATGTGGTAGTCGGCCAGTATTTATTCGTTCATGCAGGCATTCGGCCAGGTGTCCCTCTGCATGAGCAAAACAAGAAGGACCTAACGGAAATTCGCGACGAGTTTATTTATACGCCTTTGCCTGATTCGGACGAGGCGCAGTCGTACACCATTATTTTTGGACATACGCCAACGTTCAAGCTGGATGCTTCTTCCCCTGGAGCCATATGGCAAGGAAATCGACGGCTCGCCATTGATACTGGGGCCAAGCATGGCTGTCGCTTAACACTGCTTGATGTCAGCAGCCAATTGAGCTATTCGTGCTCGACCGCGCCAGAGAGCCGCGGCGGCGATTTCAAATTGCTTAAGCTCTAACCCATTTAACTCACAAAAAAAGCGCTGCCCGTTTGCATTTACGGGTCAAGCGCTTTTTCTTTTCTTAAATAGAGCTATTTATATTACTATTTCGTTCAAAAGCAACGATCCAATCCCCTTGGACTGCCGCATAACCTGTGTCACCCTCAACAACCAAGCCGTACAAATTTTTGACGTCTACATATTCCTTGCGAGTACCATTATCGAATTCAAGCGTGATGTAATAATACGTACGGGATGAATTGCTGGTATGCCCCACTCCGTCGTGGTTATGGTGATTCGTATGATGGCGAACGTCCATGCGCTTGGCTACAACGCGCGCGTAAGTCGTTTCTTTTGGCGCGGTCGAATTTTTGAAATATTTAACAATGCTAAAAATAATGCCGCCAATAACGAGCACGAATACGATCATTATAAATATAGGAACAATCGTAAACATGATTCCCCCGCCTGGAGGGCCGAATCCAAATCCATTCACAAACCATCACATCCAATCTTTTCTTTTCATGTCATTAATTTTACTATTAATACGTTCTTCCGACTAGTCTGATGCGGTATAGGCTGCAAAAGCTGAAGTTAATTACTAAAAAGGAGGGGAGTATCGCGGTGGATTGTTGGGGCTTAATAGAGTTAGGAGATAGGCTCACGCAGAATAGAGCGGCTGGACGCTGCGCACGTCGGAAAGCTGGATAGCCGCTCAGCGGGATTATTTTTATTTTGACAGCAGTTAAGCCTCATTCATGCTTATGTAACGGAAAACGATCGATGATCTCGTACATAGGGGACTCGTTCATATGGGTGAGCATGAGCACAAACTGATCGATTTCCCAGCTGAACGATGAGGCAATAGACGTCGCTGCTTCAATTGGCATTCGATTAGCGTCAGCGAATCCTTTGGCAAGCGTGATGTGCGGCGCGTAGGGACGATCGTCTGGAATGAAGCCGACTGAACTCGTTGCCCGAATAATCTCCTCGTGAAGAGCGGACAGTTCCTTTAAGTTTCCGCTAACAGCACCCCATAGAACGCGTGGAGCAGCGGGCGAGCCAAATGTTCCGATTCCACTCCAAGTTAAGGAAAAAGCATTTGCTCTTACTTTTTTTAGAGCGGCTGCCAGCTCTTCAAGCTGAGCAGCCGAAGTGTCGCCTAAAAACTGAAGCGTAATATGGTAATCGCTCGGATGCGTCCATTTACGGAAAGGCAGCGTATGTTTATGATCTTCTGCCCAGCTTTCCAGCTCCTTGGACACAGATGGTGATACAGGTATAGCCACGAACAAGCGCATTATATTTTCCCTCCTAATCTCAGTATGCAGCCATAGAACTCGAAACATTCATTCTAGATGTTGGATTTGGACTTTTTTTCCATTCCAAATATTTTTAAGTAAACCAAATATCGCGGAAGCGTACCCAGCCCAGCGATTCCAATGAAATGCCGCGCACGGAAGGGTGGAACGCAGTTTTCAAATGTTTACGGTAGAGGAAAAACAAGCTGTGCCTGGCTTTGAGCTGAGCCTCAATGTCTATGAATATCGCTTCTCGTCGTGCTCGATCCGGCTCACCCAATATCATCTGGATGCTGTGCTCCAGCATATCATGAACCTCGGGAAGCGCATGCTGCTGCATGCTTTTGTACAAATCAATTAGTCTGAGCTCGCGATGCTCGTCCAGCATGACAGCGAAAAGCAGCAGATCGGCGGACATGCGTGCTGTTCCTTTAAATTGCTCGGCAGGAATGAGATTAATTTGCAGTGGAATGCCTGATTTCGCATACACCTTCTGAATGATCTCTGCATCCGCTGCATATTGCGGAATCGTAGCTAGTACCAGCGGTTCGCCTTGATAGCCGGAGCTGGCAAGCGCTTGCTTGATTACGCTCCAATCAATGGGGGCTGCATCCTGCGTTTGATCAATCTGGTTCAGCCAGAAGCTGTTAACTCCTTCAATGACATCTCCGGATAACAGCTGCAAAAGCTCTGTCCGCTCGATAGCGAGGTTAATAGCCGCTCGTATGGCGGGGTTTGCCAGCAAGCCGTGTTTTTGTTCATTAACTGTGATGAATTTACAGGTCATGCCGGACTGTCTAACCTGCTGCCATCGTTCAGCTGCCATATCCGTTAGTCTCGCGTTGTGCATGATTTGAAACGATTGCAGCTCAGCGTGGTTTTCGCGCGTTGCCTCCTCGGCAACGGTCCACACTTCTACACGGTCGAGGAATGCTCTGCCGCGGAAATAGGCAGCAAAAGCTTCCAATATCCAGACGCCTTGATCATTTCCGGTGAATCGAAACGGACCTGTACCAATCGGTTTGCTGCCAAATTGCTCGCCAGCTGCCGAACAAGCATCTTGAGGCACGATAGAGGCGCGATTAGTTGTCAAAAAAGAGAGAAAAGCTTCGTTGCGCTCGGATAGTTGAATGCGAATGGTTGTGTCATCCGGTGTATCCATAGAAATGATATTGGTGTACGCCCAGCTGTAGAGCCCTTGTGGTGCCAACCTTTTAAGCCGTTCAAGCGAATATTTGACGTCTGATGAATCCAGCTCACGGCCATGATGGAACAGAACGCCCTTGCGCAAATAGAAAGTCCAGCGCGTACGCGATTCATCCACCTCCCACGCATGGGCAAGCTGCGGCAAAATCTGCTCGCCCCTCGGATCGATGCGAACGAGCCCATCAAATATTTGATTAACGAGGTGGGACTCGCCCGTATAATGGATAGCTGCCGGATCTAGCGAATAGATCGTCTGCGGAAGCGGGAAGCGCAAAATATCAGTGCGCCGCTTGCCCTGCACCTCCGAATGAAATCCGAATTGACCAGAGAGCCATTCCTGAAACTGGTCGCGCAGCAAAGGCGCTTCTTCGATTTGCTGAAGAAGCTCAAGCGCCGAATGCAAATCCTGCTTTTGCATCATTTCCTGTGCTTCCTCCAGCGCGACTTGTTCCTTGCTGACGAGGAAGGAGAGGGCAGAGCGATTGCCGCGTCCCCGCTTTGGCTCCCACACTAACCACTCTTCCTGCTGCATACGCTTCAATAAAAGTACCATATTCCGATGTGTGCAATCGAGCAAATTTGCGAGCTCCTGTGTTGTAACCTCGAAGGGGATATTCTCTTGAATACTCGGATATGAGCGCCTAAGCGCGAGATAATGCCTGCGGATTTTCATGCAAATTACTCCTAACTCAAAAATATGAAATTTTCCAATTATAACTTACACTTTTTGTTCTTGTTTTCTAGGTTACAATAAAAGGAGTAAATTAACAAATCCAGTTTAAAGATGGAGTGAGTGAAAAATGAGAGATCCAGCACCATGGCAAAAAAGGTATGAGAAAATGCTTATTCTTGCCCTTCTGTTTGGTCTAGTCAGTCAATATTTGTTCGTAGGAGCTGCCGCAGGCATTTCGATTATCGTGTTCATTGCCAGCTTTTATGGGTTGTTTTTTTATTCCATAAAGGGGAGGATGGGGGGCTTTGAGAAATGGCAAGGTCAAGCACGATCTGGCTGGCTGCTGCTCATTCCAATCTTTTTACTAACGCTGACGTATGCGCTATATGATAACGGTCTGTTCCGTCAGCTGAATATGTTTGCATTGTTTGCATTGATCATTTCTCAGACGGTGCTTATGACGAGCAGCAGTGTGAAGCCGTGGTACCGAGGCGTATTTTATACAGAGCTATTATTTCTGGCTTTAATTAAGCCGTTTGCTTTTATAGGCGTACCGTTTAACCTAGTTAATGATCGTTTGAGAGGAAAAGAGAAAGGTGAGAACTCGGCGAGAAGCAAGTTTGGCAAAATATCGCTAGGACTGCTCCTGTCCGCACCTATCCTTATTGTCGTTATTGCGCTGCTTGCTTCAGCGGATGAAATTTTCCTATCTTGGCTGCTTGAGATTCCGGGCGCCATGGATCGTTTCTCTTTAGGGGAGAGCATCTGGCGCATAATCGTAGCAGCAGTATTCGCCTTTTATGCTTTTTGCTACATATGGGGATTGCTCTTTAATAAGGCAACAGATACAACAAAAAACTCACCGACAGACACGCCGGGTGCTGCGATACAGCCAAACGGACGTATCGAATTTGATCCCATCACTGCTGGGACGCTGCTTGTCAGTATTAATATCGTTTACGTGCTGTTTGTCATCATTCAGTTCTCTTATTTGTTCGGAGCGGCAAACGGTCTGCTGCCTGAGGGAGCTGCGTATGCCGAATATGCACGCAGAGGTTTTGCGGAATTAATTATGGTTGCACTCATTAACGTTTGCTTGCTTATGTGCGGTTTGCATCTTATTCGGCGCACTAGCGCAGCAGCGGAGTGGATTCGCAAGCTGTCTCTTACCGTGTTGATAGGCTGTACAATCATTATGCTTATTTCCGCTTACAGCAGGCTCTCTTTGTACGAGGAGGCTTACGGCTTCACACAGACAAGACTACTCGTTCATGGCTTTATGATTTATCTGGGCTTTTTGCTCGTCATTGCATTACTGCGTATATGGAAAGAGCATTTCTCGATGGGCAAGGTTTATATATGCATAACTATTACTGCATTTGTTGTGATGAACTATATCAACATAGATGCGCGGATTGCTGAGAACAATGGTGATCGCTACGAACGAACAGGTAAGATTGACATCGCTTATCTCGGCACGCTGTCCACAGATGCGGCGCCGGCGCTGCTAAAGCTGCAAGCGAAGCATCCGGAGTTGAAGGGGCTGAACGGAGTAATAAATAAGCTTCAGGATAAGGCCCATAAGCATAACAAGTGGCAATCATGGAATCTATCGAAGCAACGGGCTAAATAATTGGAGAAAGGCAAGGTCGTTTGTATGATGAAAATATCCCTTTTTGATCGTAGTATTCGACTTATCCTCTCACTTGTCGGATTTCCACTGTTAATCGTACAGTATTTGATAACGGTCTATGAGCAAAAAAAACATAAACCTACGGGGTGGCATGCCGACATTGGCTCACGCAAGCTGCATGTTACCGTGACGGGTCATGGTTCGCCAACAATTATTTTAGAAGCGGGGATGGGCGGTTGCTCGCTGGATTGGGCACTCGTTGCTCCGGCGCTTTCGACGAAGGCGAACGTGATTACTTATGATCGCGCAGGGTTTGGCTGGAGTGAGGCGGTGCTTGATCTGCCTACTTGCAGCGCTTATGTTGATGATTTGCGTTCACTGCTGAGAACGCTTGGCGCAGCTCCGCCCTATTTGCTAGTTGGCCATTCCTACGGCGGGATGATTATGAGGCTGTTCGCCTCGCGTTATCCGGAGGAAGTATGCGGCCTTGTGCTTGTTGATGCGACGCACGAGAGCCGCTATCTGCCTGAGCAAACAACCGCTGGCCGGCAAAAACAGCTGTTTAGCCACCGTTCCCAATATAGACTAGGCTATACGCTGGCGCCGCTTGGCATACCGAGATGGCTGAAGCAGCATATCGGCTCTAAGCGTTTGCCGGAAGAATGGCTAGTGCCAGTACGTGCGTTAGGCTACAAGGCAAGTGCATATAGGGCTGTCTATGCTGAGCTGCTTAGCACGACGGAAAGCAGCCTGCAATTAAAAGCTGCCGAGCCGCTTAAGCAGGATTTGCCTGTTATCGTATTAAGCGCAGGGAAGCAGAATGAGGAATGGCAGCAGGGGCAGCGGAAGCTTACAAATTTGACCAAGCGCACGAATCAGATTATAGTCGAGGATAGCTGGCACTCTATTCATATTGATAGACCAGATGCTGTCATTCACGCCGTTAATCGTTTATTAGATGAAATAGATTTGTCTAGTTATCGCTAAAATGTAAGGAGTTTTGCAGTAATGCGCATGACCAAAAAACGTTTGTTGTGGATATTACCATTAGCAATTCTTGTAGTAGCCGCTTTTCTTTATTACGAGAATAATGCGATCGGAATAACAAAATATGAAATCAGCTCGGCGAAGCTTCCTGAAGGAGTCAGCTCTTATCGTATCGTTCACTTAACAGATCTTCACAGCAAGTCCTTCGGCAAGGAGCAAAGTACAATTACGAGCAAGGTAAAACAGCTGAAGCCGGACCTCATTGTGATGACAGGCGATTTGGTTGATAGCAGAAGATACAATGCAGAAACTAGCCTTACCTTGATGCGCAAAATGACGGAACTGGCTCCTGTCTACTATGTGACCGGAAACCATGAATATGGCCCGAGGTTAATCACATTACAGAAGGCGTTGAAAGAGCTGGGCGTCCATGTGATGCGCAACAAAAGCGAAATGATAAAGCTGGGTAATGGCGAGATTCGAATAGCTGGCGTGGATGATCCGGTTTTTAATTTAAAGGCTGATGGCGATGTTGCGAAGCTGAATGAAAATATGGCGACGGCTATGCAAGCAACCGAATCGAAAAAAAACTCCGACACGCTCACTATTCTTTTATCGCATCGCCCGGAGCTTTTTTCAGTCTACACGCAACACAAAATCGATTTGACCTTCTCCGGCCATGCCCATGGCGGACAGGTGCGCTTGCCTTTTTTTGGTGGGCTCGTGGCCCCGGGGCAAGGCTTCTTGCCAAAGTATGACGGAGGCAAATATGTGGAAGGCGGCACAACGATGATCGTCAGCCGCGGACTCGGAAATAGCATTTTTCCGCAAAGAATATTTAATCGCCCAGAGGTTGTACTGGTTGAGCTTACGCGTCCGTAACGCTTAGCATCCACGAAACTATGTGGAAAAGCTCTCTTTCTAATAGCAAAAGAATCCAATGGCAGTCCAGCAAAGCAGCAGCGAAATGAGTTCGATTCCTCTTCGAACTTGTTTCGCTGTTGCCGCTTTTGCAATAAATAAGTTCGTTTCGGCTATGTCCAAAATACTAGCTATACTATAGAATGAAAACGTTCCTACTAGTCATCCAAACCACCAAAGGAGAGTCATAATGAAGATGAAGAAAAAAGTAAGTTTAGTGATTGCTGCTCTCATGTTGTTTGGAAGCGTTATCAATTTTGTTCCGAGTTCGGTAAAAGCAGCTGAATCGGCAAGCACGGATACCCAGATTTCCATCCTAGGTACTTCGGATATTCACGGACGGTTTATGCCATGGGATTATGCTCTTGACGGTCCCAATCCCACGGGGAGTTTAACGCAGTTATTTACAATAATCAAAAAAGTCCGAGAAGAGAACCCGAATACGGTTTTACTGGATGCAGGGGATATGATTCAGGGCAATTCGGCTGAATTATTTAATGATCAACCGAAGTCTCCGATGATGGTAGCCATGAATGAAATGAACTTTGATGCATGGGTAATGGGCAATCATGAGTTCAACTTCGGGCTCGATGTGTTCAATAAGATTACCACTCAGTATAAAGGTCAAAGGCTGGGCGGGAACATCTATAAGGACAATGGTGATCGATTCTTGCCTGCGTATACCATTATCGAAAAAGCTGGCATAAAAATTGGAGTTATTGGAATGGATACGCCAATGACGACTGAGTTTGAAAAAGGAACGGATCATCTAGACGGGATTGTATTCAAAAATCCTGTTGATGAAACGAAAAAAGCAATCAAGGAATTAGAAGGTAAAGTAGATGTAATGGTTGGTCTTATGCATATGGGACTGGAGAACGAAAATGGTGTACCAGGTACTGGCGTAGCTGATATTGCCAATGCGAACCCTGAGCTGGCTGCTATTTTTGCAGGTCACATGCACAAGCTTATTAAAGAGGATACGGTGAATGGCGTTTTAATTGTTGAACCGGATAAATACGGAACGCATGTTTCTCGTATCGACCTTACGTTCACGAAGCAAGGAGATAAGGTAGTTCTTAAAGATAAGAAAGCTGCTGCATTGCCTGTTAAAGCGGCTGATGGAACGACTGAAGTATCGGATCCTGCATTGGAATCCACGCTGCAGCCGTATCATGATTTTGCTAGGGCAGATGCGAATATCGAAGTAGCACAGCTTAAAGGAATGAATCTTGTAGCTAAAAATGAGATTAATGATATTCCGACTGTACAAATTCAGGAAACACCGTTATCAGACTTCTTTAACGAGGTCATGTTGTATTACAGTAAGGCAGATGTCGTTGCTCATCAGATTGATAACGATAAGGCGCGGCTGGATGTAGGTCCTATTAAGAAAAAAGATATTGCCTATAACTATCAGTTTGCTCTAGGAGAAATTACTGTTTACCAAGTAACGGGTAAAGATTTGAAAGATTACATGGAATGGGCAGCAGGTTATTTTAACTCAACACGACCTGGCGATGTAACGGTTAGCTTTGATAAGACACGCCGCGCTTCCAAATATAGCACAAACGATTTTTTTGGCGGCGTTAAATATGAAATTGATCTAACGAAGCCTGCTGGCAGTAGAATCACGAACTTACGTAAAATGGATGGCAGCAGCATCAAATCGGACGATGTGATCAAACTCGGTATGAACGCATATCGGATGGATGCACTTAAAGCCAAAGGTGGAGCACTTGAAGGACGCAACTTTGGGCAGCTTTGGTCTTCGAAGGATGCAAGCACATTTGGCGAAATGGACGGAACCATTCGTAATCGTGCCATTGCGTACCTAAAAGACGTGAAAAAAGGTGTATACGAGCCTAAAATTCAAAGCAATTGGAAAATTACAGGTGTAGATACGAAATCTCCTGAACGCGCAGATGTAGTTGAGCTTATTAATACCGGTATATTGGAGATTCCGAAAACGGAGGATGGCAAATATACCAATGTAGCCTCAATTAACATTTTGGATGCGGTCACTGAAAATGAAATAGCTGAGTTGTCTAACAAAGCAAAGGTGGAGCAAAGTCTATTTGCCGGCGTGAAGACAAAAGGTGAGTTCTACCATAAACTGAATGCGGCGATTAAGGCAGCAGTGACTGCCCCAGAGGTAACTACGCCGGAAGTAATCATTCCAAAGGAACCAGTTAAGCCTAATCCTAAACCTGATCCTAAACCAACAGTAAAGCCGGACGTTAAGAAGCAAGCAAAGGTTACAGCATACTTCTTGAATGTTCGTGCTGAAGCTTCTTCGAAGGCAAAGATTTATACGGCTGTACCAAAAGGTACTGTTCTTGAAGTGTTAGGAACGGAGCACGGCTGGGTGAAGGTTTCGTATAAAGGGAAAATAGCATATGTGTATGGTAAATATGTAGATATGATTTAATTTTTTATTTTAGCTTAGTGCCCAGTCTTTGTAGACTGGGCACTTTTTGGGTAAATACTATTTTCTAAAATAGACAAAAAGAGACCCACAGCATTCGGTGCTGTGGGTCTTCATTATATATATTACAAAAGGGGGTTGTTTTCATTATAGTAGGCTTTCATTAAAACGAGATGAAAATTATATTTCAAGTTTATTACAAATGATTGGAAAACGATGTAATACTCACTTGCATAACGAGGAGAAGCAATGAATAGACTTGTTAAAAGCAGAAAACTTGTCCGATTATGCTTGTCTGGAGAGGGTGGGAAATTACGATATGAAGCATTCACAATCGAGTATTGCGATATTAGGGATAGGTACGGCGGTTCCGCCTCATCTTGTTGATCAAGCGGATACAGCGCGAAGGTTAGTCGATGCATTAAGCGATAAGCCGGATTCCGCCCGTTGGGGAAGAAGGATTTTTAAGCAATGCGGCGTGCAAAGCCGGTATACTTGTGAACCAAATCTGCTCGCGGAAGCAGCTGAATGCCGCTACCTGCCGAGCGCTTCACCGGAGACCGCTCCCTCGACAGCGGAACGTATGGGAATATATAAGCGGGAATCTGTTCCGCTTGGGCTTCATGCAGCGAGACAAGCTTTGGCAGATGGAGAGGTTGATGCGGCTGAGATTACACATCTTATTACGGTCAGCTGTACCGGACAATTTTTGCCCGGAATGGACGCAGCGATCATACATCAATTAGGACTAGCCCCCACGATAACCCGTATCCCGCTTAATTTTCTCGGCTGTGCGGCTGGGCTTAAAGCCATTGGCCTGTCACGCCAAATTGTATCGAATGACAGTAATGCCAATGTACTTGTTGTATGCGTCGAGTTATGCACGCTTCATATCCAGCCATCTGGCGATAAGGAATCGTTATTTGCCGCATCATTTTTCGGGGACGGAGCTTCAGCCTGCGTCATTGGTGCGGGCAAGCCGCATCACAGGCCTATTTTTGCGCTAGGCGAAGAACGTTCGGTACTGCTGCCTGAATTTGCAGAGGAAATGGTGTGGGAGGTTGGCAACCACGGCTTTGACCTATACCTCTCCCCGCATATTCCGAAGCTGATCGGCGAGTTTATACCTGCGGAAGTAAAGCAATTATGCGGGGATGAAGCGCTGGATCTATGGGCAATTCACCCAGGCGGAAAAGGTATTATCGATATTTTGCAAAATAAGTTCGAGCTTACGGATGAGCAAACCTCGCATAGCTTAGGCGTGCTGCGCGATTATGGCAATGTCTCCTCCGCTACGATTTTGTTCGTGCTGAATGCCATGAGGTCGCATCTTCAAGAAACAGGCTCGGAGCGAGTAGGCGGCATTGCACTCGCATTTGGTCCAGGCTTAACCGCTGAGATGATTAAGATTGCTTATGTTCCCGCTGTACTTACGGGGGATCAAGAGCAAATGGCGGACGAGGCATATGTCTAGAAGCTTGCGTCATCGGGCTGTAGCTGCCGAGCTTATGGATGATTTTTCAATTGGCGGGGCTGAGCTGCACGAGGCTTTGCGCCAGCTTCGTCAACTGAACCGTATTTTTGTTGCAGCCGCACCGACGATTTACGGCGTTGAACGACTATGGGAGCAAGCGAATAAGCCGAGAAGCCTGACCATTCTTGATGTTGGAGCGGGCTCAGGCGATGTGAACCATGAGCTGCTGAAGTGGGCTGATGAACGGGAAATTGACCTTTCTATTCAGCTAGTGGATATAACGGAAGAGGCTTGCGAGGAAGCTAGGTTGGTTTTTCAAAAGGAGCCCAGAGTCCAGATTAAGCAAGGAGATTTGTTTGATTTGGCGGATGGCAGTGCGGATATCGTTACGGGGACGCAGTTTTTGCATCATTTCTCAGAGGAGGAGCTGCCGCATGCAGCTGCAAGTATGCTCAAGGCAGCACGGCTTGGCGTGGTTGTCAATGACATCCACCGTCACTGGATCGCATGGGCTGCGGTATGGCTGACGACTCGGATCATTTCCACTAATCGATACATTTTGCATGACGGTCCATTATCGGTTGCCAAGGGTTTTCGCGCAAAAGATTGGAAGCTTCTTGGCCAAAAACTGAGCAACGGTTCTATCAGCTACAGCTGGAGACCTTTGTTCCGATATGCGGTCGTTATTAGCAAGTCACATAACAGTCCATTTGACGGAGCTGAGTAAAATGACGCGTATACTGGATGCAGCTGTGCTCGGAGCGGGCATAGCTGGGAGCAGCTTAGCCAAAGCGCTTGCCGATAAGGGCTGGGAGACGCTGCTGCTCGATCGTCAATCATTTCCGCGCCATAAGGTGTGTGGAGAGTTTCTATCTCCCGAAGCGCAAGGAACACTACAGGTGCTTGGTTTAAGCGAGTCTATTAAAGCGCTGGGACCAAGCCTGATAGAGCGGATACGTTTAATTTTCGAAAATGGCGCTGAGATCAATATTCCGCTTTCAAGTGCGGCATGGGGTCTCAGTCGATATTCGCTTGATGCCGCGCTCCATCAAGCGGCGCAGCAAGCGGGCGCAAAATTGCAAACGGGAACGACAGTGACGGCAGTGAAGCCTACTGATTTTGGTTATTCCATTGAAACAAAACAAAACGGTAAATTCAGCTCAGTTGAGGCTCGTACTGTCATCGCCGCTTGGGGAGCAAATAAGCATGCAGGATTACCGGGCTACAAGCAACATCAGACGGCGAAGCCCTCGTACATGGGCGTGAAATCCCATTTTCGCGGCATAGCTATGGAGCCGGTTGTTGAGCTGTATTTCTTCCGCGGCGGTTACTTAGGATTATGCCCGGTAGAAGACGGGCTTGTGAATGCTTCGGCTCTGCTCGCTCGCGATAGCTTTGCAGATGCAGGAAAGACGATACTGGGGATCATGAACGCCGCTGCTAGGCGAAATCCGAGGCTGCATGAGAAGCTCGCGCTTGGGGAGCCTGTTCAAGGAACGCAGGCGGCAGTAGCGCCTGTTCATTTGAACCATAAGCCGCTCGCGTGGGATCAGCTTCCGCTTCTTGGCGACGCAGGTGCGATGATTCCGCCGCTTTGTGGAGATGGAATGTCCATGGCACTTCGCTCAGCTGCTCTATGTGCTCCGCTTGTTGACAGCTATTTAAATGGAAGTCTTACTATGGCTGATTGGAAGCATGCGTATACGAGGGCAATTAAACGTGAATTTGAGGGGCCGCTGCGATGGGGAAGCTTCCTGCAATGGTTATTTCATATGCCGACCGTGTCTAGTTGGCTGCCAAACGCCGCGCGAATAGCCCCTCCACTTGCACAGGGGCTCGTCCGGGCGACGAGATTAAAGCCATTCCGGATGTAAAGGCGAAGCCAATGAGCAGCGTGCGGATGTGACTGACTTTGGAGGTGCATATTCATGGGGATGAACGGCCTAGCACTTCTATCCTTTCGCTTTCCGCGAGTGTGTATTTTCTTATGGTCAATTGCACTTATCTTAGTTGGCAGTCATGCGCTTAGGCTGGATTCCGTCGTACAAGACCATGGCTTGTATCCGCAAAAGGGAAGTTATGCAAAGGTGCAGCAGGTGCTCGCATCCGATTTTAATCTGTCAGAAGCACCGGTCATGCTGCTATTCGAGAAAACGGACAACTTATCGAAGTCGCGATTTCATGCTTTTATTGAACAGACGCTTCGGCAGGTGAGCGGGACTCAGGGTCTGACTAATATTATTTCTCCGCTTGAGCGGCAGGAACTGCAGAAAGGGAACTACGCGTACGCAATGCTTTCATTCGACGCTCCACCTTATCGGATGGAGGATACGCTAAAGCAGTTAAATCAACTTTTGCCCGCCTACAGCGGAATTTCGATAAAAGTGACAGGCAAATCAGTTATTCAAGGTGATGTAAATGAGGCTAGTCATGCGGATTTAGCAAAAGCAGAGATGATCGGTATACCGCTTGCTTTTCTGATCTTGTGGCTTGTTTTCCGTAAAATCATTATTGCGCTGCTCCCCATCGTTATTGGTATAACGGGAGTGACGATTGCTATGGGAATTGTATATGGAATAGGCACCCAATTGCCGCTGTCCAATTTTGTTCTGAATGTGATTCCGATGGTGGGACTTGCCCTAAGCATCGACTTTGCACTTATGCTCGTTAGTCGATTTCGCGAGGAACTCGGAGGGCATAAGCAGCCTATCCAGGCGCTTGCTGCAACGATGAAGACAGCTGGCAGAGCTGTTTTTGTATCGGCAGCTTGTGTCTTCTTGGGTTTGCTGAGCTTTATCTGGATTCCGCTGCCCATGTTCTCGTCTATTGCGCTTGGAGCGATGACAGTAGTGGCCGTATCGCTGATGCTCGCGTTTACGCTGCTGCCTGCACTGCTTGCGATTTGCTTGCCTTCCATGCAAACGAAAAAAACGCGCCCGATTGGTACCAGTCGTTCATCCGTATGGGATGGGCTTGCTCGTTTGGTAATGAAACGGCCAATGGTGATGGGGATGCTGGCAGGGGGCGTGCTTATCCTATGCTTGATGCCCCTTAGTAGAATGGAGACTGCTGTTCCAGATGAGGCTTCATTGCCTCAAAACTATGAATCTCGTTTGGCCGCTGAGACCTCAAAGGCTGTTTTTGAGCTGCCCTCCACATCAAAGGTATGGGTTATTGCTCGCGGGGATAGCTTGTTTCTGGAGCGAGCGGGTTGGATGAATGCCTTTGAGCTGACGAAGCGCTTGGAGCAAGATCCGAGCGTCTTGAGGGTGGACTCGGTATTCTCTAGGCTTAATTTGTCACCCGAGTATTTGACAACAATCATGCAGCGGCCACTGCAAAATAAGAAATTCCAGCCGGTGCTCCAGCCATTTCTGAATAATAATCAAATGCTGCTGCAAGTGACGATTGCGGGCGAACCATCCTCTCGCGAGACGATGAATTGGCTGAGGGAGTGGGAGCGAAGAGGGGAATCATCAAAAATATTCTTCTCGCTTGGTGGAGAGGCCAAGTATGAGCAGGAAGTATTCGATCATGTTTTTGGAAGCTTAGCTTATGTGCTGCTCTTTCTATTCGTTACGAATTTCATCGTGCTTCTTGTTGCCTTTCGTTCCGTCCTCATTGCTCTCAAAACTATCCTCCTCAATCTTCTGAGCATAGGAGCATCCTTTGGTATACTAGCATGGATCTTCATGGATGGCCGATTGGGGATTGAGCCGAGCAGCATTGCCATTATGATCCCGGTTTTTATTTTTGGATTAGTATTTGGAATTAGTATGGATTACGGTGTTTTTCTCATCTCGCGCATAAGCGAGGAATTTCATCATACGCGCAGCAATAAGCAGGCTGTACGAAAGGGGCTTTCCTACGTCAGTCATGTGATAACCGCGGCTGCAGCTATCATGATCGTCGTCACGGCACCCTTTGCATTTGGCGAAGTAGTAGGCGTAAAGCAGCTCGGCATCGGCATTGCGACGGCCATATTTATTGATGCAACAATTGTTAGAATGGTGCTGGCACCTTCCTTAATGCTCATGCTTGGAAAATGGAACTGGTGGGCTCCGAGCTGGTTGAAGCAATAGAAATCGTATGCGTATTGCGGCTGCTTCGGCAGTCGTTTTTCATTTGCCTATTTAAGGACAAGCATAATTGCGCCTTATTTTTATTTCTTATAGCGGGAATTGATTTGTGCTATAGTTTGAATAATCATAAAGCAGAGGAGACATTTCATGTATATACCTCAATCGTTTGAAGTGACGGATAAAGAGACATTATACGCTCTGATGGAGCAGAATAGCTTTGCTATATTATTTTCACAACATGAAGGTAAGCCCTGTGCAACGCATCTCCCCTTGCTGTTAGATGAAAGCGAAGGTTATTTGTATGGTCATATGGCAAAAGCAAATCCGCATTGGGCAAGCTTAAAAGGGGAAGTACTCGTTGTTTTCGCTGGAGCTCATTCGTACATTTCATCCTCTTGGTACGAAACGCCAAATTCCGTGCCGACGTGGAATTATACCGCTGTTCATGTGTATGGTCATGTCGAGCTCATTGAAGATCATGTGGAGCTGCTCAAAATCGTAGATCAATCGGTTAGCCATTATGAATCAAGCATGCCAAATCCGTGGAGCATGAGCCAAGCTGACCCAACGTACATTAACAACTTGTCCAAAGGCATTGTTGGATTTAAAATTCATATTTCAAAAATAGAAGGCAAATGGAAGCTGAGCCAAAATCATTCCAAAGAAAGACAAGAACGAGTCATCGATGCGCTGGAATTACAGAAGGATGTTCAATCGAAGCAGATTGCAAAGCTGATGAAGGACAATGTGAAGAGATCATCTTTGTAGCGCATGAAAAAATAAAAAAGATAATGAAAAAACCAGACGAACACGCTTGTAGTGTTTGTCTGGTTCTTTGATGTACATAGGATGCGTAGGTTGTTTAATCCGCTGTGGCAACTGCCTGCAGCTTGGCGCTTGCAAGCTCTCGGACTGCTTTCCATTCTGCCAAATGTTTTTCTAATTGGTCGATCAGCGCGCTGACTCCTTGAATGAAATCAACTTGCCCGCTCGCTCGAATCGCTTCAATGGATTGAAGGATATCCGAAGACAAAGTCATGTGAGAAGGAAGGGCTGCAGTCAGCTCATGAAGAGCAAGCTCAATGGACGCAGACGAAGCTGGTAGTTGGCTAGTCTTTGGAGCGGGTTCAGAATCAGCTTGTTCTTGTTTGATTTGCTTTTCTACTTTCGAAGCAGCTGCTTTGGGCTCAGCAACAGGTGCAGGCTTGGCGCGCTCCGCTTTGTTTTGCTCATGAGTTGACCAAGTTTCGATGAGTCCAGCGCCTGATTTAAATAGCAGCTTGTCCTTCGTGCTGTCAGAGATCGTTTTATCTTTGAACAGCTTGGCAATTTTTTTTACGTCGCTTACTGGCAGTTCATCTCTTGCTGCAATCAGCGCTAGTGGATCGCGGTGCTCGATCGGCAGATCCTTTAGGGGGAGCAGTTGATCTTCGGTTAGCTTATCCTTCCTAATCTCAGTGCCGCCAACGATCAGCTTCTTTACGGCATTGCCAAACTTCAGCAGTTCGCATTTGTTTTTGATATACGATTCAGGCTTGCCCAGCTTGCCGGACAAAAATTTGGTGGAGCTCTTAAACTTCGAATCGTTCAACAGTTTATTGAACGCCTCGGCCTCTTCAATCGGAGAGAAGCCTTCGCGCGTCAAATTTTCCGCTATTTGTTCCAAGTATATTTCCATCTCGTCTGTTACGGTTGAGACGATACAAGGAATCGTTGGCCGTCCGAGCATTTTGCTCGCCTTATAGCGGCGGTTCCCATAAATGATTTTATAACGTCCGTTGCTTGTTGTTCTTACTTTAATCGGTGAGAGCAGGCCTATTTCTTCGATGCTTCTCATTAATTCTTGCAGCGCTTCTTCGTCAAACTGGTACCTCGGCTGATCGGTATCCTCATCAATTAAATCAGTAACAATTTCAATGATATCCATAGGTTTCTCCTTAATTTTTTGTTTACTAGAACGCATGGCGTCATTTGTTCTTCGTTCGTCTGTTATGTAAAAGTATTGAGCATCCGATTATGATAGTGGCTTCCTCTATTATATCGGATCTTTTGTTAGGAATGGTTGCAAGATAACATTTTCAATGAAATGATGCTGGTTCTTCGAGAGCAGACTCATCAATTTGGACAAACAGGTGTTCTGATTAATTATAGCAGATGGCACGAAATAGCGACACTAGCTGGACAGAGGGTACCGATATGGAGGGGGAGAATGGACAAAAAAAGCCAAACCCCGTGAACGAGGCTTGGCTTAGGCTCACAAATTATTTAACTGTTTTATTATAGTTTGCAATTTTTTCAGTGATCGCTTTAGCGGCATCATCAAGCGCTTTTTGTGGTTCTTTTACGCCAGTTAATGCTTCTTCAATCGCCGTTTCAACAAGCTGACGCGCTTCAGGGAATACGCCCATCACTGCGCCTTGCGAAGCAGGGGAAGGGATAGAAGCGTGCAGTTGATCAACTGCTGTTTGGAACTGTGGATATTTTGCTAGATTATCGGCAACGATTTTTTCGTCATAAGCTTTTTTAGTAATTGGGAAGTAACCAGTGTTGATGTGCCAATAAGCTTGTGTTTCCGGCTTAGCTAAAAACTTGATGAAATCCCATGCTGCTTTTTGTTCAGCTTCGGGCTTGTTATTCAGAATCCACAAGCTTGCTCCGCCAACGACAACACCGCCATCCTTCGCATCGGCAGGTTTAGGCAGGAAGCCAGTACCTACTTCAAATTTACCAGCCACTGAATCTACAATTCCGCGAAGCGAAGCGGTAGAATCTAAGGTCATAGCGATTTGGCCAGCTGCGAATGCTTTTTTCGTATCGTCTGTTTTACGTCCCAGGTTAAGTGCTGATTTGCTGTCAACAAGATCCTTCCACCATGACAATGTTTTAACACCAGTCTCGTTATTCAATTGCGATTCTGTAGCGGAAGCTGTACGTCCGTTGCCATTATTCAAATATTCTACGCCTTGGTTTGCAAAAAATTGCTCCATGAACCAGCCATAAATAGCGAATGAAGCACCTGTTTGACCATTTTGCGTAAGCTTAGCAGCAGCTTCCTTCACCGCTTCAAAAGTTGCTGGTGCTTTTTCTGGATCAAGTCCAGCAGCTTTGAACAAATCTTTGTTGTAATACAAAATTGGGTTTGATGTGTTAAAAGGCATGGAGTGAAGCTTGCCGTCAAATGTATAGTAATTTGTAATATTTTCTTCTAGCTGGGAAAGATCATAATTTTCTGCATCTACAAAAGTTTGAACAGGTGTAGTTGCTTTGGAGTCGATCATGAATCTTGAACCGATTTCGTATACTTGAATGAGTGATGGCCCAGATTTGGAATCCATCGATGCTTTCATTTTATTTAAACTCTCGTCATAGGTTCCTTGAAACACTTCCTCAACGACTACATCTTTTTGAGAAGCGTTGTAGTCTGTAACGAGCTGGGTTACTGCTTTGCCAAGTTCTCCGCCCATGGAGTGCCACCAAACAACTTTAACAGGTTCTTTTGCCGTTTCGGTAGGAGCTGCTGAAGCTTCAGTTGAGTTCGTAGCAGAAGGCGACTCTGCATTGCCTTTGTTCCCAGAGTTGTTGCCTCCGCAGGCTGTGACTACAAACAACATTACCGCCATCATAATCGTCAAACCAGACCTAAACCTTGCTTTCATTCTTTTTCTCTCCCTCTCTACTACTTTTTTTGTTTACAGTACATTTATGGAAACGTCTGTGAAGACGGGGCCACCTCATTCATTATCCTTTTACAGCACCAGCAGTAATCCCTCGTACGAGCTGCTTCAAACCAACAATGAGCAGTAATAAGGAAGGCAGCAGCACAATAGCTACGCCGGCTAAAACGATGTTCCAGCTTGTCATTTCTTCGAACTGCAGCATGCTAATGCCGATCTGTACCGTTCGCATCTTATCGCTGTTCGTTATGAGCAGGGGCCAAAGGTACATATTCCACGAATTCAGAAACACATAGACAGATAATGAAGCTATAGCTGGACGTGATAGTGGCAGTACGATAACTAAGAAGTGGCGGATATGCCCGCTGCCATCTATTTTTGCTGCTTCAAAAAGCTCGCGAGGCAGCTGTAAGAAATATTGCCGCAGAAGAAACACGCCAAACGCAGACGCGAGAAAAGGAATCGTCAATCCTTGATAGGAATCCAGCCATCCCCATGATTTTACCGTCAAATAATTGGGGATAATGGTGACTTCCCACGGAATCATCATGGTGGAGAGGAATAAGGAAAACCAATATTTTTTGCCTGGAAAACGGATATATACAAAGGCGTAAGCAGCCATGCTTGCGATAAAGACTTGTCCAACCATAATAATGGTCGCGATAAGAAAGCTGTTCGCTATGAATGCACCAACGGGAATAAGCTCAAATACGGCAGAGATGCTGCCCAAATACATGCTATCGGGAAACAAGTCAGGCGGAAATTGAAGAGACTGCTCAGGTGTCATCAATGCCTGTAGAAATGTGTAAATCAAAGGGAACAGCATGGCAATGGAAAGCAATGAGAGCAGCAAGTACACACTAGAGCGGCGTAAAAATGGCTTTAATCCGATCATTGGTAATACACCTTCTTTTCTACAAACACAAACTGGATAATCGTCAAAATAAGAATGATAACGAATAGGACTAACGACAAGGCGCTTCCTGTTCCGAATTGGTAGTTAATGAACGCTTCTTTATAGATGGAATATACGAATACCTCTGTTGAACCCGCAGGTCCGCCTTTGGTTAGAAGATGGATTTGTCCAAAGGATTGAAAGGAACCGATGATCGAGATAACAGCTAGAAAAAATAGAGTAGGCGACAGCAGTGGGAGTGCGATTTGCAAAAATGCACGAAATGGGCCTGCGCCGTCAATCTTTGCGCTTTCGATCATGTCATCCGGAATGCTTTGGAGACCGCTCAGCACGATAATGTAGTTGAAGCCCGATTGCATCCAGATGGTCATCATGGATATTGATAATAAAGCTGTAGATGGATTGGTAAGCCATTGGATGGGGGCAATGCCTAGCGTTGATAGGATATAATTCAGCATTCCGAGGCTGGGGTGAAAGAGGATCATCCAAATGACGGCTGCAGTACTTACGGACAGCGCGAGCGGCATTGCGAACATGAATTGAAAAATACGCATGGCTGGCAGCTTGATATGCGTGAGCGCGGCTGTAACGATGCCAAGTACAATGCCGACAGGAACGGTGTATAGTGTGAATAGGCCTGTAACCGTCAGGCTATTCCAGAACATTTCCGATGAAAACAGCTGTGTATAGTTATCGAACCCGACATACTCAGCGACTCTTCCTCTGGGATCTGTTAATTGGAAGCTTAAATAGACTGATTTCAGCAATGGATAAAATAAAAATACTGTAAATAGCAAAAGTGAAGGAGCCAAAAACAAATAACCAAGTGCGTTCTCCCTCAAACGATTCGTTTTAGCCAGTAGTCGACTAGCAGCGCGAGAGCTATGTGTACGCTTAGCGGCTAGAGTAAGCTTGCCTTCTTGCATGTTCATTCCCTACCATCCTTTCACATCCATGTTCTCCATTTAGTGTAGATTTCGAATGTTCGAGGAATGTTTTGAAATTAATAATAAATTGTAGATCGCTAGCATTAAAGGATAGGCATGCACTGTTAGTGAATTGTAAAATACCGGAACATTTAAATCGTGGTGCTCGTTATTAGTTGAAAGGGGGGGTATGATGAAACGATGGACGAGTGCAGGCCTCATCTTATTTTTGACAGTAGGGATGCTTCTGGCTGGCTGCAGCAGTAAGCCGTATGGTCATTACCGTGATGACCAAATGATTGGTTTTATTAACGGTTTGAACGATCAGGAGAAAAAAATCGTATTCGATATTTCCGAGTGGACGAAGCGCGATGAGCCGGGTCCAGCTATAGAAGATTGGGGCGTAGAATATGAGGCCCTCGTGCTTCCAAGCACCAGAATAAACAATGAAGCAGGCGATAAGCTGAAGTGGGAGGACTTGAAGCAAGGACAGATGGTTCAGATCAATCCCTCGCGAACGGAGAAGATTACGGATACACCGGATGAGCTCATTGTTTTATCGATGTCCAATGAGCAGCTTTTTAAGAGAGCAGGCTTGTTGGCAAGCAAAAAAGGCAGCTACCGAACGACAGTTATATACGAGGATGGTAAGGGAGAGTCTTTTGATATTAATGACATCGAGAAAGAAGCAAGCATCATGCTTAATGGTGGCTACAGCATGATGGCGTACAATCCAAACGACGTGCTAGATATAAAGAAGATGTTTAATATCGAGCAATTTCCAGTCATTTTAGTATTCAATACTGAAAAGCTAGCGTTAAAAACAGATCGTCTGGAGGATGCAGTAACTTTTTTGAAAGCTAAATAGAGTTGCGCAGCAGCCAGAGATTTTATTTAATGAGATAAAAGATAAAGCATATTAAGGTGGCGCTCAAAATGGAAGAAATACAAGGGGATTTATTAACATCGGAAACGTTGAAATCGGATTTGATTAAGCTCGGCATACAACCTGGTATGACGGTTATGATGCATACCTCGATGAAGGCGCTTGGCGGTTTTGTATCCGGCGGGCCGACTGCGGTAATTTTGGCGATAGAGTCATGTCTGACAAGCGAAGGTACACTTGTCATGCCAACGCATACGCCTGATTTGTCTGATCCTGAAATTTGGAGATACCCGCCAGTGAAGGAATCATGGTGGCAGCCGATCAGAGATACAATGCCTGCTTTTGAAGCAGACTTGACTCCTTGCTTAGACATGGGGGTCATAAATGAATGTTTTAGAAAACAAAATGGCGTCGTTCGAAGCAATCATCCACAGGTTTCTTTTGCAGCGTGGGGCTCCCAGAAGGATAGGATAACTGCAAATCATAGCTTGGAATACAGTCTGAGTGAACAGTCTCCGTTAGCGAGGCTTTATGATTTGGAAGGCTGGGTGCTGCTGCTGGGCGTTGGTCATAATAAAAACACTACTCTTCATCTAGCGGAGTATCGAGCTGAGTATGCAAATAAAGCAGAAACGATTAATAAAGCACCGATGCTTGTAGACGGAGAGAAAAAATGGGTTGCTTTAAGCGACGTTGATTTTGATACGGATGATTTTAATCATTTAGGCGAGTGTTTTGAGAAAGAAACGGATCATGTTCGCAGAGGAAAGGTCGGCAATGCAGACGCGCTGCTCATGCCAGTTAAAGCTTTAGTTGATTACGGAGTAAAATGGATGGAAGCTAATAGAGGCCGCTAGTTTCCCTTTTGTAATATTTTTCCCCAATGTCGAAATACGGTGGTATGATGAGAAATATAACCATATTCATCAGGCAAAGCTTTCAAGAGCAATAACTTGCTAGTGAGCGAACAGAGGGGAAGCGAACGAATGATAACGCTATTGAAAAAGCATCTGATTGTCCGTGTTTTATGCGCTATGACCGTAGTTATGATATTGATCGCGGGAGGCTACATAGGAACACAAGTAGTGCAAACCAATTCTGCAGTTGAAGAGGCGATTAACAGCTACAATATTCGAATTGCAGAGAGCTATGCGGCCACGCTTGAGTCGGGGGAATTTACGGAATTTCTCAAGCAGCCTGAGGAAACAGAGCTATACTGGTCAATTCGCCAAGAGCTCAGCTATTTCCGTTCGCAAATTGGCGCAAGATACGTCTATTTTGTTCGTTTTGATGAAAATCGTGAACCGAGAATTATGATTGACGGTTTGCCTAAAGATGATAGCTCAGCTTCCCCTATTAATGAAGTAACAGATATGCCGGCTTCGGCGGTTGAACATATTTTTGCTGGAAGAAACGCAAGCTCTCCACTAATTGAAAACCCGGTATATGGTTCTTACTTGTCTGCCTATGTACCTTTGAAAGATGACAGTGGCGCAGTGGTTGGAGCAATTGGCATTGATACGG
Source organism: Paenibacillus sp. 01T431 (assembly GCF_056398625.1). Lineage (NCBI taxonomy): Bacteria > Bacillati > Bacillota > Bacilli > Caryophanales > Paenibacillaceae > Paenibacillus > Paenibacillus sp. 01T431. The sequence continues at coordinate 123,431 of NZ_JBFTPT010000018.1, forward strand.
ATGCCGCTGTATTCCAACAGCTGGCTAAGAGTGTCATAAAGGAAAGCATCCCACTCTATATCATGATGCTAGTCATCACGCTTGTTTTAATCGGGGCGATCATCTGGTTTGTCCGTCGTTCGCTTCAGCCTCTGGAGACGGTAACTGCCAGTGCTGAGAAGATGGCTTTAGGTGATCTGGTGGAGGCGAATGCGATTTTGCGAGCAAAGCCAGTCAAATCTGTTGATGAAATAGGTACGGTATACAAGGCGATGCTTACGATGTCCGAGCATTTGAATGAGCGAGTTCGAGGAGTAGTTGTCAATGTAGAAAAGACGTCTGAGCAGCTCGTTTCATCAACACAATCCTTTGCAAGCAGTGCTGATCATATGCTGCAAATGGGCGAGGCGATGAATGGTTCAGTTCAGCATATTTTCGAGGGTGCACATGCCCAGAAAAAAAGTGCAGACGACAGCGCACTTGCGATGGAGGAAATTGCGCAGGGAATCGTTAAGATTGCGGAATCTTCATCCACCGTTTCGAGTGCAGCGGTACAGTCATTGGAAATCGCACAATCGGGCGAGCAAGCGATGATACAACTGAACACACAAATTAAAAATATTTCGGCTTCTGCCGGTCAGACACTGCATATTGCAAGGCAATTGCAGAGCTATACAGGTGAAATCGGTCATGTCATTGGCTCCGTTCGCGATTTTGCTTCCCAGACCAAGCTCCTAGCACTAAATGCATCGATTGAAGCAGCGAGGGCTGGTGAGCATGGAACAGGCTTTATGGTTGTAGCGAAAGAGGTAAGCAAACTAGCGGAAGCTTCTGCTTCCTCCGTACAGCAAATTTCATTGCTGCTTGGCAATATTGAAATAGAATCAGGGAAAATTAGCGAAGAGATGGAGAAAGCCTCAAGAGATATTGAAGACGGAGTTTCTTTATCGGGTGAAGCAGCCGAATCTTTCTTGCATGCTGTTGAATCGTTCCGACTTGTGAGCGAGCAAATTATGGAGGTATCGGTGACGACGGAGCAGTTAACAGCTGGTTCTGAGGAGGTAGCCGCTACAGTGAGCAGTATTGCGCATATCGCAAGAGATGTATCGGATCAAACGGAGCAAATTCAAATGCTGACTGCACAGCAGCTGGACATGATGAAGCAAGTACATGATGTGTCTGTGGTGTTAAGCTCTAATACGAAGGATATGAGACAAGCCATTGCTCAGGTAAATGTTTGATTTAAGCAAGTAAAAGGCTGCCAATGCTGGCAGCCTATTTTTTATTTGCATATTAACTTATTACTTAAGCTTCTATGGGCTTAATCGCTTCATATACATAATTTTGTTTGCCGTTTGATGGTGCTTGGCCATAGTTGTAATCAGCTGACACAATTACATCGGAAAAACCAATGTTTTCTAAAATAAGCTTAAACTCTTCGACACCGTACCAACGTAAGGCAAATCGCTGCAGCTCAGTTTGGATAAGAGCGCCGTTGTGCCATTTTTCATATTTAATATATGAAATCTTATATTGATTGTATAAGTCGGCTTCAACAAGCTTGTCTTCCATGGTGATGATGTCTCCATCCGGCAGGTTGAATGTCGACGTACCGCTGTATTGCCCACAACTGAAATTGTTGTCAGGCAGAAACAGGTCAAGTATGATACGTCCCCCTGGCTCAAGATGATTATACAAATTTTTTAGAGCCAGAAGTGATTCGTCTCGGTTCTCTATTAATAGGAATGAACCGCCTGGGATAATGATGGCTTCATAGCGATGAGGCAAATCAAGCTGTTGCAAATTTGACTCATACAGCTCAGTAACGAGCCCGCGTTCCTCACAGCGTTGACGGCAGGATGCGAGCATTTCCGCTGAATAATCAACGCCATCGACTTGCAGCCCTGCTTCTAGAAGCGGAACGAGAACACGACCAGAACCGGCCATTGCTTCGAGAATACGACCCTTGCAATCTTTCAGTCGATCTTGGTAATATTCTAAATCGCCACCGATAGATTGACCTGTTTTCTTGGATAAATCATAGACCAATGTACAAAGTTCTCCATAATAACTAAACGACATACGTAATTCCCTCCGATAATTAGATGTTTACGGAAGGGATTGTAATGATTATCCCTTACGCACCTTAATAATGAACGTACCGGAATGTAGTTTTTGCATGATAACCACTCGCTTTCTTATAAAGTTATTATAAGTATAGGCAATAGGTAAATAGGGGTCAATATTTCCAGAAAAAAGATATTTCTAAATTCTCATTTACAACGGGTTCTTTTATACTATTAATGAATGCTGGTCTATGAGAGGGTGATTATGGAATGCATGTAAACTGTATGTTGTGCAGAAAACCATTTGATATTAATCACAGTGATCCTCAATATCGAAAGCTCATTGAAAAACAAACGAAGTATTATATTTGTCAGTCATGTCATTCCAAAACAACAAAAGAAGCCAGTGCTATGAGCGAGATTAAGCCAGAAGGCCTTGATCCCAAAGGGTATGACAAATTAATAACTTAATTGTCTATGCTTTATGATGAACAACTACAAAACCCACCCACAAAACCAAATCACAGAGCCCAACCACAGAGCCCAACCACAGAACCTAAACTCAAAAACCAATCATAAAGCCTAACCACACAACCTACAAATGAAACCTACACACGACACTCGGTAACGGACATGAGAGACCTTATTTGCCGTAAATCGTCCTTTTTCTCGATCTAACGGACATAGGATCTCTTATTTCATGATACTCGAAGGAATTTGGGGTCATTTTGGGCAAATAGAGGATCCTATGTCCGTTAAAAAGCAAATAAGCCTTTATTTTGAGAAATAAAGGCTTATATGTCCGTAAGGACGGAACCTAAGCACGGTAATGGTAATCATTCAACGAGCCACATCTTTTTTATTTATTGAGATGAAGTTTTTTATCCAAATATTTAAGAGCTTTCTCCGTACAAACATCGCTCAGCTCTGCTTTGACGATAGCTCTGGTCTCTGCTAGATTATCGTGAGCAACAGCCTCTTTACCAAGTGTGGTTTGAAGCCAGTGATCTGAGCTTTCAAAGCACATGCTGCTCCAACCGCCATCGAAGTCAGCTTCCTGTGCCCCGGTAATCACAATGTCAGCAAAGTTTTGAAGATCAACAAGCGCCCGATCGTAGTCTTTCTTCTGCTCTTTAGCAGTCAGCCGGCTTTCCTTACGCAAATTGCGTGAGTCGATATTGCCTGCTTCCTTAATAATATGATAAATATTTCTGGCTTCTTGGGACATAAGCCCGCTGCTATAACGTTCCTCAACGCTTTTTCCTTGGGACAACAAGAACGGGATATGAGGAAACAAGTCAACGTGAATAAAGGTTAGTTTGCTGCCAAAAAACTTGCCATATGCCGCATGCTCATCCTTTACGATTTTAACCCGCCATATCCACGGATCAAACTCAGTTTCTGTATGCCAGCTGTCACTAGGAACCACGGCAGTGAGGGACGGATGCTCAGGGATAAGGTCAGAGAATGGAAATATCTTATATTGACTGACTAGCTTTACGAACTCTGGATAAGTAGTAATGCTCATATATACACTCCTTATAACGTTTACTCCTTTATTCTAGTTTTCTCCTGTCTAATCCTTCCATACATCGACTTATTAAATTTGATTTAAAAAAGTAACTTTTTTACAGTATCTGGCGTCACTATAGAAGAGGTTAAAATGGAACAGCTTTTTGCTCATGAAAGGACTGGCGAAAAAGTGAAAGGAACATTCGTTTCAGCTGTCATTACGGTGCTGCTTCTTGCTGGTTGTGCAGCCGAAAGTGTTGGCCCAAAAGCAACAAATGTACAGGAGCAGCAACGGGTTCAAGCTAAACTAACAGGGTTATTGGATAAGAAGACTAGTCCTTCATTTAACATCACAGATGCGAAAGAAATATCTATTTCCAGAGCAGCGGGTGCCAAGTCTGTTGAGTCAGTGTACACGGATCAAAGGAGGCTGGAGGCTTTTGTCAGCGCTATAAATACGGCAGTACAAATGCAAGGGATTTTAAATATGTCGAAACCGATCTTTACGATTACGGTGAAACAGCCAATCGTGAAAAACACCTTCAACCTTTGGATAAACGAGAGTTCTAAACAGGGCGTTATTATGGATGTGAAAGATACACATAAAGGCTTTACATTAACAAAGGAAGCGACGAATGAATTACTCCAAATCATTCAAGAGGACTCACAGCTCACTGAGCAGAGTGAGTTCGTTATGCCGCTTGCCTATGAGAAGGTTCAAAACGATCAGAAGGTTGCGAAGGTAGATCACTTTCAAATGGAGCAGCTTATTAAAGAACAGAACATTAGTGGCGGAAAAATTAGTATTTATTCGAAGTCGGGCGACGTTGAGCAAGTGTATGGTGCTTTCGAATCTGAAGCTGGTCTTTATGAGCTTGGGGCAGTCGGAGGCATGCACTCACAAAACAATGATGAGCTTCTATCGGTCAAAGAGCTAGAGCTTTATGGTAAGTCGCTTATTCGAATCGACGGTGTCTTTGGGGCAAATGCACCGATACACAACTATTTTGAAATGAAAGATGGTAAACCTATTCCATTCCTGCTCGTAGACACGGGTCATGCGAAAGAAGTGGATGTAGACGGAGATGCCATCGAAGAAGTGGTCTCGAAACACGGTCTACCACTGCTCACTTTTGTTTACAAATGGGAGGATGGCGCTTTTAAAGTTGGCGAAGTGGAATCGCAACAATAATAAAATTCGCAGGAGGTTTTAATGATGAAAAAATGGATAAAAGCAACGACAGCTGCACTAACAATAGCGGGTGTACTTAGTGCGGGTTCTGCAACGATGGCGGCATCTGCACCCAAGGCAACCATTAAAATGTTCATCGATGGCAGGCTCCAAGATGATGTGCTCAACGTGAACGGCAGAACAATGGTGCAGCTCACAGCCTTTAATGATCCTGAAAAACTCAAATATTCCTACGAAACGGCTACCAAGACGATTGTGATTCAAAATCCAGCTCGGAAATTGACTGTTCGATTAAAGGACGGACTAAAATCAGCTGATGTAAATGGGAAAAAAGTTCCCTTAGATGCCCCAGTTACCGTAAAGAAAGGACGTACTTACGTTCCAGTTCGTTTTGTTACGGAAACACTTGGCGGAACAGTAGGAAGCGACAGCACAGGGAAACAGATTATTGTAAGAACACCGTCGGGTGAAGAGCGGTTTAAAACGCTGAGAAATGGCGATCTTACAGAAGCGCGAAAGCTAGCGATTCATACTCCTGGAGTTGACAATGGGATGGATATTGCACCATATGGTGAAGGCTTCACTTTCGTGTATACTTTCCCTCAAGGGGAGGCACTCCGTTATACCTTGGAATATAGAGGTTTAATCACGTATTATGAAATCAACGATAGCGGTATTAGTGAAGTAAAATGGCAAAAGGATCTATTGGGGAAAAACGGAGAAGCGGGCAAGGAACCAAAGCCGTTTGGCGATTCCGTCTATTTCTTAGATAACTTTATGGCGGATTGGCTGAATTATGGGACAATTGACAGCAACGGAAAGAAGACGGAACTAGGCTCTATCGATCGTTATACGAATAAAGAATTTGCTAATGTCGTCATTTTACCAATTGAGGGAGAAGTACGAACAGATATTAAATAATTAAAGGATTCTATAAGGAATTAGAGAGGAATTAACATTGATTAGAAAAATAGACATCACAGATGCTGCGATAGCAGAGGAAGTATTGCGTATACAGATTCCATCCTATAGGGTAGAAGCAGAGCTCATTGATTTTTATGAGATACCGCCATTAAAAGACACCGTTGATACGCTGCGAAATTGCGGCGAGAACTTCTATGGTTATTATATTAATAATGAGCTATGCGGAGCCATCGCCATCATGTTTGAAAATAACATCATAGACATTCATCGGCTCATTATCCATCCTAACCATTTTAGAAAAGGAATCGCAAAGCAGCTGCTTCAACACATCGAAAGCGTTGGAGTCAGCGGAAGCGTGATCGTCGTATCAACGGGATCTAAAAACGCCCCTGCGGTTAACCTTTACAAGCAAAGCGGATATGTTGAAACGGGAGTTATTAAAGTGGAAGAACGGCTATCGCTCACCTCCTTCCAAAAAACATTAAATTAATTCCGCTCTCACATGTACTGAAGGAGTTTGATGATTTGTATCAGTTAGCCAAGGAGCTTATTGACTCTCAAGAGATTACCGTCTATGAAGCCAATCAATTATTTGGGGAAATCGGAAAATATCGCTTCTTGCAATTCTCTAATCATGCGATTCAAGGGGCGATCGATTTGAAGGATCCGAAGCGAGTCGTCATGGAGTATCCGCGTGCGATCATACATCTGATGGAAAATAACGATCCATCGTTCGAAAATGTATTTATGATTGGTCATGGAATTGGAACCATCGCCGGACACTATTCCGATAAACGATTTGTGATAGCGGAAATCAATGAGAAGGTAGTAGAGCTGAGCAGAACTTATTTTAGCTATAGCGAGGACAATGTTGTAATTGGAGATGGGCGGCTGATCCTTGAAAATCAGGCGTCCGGCGGCTTTGATTATATTATTTTGGACGCCTTCACGAAAGAGGGGACACCGTATCATTTAACGACATTGGAATTTTTCGAGTTAACGAAAGAGAAGCTGAACGCAAGCGGTTCGATGATTATGAATCTCTTCGGAAAAGTCAAAAACGATAAATTAATTAATTCAATTTATTCAACGCTGAAAGAGGTCTATCCGTATACGAAAGCCTTCTCTCTGCCTGCAGAAGATTTAGCCGATACTCGTAATATGATCATCGTCGGTAGTAACAAAACGCTCAGCTTTCAATCACGGGAAATGGCTGGTTTCCTCGAAATAGAATTAGAAGAAGGGCATCGCATCGCGGACAAACGAAAAGGATGAACCGACTATACGGATCATTTGTTGTCACGTATGATTTTTCGATATTCGCGCGGCGTCATGCCGACAATTCGTTTGAAATGGGTGAGGAATGCATCGATATTTTTGCAGCCGACCTCTTCCGCAATGCTGCTAATTTTTAGCTGGGAGTTCCTAAGGAGCTCGCAGCTTTTTTTTATGCGCAGATGCTGCAAGTAATGCAGGAAGGTTTGTCCGGTATGCTGCTTGAACACTCGGCTGAAATGCCGCTCGCTCCACTCGCAGCGATTTGCAAGCTGGCTGATGGTTACATTCTCATGAGCGTGCTGCTCAATGTAGTTCAGCACATGATGGAAGCGGGCGGAAGAATTCTCTTCTAATAATAGCTCCTTAGCGTCCTTCATTAATCGATAGACGGATAGAAACAGCTGCACTAGCAGCGTTAGCAAATAAGCCGATGACCCACTCCGCGGGAGCTCATATTCACGCAGCAGGCTGCGAAATAAATCTTCAATAACACTATCCGAGTCGAACAAGGAGTGGAAAGTGGATGCATCATTAAAACAGGTTTCCAGAAAATCAACGATCTCCTGATCGCCAATCCAGTCTTTCTGAGATTGAAGGAGCGAGGGCATGAAGACGCAATTATATACAATTAATGGTGAGCTGTTGCGTGAAGGTGTTGAAGGACGAAAGACATGCGGAATGCCAGGCGGCAGAATAAATAACATCCCTTTATAAACGGGGACGACGTCATCCCCTATATGATGAAAGCCCTTGCCTTCAGCTACATAAGCAAGCTCAATGAAAACATGATTGTGCAGCGGCAGATCAAAGTCTTCCTCGGCGCGGTTTACGAAGATGAATTTACTCTTTTGAAAATATTGCTCGCTCTCGTAAAGCAGCGTATGCTTGCTTGTCATCAGCTTTCATTCCTTTCATCCGATGTCGTTTTTCAGGGAATAAATGTCCGAAACAGGGGTAATTGAGTAGCATGATTTTACTATAATTAGAGGTAGAATGCACGTGCAAACCTACGATTACTCGCTTAGAAGGGGCGGAATAACATGATGGATTGGGATTGGAAAGCGAATTGGATTTGGGGCGGAGAAGCTGAAAGCCCTCGCAATGAATGGCGCTGCTTCAAAAAGAGCTTTGATGTTGCACCATCATCGGATGATTTTGACCAAAATACTCAAACAACACTGCGAATTAGTGCGGATTCTCGCTATGTTCTTTATATTAATGGCAAGCAGGTAGGACGCGGCCCTGTACGTTCATGGACCGTTGAGCAATTTTATGATGTGTACGATATTGGCCATCTGCTGGTGCCTGGGCAGTCAAATACGATTGCGGTGCTCGTACATCATTTTGGCGTAACGACCTTTTACTATTTAAGAGGCCGCGGCGGGCTGCTTGTGCAGTTGGATAGGAGCAGTGAAGAGGGAACGCAAACGCTGCTTGAATCAGATGATACTTGGAGCACAGCTATTCATGAAGGCTATCATACACGTACGCCTCGAATGTCTTGTCAGCAAGGCTATTCTGAGTATGTTGATGCTGGTTCATGGGACAGCGATTGGACTACAGCCACGGGTAGTGGTGATGCTTGGGAGAAAGCAGCGTTACTAGGCGTTGTTGGCACTGGACCGTGGAAGACGCTAATAGAGCGGGACATTCCGCTGTTAGCAGAGTACCCTGTTTATCCTTCCCGCATTTTATCTCTGAGCAGCGTTAAGTCCTTTAGCTTCTCTACGTCAATTGATATTCGCAATCAAATGGTTGAAGGCAGTGAGGACCATGCAAATGTTGTCGGCTTCACGGGTTATGCGGCTACCATTCTCTCTGTCCAAGAAGACGCGGATATTATACTCGGGTTCCCATTTGCGAGTGAGTGCGTAAGAGCAGTCTCAATTAATGGGGTGAAGCTGGATTCGGATCAGTTCACAGGAGTGCTCCCTGAACGTTATGCAGAAGTGACAATTCAAAAAGGCGAACATTTACTCTTAATTGATGTGAGTGGAAGCATGCATACAGGTCAGCTGCACCTGGGCATCTACAGTGAAGTTCCGATTGAGGTTCGATCACCGCTAGCTTCTGAGCAACAGTCAGTAGGTGCATCAGCTTTTATTAGCATTGGTCCTTTTGACAGTACCGTATATTTGGATCATCAGGAATCGAGACAGATTGATTTTGAGGATGCGTATTATAAGCAAGTAATAGATAAGGTATCTTCCATTCAAGATTTGGATGCCTATTCTCCATATATTCGTTCTATTAATGAGAGTCTAGTAAGTGAAGTAGATGTATTCGGTCTCTCTGTCTGGAAGAAGGAAAGCACTCCACATGTTATTCCGGTGGCTTTGCAAAATCTTGTTATTCCGAACGCATCGCCGGGAGTTATTCCGATGTATCCAGGTCTAGATACAGAAATTATTATTGATTTCGGCAAGGAGCTTACGGGTTATCTGTCATTTGAGGTTGAGGCAGAAGCGGGTGCTATTTTAGACTTTTACGGATTTGAGTATATGACAGAGGATTATCGCCAAGATACGTTTGGACTGGACAATACTGTGCGCTATGTATGTAAAGAAGGGAGACAGACTCATGTCTCTCCAATTCGCAGAGGCTTGCGATACTTGATGCTGACTGTCCGAAATGCGAATACGCCGGTCAAAATACAAAATGTTCATTATATAGCAAGCCATTATCCAGTAGCAGAGATTGGCAGATTCCAAAGCTCAGATCCTTTATTGAACGACATATGGGAGATTAGCCGCCATACGACGAAGCTATGCATGGAAGATACTTTTGTGGATTGCCCAGCTTATGAGCAAGTTTTCTGGGTGGGGGATAGCCGCAATGAAGCACTGGTTAGCAACTACTTATTCGGCGTAAATGATATGGTTAAACGATGCTTGCGTCTTGTACCGGGATCGAAGGATCAAACGCCTTTATACGTAAATCAGGTTCCGAGCGGCTGGAGCAGCGTTATTCCGAACTGGACCTTTTTCTGGGCTATTGCATGCCGTGAATATGTAGAGCAAACAGCGGATCTTCATTTTGCCCAAGAGATGTATCCGCATATCCGTTTTACGCTAGAGCATTATTTGAAGGAAATCAATGAGGATGGCTTGCTAGCAATTAAGGGCTGGAACCTACTGGATTGGTCGCCGATTGATCAGCCTAACGATGGCATTGTCACACATCAGAACTGCTTCCTAGTGAAGACGCTGCGTGTTGCCTCTGAGATGGCTGGTTTCTCCGGTGATGAGGAAGGGCGCATACGTTTTGCGGCAGCAGCCGATGATCTTCAAGCGGCGATTAATCAGCATTTGTGGTCCGAGGAACAGTCTGCCTACTTGGATTGTATCCATGTGGATGGACGCAGATCAGACATCTTCTCCGTGCAAACACAGGTGGTCGCTTATTTGACAGGTGTTGCGCAAGGAGTACGTAGAAGCATTATGGAGAAGTATTTGCTGGAATCGCCTTCGCATTTTGTTCAAATCGGCAGTCCATTCATGTCTTTCTTCTATTATGAAGCATTGTCGGCATCGGGACAGTATTCTACGATAGTTGAAGACATCCGTCGCAATTACGGGCAAATGATCGAGCATGACGCGACAACTTGCTGGGAGATGTATCCGAACTTCTCGGAAAATAGAGCGAATCCCAACATGCTGACTAGAAGTCATTGTCATGCTTGGTCGGCAGCACCAGCTTATTTCCTTGGACGCGAGGTCCTTGGCATTCGCAGTACAGCAATGGGCTGGACTGAGGTCGAAATTAGTCCTAATCCTTGTGGTCTTACATGGGCGAAGGGAAGCGTTCCTCTCTCCGATGCAGGGCAAATCGATGTATCGTGGAAAGTGATCGATGAGAAAATTATTGAGGTTTCCATTCAATCCCCGGCATCGGTAAAAGTGAATGTTATAATACCAGAAGGATACGAAGGTGTCGTTCGGGAGAAAAAAATCTTTTAGCAGAAGTATCGGTTGATTCACGCTGAATGGAATGTAGATGCAAAAAAGCTCTCGCTGTCAGTAGACAGTTGAGAGCTTTTTTATAGGAGCGGTGAAATGCATTTGAATTATTTTAGTATAGATCGAACATGTTGACTTCATAGCCTTGTATCTTCAAATATGTAAACATCTGCGCCCGATGATGCTGAATATGGGTCGTAATCTCAATCAGCCATTTTGCCTGTACCGAACCGTGTTCTAGATAAAATGGTTTTGTTTTCTTGTGCAGGAAATCCTCATCCGGAAGACTTTCCATATAAGCTCTGACTTCATGCAAACCAGTCGTGAGCCAAGCAATTAGTTTCTCGTGGTCTTGATCGGCAGCTATATCCGCTTCAAGCTTGCGGATGACGGTTTCATCGTTCTCCTGAAGAATGAGCAGATCAACCGAAGGAATAGATACGATATGTTGGACAAGCTCCAGCAGCGTCCTCATATTATCATGCGGTCTGTATGACCAATGATCGGATGAGATTTTGCGAATCAAATTGGAAGAGGTTTTCGCGATATGCTCCAATTCCTCCAGCAGTAATCCTTTTACTTCATTAATAGGCTGAGATTGCATTACCTTCACTCCATTCTTCTTAATTATAGTATTGTTGTCACCCTTAGTGGGCTTAATACAGATTGTAGCTTATAATAGTGACAGTAGTTGTCATAATTAAGAAATGAATGGAGAATGAATATGTCAAAATCGAAACGGCTCATTGAATTGATGATGACTGTTAATAGAAAACGTAAGTTCACCGTCAAAGAACTCGCGGGTGAGTTTGAAGTGTCGACAAGAACGATATTGAGGGATTTGCAAGAGCTGAGTGAGCTGGGCGTTCCGTTGTATTCGGAGGTAGGGCCGCATGGCGGGTATCAGGTATTAAAAGAAAGGATATTGCCTCCGATCGCTTTTACGGAAGAAGAGGCTGTTGCGATATTTTTTGCCAGCCATGCTTTGAGGCACTATTTATATCTTCCCTTTGAACCTGAATCATCCTCGGCACTCAGCAAGTTCTATTATTACATGCCTGGTGATGTGCGGGATCGTATTGATCAAATGAAAAATCGTGTTGATTTTTTCACGCCTGCTCGGCAAATGAAATCCCCTTATTTATCGATCTTGCTTGAAGGGGCTATTCACCAAAAAGTGTTGGTTATCGAATATGAATCACGAGAAGGTCGGTCAAGCCGTCAAATACAACCGATTGGAATATATGCAAGCAACGGATTATGGTACTGTTCCGCTTACTGTTTTCTTCGTGCTGAATTGCGGTTGTTCCGTTGTGATCGAATTCACTCCGCTGTAGAGGATACATCTGATTTGGAAGCGCTGGATTTGCGACATGTAAACCTTGGGAATAGCGATGAGGTTTTTCAGACGCAGGAGACATATGTTAATCTTTACGTTGAATTAAGCAGAGAAGGCTTGCAACGCTGCGAGTCTGAGCTATGGCCGCTGCCCAAGCTGAATATTCGCGAAGATGGTACAGGCTGGATAGATGGGGATATTCGAAAGGTTGATCTTTCGTTTTATTCGAAGTTTTTTATGGGTTTAGGTAATGAAGCAACTGTTAAGGAACCGGTTGAACTAATAGATCGCATGAAAAAGATATTAACTGAAGTCATGGCTAAATATGCGTGAAGTTAAAGGATAAACAACAAAATAAAATTAATTTCAAAAAACACTTGCATTAGTAGGCGAGTACATGGTATATTCTTATTCCGGCCAAGAAACACACCGGAACAAAAGAAAAACAAGCAAGACAAACGATAGAAAAGTTTGCTCTTTGAAAACTGAACAACGAGTAATAACTGCCTTGCAAATCCTTCGGGATGAGCAAATATAGCGATAAAAGTTATGAGCAAGTCAAACACCAATTTGGAGAGTTTGATCCTGGCTCAGGACGAACGCTGGCGGCGTGCCTAATA
>NZ_JBFTPT010000019.1:0-110698 GCF_056398625.1 Paenibacillus sp. 01T431
AGCCAAGCGGTAAGGCAACGGACTTTGACTCCGTCATTCTCAGGTTCGATCCCTGAATCCCCAGCCATTTATATGCGGAAGTGGCTCAGCGGTAGAGCATCGCCTTGCCAAGGCGAGGGTCGCGGGTTCGATTCCCGTCTTCCGCTCCATTTATTTGGCGCCATAGCCAAGTGGTAAGGCAGAGCTCTGCAAAAGCTCTACCCCCAGTTCGAGTCTGGGTGGCGCCTCCACAGATTTCTTTTTGCAAAAAATATGTGCCCTTAGCTCAGCTGGATAGAGCGTTTGACTACGAATCAAAAGGCCAGGAGTTCGAATCTCTTAGGGCACGCCATCTTTACTGAAATGCCGATGTGGCGGAATGGCAGACGCGCGCGACTCAAAATCGTGAGGGAAACCGTGGAGGTTCGAGTCCTCTCATCGGCACCAACTTTTCTAACACAAACTCTTAAGATCATTATGATCTTAAGAGTTTTTTTGTGTTTTAGTTTTATAATAGGCAAAATCGACCTGAAAATTGCCCCTTTACATCTATTTAGACCTAGTGTACTATTTAACTAGAACACTAAGACGATGGAGGTAAGGAAATGATGAAATCATCTTCTGAAATAAAGGGAACAATCCCCGTACTTTCTTTAAAAAATGTAACCAAACGTATTGGAGGCAAAGCAATCGTAGATCGAATGTCATTTGATATTCACAAGGGAGAAATCGTAGGGTTGCTTGGGCCAAATGGTGCAGGCAAAACAACGACAATCCGAATGATTGTTGGTTTGATTCAAATGTCCGAGGGTGATGTGCTTATTCAAGGAAAAAGCATACGTAATGATTTTACAGGAGCCATTAGGCATATCGGAGCTATTATAGAAAATCCCGAGTTTTATCCATATATGACAGGGTATGATAATCTAAAGCAATATCAGAGAATGTCATCAGGCATTACGGAAGAACGGATAAAAGCAGTTACGGAGCTGGTAGGTTTAGAGGCAGCAATGAACAAGAAAGTAAAAGCATACTCTCTTGGAATGAGGCAGCGTCTAGGCATTGCACAAGCACTATTAGACAATCCATCGTTGTTAATACTGGATGAACCAACTAATGGCTTAGATCCAGCAGGCATTCGTGAAATGAGGCAATATTTGCAAAGAATAGCAGTCCAAGAAGGGATATCGATTCTTGTATCGAGTCATCTGCTCTCAGAAATGGAGCTCATGTGCAGCCGAGTCGTTGTTATTCAAGAAGGTAAATATGTGACTCATCGTTCACTAAGCGATAAGGAAGAGCAATCCAAGCAACTATCCGTTGTTGTTCGTGTAGATGATATTGAGCGAGCAAGCCAGATTTCTACAAGTATAGATGGGGTTGAAGTTATTCAGCTTTTAAAAGATAGCAACGAGCTTGTATTAGCTCTTCAGAATGAACTTATTCCTCAGGTTGTAAGCAAGCTAGGGGAAGACAATATTAAAATTTATCGAATCACTGAAACGAAGATATCACTGGAAGACGAGTTTTTGAAATGGACTGGAGGTAGTCGCATTGCTTAATTTTAACGGACTAGTATTAAATGAATGGTTGAAAATGTCAAAGAAACGCAGCTTCTTCATTGCATACGCAGTAATGCTCCTTACGATTGTAGGTTTCACCTATTTAATCTGGAAAATGTCTGGCGATCAATATCCAACTATGCTAGAATTTGCTGGATCGATCATGGCAACAAATGGAGTCGGACAGATCGTAACGATTGTAGCCATTATTTTCACAGCTGGTATCGTCGCAAAGGAACATCAATTAGGAACCGTTAAGTTTTTGCTCATACGAGCTCATGGTAGAAGCAAAATTTTAGCATCAAAATATACAGCAGTTATATTTTTTGTTTGTTCGCTCATCATTTTCACAATAGCTGCTGCTCTTGCAGCAGGAGGAATCGCATTTGGATTTGAAGCGACAGGGGAAGTATCCTGGTTGGATGTTGCGAAATCAATGTTATTTCAAACGGTTTATACAACCATCTATGTAACTTTAACGTTTATGTTCGGCATTTTAACAAGATCATCTGGAGCGACAATAGGAATAGGCATGACTGCTGTCTTATTGGAAGGCTTAATGAAAATGTTATTATCAAGCTACGATTTCTCCAAATATCTACTCTTTATGAATACAGATCTATCGTTATTTACAGGTAATGAATCGTCATCTGGCGGAATGTTATTCCCGAGTGTTGTGTGTGCAGCATATGTGTGTTTGTTTTTGGTCATTAGCTTTGTTACGTTTAAAAAACGGGATATTGCCTAACATGCAACGTTTTCGAGTGGGCAGTTGAGGGGAGAAGGACATATTGTGAGCATAGAATTTGATAATAATTTGCCAATCTACTTGCAGATCATGAATTATATTAAGAAAGAAATTGTCATTGGCAAGTTGAAGGCTGGGGATAAAATACCGGCGGTACGAGAACTTGCATTAGAACTACAAATCAACCCGAATACGATACAACGAACCTTTCAGGAGCTTGAGCGAGAACAAATCGTTGAAACGAAGCGCGGGCTTGGCCGATATGTCACTAGTGAGGAGTCGAAAATAATGGATATCAAAAAAGAAATGGCAGGAGATTTGCTCGGTCGCTTTATTCAAGGGATGCAGGAGCTGGGCTTTGCAAATAACGATATCGTAACGATCGTTTCACAAGCGGTAAAAGAAGAAGATAAAGAAAAGGAGTGATAGGACTGTGGAAAGCATTTTGAAGCTGACTGAGGTATCAAAGTCATTCGCCGGCAAGAAGGCGCTAGACCAAGTATCACTCACGTTGGCGCCTGGCAAGATTGTTGGTCTGTTAGGAAGCAATGGCAGTGGCAAAAGCACATTGATGAAAATAGCTGCAGGACTCATTCATCCAGGTTCGGGCACGGTAACGATTAACGGGCAACTTGTAAGCAACGAGACAAAAGCAATTACATCTTTTATGCCAGATCAACCGCTCACAGAGAGCTGGATGCGGGTAGAGGACGCAATAGATTTTTACAAGGATTTTTATGCCGATTTTGATCATAAGAAAGCAGATGAAATGCTTGCTTTCATGAATTTGAATAAACGCGATCGGGTAAGCGCGTTATCTAAAGGGATGAATGAACGTCTTCAGCTTACACTGGTATTATCACGAAATGCGAGGCTGTATTTGCTTGATGAGCCAATCGGAGGCGTAGATCCAGTAGCAAGAACGAAAATTTTGGATGCGATTGTTAACTACTATAACGAAGAAAGCAGCTTAATCATTTCAACCCATCTTGTACGCGATATTGAGCGGATCTTCGATGAAGTTGTTTTCATACGCGAGGGTAAGATTGTATTGCAGGATGAGGTAGAAAATATACGACTGACTCACGGTAAAAGCGTTGATGAAATGTTTAAGGCGGTGTTTGGGGAATGATTAAGCTGTTGAAATACGATTGGAAGCGAAGCAACGATGGTATCCTCAGCACGCTTGCAATCTTTATCATACTAGAAGCAGCGTTCAGTATTACGGGATTGACGCGCAACTGGGATGAAGGTCTTATTACTGCGTTTAGTATTTTCGGCTATGTAATGGTCTTTATCTTGTTGTTCATCCATTGCTGTCGGACGTTTGAACGAAACATTAAATCCTACAGCCGGCGCTTACTGCCGCTGCACCCAATCAATGGAATAGGTGCTGCTATCCTTCTAGGCTGGATCATCATGCTGCTCGTTTTGATTATAGCAGCTATTCATATCGCGATCTTCATTGCTTTTTCGGATATGGATATTCAATATTTTAAAGAACATGTTTCTTTAGAGAACGGCGCTTTATTCGGAATGGTAATAAGCTATATTTGGATGTACACCTCCTTTATGCTCTCGATTCTATGTTCCATTACAGTGGCACGCAGCTTCCGAGTGAAGCATTCTACATGGATCGGGATTGTCTTTTTCTTTGGAGTACAAAGCATTGCTTCTTGGTTAACGTATCAGTTATTTGACCAAAGAGAAGGTATGATGGGTATAGTTTCAGTCAATGTACCTCAATCGAATAGCGGATCAGTAACCTTTGGTTCATCATTTAATGTGGATTTTTTATTCGGACCATTTTTACTGGATTTAGCGTTTACTTTAGGTTACTTGTTTCTAATGATTTATTTGTTAAAAAAGAAAGTCGAGATTTAAAAAAGAATGACGTTGGCGCATGTGGGGTGAAAATCCTATATGCGCTTTTTTATGTTTTAAATAGATTTGAAAAAAGGGTAGGCATATCGATTTTAAGTGATTTCAAGAAAACGCTTTAAATGGTAATATGATTATGATTCAATCGATATTAGGGGGAAGCGGAGCGTGAGGTTCGGTAAATCGATTAGAACTCGTCTTATTATTGGGTTTATGGCAGTTATGCTGCCGGTAGTTATTTATATGCTCATTAACAACAGTTACTCACGTGAGATCGTTCGAGAGAAAGTATCTGAGACCTATCGAAACACACTCGATATTTACGTGGGGCAAACGGATCAAAATCTATTGCAGATTAATGATTATCTTTATAAAATGTCAGTGCTTGATACCGACGTAGGTTTGCTAATGTCCTTCCCTATGGATAGTGACGGTTATACGTTAACGAAAATTAGAATTGATGGGAAGCTAAATCGCGACGTTGGTGTCTATAATCTGATTGATGCTGTATTTCTATATCACGATAAAGATATTATTTTTGGAACAAAAAGCGTATATAACGATACAAAAAAAATAATAAAGACGCATATGGATTCAATGACAAAGGAAGAAAATCTGCTTATGAATGATCAACATTTATGGGAGGTCAGAGCAGATGAGCGGTTGCCAGGGAAGTTTTTTTTGATTAATTTCATTAAGGTGTCAGATGATTTATACGTCGGCGCAATCATTAAAGTACAGGATATAAACAGAATGTTATCGATTCAATGGAGTGACGGAGATATCGGCCATAACGGCATTTATTTACGCGCTGGCGATCAACTTGTTCAGTCATTGACGGAAAACTTAGCGCCGCTGGAACTCAGCTATAAAATATCGAAGAAACCGTATGAATCGCTAACTGATCGAAATACAGGCGAAACCTATCTTGTTATGAATAGAATGAGCGAAATGGTGGATATCGCTTATCGAGTCGTTATACCAGAGCGGACGCTGCTGCGTAATTTATTATTTTTTAGAAATGCGACGTTGTTTGCTCCAATTGGGTTTCTAGCTATTTTGCTTATTTATTTGTTCTTTATGAGGAATATGCTGTTTAAGCCGCTGCATGAGCTTATTCTAGGAATGAAGAAAATCTCTTTAGGAATGCTGGATGTTAGATTGAAGAAAAACAAATCGCTTGAATTTGAGTTTCTAGGAAACACCTTCAACATCATGGCTGAACAAATTAAAACCTTGAAAATTGATGTTTACGAGGAGCAGCTCCGCGTGAAGCAAGGAGAGCTTAAGCAGCTCCAAGCGCAAATTAATCCGCATTTTTATATGAACAGCTTAAATATTATTTATAATTTAGCAGCATTAGGCGATACGGAATCGGTGAAAAAGATGTCGCTGCATCTCGCTGATTATTTCCGATTTATTATGAAAGCCAATCGGGACACGATTACACTTAAGGAAGAACTAATGCATATCGAAAACTATATGACGATTCAAAAGATTAGGTTCCCTGAGAAGCTGCAATGTACCTATGAGGGAATCGATGACATTTTGCATTATCCAATTGCTGCATTAACCATTCAGCCTTTTGTAGAAAACTCCATCATTCATGGGTTCAAAAACAGGCGGCAGCTTTTCCAAATCAAAATATGTGCGGAAATGGACTCCGAGCATGGATTTACGTTATCGATCAGCGACAATGGTACGGGCTTTAGTCCTGAGGTGCTGGAGAAGCTGCAAAACAAAGAACCGCTGCAGGAAGGGGAATCGAGCAGCTTAGGCATCATGAATGTTATTCATAGACTACAGCTGCTGTATGGCGAGCGGACATCAATTACTTTCCGCAATCAAGCGGAGGGCACTGGAGCAATTGTCGTTATCGTATTTCCTAAGCTTACGGAGGGAGTGAAAGCAGTTGTATAACTTATTGGTTGTAGATGATGAGGAGATAGCAATTCGAGGCATCGTGAATGGCATAGACTGGTCAACGCTGCCGATTGCGAGTATTTATACGGCTATAGATGCGGAAGAGGCCCAGGCGTTGCTGACTGCGCATACGATTCACATTATGATATCGGATATTGATATGCCAAATCAAAGCGGAATCGAATTGCTAGAGTGGGCGAATGAGCATTCCCCTTCCAGCGTAACAATCTTTTTGACCGGTCATGCGGATTTTAAATATGCGCAGCAGGCGGTTCAGCTTGACTGCTTCGATTACTTGCTCAAGCCGATTGATCATAACGCTCTAAAAGCATGTGTGAATGAGGCGCTGGAAAAAGCTCGTGATTTGGAGCAGCTGGCAAAAATTCGCGGGACTTACAACTTATTTTATGAGCAATGGAGCAAGCAGCAGCCTATATTAATTGAGCGGTTCTGGCAAGATATCATTCACTATCGTTTATCAGCGGCATCGCAGCAGCTCAATTTCTCATTGCAAACCTATGGTTTACCGCTTGAATCGGACAGTTTGATTCGCGTCGTGCTTATCAGCATCGAGCAGTGGCGGGAGGAATGGTCGGCCCGTGATGAGGAGATCATGACATATGGTATTAAGAATGCAGCTGAAGAGATCGTGCTTCAAGGTGAATCTGGCCATATTGTTCAAGATGGCAGCGGGATTTTATATGCAATATTTTATAGTGGAGTGTTCGATGACAAGCAAGGCAATAATGATCTGCATGCCAGATGCAAAACATTTATTGATCAATGTAAAACGATGCTGAATTGCTCGTTATCCTGTTATATAAGTGAAGCAGCGGAAGTGAAGCAGCTCCGTACTACAATACAAACGCTGCTTACCTTAGAGAGAAGCAACGTCAGCAATACTTGTGCGATTATAATGGAGCGTGATCATACACAGAAGCAAGGACTGAATACACTTCAGCAAGCCCCCTTCGCTGACTGGGCACTATTGCTGGAGTCCGGCAAGCAGACGGAGTTGTCCTTGCGAATAGATGAATGCTTCGACCAGATGTTAGAGCTGAAAGTTGATTATACCCATATGGCATCGTTTTATTATGGATATATGAATATGGTGTTCCAATGGTTGAATAAAAAGTCGGTACAAATGACGGACGTGTTTGTACATAGAGAATGGGAGGTAGGCGAGAACATTCTCAAATCATTGCCGCGCATGCGAACATGGACACAGCAATTGAGCCAGCAGATAACGGACTATGCCAACCAAAACGGCAAGGACGTGTCACAAGTTGTGGAGAAGGTTCAGCGCTACATGGAAGAGCATATGGGAGAGGAATTCAGTCGTGAGCAAGCGGCAGAGTCTGTTTATTTGAATCCAGCTTATTTATCTCGTTTGTTCCGAAGGGAAACGGGTTACTCTTTAACGGATTATTTGGTTCGAATGCGTATAGCTAAGGCGAGAATCGAGCTTGAAAAAACAAATAACCGAATAAGTGATATTGCCATAAACGTGGGATATAGTAATTTCTCGCACTTTTCTAAGCTGTTTAAGAAAACGACAGGGCTTACACCGCAAGAGTATCGTAAAAACTTTCAGGATGTATGATTGAAAAGTCACTGTACCGTTAATATGGTCACGGCGCCGACAGATGTCGGCGTCTTTTTTTTATACAATTATACCTAGATGAAACACAAGAGTTTTAGAAAGAGGAGGGGGAAGGCGTTGGCGAAACATACGTCGGAAGCGATAACAACAGCTGCCTATATTCCGAAGAGTTCAATGAAAAAAATGTCTCAACTCCGTATTTTTCGCAAGTATTGGATGTTCTACCTAATGATGCTGCCAGCCATCGTATTGCTGCTGCTGAACAATTACATTCCGATGTTCGGAATCATAATTGCGTTCAAAAACATTAATTACGCGGATGGAATATTTGGAAGCGCCTGGAGCGGGTTAAGAAATTTTGAGTATTTGTTCAAAACGTCAGACGCTTGGATCATTACAAGGAATACGCTGCTGTACAACTCAGGTTTTATTGTATTGAACTTGGTATTCCCGCTCTCTTTTGCGATCATGCTTAATGAAATCAGAAGCCGTTTTCTCGCTAAGCTTCATCAAACGATTATGTTCCTGCCCTACTTTTTATCGATGGTCGTCATTAGTTATTTGGTCTATGGCTTCTTGAGCGATCAGCATGGGTATTTGAACACTTCGCTGCTGCCGGCGCTTGGACTTGAACAGGTTCAATGGTATTTCACCCAGAAAGTATGGCCTTACATTTTGCCAATCGTTAACACCTGGAAAAGCATGGGGTACTTTACCGTCATTTATATGGCAGCCATCATTGGCATAGATGATGAGTATTACGAAGCCGCAACCATAGACGGAGCAAGCAAGTGGAAGCAAATGACGAGTATTACGATCCCGCTCATCATGCCGATCATTACGATTATGACGCTGCTCCAGATCGGAAAAATATTTAACGCGGATTTCGGTTTGTTTTTCCAAGTGCCAAGAGAATCGGGTGTGTTGTTCCCGGTAACGAATGTTATCGACACCTATGTTTATCGCACATTCCTAACGGTTGGTGATATTGGCTTATCCTCAGCGGCAGGGTTGCTGCAATCCGTAATCGGCTTCGCATTAGTATTTTTCTCGAATTGGGTGGTCCGCCGAATTAATAAAGATAATGCGTTATTTTAGAGTCGTGCAATCGAAGTATATTTACGAAAATTTTGTTTGGAGGTGATCCTATGGAAGCAGCTGAGATTGAGAAAATACCTTCCGGATCTAATATCAAAAACCAATTATCACTTCCGGCTTCTCTAGGCATCAATATATTTTTTATAGTGTATTCGTTGCTTTGTATCGTACCGCTCATTTTAATTATTATGGTTTCGATCTCCGATGAAAGTACAATTGTCAGGGAAGGGTATCAATTTATTCCATCAAAGTTTGATTTGGCAGCGTACCAGTTCCTATTTAAGGATGCTACCCAAATTTTTCGATCCTATGGTATCTCTATCTTTGTAACGATTGTCGGAACTTCACTTAGCTTAATGATCATGGCGCTGTACGCTTATCCAATATCCAGATCAGACTTTCCTCATGCCAAGTTTTTTACCTTCTTCGTATTTTTTACGATGCTTTTCTCAGGGGGCTTAGTTCCTTGGTATCTCGTATATGTTCAAATGCTCGATTTGAAGGATACGATAATGGCTCTTATTGTACCGCTTTTAGTTGCTGCGTTTTTTGTTCTAATCATTCGAACGTTTTTCCAAACGACCATTCCTGTTGCCATTCTGGAGTCTGCAAAAATTGATGGAGCGGGAGAGCTGACGATCTTTTTCAAAATTGTTTTGCCGTTATCGCTTCCGGTACTTGCCACAGTAGCACTCTTCCAGACGTTAACGTATTGGAATGATTGGTTTCTCAGCCTTGTGTTTATAACGAAGGAATCGAACATAACTGTTCAATACCTCATGTATAAGACGATGCTGAACATTCAGTTTTTAGCTAATAACAGTACGGCGGCGGCGGCTATTATTGCGGCTGGAGGCACCTTTAAGTTTCCGAGCGAGACRGTTCGTATGGCAATGGTTGTTGTTGGAATCGGTCCTATCATTTTTGCATACCCATTCTTTCAAAAATATTTTGTAAAAGGGCTGACTGTCGGCGCTGTAAAAGGTTGAATTCATGGCTATCAGCAATCATACGGCTGTAATCGGCAACGCCGATTTAGCATATAATCCAAATTTTTGAGGGAGGTCCACCCGCTATGAAGCAAGTTAAACAAAAAACATCGATGCTTCTTCTCATGCTGATGTCCATCGTACTGATTGTATCCGCATGTTCAGGAAACAACGGGAAAAACAACGCAGAGCCAACAAAAGCGCCAGCTGCCGAAACGGATAAACCAGTCACTAAGGATGAAGAGCCGCCAGCATCAGATTTGAAGCCATATCAGATTTCTCTCGTATATCCTGGCACACCGCAAACGGATGAGAAAAAAGTAGAAGAAGCACTCAACAAGCTGCTTACTGAAAAAATCAACGCAACGATTGATCTCAGGCCAATTGATTGGGGTGCATGGGATGATAAAATCAATTTGATGGTTGCTTCGAGGGAAGAAGTGGACATTGTGTTCACGGCGCAGTGGAATGGTCATGCTAAATATGTTGCCAAAGGCGCATTTCTGGATCTAGGTGAGCTGATTGATAAATACGGTCAAGGCATTAAAGATTCATTAGACCCTGCGTTTCTGGAGGGGGCAAAAATTAGCGGCAAAAACTACGGTGTTCCAACGAACAAGGAACTCGCGGCTGCTGGCGGAATCGTCTACCGCAAAGATGTTACCGATGAGCTCGGCATTGATATGAGCAATGTGAAAACACCAGAAGATCTTGATGCTGTATATGCCGTCGTTAAGGAGAAAAAGCCGGAATTAATTCCGCTGTATACAACGGCAGGCGCTTTCAACTCGCACTTCTTCGCCAATTACGACTTCTTGGGCGATTCAACGATTCCTGGCGCCATTCTTAAAGATAAAGACGATACTAAAGTGATGCCTATGGAGCAGCTTGACCGCTACAAGCAATATTTAAATCTGACTCGTGACTATTTCAAGAAAGGCTACATTAATGCAGATGCTGCGACTACACAAGTTGCTTCAGCAGACGCTTGGAAGGCAGGCAATGTATTCTCTACGATTGAGCCAATGAAACCAGGCAAGGACGCAGAGATTGCAAGCGCTTCTAACCTGACTGGGAAGCTTGCTCAAATCATGATGACAGAAAAAACAGTCGCCACATCTGAAACTGCTGGTTCGATGCTAGGTATCTCTTCCACTTCTAAGGACCCAGACCGTGCGATGATGTTGATTAATTTGCTTCATACTGACAAGGAAATCAATAACTTGCTTAACTTCGGTATTGAAGGCGACCATTATACACGCAGTGGAGAAATCATAACAGCTACAGGAAATACAGCTAACTATAACCCAGGCTCGGCTTGGATGTTCGGCAGTCAGTTCTTGAACTATGTTTGGAATACAGAGGACCCAGATAAGTGGGCCAAATTTAAAGAGTTCAACCAAAATGCGAAGGTTTCTCCAGGCCTTGGTTTCGTATTCGACAGCGAGCCAGTGAAATCGGAAGTTGGAGCATTGGCAAACGTAATCCGTCAATATCAAAGAGCGCTTGAAACAGGCTCGGTCGACGTCGATAAAACGTTAGCTGAATATGATAAGAAATTGAAGGAAGCAGGCGTTGATAAAGTGGTTGCGGAGAAACAAAAGCAATTTGATGCGTTCCTAGCCAGCAAGTAAACAACCTGTTGTTACGATCAATGAAACCCGCGCCTTCTAAAGGCGCGGGTTTTTCTTGCTTGCAATTTTTTGTGTATTCCTTACAATTAAGCTAACAAATGCAATTCATCCATGCAGTAGGGGGCTATGCGGGTATGACTCGATCGATGTACCATTTGATGCGTGCAAGGATGCTCCTGCTGACCTGCTTCTTTCTAGTCATAGCTTGTTCAAATGAATCAGGCACAGAACCGGCATGGAGCAACAGTGAAGCCAAGAGCCAACTTGAAATCAATAATGAAAGCGTTTCATTGGATACGGGAGAAATGGATGAAGCTGATAACTCTGACATTCATCAATTAAAAGCGTACACGCTTAAGTTTGTATATACAGGTGCACCGCAGAAAGATGAAGAAGAAATAGAAGCGGCCATGAATGACTACTTATTAACGAAAATAAATGCAAAAATAGACCTCATTCCAATTGACTGGGGACCGTGGGACGATAAAGTCAATCTGATGATCGCATCACGTGAAAAGATTGATATTTTATTTACAGCGCAATGGAATAAACACGCGATTAATGTGTCAAAAGGTGCTTTTTTAGTCGTTGATGAGCTTCTAGATCAGTATGGTCAAGGCATTTTGCAATCGCTTGACCCTGTATTTCTGGCAGGCGCCAAGATTGAGGGACATAATTATGCCGTTCCAACAAACAAGGAGCTTGCTGCGCAGGGAGGCATTATCTATCGCGCGGATATAGCTGAAGAGCTTGGAATAGATATGACTAAAGTGAAAAGTATAGAAGACTTAGATGAAGTTTATCAGATTGTCCGAGAGAAAAAGCCGGAGATCACACCCCTTTATCTGAAGATGGGGGAATCATTTAATACACATTACATTGGGAATTTTGATGCATTAGGAGATACATCGATTCCTGGGGTCATTTTGAAGGATGGAGAAAGCACTAAGGTTTTGCCTGCCTATGAAGTGGGACGTTATATAGATACACTGCACGTAACACGCAAGTTTTTTCAAAAAGGGTACATTAATAAAGATGCGGCTACGAATCAGACGATGAACAGCGAGGCGCTGAGATCCGGCGATGTTTTTTCAATAACTGGCGCATTGAAGCCCGGCAAAAGTGAAGAGCTGGCGATTCAGACGGGTATGATTGGAAAGCTTGCACAGCTGCCGTTAAATGTGAAGACGATAGCAACGTCAGAGACCGCGGGGGCCATGCTGGCTATCTCTTCGACCTCACAAGATCCAGCGCGAGCGATGATGTTTATTAATCTGCTGCATACGGATGTTTATTTAAACAATTTATTGAACTACGGAATTGAAGGCAGGCATTATATAAAGGTTAGTGAGAATGTGATTAGGCCTACGGAGTATACGCAAAATTATAATCCAGGAACCACTTGGATGTTCGGCAATCAGTTTTTAAATTATGTATGGGAAAGTGAAGACCCAATGAAGTGGAATAGCTTCAAACAATTTAACCAAGAGGCAAAAGTTTCACCAGGTCTTGGCTTCGTATTTAATGGAGATACGGTAAGGGCTGAAGTAGCTGCGGTCGGCAATGTGGATAGGCAGTACCAAACTGCGCTTGAAACAGGATCTGTAGATGTGGATAAAATACTGCCCGAGTATATCGAGAGGCTGAAAGCGGCTGGTATCGAGAAAATAATAGCGGAGAAGCAAAAGCAATTCGATCAATTTCTTACAAGCAAATAAGCCTTCAAAGCTTATAAATTGTGCCGGCCATGCGCTTTCGTTGCTGGACCGGCACTTTTTAATGATAAGAAAACGGCTAGAGAGCGCTTCCGCCAAAAACAAAACGGTACTCCCAATGCGTATTGTCGATGTTGTCGATTCGTACACCGCCGCTTTCCTTAGAATAAGTATCCAGCATTTTTCCGTTGCCTAAATAAACGCCTACATGAGTAATCGTTTGTTTTGACTTCGTTAAACGCGAATAACCTGCCGTACTGCTGCCGTGATAGGACATAAAGAACATGAGGTCACCGCGCTTTAGGTTTTTCCAGTCTGTTTGAATCGCTGAATTTTTCTTAATATAAGCTGCTTGCAGAGCAGAGGTAGAAGGAAGCGTTACGCCCGCTGCTTTTTCAAATATGTGTTTGGTGAAATCTGAACAATCAAATGTTTTCGTTGTGCTTCGATCAGAGCCGAACTCATAGGGTGTCCCTAAGTATTTCATTCCTGTTGCAATTATTTTCTCCACCGATGATGATGCTGCATAGACATGTCCATTTGTTTGGAAAGGAATGGTCCCAGTATTTAATAATACGGTAGTCAAAAAGCCAGCTACAATGAGTTTCTTAATGGAATAGTTTTTCATTGGCAGCGTATACACCTCCTGTGTGATAATAACGTAACACAGGGATATTAGTAGTTTAAGCTGTAAAATATGGGTATTAACCCGCATTTGACCCTAGAGGCGGGCTGCCCACTCGACCTAAGTCTAGTGAGAAAACCGCCGAAAGTCCGTTTTATAAAAGGAGAAATTGATCTAAACTAAGTACATAAGCAAGAGCAACACACGTAAGGCAAGAAAAGAAAAATGAATAAATTCTAATAGTCGAAAGGAGTTGGAAATGGAGATGAATGGAAAAAGCGCTTTGGGCGTGTTGCTTGTCATCGTCGGCAGTATCGCGGTACTTAATTTTGTCGGAGTTCATTTCGGTGCAATATTCGGATTTTTGCTACCGTTCATACTAATCGGATTGGGGGTTGTCGGTTGGTCGAACAATAAGAAATGGATTGGCGGAATACTTATTGCAATCGGCGGCATGATGATTTTCGGTAAACTCGGCGGTATCATCTTACTGCTTCTAGCAATCGGCTTAATCGTTGCTGGTGTGAGCCTCTTTAAGAAAGACAAACGCAGAGCATTCTAGTTGCTGCGAATCATTATAAAATGTAAAGATAGATGAAGCTGGTTTTGCACCGCAAAACGTTAAGGAGGACATTGAATGAGCATTATGAAGCGAGTTCGCGACATTACTGTCGCTACATTAAATGAACGGCTTGAGAAATCAGAGGATCCAGTACGGTTGATTGATCAATTCCTCTGGTCGACAAGAGAAGATATTATCCAAGCTGAGAAGTTGTATCAGCAGTATGCAGGACATAGCAATCACCTGAAAGCACAATGGCTGCAAGCTGAAGAGCAAAAGGAACGCCGTGAGAATCAAGCGTTGACAGCTCTGAAGGCTGGCGAGGAGCAAATGGCAAGAATCGCATTGCATGAGAAAGCTAGCTGCGAAGAGCGTTCAATTCAATACCGTGAGCTGTTCGAGCAAAGCCGTCAAAACACGCTTGATCTTGAAGAACAGCTGCGCGAGATGCGCAGCGAATACCAATCGGTATATGACAAGCGTGAATATTATGCAGCTCGTATGGAATCACTAAGGCTTCAACAACGAATGAACGCTCGATATACGAGCGGCTTCGGTGATCAAGGCATTCAATCGGGTTCTGTGTTTAGAAAGCTGGAGGATCGTATAAGCGGCATGGAGCATGAAGCAAAGAGTCTTCGCGACATTCGCAAAATGGGTCAAGAATTCGTATCCGAAGCGGGCAATACATTGCAAACGGTTATTGAACGAGAGCTTGAGCAGCTGAAACGTAAGCTTGAGAAAGAGGGATGGTCGTCTTGAAAAAACTGTATCGATCTTCTCGAGACAAAAAATTATTCGGTCTTTGCGGTGGATTAGCAGAAATGTTGAATGTGGATGCGACGCTGCTGCGGATTCTACTTATAGTCGTTACGATCTTCACAAGCGGAGCTGTTATTCTGATCTATATTATTGCAGGCTTGGTTGTTCCTAAAGAACCGCCAGTCTACTCCGGCTTTGGTCCAAACGGCTTTGGTAACGGAAACGGAAACGGTTATGGCGGAGGTTATAACCCTGGATTCGATCAACATACAAATTCGCCTTTCGGCGGTCCTTACAAAAACCCGCCGCAAGCGCCAGGCTCTTGGAGTGCACCGGCACCTTCATCCCAGCCTACAACTTCGTCACAGTTCGATAGCATGATGGATGATTTGGAGAAAAAAGCACTACGTCGTGAAATTGAAGAATTGAAAGCCAAAATTGCTAAATACGAGAAGGGGGATTTTTAATATGGGAATTTTCAAACGCATGAAAGACATGACTAAGGCATCGGTAAATGAGGCATTGGACAAAATTGAAGATCCGATTATTATGTTGAATCAATACTTGCGTGACATGGAATCTGAAATTCATCAAGCTGAAGTAACAGTAGCTAAACAAATGGCGAATGAGCGCCGGATGAAGCAGCGCTTGGAAGAAACAGTACGCAGCGCGGCAGATCGTGAATCAAAAGCAGAAGCGGCTCTAAGAGCTGGACAAGAAGAACATACGCGCAAGCTGCTTGAAGAGAAGCTTTATTTTGACCAAAAGGTAACAGAATATACTGATTTGCACGCACAATCGAAGACTCAGGCTGAGGAATTGATGCAACAGCTGCACGCAATGAAAGAAGAGTTCTACCAGCTTCGCAACAAGCGCAATGAGCTTGCTTCCCGTGCACAAGTAGCAAAAGCTCAAAAGCAAATGGCGCAATTGACTACAAACAACACGATTGATAGCGGTTCGGCATCACGCGGCTTCTACCGGATGGAAGAGAAAATTATGCAGCTAGAGGCTGAAGCAGATGTATTGCGCACGCCTTACTCCTATAACAGCTCTTCGAACAGCTTTAATGCAGCAGATGCTGAGAAAAAAAATAAAGTGGATGAGCAGCTGCAAGCACTCAAAAACAAGCTAAACCCAACAACTTCATTAACAAAGGCTCCGACTGAAGAATAAGACTATAGGCTATGAAGGAAGCGGACCGTTTTGCGGTCTGCTCTTTCATATGTTTTTTGCTTCATCGTGGTTAAAATAGCGAAGAGAAGGAAGTGAGCCGTATGGAGCAAGGCAATAAGAGCGACCATTCGAATCATGCGGCCCGCAAGCGTCTGGTAACGGAAACGATATTGTGGCTGCTGATCATTGTCAGCTTGGTTGTTATCATATTGCAAGGAATCGGTTATGTTGATCTCTTCACGCTTCAAGGGAAATGGGCAATTATCGGACTAGCTTTCGTTGGCGCAGGTTTAGCGGCTGCTACATTAAACGGTTATTTGCAAAACTCCAAGCTAAAGGAATCGCTGAAGCGGCTGACCGAGCAGCAAAAAAAACGTCGATTTACAGTTACGCTAAGCAATGGGGAGACGACGGAAAACGAAATTTCAGAACAAGAGCAGGTTGATCCTAACTGGGCGAAGAAGGTCAAGTTCACCGCAGTAATCGAAGAGCGCCAGCGGCTTGCGCGCGAGCTGCATGATGCAGTAAGCCAGCAGTTATTCGCCATATCGATGACAGCGACTGCTGTTAGTCGAACGATTGAGCGAGATTGGGAGCGAGCCAAACGTCAGGTACAGCTTATTGAGGAAATGGCTGCCGTTGCTCAATCAGAAATGCGTGCGTTGCTGCTACATCTTCGGCCCGTCCACTTGGACGGAAAAAATCTGGGGCAGGCGCTTACTGTTCTAGTGGATGAGCTGAAGCAGAAAGTACCGATGAAGATTACACTTGAGGTTGATGATACGATCCTGCTTCCTCCTAATGCTGAGGATCATTTATTCCGCATCGCTCAGGAGGCATTATCGAATACGCTCAGGCATTCGAAAGCGGAAAGCATGGATATCAAATTGCTTCAATTCGGCAATCAAGTACACCTGAGTCTGAAGGATAGCGGCGTTGGATTCGATCTTGAGGCGAAGAAGCAAACGTCCTATGGCTTACTAACTATGGAAGAGCGGGTAATTGAAATTGGCGGCTCCTTGCAGATGATTTCAAGACCTGGCGAGGGAACTGTCATTGAAATTTGGGTGCCCACTGATGTTTCATAAGAGAATGTAATATAATTAGAGATAATGATGAGCTTTACGAAAAAATGAGGGCGGTGTAAGGTGTGGAAGCAACCCAGCAATTGAGTCGGCCTATAAAGGTTCTGCTTGTAGATGATCATGAGATGGTGCGCATCGGACTTGCAGCGGTGCTTGATACCGAGGATGGAATTGAGGTTGTCGGTGAAGCGAGCAACGGCTTGGACGGCATTCGATTAGCACAGGCATACAGACCGGACGTTGTACTTATGGATTTAGTTATGGATGGCATGGATGGTGTCGAGACGACAGCAAAACTGCTCGAGCTGTACCCGGAATGCAAGGTAATTGTATTGACGAGCTATTTGGATGATAGCAAGCTCTACCCTGTTATTGAAGCAGGCGCATTCAGTTATTTGCTGAAGACCTCGCGAGCGACCGAGATCGCGGATGCGATAAGGGCCGCTGCTCGCGGACAATCGGTACTGGAGTCGCAGGTAGCAGCTAAAATGATGAATCGCTTCCGGCAGCCAAAGCAGCAGGAGCAAGCTCCGCTGCATGATGAGCTGACTGAGCGCGAGATGGATGTATTGAAGCGGGTTGCACAGGGACGCTCCAATCAAGAAATTGCCGACGAGCTGTTTATAGGTGTGAAAACAGTGAAGTTTCATATTACTAATATTTTTAATAAGCTTGATGTGGATGATCGCACGCAAGCAGCCATTTATGCACATAGACAAGGAATTGCCGAATAAGTGTAGAGCTATGGCTTAGCGGATATCGATAATACTTTTTGGTATAGCTGCTCGATATCATCTACATCGATTACTGGGATGGACGGGTGAACTATTGTTCCAGAGCTGGCATTACCCCAAGCCGCGGCTGCAAGAGGGTTTGAAACACTGTGGAACAGCTCGGAATCTACCGCTGTTCGGATCATAATGATTTTTGGGTATGAGGCATCTTTGAAACCTTCGATAAGAATAACGTCGGCCTCGGTCATTTGTGAAATTAACAGCTGAAGCGGTTCAGCATGCTGTTTCATAATTGCTGTACGCTTTGAGGATGTGATAGCTGTTATATCAGCCCCTGCTTCTTGATGCCTCCATGTATCCGTTCCTGGTGTATCGATCTGAAAATCATGCGCGTCGCGTTTGATTGTCCCAACTTTATATCCTGCTTGTTTGAAGCGTTCTGTTAGCCGGCAAACCAATGTGGTTTTGCCGGTATTTTTGTATCCAACGATTTGAACGATTAATGGCATGGGCTTCTCCTTCATGGCGCTTGATGACCGTAATTGCCAATAGTTTAACATACATTGTAAAATGGATGCTGAACAAGCTGCCGAAGGTTACGTAAGGCGGCGAGATGAGCGGAGGTTGAATATGACTGAGAGTGGCGAGGCGAGCGGAAGTATGGATATGGTTGATCGTGGTGAGGCGAGTGGGAGTAGAGATATGGCTAATCGCGGTGAGGCGAGTGAGGGCATGGATAAGGCTGATCGCGGTGAGACGAATGAGGGCATCGATAAGGCTGATCGCATTGAGGTGAGCGGAAGTAGGGATAATGCTAATCGCATTGAGGCGAATGAGAGGAAACAGATGAGCCGGTTCAAACGGCAGGCTGTGAAGGTGGAAGAAGCGCAGCAGCGGCTGCTTGCAGCTGCGGATGGGCTAGCCCTCGGCAGCGAGCTTGTGCCGCTGCGGGCTAGCGGCGGCCGATGGCTTGCGCAGACGATAGCTGCGACAAGCGACTGGCCGCCCTTCGCGCGCTCGGGCCTCGACGGCTACGCCGTGCGCGCGGCAGATATCGCGTCAGCGTCGCCAGGTACGCCGGCGACGCTGCGCGTGGTTGATTCGGTTGCAGCGGGCGAGCTCGCCCTTGCGACCGTGCAGAAGGGCACTGCCGTGCGCATCATGACTGGCGCGGCTGTGCCTATGGGGGCTGACGCGGTCGTCATGCTTGAGCAGACCGCGGAAGCGATGCTGGCTGATGGCTCGCCGGCGGTGCTGATTAAGCACGCCGCCGCGGCAGGCCAGCACATTGCGCCCCAAGGCGAGGAGTTTCGCCTTGGGGGCGTTTTGGCTTGTCCCGGGACGCTTGTGCGACCGGGACATATTGCGCTGCTAGCCACCTTCGGCTATGCCGAGGTGGCGGTTGGCAAGCGCCCGCGCGTAGCGATATTTGCGACCGGCAGCGAATTGCTGGCGGTCGAGGCTCCGCTGGCGGCGGGGCAGATCCGCGACAGCAACAGCTTTATGGTCGCTGCTATGGTGGAGCAGAGCGGCGGAGTAGCGGTTATGTGCGGATCATTGGAAGACAAGCCTGATGCTGTTGAGGCTGCTTTGGCGAGTGTATGGGATGATGTTGATTTGATTGTCACAACAGGCGGTGTATCTGTAGGGGACTTTGATGTCATGTCAGACATCATAAGGTCGATAAAGAACAATAGTGTATCTGGCAGCGAAGATGCAAGCCGAGTGTTCTTCGACAAAGTTGCGATGAGACCGGGCAGTCCAACGTCAGCGGCAATGCTTAACGGCAAGCTGCTGCTCGCCTTGTCCGGCAATCCCGGTGCTTGTTTTGTTGGATTTGAATTATTCGTTCGTCCGGTGCTGCTGCGATTGCAGGGAGCAAGTGAAGCATTGCCTCGTAAAGTAAAAGCAAAACTGCGGACAGCTGTGAATAAGCCAAGTCCCCATGATCGTTTTGTGCGCACAACACTCATCAGCACGGAAGATGGAAGCTTGGATGCTGACCCGCTAGCCTATTCCAAATCGAGTATGATGGCTTCCATTCCGGATGCAGAAGGATTAGCAATCATTCCGTCAGGCTCGAGAGGAGCAGAAGCGGGTGATATCATTGAGGTCGTTCTTATCCCTTAACATGGAATTTAGTGAAAATAAAGGTTTTTATTATATAAAACGGGAGGATATAGTCGGTACGGAGCCGAATATATCACTTACATAGAGTGACAAGAAGCAGCTTTGCGAACGTGGCATGCCCTTTCGGATTTAACTTTAAAGGAACCGATTCAAGACTAATCCAACATATGGAATTGGCGAGTAGGTTTGCATAGAACTGTAGTAAGCAGCGTAAGGAAGAGTTGATGTTAGAGGTGACTGGAGCAGATCAACGGCCTTATGCTGCTCGGCATAGGTAAGTGCATATTTTATGCCAGTAAGCATACCTTCTGATCCAAGCATTAGCCTCTGCATACGGCTGGAAGAGTACGACAGCTTTTGTTTTTGCTCCATATGGATGGAAGTTGGCAGCAAACTCTTGCTGATTTCGTTCTGAACAGAAATAAGGCTAGCTGTTCGATCTCTATTTTCTGATGAAATGCTATAGGTAGAATCCGCAATCCACTTGCCGTCTGTTGTACTGCGTCGCAGTCCGATCTCCTCCGCTGCGGGATGCCTCAAAGCCAGCTCAATACTTTCCCACAGCTCTGGTTTCAAATCATCAGCATGTGCTCTGTAATGATCCTCCAACTGATTGAGCATTGCAGTAAGGCGATGCAAACTGCCTGCAATTGGCTTGTCCGTGTACAATTCGTTACTTAATTGCTTGTTTATCTGCTCGATGTCGTACTGAGCTTGTTTAGCCTTATTAAGCCAAGAAGCAGCACTGTTAGCAGCTTGCTGGAAATCGCGCGTTAAGCTCTTGTTATATTCTGGGGCTTGCTGAGCTTCGCCATCCCGATAAGGATAATAAGCATAAGGGCTAATGGCTTGTACGGTGGAGTATGCATAGGATCGTTCAATGCCTCGAATGGAACGTATCGATGTGCTCATTAGAAAACTCCTTTCTCACTCCATTGGTATATGTTGTGTCAGCGTACTATACGGTGATTAAAAAGACTGGCGAAAGCTGTCAGCAGCATCAATAAAATAAATAAGCGGCGCATCTCCGCTGAGCTCGCCGCTTTGCCATTTACAGCAATAGAAACAAGAATGCGATTGAAGCCAAATCAAGAGCGAGCGCGTCGCCCCATGGATAATAAGGCCGTTCTCCATAATAGTAAGGATCATAAGGGTAAGCTTGCGTTTGAACTTGCGTTGAAGCGGATTTATGAGCCATCTCTTTTTTACCTTTACCGCCTTTTTTGTTTTTTGAAACTTGCGGCTTTGCATTTGCGGTCGCGGCTTCCGTTTCGCCGGAGCCTGCGTTTAAATGCAATCTGCCGCTTTCGCAGGAGCTAAGTATGCCAAAGTGGCGCATGCCGTCATTCATAATCACACATACT
The DNA here is from genome assembly GCF_056398625.1 of Paenibacillus sp. 01T431. NCBI lineage: Bacteria > Bacillati > Bacillota > Bacilli > Caryophanales > Paenibacillaceae > Paenibacillus > Paenibacillus sp. 01T431. The sequence continues at coordinate 21,571 of NZ_JBFTPT010000019.1, forward strand.
GGATACCCGCAAAAACGACTGACGACTTCTTCGTGCAATGGATAAATGCGTTCCATTTGCTGATGACACCTCCAAAGTGTAATGGGAATAAAGCGCTTGAGCGTGTTGTTTTGGCATTTTGCTATGAGAGGCTAGACTCAAAGCATTTATTCCAGCATTCCTGCAACCAGTGTATTCACCTACAGGCAAACGTGTATGGATGTTTACCCATTTGGAAGAGGACAGGAGTGAATAATAATGTATATTCCGAAAAACACACCTCCCGCTCGCCACCGTATGTCAGCAAAGCAGCGAGCCAAACAAACGAAGGTTGGAATCATGCTAGCGATGCTCGTGATTTTGATATGTGCAGCATGGGCGATGTGGCAGGCCGACAGGGAACCGAAGGAAGCAACTTCAGCGGAACAGCTTCTTCAGCATGATTTGGGAGAGCTGTGGTTATGGAGCGACGACCAAATGAAAAGCAGCTCTGAGGGAGCGCAGTGGTCGATTCGATGGAATGTAACGGGCAAGGAAGGAGCCATGGAGGAGCTTACTCAGCAAATGTTTTCACAGGAACCGGGAAAAGCTAGCAGCATACTGGTGCAGAACCAGAATGAGGGCAAAACAGTCACTGGCGTTATCCCGTCATACGGCGGACAAGTTTCAATTAGTCTCACGCAGATCGACAGCAATGGCGAACAGCTTATGGTTATATTGGAAACTAAGCCAACAGAAATGACCAAAAAAAATAAGCTGCTGCAAGTGACAGCAGAAGTTTCCGCACAGATCGCACGTATTTCCCCTGCGTTTACGACGAGTATGAAAGTACAAGGTTATACGAAAAATAGTCAAGCCATTGAGCGTTTGGTTAGGCTGACAGATGCCAAAGCAGTGGATCATTATGAAGATAAAGGCACGACAAGCGACATGTTTTATACCCGAAAGCTGCATTCAACCATCACCGTTGAAAATGGGAAAACAGCCAATCTTCAAATCGCTTTGCATAAAGAGACAAATTCAGATCAAACGGCATTGACGATCGGTGTGCCTGTCATTACGGGTGAATACAGTGCCAATGCGACGGCAAGCCCATAGATGGGTATACTTTGATTAGAATTAGTAACGGATCTTATCAGTATTTTTTATGACATGTTGAATAGCGAATTAAAGTTGAATATGCTAAACTACATATCATGTAAAGTTGTATAAAAATACATAGGGAAAGAATGAGGCAAATGACATATAATAATAATCTTGAATCCGTCTCTGCAGAAGGTGCTGTATATTACCTCTTCGGAGCAACGGGCGATTTGGCTCGGCGCAAGCTGTTTCCAGCCCTTTTCAGTTTATATAAAGAAGGCAAGCTCACGGAAAACTTTGCCGTCGTTGGTCTAGCAAGACGTCCTCGTACGAATGAACAATTTCGTGCTGACCTTTATGAATCTATTGTAGAGTTTTGTCGTTACAAAGCGGACGATGCTGAACTTTGGAATCGTTTTGCAGAACATTTCGTATATATGTCACTCGATATTAACGATGTAGAAGGCTTCCGCGAGCTTAGCAAATTGTCTGAGCAGCTTGACGTGAAGTTCAACATTCCCGGCAACCGTCTTTTTTACTTGGCCCTTGCGCCTTCACTTTTCGGTCCGGTATCATTCAATTTGCGCGACGGCGGATTGCTTGAATCAAACGGTTGGCATCGCGTCGTAATCGAGAAGCCATTTGGCTACGATCTTCCATCGGCTCAGAAGCTGAATGAACAGATTAACCAAGTGTTTAAGGAAGAAGAAATATACCGTATCGATCACTATCTAGGCAAGGAAATGGTTCAAAACATTCAAGTTATTCGTTTTGCTAATGCTTTTTTTGAGCCTTTGTGGAATAATAACCATATTGCCAATGTTCAAATTACATTATCCGAAACGGTTGGCGTTGAGGATCGCGGAGGCTATTACGACAAATCGGGAGCTTTGCGCGACATGGGTCAGAACCATATGCTGCAAATGCTTACGATGATTGCTATGGAGCCGCCAAGCCGCTTGCACGGAGAAGATATTCGTGATGAGAAGGTAAAGGTGCTTCGTTCACTGCGTAATTATACGTCCAGTGATGAGGTTCGCTCGCACGTCGTACGCGGTCAATACAGCGAAGGCAGCCATCATGGCAAAGAGCTTACGGGCTACCGCCAAGAGGATTCTGTTGGCGAGGACTCCACGACTGAAACTTATTTTGCTGCCAAAGTATTAGTGGACAACTTCCGCTGGGCTGGCGTGCCTTTCTATATTAGAACGGGCAAACGTCTACCTGTAAAAACAACGGAGGTCGTCATCGAGTTCAAATCGATGCCGCAAAATGTTCTATTTGCGCAGCGTCATGATTTGGCGCCGAATTTGCTCGTTATTCGCGTAAACCCGCTTGAGGGCATATATATTAAAGTAAACGCAAAGACACCTGGTCAAAACAATTCGGTACAGCCAGTCGCCATGGAGTTCTGCCAAAGCTGCCAAATCGGCTTAAATACGCCTGAAGCGTACGAACGCCTCATTCATGATGCGGCACGCGGCGACTCCACTTACTTCACTCGCTGGGATGAAGTTTCCCAAGCATGGGCGTTTGTGGATCGAATTGCACAAGCATGGCGTGAAGATAAAAGCGATTTGAAGCTGTATCCAGCGGGATCATGGGGTCCAGAAGCTGCGGATGAAATGCTAAAAGAAGATGGTTTCCATTGGTGGCCGGTTAACGGACAAGAGGAAGATAACGTCATTTGGGTTTCGAACAGCGGGAAATAATCGCTGCCGCATACCTTACGTAATGAAGGGAAGACAAGCATGAGCCAATCGTTAAGTGAAGAAATTAAACAGGAAGTAGATAAGCGCCGCACATTCGCGATTATCTCTCACCCGGATGCAGGAAAAACGACCCTCACTGAGAAGCTCCTCCTATTCGGAGGAGCCATTCGGCTTGCAGGGTCAGTTAAGGCGCGCAAAGCGAGCCGTCATGCAACATCCGACTGGATGGAAATTGAGAAACAACGCGGTATCTCGGTAACGTCCAGCGTAATGCAGTTCGATTATTTGGGACATCGCGTTAACATTCTTGATACGCCTGGTCACCAAGATTTCAGTGAGGACACATATCGTACGCTTACCGCAGCCGACAGCGCCGTCATGCTTATTGACGTTGCCAAAGGTGTCGAGGCACAAACGATCAAGCTGTTCCAGGTTTGCCGCAAACGCGGCATTCCGATTTTCACTTTTATTAACAAGCTGGACCGTGAAGGGCAAAGTCCATTTGAATTAATGGAGGAGCTTGAGCGTGTCTTAGGCATTCGCGCTGTTCCAATGAACTGGCCAATCGGCATGGGACGTGAGCTTTGCGGTGTTTATGACCGAATGAAAACACAGGTCGAGCTTTTCCAAGGAAATGACCACTCGACAATCGAGGTTCGTCCCGTTAGCGATTATAATGATCCTGTCATTCGTGAGATGGCTGGAGATTATTTAACAGATCAGCTTATTGGTGATCTTGAGCTGCTGGATGTCGCTGGTGATCAATTTGATTTCGAGAAAGTGCAAGCGGGTGAACTGACGCCTCTTTTCTTCGGAAGCGCAGTTAATAACTTTGGCGTGCAAACTTTTCTAGAAAACTTCCTTCAGCTGGCTCCTAAGCCGACGTCGCGCAACAGCACGACAGGTCAGATTGAACCAACGAATGAGAAATTCACGGGATATGTTTTCAAAATTCAAGCGAATATGAACCCGGCCCATCGTGACCGAATTGCTTTCCTTCGGATTTGCTCCGGCAAATTCGAGCGCGGAATGAGCGTTCGTCATGTGCGTAATGGCAAGGACATTAAGCTTGCGCAGCCTCAGCAGTTTCTAGCGCAAGACCGTGATATCGTGGATACGGCGTATCCGGGCGATATTATCGGTTTGTTTGATCCAGGCATTTTCCGAATCGGCGATTCATTATCACAAGGCGGCGAAGTTGTGTTCGATGAGCTTCCAACGTTCTCGCCTGAAATTTTTGCTAAAGTAACCGTTAAAAATGCGTTGAAGCACAAGCAGTACCAAAAAGGCATTGATCAGCTCACGGAGGAAGGCACGATTCAAGTGTTCCACTCCACAGGCAACTTCGACGAGACGATTCTCGGCGTTGTTGGTCATTTGCAATTTGAGGTATTTGAGCATCGAATGAAAGCGGAGTACGGCGTAGATATTCAATTGCACCGGATGCAGTTCCAATTTGCCCGCTGGATCGTTGATGATAATATTGACCCTAGCAAATTCCGAATCAATACGACGCTCGTAAAGGACAAGAAGGGCAACTTTGTCGTCTTGTTCGAGAACGAATATGCGATGCGTACGGCAGTAGACAAGAATCCAACGTCTAAGTTTCTGGAAACTGCGCCTTAAGGGTAGGGATATAGGCACGTTTAAAGCATCCTCGGCCAATCGCGCAGCAGCGCTTGCGGCTGGGGATGCTTTTTATATCCATCTCCTTGAATTTCAGTGCTAAAACGAATCTTTACCCGTATAATAAATGGATAAAAAACGATAGGTGGCTAGTCATTCATGAAAACAATCATGTTCACCGGGGGAGGCTCAGCCGGACACGTTACCGTTAATATGGCCTTGATCCCGCATTTTTTGGAAGAGGGCTGGTCAGTCCAATATATCGGATCGGAGAGCGGTATTGAAAGGCAGCTTATCGCAACGATTCCAGAGGTTAAGTATTTTCCGATATCGACGGGAAAGCTGAGAAGGTACATGGATATTCAGAACATTAAGGACCCGTTCAAGGTAGTAAAAGGCCTTTATCAAGCTTATCGCCTCATTAAGCAAAATAAACCGAATGTCATCTTCTCCAAAGGCGGATTTGTATCCGTACCTGTCGTTATTGGCGCATGGCTAAACAAGGTGCCGCTGCTTATTCATGAATCCGATCTGACGCCAGGTCTCGCGAATCGGTTATCGATCCCTTTTGCTACAGGGGTATGTACGACTTTTCCTGAGACGGGCAGCATGCTGAAGGCTGATAAAAGCAGGCATGTAGGAGCAGTTATACGTGAGGAAGTGAAGCAGGGCAACGCGGATAGAGGCAGAACCTTTTGCGGATTTACCAAAAACAAACCTGTCATCTTGATTATGGGTGGAAGCTTGGGTGCACGCAAAATTAATCAGGCGGTCAGACAGTCATTAACAAGCCTTACCAAAAGCTTTCAAATCGTTCATCTCTGCGGTAAAAATCAAGTTGACCCGTCGCTTGCTATGCCTGGCTATAAGCAATTCGAATTTGTGAATGAGCAATTGCCGGATGTATTGGCGATGACGGACCTTGTGATTTCACGAGCAGGCTCTAATTCCATATTTGAGTTTTTATCCTTAAAGAAGCCGATGCTGCTTATTCCTCTAACACGGGAACAGAGCCGAGGAGATCAAATTTTGAATGCCCAGTCGTTTGAGAAATCGGGTTATGCCGACGTATTGTATGAAGAGAAGCTGACGGCAAGCACTCTTGTTGAGAGTGTCGAGCGTTTGTACCAAAACCGTAAATCCTATATTGATAGGATGAACATGAGTGAGGAAGCAAATGCGCTGTCCGCTGTTTTTGAATGGATTAATGAAATAGCGAAGAAGTAGGTAACTGCAAGAGACAACGAGAAAAAACGATCTGGGACGCCGATGCAAGCGTTCTGGATCGTTTTTTTGTAATGAGGGCAACGATAGAAAAATATGCAAAAAGTTTATTGACGCTAAAACGTTTTCATGCAATAATGTACGCGTGTACATTAAAATGAAATGACAACTTAGCATATTAGTTTTTCAGGAGGAAAATGATTATTAGCAGGAAAGAAGTTGCGAAACTAGCTGGTGTTTCAGAGGCGACTGTTTCGAGAGTGATGAACAGCGTCGGCCCTATCAAAGAGGAAACGCGTGAACGTGTATTACAAGCCGCGGCTGAGCTTGGATACGTGCCGAATGCGCTTGCTCAGCAATTTGCTCGAAGGAAGAGCGGGAATATTGGCGTCATATTGCCATTCGTGCCAAAGGTTCATTTGTTTTCCACTTACTATTTTTCGGAAATATTAAGTGGAATTGGTGAAACAGCGAAGCGCTGCGGCTATGACCTGCTTCTTATTTTTAGAGAACCGGATGGGGCGAGAGATTACGCTAAGCTATTTCGCACGCATAAGATTGATGCTTGCATCGTTTTAGGCTCACAAAATGTGCCTGAAGAAAGAGCCGCCCTTGCTGAGCTGAAGGCTGAAAACTTTCCTTTCTGCCTTGTGAATCAGCGGTTTGATGCGGAGCATTATCGTACTGTCGATGCTGATCATGTTTCAGGCAGCAAGGCAGCCGTATCGCATTTGTTGAGTCAGGGCAGCCGCAGTATTGCTTTTGTTAACGGCCCGCTGCAATATTCCAATAGTGCCGATAGGCAGGAAGGCTACAAAGCGGCTCTAATGGAAGCGGGACTTGCTTATGAGCCTAGTCTAATCTATCACGGTAATTACAGCCGAAAGAGCGGAGCGGAGCTCGCGGAGCAATTGGCGGAACAAATTAAAGAAGGCAATATCGATGCGGTATTTGCGGCTAATGATCGAATGGCAATCGGCCTGATGCAGCGCTTGCGGGAACTGGGAGTTGAAGCTGGCGAGCATTATGCGCTAGTTGGATATGATGACTCAGACGGCTCGCGCATCATTAGTCCAAGGCTTTCAACCGTTGCTGTTCCTTTCTATGAAATGGGTAAGCTTGCAGCTGCTAGATTGCTGGACCCGGATCAGAAAACGGAAACGTCAGATTCACAAACAGATGTTTTACCGGTCAGCCTGATCACAAGAGAAACGTCAAGACTCAAACGTTAAATCCTGAATACGAGTTTTTCTGCTCCATTCTATTTCAATTGCGGGACGCGATCTTATCGCTAGAGGCAGCATAAGGCGTTTACGCTTAAGAGAGGCGGATTATTATGGATAAAGTAAAAGTTGGCATGGTTGGTTATAAGTTTATGGGGAAGGCACATAGCAACGCATACCGCGCGCTTCCGATGTTTTTCCCGAATGCGATTAAACCGGAGATGACGGCCATTTGCGGACGTGATCCAGAAGGCGTTGAGCAAGCACGGTCACAATTCGGCTGGGAAAGTGCTGAAACGGATTGGAATGCGCTCGTTAACCGCGAGGATATCGACTTAATCGATATTAATGCACCAAGTGATGCACATAAGGCTATCGCTCTAGCAGCAGCGGCAGCTGGCAAACATATCTTTTGTGAGAAGCCGCTGGCGCTTACGCTTGAAGACTCCCGTGAAATGCTTGATGCTGCAGAAAAAGCAGGCGTGAAGCATATGGTAGGTTTTAACTATCGATTTGCACCTGCTGTACAGCTTGCCAAAAAATTGGTGTCAGATGGCAGGCTCGGTGAAATCTATCATTTCCGTGCTGTGTTTTTGCAAGATTGGATTATCGATCCGAGCTTCCCGCTCGTATGGCGTCTTCAGAAGGAAATTGCAGGCTCCGGCTCACATGGTGATTTAGGAGCACATTTGATAGATATGGCGCGTTTTCTCGTTGGAGAATTCAATGAGGTTATCGGCATGAGCGAAACTTTCGTTAAAGAGCGTCCGATTGCTTCAGCTATGACAGGCCTTAGCGCAAAGGGAAGCGAGGGTGGACCGCTCGGAGAAGTAACAGTGGATGATGCAACCATGTTTATGACACGCTTTGCTAACGGCGCGCTGGGCAGCTTTGAGGCGACTCGCTTCGCAGCCGGCCATCGCTGTACGAACGCTTTTGAAATTAACGGCAGTAAAGGAAGCATCAAGTTTGATTTTGAGCGGATGAATGAGCTTCAAGTTTATTTCACCGATGATGCCGAGGATGTTCAAGGCTTCCGCCGCGTACTTGCAACCGATCCATCGCATGCGTATATGGACGCTTGGTGGCCAGCTGGACATACCATTGGATACGAGCACACGTTTACACATGAAATGCATGAGCTGATGCAAGCTTTTGCTGAAGATCGTCAGCCCGTTCCGAACTTTGTAGATGGCGTGAAATGCCAAGAGGTTCTGGAGGCGGTAGATCGTTCGATTGCAGAACGCCGCTGGGTAGCAATTAGCGAATTATCGTAAGCCATATAGGGTATTAGTTAGGAGATTACTTAGCGCTTGGAGAGAGGCAGGAGAAGGTAATGAAAAAAGCACTAATCGTATGGGGCGGCTGGGATGGACATCAGCCGAAAGAGGTAGCTGAAATTTTTCGTGAGGTGCTTGCAGCTGAGGACTTCGAGGTAGAGGTATCCGATACATTGGAAGCATTTGCAGATGCAGAAAAACTGTTGGGACTTGATCTCATCGTACCCGTATGGACGATGGCACGGATCGAGCAGAAGCTTGTCGATAATGTATCTGCAGCTGTTCAAAGCGGCGTAGGTTTGGCAGGATGCCATGGCGGAATGTGCGATGCGTTCCGTGAAAATGTAGACTGGCAGTTTATGACCGGCGGACAATGGGTAGCTCACCCAGGCAATGACGGTGTTGAATACACGGTTAATATTAATAATTCATCCAGTCAGCTGACAGAAGGCATTGAAGATTTTGTTGTCAGCTCTGAGCAATATTATTTGCATGTGGATCCGGCAGTTGAAGTGCTGGCGACAACACGTTTTCCGCTGACACCGGGACCGCATTCCCTCAACAAGGCAGTCGATATGCCGGTTGTATGGACGAAGCGCTGGGGTGTTGGACGCGTATATTACAACTCGCTTGGTCATCAAGCTAATATTATCGAGATTGAAGCGGTGAAAGAGCTTATGAGACGCGGCTTCTTGTGGTGTGCGGAAGGTAAAGCAAATGCGCTGGCAGCAGGCAAAACAGCTTCTGCTTATAGCGGTATGGCAGATAATCAGTTGTAAATCGCAATTATAATAATCTTAGGATATGAGAAGAGGGACAAGAGATTATGGAAAAGATCAAAGCAGGCATTATAGGAACAGGCAATATTAGCGGCATCTATTTTGAAAACGGCAATCGTTTTGATGCCTTGCAGGTTGTAGCTTGCGCAGATTTAGATGTGGAGAGAGCCAAAGCAAAAGGCGAGCAGTTTGGCGTTCGCGGTTGTTCGGTTGAGGAGCTGCTTGCTGATCCGGAAGTTCAAATGATAATCAATTTGACGATCCCACAAGCGCATGCTTCGGTGTGCTTGCAAGCTCTTGAAGCAGGCAAACATGTTTATGTTGAGAAGCCATTTGCAGTTACTCGTGAAGAGGCGCAGCAGGTACTTGAGCTTGCTGAGAAAAAAGGTCTTTATGTTGGAAGCGCGCCGGATACATTCCTTGGCGGCGGCATCCAAACGAGCATTAAGCTGCTTGAGGACGGATGGATCGGTACGCCGATTGGCGCGACTGCATTCATGGTGTGCGGCGGGCATGAATCATGGCATCCGGCTCCTGAATTTTATTATCAAAAGGGCGGCGGCCCGATGTTTGATATGGGGCCATACTATTTAACCGCGCTTGTAGCGCTTCTTGGACCGATCACTCGTGTAACGGGTTCGGCACGTATCTCTTTCCCAGAGAGAACGATTACAAGCAAACCGAAATACGGCCAACAGGTAGAGGTTGAAGTACCAACTCATATCGCTGGAGTAATGGACTTTGCGTCTGGTCCAATCGGAACATTGCTCACAAGCTTTGATGTGAAAGGCGGCTCAACGCTTCCGCGAATCGAAATATACGGCAGCGCGGGCACACTTCTTGTCCCAGATCCAAATGGGTTTGGCGGACAAATTAAAATTTGGCGTGCGGGCTCAAATGAATGGTCAGATATTCCGCTTGCATACGGATACACAGAGAACGCTCGTGGTGTCGGTGCAGCAGATATGGCCAAAGCGATTCAAACCGGTCGTAAGCATCGCGCTAATGGCGAGCTTGCTTATCATGTACTCGAAGCTATGCATGGCTTCCATGACGCGTCGGAACAAGGCGTGCATTATGTTATGAAAAGCACTTGTGAGCGCCCAGCGCCATTGCCGCTTGGTTTGCAGCCATTCTGCTTGGATTAAGAAAGGCTGAAGAGCATTAACGGCTAGAATGTAAAGTCATTTTAAAAAAGAGCTGTCCCAAAAGTAGATGTATCTACGATTGGAACAGCTCTTGCTTTTTTGATGAAACATAGGCCGGACGATGTTCTCACTTTAACAATCTTATAGCTAACGAACCCAGCAGGTCTTATTCAAACCATTCGTAATAGATTTAAATTGTAATGAACTACAGAATCGTTATTTCGAGAAAAATAGCTCGGAACACCATGTATATCATGATATAACGTTTATCAGGTTCGTTAAAATGAAAGAAGAGTCGTTTTCTGCATAATAAGTATGATACAGTTCGCTAGAGAAATGATTAAGTTATTATGCAATGTCGGCGAGACCAATAATTGAATCCGCCGGGAATAGCCTTTGGTGTACTATTTTTTCATGCTCTCCAACATTTTGTCCAAAGTGAGCTATTGATCCATCGATCTGAATATTTTTGAGACAGCTTCTTTCGAATGTTGGCTATTATTTTATCCAAGCGGCAACCTTGTCAGGATTTTGCTCAACCCAAGCTTTAGCAGCTGCTTCTGGCGTTTCGCCTTCTTGGATTTTGATCATAACGGAAGCCATATCATCTGGCGTCCAATTAAACTGATCGAGGAATGCATAAGCTTCAGGAAGATCATCCTTTAGGCCTTGACGGGCGATTGTATGAATCTGTTCATCTCCGCCATATACATTTTTAGGATCTGCCAAATATTTCAGCTCCATCTTGGCGAACATCCAGTGCGGTGTCCAGCCTGTCACAACAATCGGCTCTTTGTTAGCATAAGCCTTCTCAAGCTGCTGAGTCATCGCTGCGGAGGAACTTTCAAGCAGCTTCCATTTATCTCGCAGATTATATTGATCTAATACTTTTTCTGTCGACATCATAAGACCAGCACCCGGCTCAATACCGATAATCGTATGATCTACTTCTGCGCCAACGGCATCGTTAAGCTCGTCAATGCTGTTAACATCCATATATTTAGGGACGACTAGACCAATTTTTGTTCCTTCAAGATTTGGTCCTAGATCATCAAATTTACCGTTATATTTTTCGATGTACGATGCATGTGTTGTAGGAAGCCATGCAGCTACCATCGCATCTGCACTGCCGTCAGAAATACCAGCCCACATAGGCCCCGCATCAACTTGCATCATATCAACTTTGTAATTAAGCTTCTGCTCAAGTACTTCCTTCACAACATACGTGCTTGCTATCTCAGAATCCCAAGCCACATAAGCAAGCGTTACTTTTTTCTTTGCGCCTTCATTGTTCGAAGAGCATCCAGCGACTAAAGCCATGGTCATAACAGCAGCAACAATTACACTCATTTTATTAAATTTCAAAAAATCACTCCTTAAAGTTTGCGCAGCAAACTAACATCGAAAGCATACGCTTAAATTTTGCGCAGCAAAATACTTCGTAAGCATGCGCTCAAATTTAACGCAGCAAACTAGCATTGAGCATGCGCTTAACGTTTATAAATTAGTTTAAGTGGTTTTGCTTTTACGAATAATTTGTTGGGTCAGTCGGTCTAAAATAATGGCTAATATAACAATGGCAAGACCAGCTTCAAACCCAACGCCGGTATTTCCTTGCGTCACTGCACGATATACATAAGCTCCTACACCTTGAGCACCAATCATGGATGCAATGACAACCATCGATAGTGACAACATAATGGTCTGGTTAATGCCGGCCATAATGGTTGGCATGGCAATAGGAAGCTGCAGCTTGAATAATTTTTGCGTTGGCGTAGAGCCGAAGGCATCTGCTGCTTCTACTAATTCGGCAGGGACTTGGCGAATGCCAAGATTCGTTAATCGTATCGTTGGCGGGATTGCAAAAATAATCGAAGAGATCACGCCAGGAACAACACCCAAGGAGAAGAACGTTACAGCTGGGAGCAAATAAACGAAGGCTGGCATCGTCTGCATAAGATCAAGCAATGGTGTAATGATTTTTTGGAAATTGGTGTAGCGAGCACACAAAATTCCAATAGGAACGCCAATCAGCACGGATATGAAAGCTGCAGTCAAAACGAGGGCTAGTGTCTGCATTGTTTGGCTCCATAAGCCGAGGTTTTCTATGATTAGCAATCCGATAAGTGTGAATATTCCCATTTTCCACTTGCCGATAAGCCAAGCCAAAATAGTGAATATCAAAATAAGCACTAGCGCTGGAAACCAATTGAGAGCGACATCCAAGCCATTTACAGTTTCGCCAACAACTGTGCGTATTAATTTGAAAAAAGGGTCGAAATGAGCTTCAAACCAAGCTTCCAGCCATTCGATCCAGTCAGCTAATGGGATTTTAGGTAGATTCAATACGTTCACCAGCCTCTAATACGGAATTTCCAGCTAATGCGGCTAGAACCGCGCCCTTGATGACGATGCCTTTAAGGCGCCCGTTTGCATCAATAATGGAAATGGGGAATTTCGAATTACTCATTAATTCAAACAACTCATTAAGCAGCGTATCCGGCTGTGCGAATGGTGCTTCTCGCTCCATTGCATCTTCAAGCTTTTGGCCGTTTTTAATTGCATTCGCCGCTTCTTCTGCCGTTATAACGCCAAGCAGGCGCATACCTTTGTCGACAACGTAAAGGCTCGATACTCCGCGGTCACGCATAAATTGCAAAGCAACACGCGGCCCTTTCTCGATCGTTATCGTTTCAGGCTTAATCATGACATGTGATGCTGTAAATACTTTGGATAAATCAACGTCCTCGACGAAACGCTCAACATATTTGTTCGCTGGCTGCATCAATATTTCTTCAGGTGATCCAATTTGCACGATGCTTCCGTCCTTCATCAAAGCGATTTGATCACCGATCCGCAGTGCTTCGTTTAAGTCATGGGTAATGAAAACAATTGTTTTCTTCATTTTGGATTGAAGCTCAAGCAGCTCATCCTGCATATCCTTCCGAATTAAAGGATCGAGTGCGCCAAATGCTTCATCCATAAGCAGAACATCCGGATCGTTAGCAAGTCCTCTTGCGAGTCCAACGCGCTGCTGCATGCCGCCGCTTAATTGGTCAGGATAGCTGTCTGCCCATCCTTTTAATCCAACAAGTTCTAGCGAATGCATCGCCATTTCTCTGCGTTTTTTCTTATCGATGCCCTGTACCTCTAGTCCGTATTCAATGTTTTGAATAACGGTGCGATGCGGAAACAGTGCGAACTTCTGAAATACCATACCTACATTTTTTCTTCTAAATTGCCGCAGCTGCTCTGGTGACATCTTAAGCACATCTGTCCCATTAAACAGGACTTGACCTAAAGTAGGTTCAATTAATCGATTGAGAAGACGTACAAGTGTCGACTTGCCGCTACCGGACAAGCCCATAATAACAAATATTTGTCCCTCTTCAATCGAGAAATTTGCTTGGTTCACCCCAACCGTAAGCTTTGTTTCTGCAAAAATTTTCTCTTTAGACCATCCTTTATCCAGCAGCGGGATCGCCTTTTTCGGATCTGTTCCGAAAATTTTGGTCAGCCTCTTGGCTTCTATAATCGCCATGTTGTGCCCCCTTTGGAATATTTCGACTCCCATAAGTTTAGTTGGTTATGTTTGTTATGGTCAAAAGGCGTGAGACTCTGTATACTACGTACAGTTATAACTTTACGAACTTTACATACTGTATACTCTGGATAACTCCCTTTTTCGTATCAAACGTGTTCTTTACATATGGATGGTCATTTGATTACAATAATTGATGTAAGAATGATAGGGGGAAAGACACTCCTCAGGAGGAACGACATGAATGAGCTTGCAGCATTAACAGATGAGCAGCTAACCAAGCTGCATAAAGCAAGGCGCCGCGTCATTGAATCAATTGGTGAAAACATGGATTTGTACGGCATTACGTTATCCATTGGTCATTTGTACGGCAATATGTACTTTAATCGTGAGCCAGTTACACTTGATGAGATGAGCCAGACGATGGGCATGAGCAAGACTTCAATGAGTACTGGCATGCGTACGCTGCATGATCTGAAGATGATAAATAAAGTATGGGGTAAAGGCTCAAGAAAAGACTTATATGAAGTAGAGCCGAACTGGCATCAAAACTTTACGGACTACTTCTCCATTAAATGGAGAAAAGCTGTCGAGCAAAATATGAGTGCCCTAAACCGATCAATGAAGGAAATCGATGCTCTAAAGCTTCAATACGAAAGCGAACAAGCTTTCCTTGATGTGCTTGATAATGATACACAAAAGATTGATGAGGCTTTAAAATATTACAAATGGCTGGATCGTTTAATCGATTCTTTTGAAAATGGAGATATTTACAAGCTAATACCTCTTGAAGAATAAAATGAGAAACGAAAGGCGACGACTCTTGCCTTTATTATGCTTCAAAGCCGCGAGGAATTATTCTTGCGGTTTTTTTGCTTGTTTCGAGCATAATATAGAGGCTTTAGATCTGTATAAAAGAGGAATTAATGTATTTTTTACAAATATCAAGGATCTAACTCCTAGGTATGTTTTTCTAAGTAAAATATGGTAAAATCATTACAATCATTTTAGAGCGGGGGAAGTGTATATCGATGGATAATCGCTTGAGAGCCAGCACTGAGCCTATGATCATTACGAACGGAAAGATCGTTTTGCCTGGCCAAATGGCTGACGGGGCAATTGCTATTAACGATGGGCGAATAACTGCTGTGCTACACGATGAATTGGCAATCAGCAATTGGATAAAGCTGCACCCCCAGTCTATAAACATAGATGCGAAGCAGCAATACATAATTCCAGGTCTAATTGACATTCATTGCGATGCGATTGAGAAAGAAGTGCAGCCGCGTCCCAATACATTGTTTCCTTTGGATATGGCATTGCTGGAGTTTGAACGGAAGCTTCCGGTGCATGGCATAACTACGATGTATCATTCATTATCGCTTGGGGTAGGGCTTAGTCTGCGTGGAGATCATTTGCTAACGGGGATGATTGAGCATATTAACAGCTATCGCAATAAACGATCGATGATTCGCAATCGTATACATTTGCGCTTTGAGGTTTCACATCTGGCAGGTATGCCCATTGTAGAAAGGTTTTTGAATGAGAAATCGATTGATTATTTATCGTTTATGGATCATTCACCCGGGCAAGGCCAATATCGTGAACCCGGCTCATTTGAGCGTTATGTAATGAAGAATCAGGGTGTAGGCGTCGTAGAGGTACGTGCAATTGTTGATAATCTCATTCAGCAAAGGCAACTGGTAAACGGTGGCCATTTGAAGAATTTGAGCAAACTAGCAGCTAAAGCTGGCATAGCCGTTGCCTCACATGACGATGATTCGGTGGAGAAGGTAGATGAGTCACTTGATTATGGGGTTTCTGTCTGTGAGTTTCCAATTAATATGGTTACGGCAAAATATGCTTCTAAGCGAGGGCTTCATGTTTGTGTAGGTGCACCTAATGTGGTTAGAGGCGCGTCTCATGACAACAATTTAAAGGCGGTCGACGCAATTGCTGCTGGTGCTGCCCACATTTTATGCTCAGACTATCATCCATCTTCTATGCTGTCAGCTGTGTTTAAGCTTGCAGATGAAGGGATTGCCGCTTTGCCAGCTGCGGTACGGATGGTCTCATTACATCCAGCGCAGGCATTGGGCGTGGATGGTGACATTGGTTCCATAGAGCTTGGCAAAGCAGCGGATTTAATTATTGTGAATCGTTATGATGGCCTGCCTTGGGTAACAGCTACCATTATCGGAGGCCAAATTGTTTATTCTGCAGCTGTGCGTTACTGAGACGGATTAGCATGCTCAGAATGATGAAGATGCCTATATAAGGAATCAACCATTCGCTCTTGCTCTAGCTCAGTGGATTGCTGCCAGATCATCTCAAAAAGTACACCAAGCCCCGGCAAAGCACGCTCATCCGCGCCAATTGAGTCTTCAATGACTTCCGATAGATCTTTCGCAGAGTTATCCTGCACACGCATAACGATTGCTTGACGCAGATCAATTTCTTTCAAACTAAACAGCCTCCTGCCCATTGGGATTTACTTATTTACTATGTCCAGTGCATGCTTCTTTCATCCGAATGAGCAAGCTATGGTATACTGTCTAAATAACTGCAGCAATCATCCGCGTAAGGAGGATTATGTATCGATGGCAAAGAAGCAATACGCAGTAATTGGAATGGGGCGTTTTGGCTCCAGCATTGCAAAAGCTTTGACAGATATGGGCTTTGAGGTATTAGCTATTGACTCGAACGAACAGCGAGTACAAGAAGTCGTTAATTTTGTAACTCATGCAGTATCCGCTGATTCAACGGATGAGGAAGCGCTTCGAGCGCTCGGTATTCGGAATTTTGATGTTGTCGTCGTTGCCATAGGACAAGACATTCAGTCAAGCATTTTGACGACGCTCATTTTGAAGGATTTAGGAGTAAAAACGTTAATCGTCAAAGCTCAAAACGAGCTTCATGGTAAAGTTGTAGGCAAAATTGGTGCCGATAAGGTCGTTTTCCCCGAACGGGATATGGGCCTGCGCGTTGCGCATCATCTTGTGTCGCCTAACATTCTCGATTATATCGAGATATCAGACGATTACAGCATCATTGAAATTAAAGCTCCCGAGCCAATGATTGGACAAAGCTTGAAGAAGCTCGATATAAGGGCGAAGTATAAATGTAATGTTATGGCTATCAAAACAGGCTCTACCATGAACATCGCTCCATATGCAGACGATTTAATTGGCAGGGACGATATTCTTGTTATTGTAGGAAAAAACTCAGATCTAACAAATTTAGAAATTGCATATTCGGAAGGTTAAATCAAACTATGAATGAAAATTTTGATTCTTTGCTATCATCTGTACAAAATGACAGAGTCAAGCAGTGGGCATCGCTGCTAGACAAAAAATACCGTGATCGCAGCGGCCAATTTCTGATTGAAGGCGTTCATCTCGTATTGGAAGCGCTGAGAGGTACAGCAAAAGTAACGACGATTGTTTATGATGCAGAACGTGGTATTCCCGCAGAGCTTAAGCTGGAGCGAGAAACGAATGATACGGAGGCAACACTCGGTTTGGAGTGGGTTCAAGCTTCACGATCGGTCATGTCAAAATGCACAGGAACGGATACGCCTCCACCTGTATTTGCTATTTTGTCAAAGCTGTCCGTACATAAAGAGGCATTATATCGCAAAAACGGGCTTGTCGTTGTGCTTGATGGCGTACGAGATCCTGGAAATGCGGGAACGATCATCCGCAGCGCGGATGCGGTTGGCGCAGATGCTGTTATTTTGGGCAAAGGCTGTGTGGACCTCTACAATCCGAAAACCGTAAGATCTACGATGGGTTCTTTATTCCATCTGCCTATTATAGAAGCGGATTTAAAAGAACTTCTGCCCGAAGCAAAAGAAAAAGGCATGAAGCTTATTGGGACAAGCCTGCAAGCAGAGCATACCTGCTATGGCTACGACTGGACACAGTCAACATGGCTGCTGATGGGCAGCGAATCAGATGGGCTGTCTCCTGAAGTTCACGCGCTCGTGGATGAATCGGTCATTATTCCGATGGTTGGACAAGCAGAGTCGTTAAATGTAGCGATGGCAGCAACGGTTTTACTGTATGAAAGCTTGCGTCAGCGGGCTTATAACAAATAAATATCGAGATCAAAAAAAGGCTGTTACAAGGTTATTTCCTTGTGACAGCCTCTCGTTTTTCACGCTAGCTTATTGGATAACTCCGCAAGCGATACGATTGCCAGAATTTCCGGATGGATCGGTAACATAATCATCTTCTTTTTCATGGATGATAATGGATGTGCCGCCGTCCTTTAATAAGGAATTTGGTTTGCCTTTCAAGAGCGTCACATCGCTGCTTACGATATCAGCCTTCACTTTACCGTCGGCATCTACCGTAATATTGGGGAGGTCTCCGTTATGGTAGCCTTTTGGATTGTTAAAGCCATGCTGCTTATTCACTGGATTGAAATGAGCTTCAGCTGTTTTGAAATCAGGAGTATCGCATTTGCCCACGCTGTGAAAGTGAATACCATGCTTGCCTGGAGGAAGCTTCTCCGCTTCAATGTGCAAATATACTTTGTCAGCTTTTTGGGTGAGCTGAGCGGATCCAATATGTTGGCCTTCGCTGTTAATTATAGTGACAAGTACTCCAGCAGGTTCAGCATTTGGATTTGGATGTGCTGATACAATTCCAAATGTTTGGGTCAGGAATAGCAAACAGACTAACATTGATATTTTTCTCATCGTATTCTCCCATTCATCATGTTTTTGTTTTGACCGTATAGAAAACGGCAATATGCTTATAGTGTGCAAAACGATTACTTTTATACATAAAAATCCAGCTGGAGGAATGAGTATGAATATTAGAAGGTTCCTTGAAGAGGATATTAGTGAGGTTGTTTCCCTATTCTATGAAACGGTGCATGAAGTAAACAAACAACATTATTCAAAAGATCAGCTTAACGCTTGGGCTCCACTAGATGAGACAGACCAAAAAATCGAAGCTTGGAAGGAATCCATGGTTCGAAATATTACTTTTATCGCTGAGAACAGCGGTCAAATTGTAGGATTTGCTGATATGACATATGGAGGGGAACTGGATCGAATGTATGTCCATAAGGATTATCAGAGAAGAGGCGTAGCTTCAGCCCTATTGAAAAAAATTGAAGCTGAAGCTGGTCGACTAGGGGTAAATGAGATAAAAACAGATGCGAGCATAACAGCAAAACCATTTTTTGAACATCATGAATACCGGGAAGTCGAGTCACAAGTCGTGGAACGGAGAGGTGTGGAATTAAACAATTTTAAAATGATCAAAAAGCTGTAAAACTACTCATACGAAGAAGAATACTATGTAGCTGCTGTGTTTGTCGCAGCCTTCTGAATGCTATGAACACCCATCACGACTGCAATAAGCTCATAGCTATTAAGCTCGGTTGAGAGATTGTGGAGACGGAAAGCTCCCGACTGGAGCCAAGTGCTCGTTTTTTCAAAGGAAGCAACCTCTTTCCCTGACGTATCCATGATCGAATAAACATAAGAGAAGGCAGGGGATTCAATTTGAAAAAGACCTCGCTCTCCGGCGTCGTATTCATATCGTTTGCTGAAAAAAGTAAATCTGGTTCTCAGCACACCAATGATTGAATCTGCGGCGTCACGAACTTCCCATTTACTAGAGAAAAGACGGAATTTTCCACTGTAGAGGAGTCTAAGGTCGGATTCATAAACAGAAAGCATCGCACTGAACATGCTTTGTAAGTCTATAGTTCCAGCAGAGGCTCCATTTGCATCCATAATCGTTGTTTCTCCAGCATTAAAGAAGTTGCCTTTAAAATAAAGCTCCACTTGAATACCACCTTTCCGTTTAATAATAAGGAATGTACGGCTAGCCAAATATATTTTTTACAAACGGAGTTACGGGCATATCTATTAAATCACGCATAGGAATCCACTTTGCGCCTAACGAGTCTTGACCATCGCCATCCGTTCTTAAATTAAATGTATCATCTACTAGTTTTACATCATAAATAATGCCGATATGATGCATCTCTTCTAATTTATCCGCTTTAAAGGGCCAGATCAGCGTATATGACAATGTCGTTTTGATGGTGCCAGTTAACGCTGAAATTCCTGTCTCTTCTTCAAACTCTCTAATGAGTGTTTGATAAGGCTCTTCTCCAAATTCAATCGACCCTCCCGGGAAATCCCACTTCCCTGTATGCGGCCCTCTGCCTTTTTTGATGAGCAATACTTTATCGTCTTTCTTCAAGATGCCGTAAACCCCAAGATGTGTAAATCTATCCATATATAAGCCTCCTTCACAATGTCATCTTCGACATCATGTACGCTTACTCCTTGTAAATACAAAATTTGGTTTGGCTATTGCAAGAATACTTGCCCTTATGTTATTTTAAAAGGAATGAATGAAAGGGAGGTGAAGTAGGTGAATCACGAAATGGTCAATAACCGTATTAGCCAGCTGCCGATTGCTATGGCTGGCATTGTTCATACATTTTCCGCGAACGGGAGAGGTCTGTCCAATTATGCTCATACGATTAAACCATTCGCGAGAAGACGCCTACTTTAACCACTACGGATAGCTTTACCATCCGAAGGGTCGCAGGCTTGTTGCTGCGGCTCTTTTTTTGTTGTGTTTAAGAGTCAGGGTCTTCATCTAACAGGAGGCTCTTCACATGATTATTGTTAATATACAGGAAATAAAGAAATACCACGCCGCGAATCTGATATTTGATGGACTTACGCTGCAAATACAAGCAGGCGAAAAGATCGGGTTGATTGGCCGCAACGGAAGCGGAAAATCGACATTGCTTCGCCTAATTTCAGGTCATGATCAGGTAGATGAGGGAATGCTTACAGTACAGAAGGAGCTGGCAATCGGATATTTGCCGCAGACACCTGCCGAATTTGATAAGCTGACCGTGTATGAAGTTTTGGCTTATGGCTATCAAGACTTAATGGCGTGCAAGCATCAGATGACGCAGATGGAAATAGAGATGTCGAGTCCGCAAATGCTTGCTGATTCAGCTGCTTTAGAGCGTTTGCTGAAAACATACTCGCTGGCTCAGGAAAGGTTCGAGAGAAGCGGCGGTTATGAGATGGATACGGCAATTGAGCAGGTCGCAACGGGCTTGCGTATCGACCGAGCTGTTTATTCACGAAGCTTTGGCAGCCTGTCCGGCGGTGAGAAAACGCGGATTGCACTTGCCTCCCAGTTGATTGTCCGACCGGCTTTGCTGCTGCTTGATGAACCCACGAACCATCTGGATTTGCGGGGGATGGAGTGGCTGGAGCAATTTATTCAGCAGTATGATGGCGCATGTGTCATCGTATCGCATGATCGTTATTTTCTTGATGAGGTGTGCTCCAAAATAATCGAGCTTGAGGATGGTACAGCACAAACCTTTCTTACAAACTATAGCGGATATGTGAAGGAGAAAGAGGAGCTTCTCTTGCAGCAGTTTGCGAATTTTCAAGAGCAGCAGAAACAGATAAAGAAGATGAAGGAAACGATTAAGCGCTTGGAGGAATGGGGGCGTATCGGCGACAATGAGAAGTTTTTTAAACGCGCCGCTTCCATGCGCAAAGCTTTGGAAAAGCTGGAAATGATTAAACGACCGGTTCTTGATCCGAAGACCGCTGATTTCGAGCTTACAGCGCTTGATCGCTCTGGACGTAAGGCGATTACCTTTGAGAATGTAACTAAACAATTCGGTGATCGGGTTATTTTGGATAAAGCTGAGGGCAGCTTATTCTATGGTGAGAAGGTTGTGCTGGTCGGGGACAATGGCTCAGGCAAAACGACGTTGTTTAAGATGCTGCTTGGCGAGCTTCAGCCAGATGATGGACAGCTAGTCCTAGGAGCCCGTCTTCATATCGGCTATTTGGCTCAAGAAGAGAAGGTTGACGATAAGCAGCTCAGCGTACTTGAATTTTTTAAAACGGAGGGCGGTTTAGAGGAAGGCGAGGCAAGGAATATACTGGCCAGCTATTTGTTTTATGGAACGGATGTATTTAAACCACTTCATTTGCTGTCAGGCGGGGAATGGTCACGACTTCGGCTCGCGCTGCTTATTCGCAAAAAACCGAATTTATTGCTGCTGGATGAACCAACGAATCATCTTGATGTCAGCTCCCGCGAGGCGCTGGAGGAAGCATTGGAAAACTATGATGGAACGGTGCTGGCGATCTCGCATGATCGATATTTTATCAATCGGCTGGCTGAACGAGTTTGGGAGCTTAATGAGGGAGCCATTCACACTTACTTGGGCAATTACGATGACTTTAAGTCGAAGCGGAAGCCTTATAAAACGAACGAGAACAATGTTACCGTTAAAACAGATCATGTTGTGCGAGATCCGAGGCAATTAGCTGAGCATACCAAGCCGAAACATGGTGGAAGAGTGGAGCGTACGAAGGAACAGCTGGAACAAGAGATCGCGAGGCTTGAAGCTAGTCTGCTAGAGGGCAATATGGAAATGGAGCAAATCGCGGCAATGGGTGATCCAGCTGCGCTTGAATCCATTTGGAATATGCAGGAGGAGCGCCAAAAGCAGCTGGATCAGCTAATGGAAGTATGGTTGGAACTATAATTCATAAAATGCCGTTATGCTAATATAACATGCTGTTATGTGTAACCCATGGTGTGATTCTTGTTTTGTAATGGTTGTAGTACACCATTTTACGAGAATCTCCCTTGGGTTATTTCTTTTTCTATGTGCAGCTAGCTGCGTTCACGATTTCAGTCGCTAGACGTATTGTTAATCAAAGTTACGGGTTGTATGATTATTTTGCTATATAAATAAGGATAAGTAGGTGGAAAATGGTAATAAAGGAAAGAAGGTTTATCTCGAATATATTACTTGTGAGTATGATATTGTGCAGTGTTTTAACGAATTCCGGCTGTACTGCAGCCACTAGCGAAAATAAAGCATTGTCCTCGAAAGCTCTTCCAGCAGCGCGTGTGGAAAAAATGACGATGAATAGTGAAGCATTACATAAAGATATGAAACTGCAAGTTTATTTACCTGCTGGATATACGGAAACCGTTGACTATCCTGTCCTTTATTTGCTGCATGGTCGAGGAGGCAATGAGAAAACGTGGAATAAAGATATGAGCTTGTCCGATAAGGCGACTCAATTGATCAAGCTCCAGAAAATCAAGCCATTAATTATAGTTATGCCTCAGTATGACAACAGTTACGGCACGAATTACGCTGATCAAACGTATTCCAAGGATGGACGTCAATACGGGCGATATGAGGATTACTTGACCAAGGATTTGATCGGTTATGTGGATTCCCATTACAGTACGATCGCCGATAGAGAAGGTCGATATATTGGAGGACTCTCTATGGGCGGTTTTGCAGCGTTGTTTTTAGCATTTACGCACCCGGATTTATTCAGCAAAAGTGGTGGACATAGTCCAGCCATGTTTATGGACTCTACAGAGAAGTTAGGCTGGTTATTCAAAGATGAAGAAATGAGAAAGCAGACAGATCCGCTTTATCTTGTAGATCAGCTGGAATTGAAAAATCTAAAGGTTTATTTGGATTATGGTAATAAAGATATGATGCATGTTATTAATTCTACCGATCAATTATATGCAAAGCTTAAAGCAAAGGGCATTGATGTACAATTTCATACCTCATCTGGCGGCCATGATCGTAATTATTGGAAAGCGAATACAGATCAATATTTAATGTTTTATGCTGGATTTTAAGATAGCTGTACAGGACTTGATTTTGAAAAAGCCAACCGATTAGCCTTTCTAATCCGTTGGCCTTTTCTATGTATTCTCATCTTTCTAATTTTAATAGACCCTTCCTAAATAAGATATGGTAAACTAAATGTTGGAAACGTCAATTCCGAGGGAGTGAAGTCATGGAACAGTTGATCGGGAAAAAAATGAAATATGATATTTTGAACGCATATGGCGTTACGATTGTACCAGCTGACTCTGTTCTGACTAGTGAATCATTACAAATATTAATAAACCATCGGATAGATTTATCATCGATTGCCCTTGCTTATGAGCATAAGCCGATTCAGCAATCAAGCATTCAAATTGGTGAGCTTGTTCAGCAAACGGTGAATATCTCAAAAGAGCTGTTTGAATCGATCTTAGTATCACGTAAGGTCCCGTTAATGGAGATTCGCAATGAGGTGCTGCCAGCTATTTTGCAGCTATCCAAAAATCAGGATATTTTCGAATTATTCGAAGCGGTGAAAGCCAAGGATGATTATGTATATGAGCATAACGTAGGTGTGGGCGTCATATCGACGCTTATCGGAAGATGGATGAATCTGGACAATTCAGAGCTTTCGATTTTGTCGCTTGCTGCTACCCTACATGATGTTGGCAAAGTAAAGCTTCCGCTAGAGGTTTTAAACAAGCCGGGCAAGCTGAATGAGGTTGAATTCCAATTAATTAAGAAGCATACCATTTACGGTTATGAGCTGCTCAAGGGTACGACGGGCTTAAGCCTCCGAATCGCTCGTGTTGCGCTTCAGCATCATGAACGCGAGGACGGGAACGGCTATCCACTCGGACTGAAAAAGGAAAATATCGATTTATTCAGCTCTATCGTAGCAGTTGCGGATATTTTTCATGCGATGTCCTCCAAGCGTCCTTATCACGAGCCATTATCCTTTCATGAAATTGTAAATCAGATGACAGATGGGAAGTTTGGCGTTCTTAACCCGCAAATTATCTCGGTATTTATTGAAAACCTGATGAAGCGATTAGTCGGCAAACAAGTGCTTCTGACGGATGGCCGAGAAGGCGAGGTCGTGTACATCAACCCGCACAATATTGAGACGCCTCTTATCAAGCTGGCAGATTATTTCTTGGATTTAAGCCAGGAGAGAAATATACATATCAAATCTATTATCGCTTAAAATATACCATCCTAAGTGCTGCTAACCAACATCTGTTGACTAGCAGCATTTTTTTGTATGAAGTATGTGTATTTCTACGATTATGCTCTATTGCCGCTTTTGAAAAGGGTAGATCTAGCCACTCTGTTTGGCTGTTTTTTTTGCTATAGTACAATTATTAACCGGAGGTGCCTGCATGCGATCGGGTCTTAGCAATCCTTTGACAAAATTGAACATAAAGCAGCAATTGATACTTTTGTTTCTCGTGATGGTGAGTCCGATTTTTCTACTGCATTGGTACGGCAATATGAAAGCAGAGCATTTGCTCAAAAACCATGTGACGAGCGCATATGTGGAGCTCATTAAACAAAACGATACCGTCATTAATCGTGACATGGATACGATCAGCAAAATAACGACGACGATTATTCAAAATCCAATTACGCAGCAGCTTGTCCCTACTGGGGCTGAGACGGTTATTGAGAGAGTACGGAAATACGATAAGGTCGACAAGCTGCTTGCGAGTAATTCGATTCCTCTTAATGGAGGAGAAGCCGTATATTATTCGCTGTATATTTATGACCCGAATGATTACTATTTTTTTGCGCCGAAGCGTCAGTTGACACAAACCGGGGTTTATTTTTTCTCCGATGCAGAGAAACCGAGCTGGTACGATGATGCGGTCAGTTATAAGAGCAAAGGTTACATGGAAATTATTGATTCAAATGTAGGGTTATCGCAGATCAGCACGCTTGCTTATATTCGTGCCGTTAGCAATGTATCTATTGGAAACGGTATCATTGGCGTTTTGGTCGCAACAAAGATGGATATGAAAATTAGCGAATCGCTGAAATCCGTTTCACTGCCAGACGGCAAGATCATGTTTATGGATTGGTCGAACCGCGTGCTCGCAGCGACTGATTCAAGTCTGATGGGGAAGACGTATGTACTGCCTGCTGCAACAGAGATTAAGGATGGGATGGAAGCGGTCGGCACTTTTGATGTCATGACCTCTGATTACATCTATGTGGTCAATTATAACCGCAACTTGAACAATAAACTTGTCTATCAAATTCCGATCAGCTCGTTATTAAAGCAGCAAAGCGAGCTCAAGCATGTCATCCAGCTCATTTCTATTGCTTATATATTGTTCGGCTGCGTCGTTGTTGTTTATTTCTGGCGCTCGCTTATGACGCCGCTTCAGAAGCTGGCGCAATTTGTTCGCACCTATGAGCCAGGCAGGCTAGTGCCGGAGACGCCGGGAAAAGGCCGGAATGACGAGGTCGGTGTACTCTTTGCCGCTTTGTATGACATGGCCCGCAGGCTGAATGTGCTTATTCATTATAAATATCATATGGACATCAAGCAGAAGGAGTCGCAGCTTCAGCTGCTTTACCAGCAAATTAATCCACATCTACTATACAACACGCTTGAGAGTATTTACTGGAAGAGCTCGCTTGAAGGCAATACGGAATCGGCTGAAATGATTAAGGACTTATCGAAGCTGATGAAAATTGGACTAAGCAGAGGGAGAGAGCTCATTCCGCTGGATGAGGAGCTTGAGCATGCATCCGCTTATGTCAGCTTGCAGCAGAAGCGATACAAATATGAGTTTCAAGTGCATTGGAACATTTCCGATGCAGCAAGAATGATTATGATTCCGAAAATATCGCTGCAGCCGCTTATCGAAAATGCGATTATCCATGGCGTTAAATTTATGGGCGAGGATGGCGAAATCCAAATTTCGGCCGTAGTTGAGGGCGAGCGGGTTACGATCAAGGTGGAGGACAACGGACATAAGGAAGTTGATTATGCCTCAATTGAGCGTTTATTAAGCAATGACAAGTCGGATCATAGTTTAGGTTATGGGATTCGTAACATCCAACAACGAATTCAGCTTCATTTTGGCAATGGATATGGAATGAGCTACAAGCGCGGGAACAACGGCGGCACGACGGTGACGATTATTTTGCCAACGAGCTATGATGAGACAAAGTGAGCATTGGGATGCGGACGGGGAGGATTATAAATGTACAATATATTGATCGTAGATGACGAGCCTTTAATATGTGAGGGCTTATGCAGTTTATTGTCTGCTTCCGGCATTAGTTTAGCAAATGTTTATATGGCGCACAGCGGATATGAAGCGCTCGATTATTTGAGAATTGAAGAAATTGACCTGCTGATCACAGATATTCAAATGGGTTCGATGAATGGAATTGAGCTAATGCATCAGGCTAAGCTGCTGAAGCCTTGGGTTCAAACGATCATCATTTCCGCATATGAAACCTTTCAATATGCTCAAATGGCGATTCGACTCGGTGCAAAGGATTATATGATTAAACCGCTTAATAACGATCAATTTCTGGATTCCGTCCGAAATGTGCTGCTCAAAATGAATAAGCCTGCGGCAACGGAGGATCAGTTCTTATCCAAGCTGCAAGAGCATTTCCATATGGAGGAGCCGCTCCCGAAGCGAACGGAGCTGTTTAATCAGCTGCTGTCAAGCTCCGAGGAGACACCCGAGGAAATAGCGAAGAAGCTGTATGAGCGCTACGCAATCAAGCTGAACGGGCCTTATTATGCGGTCATTAAGCTGCGCCTTAATTTATCGGATAAGGATCGGCAGATCCAAAGTAGGGATGCACTGCTGCTGCAATATGCTGCATTGAACATTGCGAACGAGCTGCTGGATAAGGAATGGAATCATGTGGCCTTTTATTCTCCCAATCAGGAGATTAGTGTACTTATTCAATGGGACGAGAACGAGTTTGGAGAAGCTAGTGTCAACAAAATTAATCAATTGGATATGATCGGGCGCAGCCTCTATTACAACATTCATAAATTTATCGGGCTGCACTGTGTCATTGGCATTAGTCAAATTGTGCGAGGCATTGGTTTCGTGGGCATGCTCAGCGAACAAGCGCGCAAAGCGATCTTGTGGAACCGTGAGCATCGTGATCATTATGTTTTTTATTACGGTGATTTTAATTGGAGCACCTATACGCAGGACCCTACTGCCGAAGAACTAAGCGAACAGAATAGCCTCATTGTAGAGAAGTCGAAGGCCTATATCGATCGCAACTTTGCTCAAAAGGGACTGACGCTGCATGAGGTCGCCCAAAAAAATCATGTCAGCCCGAATTACTTAAGCTATTTGTTCAAGAAGGATACAGGCTATAACTTATGGGAGTACGTAATAAAGCTTCGAATGGAGGAGAGTCGGAAGCTTATTTTGTTTACCGATTTGCGAAGATACGAGATTTCGGAGCGCGTCGGCTACGAATCTCCTGAGCATTTTAGCAAAATATTTAAAAAATATTATGGGATGAGCCCAAGCGAGCTTAAGAAGGACGACAAGAAATAAGATGAAGTAAAAATAGCTATCATTGTCTTAGTTTTGCACATTACCAGTTAGCCGCCTTGCTTCTAGAATGGTATAGAGCAATAGAAAAGAAATGAGGGAAACTCAGATGGAACAATCCGTTGTAGTAGGCGAGCCGCTCGATAGCAAGGTGCAGAGGAAGGCTGGCAGGTGGAAAAGACATATTTCGGGCTATTTGTTTCTGCTGCCCGCAGCTATTATTTTTATTTTATTTTTGTGGGTGCCGATCACGAAAGGCATTATTTACAGCTTTTACACGATCGATTTTGTAAAGGGAAATACGTTCGTGGGGTTTGATAACTACAAGACGATTTTTAACGATCCTGATGTATGGATTGGTGTCAAAAATACGCTGTACTACATGTTTTTATGTATGGTTATCGGCTTTTGGGTTCCTATTCTGTTTGCAATCGCGATATCAGAGCTGCGTCGCTTTCAAGGCTTCGTTCGCGTGGCGGCATATTTGCCGAACGTCGTGCCTGCTGTTGTGTTATACGGCTTATGGAGATGGTTCTATGATCCGGTAGGTCCGATTAACGGATTGCTGACGGAAGCGGGGCTTGATCAAATAGCCTTCCTAACGAATAAAAGCTGGTCAATGATTTCGCTTGTCGTCATGGAAACATGGCAGCAGTTCGGTTCAGGCATGCTCATTTATTTGGCTGCTGTTCTTAGTATCCCGCGGGACTGGTATGAGGCAGCAGAAATTGATGGCGCAGGCATATTCCGCCGTATCTGGCATATTACGCTTCCGTCGATTCGCGGCTTGATTCTGCTTCTGTTCCTCTTGCAGTTGATTGCAACGACGCAAGGTTTCCAATCTCAGCTGGCCTTGCTTGACGGCGGTCCGAACAAAGCAACGCTCACTTACTCGCTGTTTATCGTTAAATATGCATTTACGAAGCTTGATTACGGGGTAGCTTCTGCGCTGGGTGTACTTATGTTCGTCGTCCTTGGCGGATTGGCACTTTTACAATTCAGGCTGAACAACAGGGGGGCGGGCAAGTGATGAAGAGCTTAGACAGAGGGATATTATCCAGTCACGATTTGCGCAGAAATAAAAACAAGGTAGGTTTTCTGCTTATTATCCTTGTCATTATTGCAATGGTTGCCTCGATGCTTTATCCCATTGCTACTGCATTGTTTAACGGTTTGAAAGCAAACACCGAAGTGAACTCGTTTCCACCGCACTTTTTGCCTTCAGAATGGCATTTCGACAACTACCGAACAGGCTGGAATTTTATTAACCTGCCGCAGTTTTTGAAAAACACGCTTATGATTTTTGGCGGCAACATGATTATGACCATCGTCGTGCTCGGTTTAGCAGCCTTTAGCCTATCCAAGCTTAATGTTCCGTATCAGAAGGGAATCTACTTTTTTTTCATGATTACACTTTTCATACCGCCGAGCACTTATATCATTCCGAACTTTCTTAATCTGAAGGATCTTGGTTTGCTTAATACGTATGCGGCTTTCTGGCTCCCTGCCAGTGCGAGTGCATTTTATCTGCTGCTGCTTAAAAATTTCTTCGATGGTATCCATCATGAAATGATTGAAGCGGCTCGAATCGACGGTGCGTCAGACTGGAAATGCTTCAGCCTTATCGCGATTCCGCTTTCCATTCCTATTTTCTCCACGCTCGCAATATTTGTTTTCTCAACGGCATGGAACGATTGGTTCTGGCCTTCGCTTGTGATGCACAGCGATAAGAAATATCCGCTTGCGACAGCCGTATATAAATACGTCATCAGTGCGCAAAGGCTCAATCTGAATATTCGTTTCGCTATCCTTACGATGGTGATGCTGCCGCCGATTCTCGTGTTTCTGGCGTTCCAAAAGTTCATTATGCGGGGACTTCATCTTGGCGGGGTTAAGGGATAAGCAGTTCGTAGACATACACATGATCGGAATAAGAATACACCTCGCCCAAATGAAAACGTCTCCTTTATGATGAGGATGTAGTAAAAATACGAATGGTGAAGGGGAATATCGATGCTAAAGAAAAACGTGGCAGTGTTGATTTGTTTGATCATGATATGCTCAATTCTTGCAGCTTGCAGCGGTGGCAGCAAGGAGACCAACGATCCAAAAGAAACCGATAAACCAACGAATGCAGCGACAAACAATGCAGGCAGCAAGGAAACAGATCTTCCGAAGGAAGATATTAAAGACAAAAAAATTACGATCAGCATTTATTATCCATTGCCGGATCAGGTTGAGAACCGCAAGCTGGAAGATGACAAAATCAAACGTTTTAACGAGGTTTATCCTAACGTGGAAATCGTAAAAAGCGACTGGCACTACAACCCAAGCGAAATTGGCATCAAAATGGCAGCAAACGAAGCGCCGACATTTTTCAACACTTGGGCAACAGAAGCTAAGTTTTTGCAGGAGCGCGGCTGGGTAGCCGATATTACGGAGCTGTGGGAGAGTTATCCATTCAAGGATCAAATCAATCCCGTGCTGCAAAGCCAATTTATCATTGGCGGCAAGGTGTTCGGGGTATCCCAGAAAGCCTATGTTACAACTACGGTTGTAAACAAGAAGCTGCTTGACGAGAAAGGTGTACCGATTCCATCGTATGACTGGACATGGGACGATATGTACAACACTGCGAAAGCAGTAGCTGATCCGAAGAAAGGCATTGCAGGTATTGCGCCTATGGGCAAAGGTACAGAAGCAGGCTGGAACTGGACCAACTTCTTGTTTGAGGCAGGCGGCGATGTTCAGACGATCGCTGACGGCAAAGTAACAGCAGCCTTTAATTCTGCGGCAGGCTTGAAGGCGCTAGAGTTTTACAACAAGCTGAGATGGGAAGCAAATGCAATTCCGCAGGACTGGGCACTTGGATGGGGCGATGCTGTCGGCGCTTTCGGACAAAGCCGTACGGCTATGGTTATAGCGGGAGCTGAGGGTGTACTTGAGCAGGCACTCAACCAAGGCGGCTTGAAGCCAGAGGATGTACTGACATTCCCGATGCCGGCAGCAGAGAAAGGCGGCAAGCATACAGGCGTGCTTGGCGGCGATTACCTCGTCATCAATCCAAATGCGACGAAGGACGAACAAGAAATTGCTTTCCGCTATATTACATTCGATTACTTTACGGATAAAGGTCTAGAGTCTCTTGAAACCGATATTCAAAAACGCCAAACAGAAGGCAAATATTATATTCCGCCACAAATGAACTATTACAGCCCTTCATCGGAATATGGACAAAAAGCACAGGCTATATTTGATAAATACGATAACGTCTACAAATATAACGCAGAATCCGATTCTTTGCTTGACGGCAAACCTGAAGCGCAATACAACACGCAGGATTACTACGGCGAAGTAACGAATGTGCTGCAAGAGGTTTTCTCCAAAAAAGGTTCAGATCTTCAAGGCTTGCTCGACAAGTCTGCCAAGGTCGTGCAAGAGAAGTTTTTTGATTCTATTAAAGTCGAATAGCTAAACGGATTGATCGAAAGAAAGCCTCCCCAATTCATCTTTAAAGGGGAGGCTTTTTATTGTTTTCTAGCTTTCTAAATCTTCTGTTTTCGTATGCACGCTGTCTTCTTCATTATCCCGAATGGTCTTTTGCAAAACGAGGCAAGAAACGATTAAGAAAGCACCGGCAATCGCGTAGTAGCCTTTGACGTAAAGCGGCTCCTCTAGTGTGTAAATACCTATATATTGAGCGAGAATGGCAATGATAAAGCCGGCCCAAGCCATGAACGAAAAGGCGGAGGTATTGCGGCTTCTGTAGCCCGGGTTGTAGTCTTTGAGAAACTTATCCTCGTCGTTGTCGCGCGCAACCTTCTGCAGAAGAAATGAAGTGATAATTAAAAGTATGCCGGTTACAGCGTAATACCCTTGCACAGACATTGGTTGTTTAAGCGTGTAAATACCGATGAATTCGAAGCCACATGCTATAAGAAAAGCTGCCCAAGCCATGAAGGTATACGTTGGGGTATTGCGGCGGCGATAAAAATTTGCTGGTTTGCGTACTTGCATCGTTTCCATTTTTTCCATTTGAGAAAGCCTCCCGAATCGATTTGTTGTTCATGTCTTTAGTTTACATCATATGCCAAAACGTAAAAGTACCAACTTATTGTAGTACCAGGTACTAGTAAGAAAGGAATTGACAATGAGAATGGTTATCATTAGAATGCTTATTAATATGCTCTGCAAGGAACCATACATAAAAGGATGAACCATCATGATCAAGTAGTCGGCTTTTTCTTCGGTCGATCTGTGAGCAGCACAAAGTAAACGCTAGAGGAGCTGAACTCGGAAAGTGGAGTGGAATGATCTTATTAGGCTTTGGAACCACGCCTCAATTAAGGTGTTGGATGTTCGTCACCATAGGATGAAACTTGGCGATAGGCTGCAATCCTACCGTCTTCCAGCAAGCGGATTTTTATATACGACAATTGGCAGCGCAAATGTATGTTTGGACGGTCATCCATATAAGGCGGAGCGATTTCATGTGCTGCATGGGGGCAAAGGAATGTGCTTGGATATAGACAGGCTGGAGGAGGATTTTGATTATTACTTAATCTTCTATAAAGCACTTATCCCGCATCCTTGCAGGCAAGAGATTTTATCTCTTATTGAAAATAACAACCCGTTCCATATGCAATATGGCTTCGCCCCGCAATACCCGATCCCACTGTTTCGAATTGTTAACGCAATGGCACAAGAGTGGCAAATATCGCATTCTTTGGAGAGATTTCATGTCAATACGTTATTTCATCAATTTGTTTATGAGGTATTCATTCAGCTGCAAAAGCAAGACATATCTCTATCGAAGCCCGACCTAGCAGCTCAAGCGCTTCGTTATATTCATAATCATTATATGGAGCCGATTACGCTTGAACAGTTGGCGCAAACCTTAAGCTATAGCGCCAAAAACTTGTCCAAGGTGTTTAAAAAGGAAACAGGGCATAGTCTCATTGATTATGTCATTCAGGTGAGAATTGATCATGCGAAGGAGCTAATGAAAAATACAAGCGCAACCATCCAGGAAATTGCGGAAAGCGTTGGTTATTTCGATCGCTTATATTTCACACGGATATTCAAAAAGGTTGCTGGCGTTTCGCCAGGCAGGTATAAGGACGGTTTGAAAAATACTAGAAGCGGGGCAAATCGTCTATATAGATCGAGCCGATTGTCCATTGTTCCAGGGAGGCTCCGGCGTTACAATGTGTATCGTTATGATAATCATTATCAATACAAAGGAGAGAATCAATTGCCCATGTACAAAGGATTGAAATTATCAATGGCGGCAACCCTGTTGTTTTGTTTTGCTTTATTTATGAGTGCATGTTCTACGGGGACGTTAAATACAAATACGGCAACCGTGGAATCAAAATTAACGACGAAGGGGGAAGCAGCTCCTTCCAATAAGCCGCAAACGGAAGCTCAGACTAGAGTAATCACAACGATAAAAGGTGATATCGAAATTCCTTCGCATCCCGAACGGATCGTTGTTGATCTGTACTTGGGCAGTTTTATTGCACTTAATGTCAAACCAATCGGAACGCCAGAATTGAATTTGAAAAATCCGTATTTTTCAGAGGCGCTTGCAGGTGTGGAGAATATTGGAGAATACGAGAGTGTATCGCTAGAGAAAATAATAGATTTGCAGCCGGATATGATCGTTACAGGAAATGAAGCAGCTTATGAGCAGTATAGCAAAATTGCTCCGACGATCGTTGTTCCTTATGGCGAACTAAAAAATACGCATGAAGAATTGACCTATTTCGGCAAATCGTTAGGGAAAGAGGCAGAAGCGGAAGCATGGTTAGCTGATTACGACCAGCGTATTGCAGCAGCCAAAGCAAAGGTTGAAAGTGCCATTCCAAGCGATGCTGTATTTTCAGTCATGCAGGATTGGGGAGGGAATACGGGCGTATTCGGCGATAATTTCGGCAGGGGCGGACAAGCTGTATATCAAGCACTTGGACTTAAGCCGCCAGCTAAAGTAGCGGAGCAGCTGATGAAGGAACAAATTGTTGAGGTTTCTGGAGAGAAGCTGTCTGACTTTGCTGGCGATTATATTATATTAACGTCTGATACGCTAACGCTTGCAGAATTGAAAACCGAGCCGATTTGGAAGCTGATTGATGCAGTTAAAAATGATCGCGTCTATATTTGGAGTAAGGAACGCTCATGGTATTTTGATCCGATTGCTACGCTATCACAGACAGAGGAACTAGCTAATTGGCTCGCAGGTGCGAAATAAACGAATCGTTGAAAGCATTGATAGAGATAACAAAAGTCAGTTTTGTACAAAAAAATGGTGACTTTTGTCCATTGTCACAATGAGGATGGTATCCTACACTTTAATAAGTGATAGTGATAATCAATATCAAAAAATAAATTGATCATGACTGACGTTTGGAGGCAAACGATGAACGAACAATTGGAGCTCTATGATGTAACGATAATTGGTGGTGGCCCAGGGGGGTTATATACCACTTTCTATAGCGGCATGCGCGATTTGAAAACGAAATTAATTGAAGCGCAGGATCAACTCGGCGGGCGAATGCTCACTTATCCTGAGAAAATTATTTGGGATGTAGGCGGGGTAACACCGATTCGCTGCGAACAATTAATTGCGCAATTGATCCAACAAGCCAAAACCTTTGATCCGACGATCGTGCTAGGACAGCAAATTACGGACTATGAACGATTGGCTGACGGAACTTTTATGCTGACTTCATTAACTGGCGAGAAGCATCATACAAGAACGGTCATTATGGCAATCGGTTACGGAATAAAAAAATTAGCGAAGCTGGAGATTGAAGGGGCTGACCGCTATGAAGTAACGAACTTGTACTACACCGTACAGGAGCTGGAAAAATTCCGCGATAAGCGAGTGCTCATTTCTGGCGGCGGCGATTCCGCAGTAGACTGGGCTAATGAGCTGGAATCCATTGCAGCCAGCGTAACGGTCGTGCATCGCCGCGACAGCTTCGGCGGGCACGAGAGAAATGTTTCCAGGATGAAACAATCCTCTGTAAATGTTCTTACGCCATATCAAGTGCTTGCGCTTCATAGCAGTAATGGGGAAAGTATCGAGAAGGTAACGATTGCACATATGGAAACGGAGGAAAGCAAGCAGATTGAAGTCGATGCTGTCATCGTCAATCATGGAATGAAGAGTGATTTTGGACCTATCCGTGATTGGGGTCTTGATATGGGAGTATGGAATGCGAACGTTGGGGAGCGGATGACTACTAATATTCCGGGCATCTTCGGCGCAGGCGATTTCGCGAGTTTTGGCAGCAAGGTTGGACTTATTGCAGGAACGTTTACGGATGGCGTCTTGGCACTCAACAGCGCGAAGCTGTATATGGATCCGGAAGCTCCAGAGATGGCTTATGTTTCTTCTCATAACGAGCGTTTTAAGGAGAAAAATCGGGAGCTTGGCGTAGTAGAAGAAGAATAGTATACCATTCGATTAGAAGGCGAGTGCTTCACAGCAATCAGCAGATTACCCATATAAGTATAGAAACCCTCTGTCTAAGACAGAGGGGTTTTTGCATGCCTCTACACTTCGTAATATAACACCTATTATTTCTAGAAATGCACATCGATATGTAAGCGATTCCAAATTATGATGAAAGAGAATGAAGGATTTACATAAGCGAGTGCTTCCGAGATGCGTTTGCACTTGTATACCTTTGGGGAGGTTTGTGCAATGAAACGTGCAAGGTCTATATTGGCATTCATGCTGGCGCTGCTGCTTATGCTTATGGCGGTTCCGGTCTATGCGGATGAGTTGGCAGTGGTATCGGAAGGCGGGGGGCAGCCCGAGGCGGCTGTGTCATCCGTAACGGAATCAACCTATGTTCGTATCCAGAACAAATGGCAAAGCAATTATTTGTATGAGGATGAAAATGGTATCGTACGGTACGGTTTTCCAAGCTATGAAGATGAGTCCTCGCAATGGCTCATCGAGGAGCATGATGGCAATAAGCGAATTCAAAACCGTGCAACCGGACATTACATTACGGTCTCAGAGGTTGGGAAGAGGCGCGATGCACTGACCAGCCGCGAGATAACGGAGAGTACGCTTGCAGACCAATGGACCATTCATGCGTCCAGCCGCGAGGGTTATGTGGTCATTAAAAGTGCAACTGTGCCGGAGAATGCCAATCTCGTTATTCATCAAGAGGATTTGCTCGGCTTTGCAGAAGTAAGCAATGACATCAATATAACATTCGAGAGTCCGCAGTGGGCGCTCGAGCCGGTGGAGTCTGCTGCTCCAATTCGTCTTGCCAACAAGTTCCGAGCAGGACAATATTTGTACGAGGGAGCTAATGGTTTCGTTGATTTTGGCGAGGTGCCTGCTGCGGATCGCAAATCTCATTGGGTGCTTGTCCCGGGAGCAACGCCGGATTCCTATCGGATTAAAAACCGTGCAACTGGTCATTACATTACGCAAGGAATAGACAAAGAGCCTATTAAAGCGATAGGGCTGGACAATACGAATAAAAGCGAGTGGCTGGTAGCTAACACAGCGGGTGGAGATTTTATCACCTTTCAGAACGTTGCAGCTTATCAGGAGGTTCCTTCGACCATTTACGTATTGAATACGCAGTTTCCTGATGACAAACATGTACGCTCGAACAGTTGGTCCGTCCTGGATCGAGACAATGCACACTGGCGAATAGAGCTGGCGCCGGATACGCAGCCATACCGTATCGTGAATTTTACAAATGAGAAGGTAGGTACTGCTTATTTGTATGAAGATGCTGGGCTGGCAAAGGTTGGCGCGCTGACAACACAGGCAGGCCAGAAGTCATTTTACCAGTGGGTAAGGGAAGATTTTAACGGCAAAAAACGGCTGCGCAACCTAGCAACTGGTCATTATGTTACGCGTGCAGGAGTTAATGAGATCAGTGATCCGCTTAAGGTATCTTCATTAACGGAAAGCTCTGCAGAGGATCAATGGTCCTTTAGCAAATCAGCCATTTATGATGACTATCAAAGCATTCAGAGCTATGTTGGTCAAGGCGAATATTTGCATATTCAAGACAATACGGGCGCAGCCCAAGCAAGTGCAATTCAGCCAAATGAGAATGCGGCGCAATGGTTGTTTGAAGACCCGGCATTTAGCGGGGATGGCTCGCCGCAATATATTCGAATTCAGAATGAATGGCAAAATTTCTTCTTATATGAGGATGCAGCAGGACAGCTGAAATACGGCAATGTCTCTGAAGGCGATTATAAGGGACAATGGTTAGTTGAACGTTTTAACGGTCGCAAACGCATCCAGAATAGAGCAACAGGCCACTACATTAATTTGCAAAATATGAAGGATGGACGCATTGATGTGACTGAGGTAGCTGATGACTGGACGAGTGCGATTTGGGTCATCGAAGATGCCGGCGGCTCAAAGCTCATTCACAGCTTGCAGGATGCTAATGATGTTATTGGACAACAAAAGTATATTAGCTTGCAAAATCTGACGAAATACGCGGAATACGGCGTAATTAATCCAGGATGGGGAAGCCCTAAATGGAAGTTTATACCTGTGACAGACGCGGCGTTAACGAATGTAAGACTTAAGAACAAGCAAACCGGCAGTTATTTGTATGAAGTGACCGCTGAGGGTGATGATCAAGGCAAGGTTAAGTATGGTGATCTTCCAGAAACGGATCTTAGCTCAGTTTGGTTTTTGGAGCGCACGGGCGATGGACCGACCTCGATGCGGTTGAAAAACCTCAAGACTGGCCACTATGTGTCAATGGAGCACGTAGGCGGGGATGTTGAAAAGGATGCCCCGACTCAGCAAATTATTGCACAAGGCGGCATTCACGAGAGCTGGGGCAGCGTGAAGTGGAACATGGAGCCTGGATCTTCTGATAAATTTGTAGTGCTGCGGAGTGGGTGGGCTCGTCATTTTCTATATTCAGATGGTGAGGGATATACGAAAGTGAGTAAGCTTGTTGCTGATTCGGATAGCGCACAATATGCAGTTGAGCCGCTAGCACTTCCAGCGAAACCTTTGCCAGAGGCTCCGATTCGTATAAAAAACAAGGCGAACGGCCAATTTTTATATGAAAACAATGGAGGAATTGTTCTTTATGGCAACTTGGCAGAGAACAACGGCTACAGTCATTGGATTATAGAGTCAGAGGGCGGGAAACAAAGGTTGAAAAACCGTGCTACAGGACATTACATGACAATGACCGGGGATTATGCCTTTATTGAGAGCAAGCAAGCCATTCAAGGCGATGCGTTCTTAGAGTGGGCAGTTGAAAGCACGCCGAGCGGTGCGGAATATATGATTCGCAGCTTGAATGGGAAATACGATGATGAGCTCATTCATGTTCAAAATAATGCAGGCTACGCAGAACGTGGATTGTACCCAGCATCATTTGGATCGGTGCAGTGGACGTTTGAGAGTGCGTCGGAGCAATTCGAGACGCCGCCAATGGGCGAGGAGAAGACGAATGACACGGCTACCCCAACATTTGACGACACGAACTATATTCGTATTAAAGAAAAGTCAGGCACAGGGTATTTATATGAAAACAGCGGCAAGGTGCTCAGCGGCTCAGTGAGGGCAGATAACGCGAGCTCCCAATGGCTGCTTCAGGATTTCAACGGCCGGAGGCTGTTGAAAAACAAAGCTACCGGACATTTATTGACGCTACATGCAGATGGTCTGGCGGCAATCGCAGGTGAGGCTAGAGGCATTGATGCGGCACAATGGACGATTGAGGATCGTGCTGGCTATAAACGGATTATAAATGCTACGCAGAAAGACGGATTGCTGCTGCTAACGGCTGGCAAGCTGCAATACGGTACGCCGAGTCAAGCGGATGAGGCACTTTGGCAGTTTGAGCCTGTTGCCTCCAATCAGCGATATGAAGCAGAGAACGCTTTTATGTCTGGCGGCATTAAAGTAAGTAAGGAGTTAACAGGCTTTAAAGGTGCTGGGTACGCTGGGAACTTCACTGAAACAGGAGATAAAATCAGCTTTACCGTTCATGCTGGGGCAGCAGGCAGCTATTTAACGGAGCTTAGTTACTTGAACGTCACCGATGCGCCAAGCCAGCTTAGCCTGTATGTGAATGGCATACGGATCAAACAAGTGGCGTTTAATGCAGCTGGAGAAAAACAAAGCTGGTCCGAAGCGGTTATTGAAATGCAGCTGCGCAGCGGAATTAATACGATTACGCTGCAAAAGGATTCAGCGGATTCAGGGCAAGTATGGCTGGGTAGCCTTCTAGTCAGACAAAGCATCGGCATTGCTTACCGCGGAGCGACAGTTCCATACATTACCTATGAAGCGGAACATGGATTAACGAACAGTGAGCTGATTGGACCGTCGCGCAGCTACCGTGAAATCGCTTCTGAGGCATCGGGCAGGCAGGCGGTTAAGCTGGTAGATGAAGGTGATTATGTACAATTTACATTAGCAAAGGCGGCTAATTCACTTGTGCTGCGTTATGTCATCCCAGACAGCGCAGACGGGGCTGGTCGAAACGAAACGTTGGGCCTCTACGTAAACGGAGAATTTAAGCAAAATTTAGAACTCAGCTCGAAGCATGGCTGGGAGTACGGCAGCTATCCATGGTCTAATGATCCAAAGCAGGGCAATGCACATCGTTTCTTCGATGAAATACATGCTTTGATCGGTGATATACCCGCAGGAGCTACGATCCGTCTGCAGAAGAATGCGGAGAACGCGGCAGATTATTATGTCATTGACCTTGTCGATATGGAGCAGGTGGAAGGTCCGTTTGCAAAGCCTGATGGATTCCTGTCAGTTGCCGAATACGGAGCTGTACCTGGCGATGGCATTGATGATTCGGCAGCGTTCCACTCTGCAATGAATGCAGCGAAAGAACAAGGGAAAGGCGTATGGTTCCCTCAAGGGGTATTTGAGCTTAAGACTGATGTGATTGAATTGGATCAAATCACGATTCGCGGTGCAGGGATGTGGTATACATCGCTGATCGGTGCGAGGTTTATTGGCAAAGGCGCTAATATTGGCGTGTATGATCTACTCATCGACGGCGACCTGAATATCCGTGATGATGAAGCGCTGACCCATGCTTTTTATGGCGGCTTCGGCAAAGGCTCGGTCATTCAGAATGTTTGGGTCGAGCATTCAAAAACAGGGCTATGGCTGTCCAAGGTAAGGGGCAGCGACGAAATAACGGATGGCCTGCATATGGTTGGCCTTCGTTTGCGCAATTTGATGGCCGACGGCATCAACTTCTCCGTGGGCACGAGCAATAGTGTGATGGAGCAATCGGATATCCGCTATCCAGGTGACGATGGTTTGGCGATGTGGTCGGCGGAAGGACGCGCAAGCATCAACAATACGGCGCGTTTTAATACGGTGGCTTTGCCTTGGCTGGCCGATAACTTCGTTATTTTTGGCGGGCAAGACAATAAGCTTCAAGATAACATCGGTACGGATACAATTACGAATGGAGCGGGCATTGCCGTATCGACACGCTTTAATCCTGTGGCATTCAGCGGCACAACGGTAGTGGAGCGCAATACACTGGTTCGCACAGGCAGCGCCGACTCTGCGTACAACATTAATCTAGGTGCGATCTGGATTTTTGCTGGCGAGAAGGATTTGAACGGCGAGGTCATTGTACGGGACAACGTCGCACTCGACAGTACGTATGCCGGTTTAATTGTACACGGCGGCGGATTCAGCATTGATCATGTGAAGCTGCAAAATATCGTGCTCGACGGAATGGGGACAAACGGAATTGACGTGACAAGCGGAGTGTCAGGCAATATTCAGGTGGACAATGTCATTGTGCGTGGCGAGCGGATAGCGATACTAGCAAGCTCAAATGATCAATTATCGTTCACCGAGCAAAATGAAGGTTTTGCCAATCGTCCGAAGCCATTCCGCATAGCTCTTGAGAATGGCGATAGAGGACCGCTGTCGTTGACTGTGGGTGATACAAAAGCCATAAA
Organism: Paenibacillus sp. 01T431; assembly: GCF_056398625.1. Taxonomy (NCBI): domain Bacteria; kingdom Bacillati; phylum Bacillota; class Bacilli; order Caryophanales; family Paenibacillaceae; genus Paenibacillus; species Paenibacillus sp. 01T431. The sequence goes on from NZ_JBFTPT010000019.1 coordinate 62,360, forward strand.
GGTGTTTGATCAAGCAAGCGTCGATGTCACAGCGGATGCGATCATAACGATGGCCCAATCAGACATTGCAGCAATTAGTGAAGATAAACAGCTTAGTGCGCTAAAGATCGGCCAGACGACATTTACTGTGACTCATGGTTCGCAAAGCAGAATCTATACGGTGGAAGTGAAGGCGGTCGTTGTGCCAGAGGAAGGAAATGAAGGCAGCACTGGCGGTTCAGGGTCAGGCCAAATCGGCGGTGCGATTAATACAGCGCAAAATGACAGCAAGCTGAAGACAGATGCTGCAAGCAAGCTTGAGCGGATCATCTTCGCCAAAGGTGCGTTAACATCAAATGGAGAACTCTCCTTCTCCGCACAAGCTCTTCTTGACGCGCTTAAGAGCAGTCCAAATGCGGTAGTCGTCATGGAGCAGGGTACAGCGTCGTATGAGTTCCCGCTGGCGCTTGTAAACGGCGTTCTGGAGGAGGCAAAGCTTGCGAATAACGGCAATCTAATTGTAACTTTCTCAATCAAGCCGGTTAGTCAACTGGTGCTTGATAACATTCGAGCTAAAGCTAAAGCCGCAGGCTTTGAGCTTGCAGGTGATCCTGTTGATTTTATTATTTCCGTCTCGGATGGAAGCACATCAGCAGAAGTACACAGCCTTGGCGGCAAATATGTGAAGCGTACGATGACAGTAGACCGTGAACTGGATGCCAAAACAGCAACAGCGCTCGTATTTGATCCGGCAACGGGAGCTTTCCGTTACGTTCCGGCTTTGTTCCGATCAGCTGAAGGGAAAACAACTGTCACCATTTTGAGTACTAGCAACAGCAGCTACGTAGTCGCTTTAAATCCCAAAACTTTTGCAGACATTAGCAGCCACTGGGCAAAATCGAATATTGAGCTGCTCGCTTCCAAACAAATTGTGAGCGGTACAACGGCGTCGAGCTTTGCTCCTAACCGTACAGTTACGCGCGCCGAGTTTGCGTCAATGCTTGTAAGAGCGCTTGGCCTGCAAAATAGTGGAGGCAAGCAGGCGTCGGCGTTCAGCGATGCTGCGCCGGGCGCTTGGTATGCGGATGCGATTGCAACAGCTGCAAGATTTGAACTGATTAAAGGCTTCGAGGACGGAACCTTCCGTCCGAATACGACCATTACGCGCGAGCAAATGGCAGTAATGGCAGCAAGCGCATTAAAATTTGCGGAAGCAGCAGGAGCTAACGTCAAGAAAACAGTTAATGAGGCTGCCAGCTTTAAAGACGAAGCAGCTATACATGGCTGGGCGCTTGATGCGGTTGCTCAGGTTGCAGCAGCAGGTATTTTAGAGGGCAAAGGAAATCAATCATTCCTGCCTCTAGATCTAGCAAGCCGCGCCGAAGCGGCAACGATGATCACACGGTTATTGCAGTTCGTAGAGCTGCTGGATAAGTAATATGCAATGAAAAACGGTGTCTACCTGTCCCGCGAGGGCTAACAGGGCGACACCGTTTTTTTTGTATAACCTAGCGTTTTCTAAGTAGAAAAAACTCGCATTCTTTTCGGTTATGATAGGCAATATCGCTAACCCCCGATTGGGTCACAATCGTGCTATCATCAAACCGCACAACCAGCGAGCTGGCATCGATGAGCTGATTGTCTTGAAACACGCGAATGCGCTGCTGCAGTTCGATAACCTCTTCAAAGTCCTGATCGGTGCTGAGTCGTCGATTAATGGCCATATATACTCCTTTAATACGGAAAATGATTTCTTATAGTCTATCCCATGTTAGATCGTGTTGCAAAGTTGTCTTTGTTTCTCTTTGTCCCCTCAGGGCAACCTATGTTACATTGTATTCACGAAAAACGAATTGTCAAAAGGAGAAGGAGATACGAGTATGTCCATTCGCGTTCGGCTGCTATTGTCCTACAGCTGTATTCTTATCGTTACGATCGTATTGTTTCTTGCCGCTGCTCTGCTCTTTGTAGTAGCGATAACAGGCGATGTGCGAAGCGTAAAGGACTTTTACAATATTCATTATTCCGTTAATCCATTGTCTGAGCAGGAGGAAACGATTTTCCTTGATCTAAAGTATTTGGCGAAAAATGAACCCGACTCGCTTCTTGATCCTACACTGCTCGATCAATATAATTACAAGCTTCGTTCGGTACAAGCGGAGCTGGTTATAAGAAAAGGCGACGAGGCGATTTATTCATCCTTGTCCGTAAAACAGCCCCAATTCATCACGTTTTTGCCTGACTATGAGATGGAAAACAATGCAATCCGCAACACCCTGCAAATAGGGGACCATTTTTATGCTTATGCGAAATTTGATTTTCGTTTTCCAGATCAATCCAAGGGAAGCGTGCTCGTTGTAAGGGAGCGCAGTCCGTTTGCAGAGGTTGTTCGTACACTTTTGCCTATTATATTAGGCGTGCTGTTTATCGTGCTTTTGCTCATGAATATGCTCCTTTATTATTTTTTGACGCGCAGTATTATTAAGCCGCTTGATCTGCTTCGGAAGTCGACAGAGCGTATTAAGGAAGGTGATTTGGAGTTTGAGCTGCAAGCGGTAGGCAGCGATGAGATTGCAAGGTTAAGCGAAGCCTTTGAAGATATGAGAATGAAGCTGAAGCAATCGGTAGAGAAGCAGCTGCAATATGAGCAAAATCGCAAGGAGCTTGTCGCGAACATTACGCATGATCTGAAAACGCCGATTACTTCAATTAAAGCAAGCATTGAAGGCATTCGGGACGGTGTACCGGATACGAAGCAAAAGATGGAGCGTTATGTGAATACGATTTTGACGAAGGCCGAGCATATGGATCAACTGATTGACGAGCTGTTTCTTTACTCGAAGCTTGATTTGAAGCAGCTGCCATTTACATTCGAGGAAATCAGCTTGGGGCAATTCATAGAGGACTATGCCGAGGATTTGCATTTTGATTTGCAAGACAAAGGCGTTGCGCTGACGTGGGACATTGTTCATTCGGAATCTACTAATGTGCTTGCCGACCGGGATAAGCTGAAGCGGGTACTAACCAACATTATGGACAACGCCATGAAATTTATGTTGGACGAGCCAAAGCAAATAGCGATATCGCTTAGTGTGGAGACTGATTTTGTTAGATTAATGATTAGCGACAGCGGCTCAGGAATATCGGAGGAAGCTCTCCCGTTTATTTTTGAACGTTTTTTCCGCGAGGATCTCTCACGCAGCCAGCAGACTGGTGGAAGCGGCCTAGGACTTGCGATTACGAAACAAATTATCGAAGGGCATAACGGCAGCATTCATGCTGAGAGCAAGCTTGGAGCAGGAACTAGTATGATCATCAAGCTGCCGCTCGCGAGGAGCATAGGAGGACGAACATGACGAGAATTCTCATTATTGAAGATGAAGTGTCGATAGCTGAGGTGGAAAAGGATTATTTTGAGCTGCATGGTTTTTCTGCGGACATATGCTTAACAGGAACAGAGGGGCTCCGCGCTGCTGTAGAAGGTGAATATGATTTGATCGTACTAGATTTGCAGCTGCCAGGCATGGATGGGTATGGGATTTGTCGTCAAATCCGTGCGGTAAAGGAGGTTCCTATCCTTATCGTATCTGCCAAAAAAGAAGAGATCGATAAAATTCGCGGGTTAAGCTTAGGGGCGGATGATTATATAACGAAGCCGTTTAGTCCAAGTGAGCTGGTCGCCCGGGCGAAAGCACATTTGCAGCGCTACAAGCGATTGATGGGAAACCGCGATACCAAAGCCTCAAATAAGATCCAAATACGCGGCTTGCAGATTGATACCTCATCCCGGCGCGTTTACGTCAACGACCAAGAGGTGCAGTTCACGACAAAGGAATTTGATCTGCTGTCCTTTCTAGCGTTGAACCCCAATCATGTATTCAGCAAGCAAGAGCTGTTTGAGCAGCTGTGGGGGATGGATTCACTGGGCGAGATTGCGACGGTAACCGTTCATATTCGCAGGTTAAGAGAAAAAATAGAAGCGGATCCTTCGAATCCGCAATATATTGAAACCATTTGGGGCGCAGGGTATCGGCTCACGATTTAGACGGATTAAATAGACTATTCCGGTACGCTATAGTTATTTAATTATTTAACCAGTGGAAGGCTTGTTCAGCATCACTAAAAAATTGTACAGACGGTTTGGTATTGGTTTGCTGCAAGTGATTCAGAATTTCACCATCTTCCAAGAGGAATGCGATGGCTTTGCTATGACTCAAAATGCTTTCATTAAAAAATTTATCTTTCCATGCTTTTTGAACCGAAAAATGGTCGGGTGTATAGCCTTTTCGATCCACTAACAAACGGTATTTTCGCCCCTCTTTAATGAATGGCTGACACACCTGCTCGAAACCATTAAACCAGTCATTAACGTCATCTGTGCTTATTTTTCCAATCAGACGAGTAACAATTAAATCTCCTGAAACGGTTGTGCTAATATTGCGTTCACTCAACTAGATTCATCTCCCTTAGTTACAATTATGTATATCGTTTCCATAATGTCAATAAGGCTGCAACTTGCTGAGGTCGTCTTCTTTTTTGACCAAGTTCTGCATAAGTATGGGTAATAAAGAGTGTGCAGCTTGGTGCGGGAGGGGATCGGATTGGCGAAATGGGGAAGGCGAGGCTGGCATTTTCGAGGATTTGGCGGCAGCCGTATGCAGCTTTGGTCTGGCCGTCCATTCTCTAAAGTAAAATCAGTCACTTGGGGCAGTCGTGGGAGCTCAGCTTCATCAAGGCCAGCACCAAAGAAATGGGGTTCAGGAGCTCGTTCAAGCGCAAGCAGCGGAAAATGGGGCATTAGGCGTCCAGCAGTAAAATACAGCAGCAGCCGAAGCAGCGGCAATGGCGGATCAGGCGGCATTTGGGGCTCTCGCCCTGCAAAGCCTCGTATAAGGCGACGCACAATCTTTATTATAGCCCTGCTTGTTTTTATGGTTTTTTCGATCCAATCCTTTGTCTATATTGAGAAAAATTTGCGGCCGCCGCTGATGAATATAGCGAAAATCAGAGTAAAGCAAATCGCCACGCAGGCTATCAATAAAGCGATAACCGAGCAGGTAGCGAGCCGATCGGACAGCAGTAACCTTATTGACTGGAAGATGAACAGCAATGGGAAAATATCTGGTTTCATGCTTAATTACGCGGAGCATATGAAAATTACATCGCAAACGATAAACACCGTACAAAATACATTAAATGAAATGAAGGATATACCGGAGCATATTCCGATCGGGCATGCGCTCAATAGTGCAATTATTTCCTCATACGGACCAAGAGTACCCGTCAAATTCGAGCCGGTTGGGGCTGTTAAGGTAGATCTTAGCACGCGTCAGAAGGATGCCGGCATCAATATGATTTTGGTTGAGGTATACATTCGCATAATAGCGGAGGTTACGATCATTATTCCGTTTGATACCGAGCCGGAGCTGGTCGAAACGGATATCCCGATTTCATATTTGCTAGTAGTTGGCGACGTGCCGATGTACTATTACGACAATACGGGCAAACCTGTAGGCGAGTCGGCTGCGCAGGCGCCAAACATTTCGGTTCCGCTCGGCGAAGGTGCGGGAGGCGGAGTTACATCCAGTCCGCAAAACAACAATAATGGAGAGTCTTCAGGCACTGGAGCCTCTAATACAGGACCGTCAACAGAAGCAACGAACGAAGGCACTAATCATTCTAAAGGTTCTAACCAAGGATCAAATAGTTCGGGCAATTCATCCTCTGAATAGCATACATATAAAAACGACTTTATTGTCTTCAGCAAAGAGGACGATAAAGTCGTTTTATATTTTTTGCTTTAATTTCCGGAACGCATTCGTTTACGCTCGGCTTGCTCCCAGCGGCGCAGCATCGGATATGGATCAAACGACCATTCAATTAAACCGCGGTCGCTGTATACGCCATAATGCAGGTGAGGAGGAAACTTTCCCTGCGTCCCGGGTTTGCCGTAACCAGAGCTTCCTACCCATCCAACAACCTGTCCAGGCTTTACGACATCGCCTATATTAACGGTTTTGTCAAAGCCGGACAAATGTGCGTAATAGTGGTAAAAATTGTTTAGATCACGAATGCCAATTCTCCATCCGCCGTATGGATTCCAGCCCTGCACCTCAACAATGCCATAACAGGTGCTCCGAACAGGGACACCATGCCTTACGAAAATGTCGGTACCTTCATGGGTACGCCTGCCGCCCCAGCTTCGCCCGGTTCCCCAGGTGCTGTTATAGGCATAATGAGTGCTGATAGGCAGCGGGAATGCATGCTCGAACAAATCAAGCTGGCCAAATGCTTCATAGATTCGGGCGAACTGCTGGATGCGCTGCACTGAACGATTATTTTGATAATACTCCCAAAGTCCGATTGCGAAATCATCATTGGAGATACCGTACGCGGCAACGCGGCTAACAAGTGAATAGAGAAGATCGATGTCGCTTGTTCGTTCCGCTTGTCCATTCCCGTCACCATCACGGCCAATCCCGTTAAAAAAGTTGATCGATACCGGCGAGCTGTCATCCGTATTCGGATTGAGCGGGCCGACCCAGCGTTCCTGGTCGATAAACACGCCAACGGTGTTACCAAGCATTGGACGAGCCTTTGGACGTGCTTTAGACATGGATCGCTCATACTGATCGATGGCTGCGATCCAGAACCAAGGCACTTCGGTAAATAAGCTTAATTTGTCATACAACCCTCTTCTAACGGAAAAGGGATCGGTCTCAGCATCGACGGTTTGCTCATGGGCCTTATCAGTTTTTTGTTTGACAGCAGGAGCTGCTCTTACAGAACTGACGGGCGTGACAATGAACAGAGAAGCTGCGGTTATTGCTGCAACAATAGGAATAGTCAGTTTCAAACGTCTCACCCTTCCAAAAGCATGACGGTTATAACGTTATGTTTTGCAAATCATTGGTTTTTATACGAAACATGTTATAATAAACGCATGAGTTTAGGAATTATAAATGAACTTGAAAGCAGGTAATCCCTAATGAAACAACAAGAAACACTCAAAAAGCCTGATTGGCTTCGAATAAAATTAGCGACAGACGGTAACTTTGCCGAAATTAAAAATATGATGCGCTCAAAAACGCTACATACGGTTTGTGAGGAAGCACGTTGCCCAAACATTTATGAATGCTGGTCGAATCGAACAGCCACATTTATGATTTTGGGTGATATTTGCACGCGCGCTTGCCGTTTTTGTGCGGTTAAGACAGGTATGCCGACTGAACTGGATTTGGACGAACCAGAACGGGTAGCAGAGGCAGCAGAGCAAATGAATCTTCAGCACTGTGTTGTAACATCGGTTGCCCGCGATGATCTTAAGGATGGCGGCGCATCCATATTTGCAGCTACTGTACATGCGATTCGCAAACGTATGCCGTTTTGCCGAGTTGAAGTGCTTATTCCTGACTTCTTGGGAAATAAAGATGCGCTTCAAATTGTAATGGATGCAAATCCGGATATTCTAAATCATAACGTCGAGACGGTGGAGCGGCTTTCGGATCGTGTTCGTGCCAAAGCCAAATACAGCCGTACGATGGAGCTGTTGAAGCGCGCCAAAGAAATGAAGCCTAAGATTCCAACCAAATCGAGCATTATGCTTGGCGTAGGTGAGGAATGGGATGAAATTTTGCAGACGATGGATGATCTTCGCGCCAACGACGTAAATATTTTGACATTAGGTCAATACTTGCAGCCAACGCCGAAACATTTAAAGGTCGTACGTTATGTCCACCCAGACGAATTTGCAAAACTAAAAGAAGAAGGGCTGAAGCGCGGTTTTAGGCATGTAGAATCCGCACCATTAGTACGCAGCTCTTATCATGCACATGAGCAGACCGATTCGGCACACGCAGCAATGGCAGCGGAAGCCGAAGCGAGCCGTGAGATTTCTTCCGGTGCTTGCTCGAGCAGCTTGTAACTGACGCTCAAGATGAGGTGGAAAATATGGCTTTGATTCATATCGGCGGAAAATCTTATGAAATTGTGCTTGAAAATAGGAATGGCTGGAATCCTGAAGCATTTCGTGATCGATACAGCGAAGTACTTGAGCGCTACGATTATATTGTCGGCGACTGGGGCTATAGCCAGCTGCGGCTGAAAGGTTTTTTTCGTGACAGCCATCAGAAAGCCACGAAGGAAAGCAATCTATCTGGCATGCCGGATTACATCAATGAGTATTGCAACTTTGGCTGCGCTTATTTTATTTTAGAAAAAACAAACAGTACCGTTCGTGAGCCAGACGACTATGACTTGGATGCAGACGAAGAGCGTCCGCGTATAGAAGCAGCTGATCTTCTTGCAGCAGCTGCCGGTTTTGTGGATATTTCTGAAGGTCTTGAACATGATGAGGTTGCGAGTGCAAAGGAAGAAAGCGGCGCTCCAACACATGAAAGGCATACTCGCAATCACACAAGGGAAAATCGCCATAGAAGCTCCAATCGCAATAAAAACGACGCGGATAAAGGCAACGACAGCGCGAATAGTGCTGGCGAAGGTAAAAATAGCAGCGAGCAGCAGCAGGGCAGTGGGAAACGTGAGCAGCAACAGCAGCGTAAAGGCGGCTATAAAGGCAATAACGATAACCGCTCCAAGAAACCGTTCCGCCTTGCAGCCAATGAAACCGCGGCTTCATCTGCAGAAACGAATCGACCAAACAAAAAAGACACAGAGCGCGTATAATACGCTCTGTGTCTTTTTTTGGTTTTAAATGATGGTAACAAATCTTATCGGACGTCGTAACCAAGGAATGCTTCACGTACTCGGTTCCAGAAAGGAAACGGCCGATATCGTGCAAAGCTTACTTTACGGCTGGATACACTGCAGCGGATGGAACGAATATCGCTGCTCATGATGCTGATGTGATCAATTGCGAGCTGCAGCCGCTGCTCTTTCTTAGAGATAATATCGCAGTGATGATGCTGCGGCAGCAGCACGGATGATCCAAGTGTACGATATACACGATTATTGATCGAAGCGATTTCCGCAATTTGCAGCGATTCTATCGATGGATGGACAATCGCTCCACCTAAGCTTTTGTTATACGCGGTGCTTCCCGAAGGGGTCGAAATGACAATGCCGTCACCGCGGAACATTTCAAACATCTCATCATTTATATTGATTTGGGCGACGAGCGTTCCGTCAACGCCTTTTAATGTGAATTCATTTAATGATAAGTAATGACGGGTCTCGCTTGGTGTCTCAACTTCAATCTCGGCAAGTGGATACCTAACGATTCGTGGTGTTTCCTCTGCCATCATTGCGACGAGATCTTCAAGCTCGTCTGCCTTCCAGTCGGCGTAAAATCCAAGATGGCCGGTGTGAATGCCGACAAATGCAACATTCGTAATTTGATCAACATATTTATGAAAAGCGAGGAGCAGTGTACCGTCCCCTCCGATGGAAATAACGATTTCCGGTGATTCATCATTCCGAGTGAAGCCTCGCTCCCCGGCTAGTTTATGAAATTTTTCTGCTAACGATTTAGATAAATCATCGCCTCGATCAATTACCGCATACTTCAAAAGTAAATCTCCTTCCGATCTCCATAGTACTTAAGATGATAAAGGAAATTGTGTTTAAATTCAATGAGCGGCTCTAATCATGGCCCAAGCCACCCCCATAACAAGTAAACGAGAGTCATTGCAATTAATCCATGAATCATTCTAGCTATAAAAAAAGGACGATAGCGCAAATCTGTTTTGCTGAGCAGGCTTGCTACTTGGGCATGGACTGATAAGCCGCCCCAAGAGAGCACCCAAGCAGCGATTGCAGCTTGATGCATGAGTCCAGTACCCGCTGTACCTGCCGAACGAGAGCCTAATGTGACCTCGAACAATCCGAATATCCCAGCGTCTGCAAGCGGCTTAGGCAGGCCGATTAAACCAAACAAAAATCGCAGAGCTTCAGCCATCGCCTCAATGATGCCTGCATGCGTCAGCATCTCCATTACGACGGAGAAAAAAACGACGAGTCCGCCAACGACGATCATTAGCCGCAGCGCCGATTGAATTGAATCCTGCAGCAGCCGTCCTAGTCCGCGCCCATCCAGCAATCGAGCCTCATGCATCGCCTTGAGTGCTTCGGAGATGCGAGAGGGCCGTCGTTTTCTGAACCCCTCCCTTGCAATCGCCGTTTTTTTGGTTCCAGATGAAGGGGCATGTCTATCGTGAAAGCGCATGAGAAGACCGATAAGAAGACCGCCTCCGTAGTGCGCAGCAGCGAGTATAGGAGCAATCGCTACATTTTGGAAGAAACCAACGGAAACGGCGCCAATTAGGAAAATAGGATCAGAAGTAGTCGTAAAGGCAACAAGCCGCTCACCTTCTGCTCGGTTGACGAGCCGCTGCTCAAAGAGCTGTGATGTTAGCTTTGCGCCTACCGGATAACCGGAAATGTAACCCATCGTCACGACAAAACCTCCGATGCCGGGAAGCCGAAATATAGGTCTCATGAGCGGATCAAGCAGCTTGCCGAAAAAATGTACAATACCGAAGCCGAGCAGCAATTCCGATATGACGAAGAAAGGGAACAACGCTGGAAAAAGCACCTCCCACCAAATAGAAAGCCCACGGAGCGAGGAGTGAAGGGTTTCTGTAGGAAAGACAGTCATTAAAAGCACGATTATAATTGCGCCAAGCGCGGTTATAGATAAGGGATGAATGATCGTTCGCAGCAGATAGACCGCCTCCTCAAATAATTAGAAAGGGGAGCCGAGCAGATGCCATAAGATGCTGTACAACCCCTCCTAAACGTATATGTAGGAATAAGGATATCCATCACTGGATATGCTTTAAAAATAAATAAGTTTGACAAAGAAAACGCTTGCAAAACGCTGGATTCCTGTTTTTTTTATGGTACAATGGAATTACCTTTGAAACGGTTGGAGTGATGGGTATGAGTATAATCGCTGGCATCTTGGTCTGTGCTTTCGTCTATGTCATTCGAGAATCTCTTACAGCACCAGGGGAAGAGGACTATGAAGGTTGATGGGTAATACGCACTATATGATGAGCCCCGGATAAGCATCCCGCGGGCTTTTTTTTGTTAATTCCGTACTTTTATTTGTGATATAATACTAAATACCTACACAATGGAGATGAATTTGACGATGAATAGGAATATAAGCCTTTATGAGGCTTTAGGTGGATCTGAGACTTTAAGGCTGATTGTTAACTCTTTTTATCCTAAGGTACAAGCCCATCCGTTAATTGGGCCTTTGTTCCCGCAAGATATTGATCCTGTTATAGAAAAACAATATTTATTTTTGACGCAATTTTTTGGCGGGCCTTCTTTATATTCTGATGAATATGGACATCCAATGATGAGAGCAAGACATATGCATTTTCCAATAACCCCTGAACATGCTGGCGCATGGCTTGACTGCATGCAAAGAGCATTGCAAGAGGTAGGCATAAATGACGAGCTGCAAGAGATCGTTATCAACAGACTATCCGGACCTGCACACCACTTTGTAAACACATCTGAAGAGGAGACGTGATTGTATGGAACCGCTCTACCTATCCAAAATCATATGCATTTGCTGTGAAAAGACTTTTATGACTTCGCGCGTTAGACCGAGCTTCAAAAGAGCAGCTAGAATGGACTCTGACTTTTGCGGATATTATAAAACGGACGTAAACCCTGATTATTATGTTGTACGGGTTTGTCCTAATTGCGGCTTTGCCTCAACTGAGAACGGGATGGAGCGGTTGAATGATCGGCAAAAAAAGAACTATCATGATGAAATCGGAATGCATTGGAACAATCAAGATTATGGCGGGGAACGCGATCTGAAGAAGGCGATGGCCAGCTACAAGCTAGCGCTTTTATCAGCCCAAGCCATTGACGAGAAGGATCGCGTGCTTGCTGGTATTTTGCATCACATTGCTTGGCTGTATCGTTATGAAGACAATCAGAAAGACGAGAAACGGTTTCTTACGTTTGCACTTCAAGCCTATATTCGTGTATATGAGGCAGAGGGTGTTGCGCTTAACAATGCGAAGCTAATGTTTTTAATAGGGGAGCTGAATCGTCGTATCGGAGAATTAAACGATGCTGTACGTTGGTTTTCCCGCGTGGTGAATGATAAAAAAATCGTGGATGCTGCAATGATTCGTGCGAGCCGCGAGCAGTGGCAGCTTATACGCGAGGAGATGGAAGCCAGATCGAAACATGCATCCGGCAACACTTCTCCTGACGACGGCACAGATTTATTGAAGCAGTCGGTCTCTTCTACCGCTTAGCGGAGCGCCTTTTTTAGAACACGGTTTGTCAGCAAATAATCGCGATCTGCATCAACAATAGTCACTTTATTATGGCAGCAAGGGAAAACGAGCAATCGTTTCGTACCGCCTTGTATGTCTCGGAGCTCTTCTGGTTTTACTGGAAGCAGCACGTTTTCTGCATGGCAGAAGGGACAGCTCGATACATAAAGGTCGCCCATAATAATGTCATAAGGCCACGCTTTTTCGAACGGAATCATGATTTGTTTTCGCTCTCAGGTGCAGCGTTAGGCTTAGCAAGCTCGGCGAGCTTTTGCAATAATATATGGCGCGGCATATGCATTAAGTGCTCTATTGGGACGCCAAGCTGCTCGGAAAGCTTAACAGCTGTATCAGCAGAAATCTGCAACGGTTTAGACATGGTGTAATTCCTCCAATCTGGATATAATTAAGTTATACACTGCCGAGAAGGTTTGCGCAAATAAAAACGCGGCCGCATCTTGGCTTTTTTTATGGAAGAGAGGATGAGAGCAATGAATACGGGATATCCGCAAAGTTGGGATTTAGATGTTTTTTATGAGGGTGGCTCAAGCTCAGCAGCGTTCTTGCAGGAGCTGAAGGGCATGGATGAGGACATTGAGAAGCTTGATGCCGCACTTTTAACGGAAGCAAGCATTGGAGCTTCTGAAATTGCGGCGATGACGGAGCTGCTGCAAAGCATCATCATTAGGCTGCGTGAAACAGAGTCGTTTGTTTCTTGCTTGTTGGCTCAGAATATGCGAGACACAGCCGCGAACTCACAAAGCGATCGCGTAAAGACGCTTGCTGCGAAGTTTCTAGGGGTGCTTACCCGCTTTGACAACGTACTGCGAGGTCTTGATGATAGTGAATGGGAAAAGCTGCTGACGCACCCACAGCTCGCTGAGGTAGCGTTCAGCTTGACTGAACGCCGCGAGCTTGCAAAGCAGAAAATGGCTCCTGAGCTGGAAGCGCTGGCTGGAGATTTAGCGGTAGACGGTTACCATGGCTGGGGCGATTATTACAACGTCATTGTATCCAGAGCGAAATTTAACGATGTAGGAAAAGACGGGGAGAAAAAAGTTTTATCCGCTGGTCAAATGCATAACCGCTTATCCGATGGAGACCGCGATGTTCGGAAGGCTGCATTCACAGAGTGGGAGCGGGAATGGGCAGAGCAGGCGGATTTATGTGCAGAGACGTTAAACCGAATTTCAGGCTTTCGTTTAAAGCTGTACGACAAGCGCGGCTGGGATTCGGTGCTGCAGGAGCCGCTGCAAATGAACCGGATGAGCGAAGCTACACTGCAAGCGATGTGGTCTGCAATCCAAGAAAGCAAACAGGTACTCGTTCGTTATTTAGATCGTAAAGCGAAGCTGCTCGGTGTAGAGAAGCTGGACTGGCATGATGTAGAAGCGCCAATTGGAGCTGCGACAAAAACAATTCCTTATGACGAAGCGGCAGCTTTTATAATCGAGCAGTTCAAGACGTTTAGTCCCGATCTGGCGGAATTCTCAGAGCTTGCCTTCAAAGATGGCTGGATTGAAGCTGAGGATCGTCCAGGGAAGCGTCCAGGCGGGTTCTGCACAGCTTTTCCAAAGAGCGGTCAAACTCGTGTATTTATGACGTATTCAGGTACGGCTTCGAATATTTCGACGCTTGCGCATGAGCTGGGTCATGCTTACCACCAGCATGTCATGAACGATCTACCAGCGTTGTCTCAAGAATACGCGATGAATGTAGCTGAGACCGCTTCGACGTTTGCGGAGCTGATCGTTTCGGATCAAGCACTTAAAACAGCAACGGAGGACGAAGAGAAGCTTGGATTGCTTGAAGATAAAATTCAGCGGTCTGTTGCATTTTTTATGAACATTCATGCGCGCTTTTTATTCGAGACTCGTTTCTATGCGCGTCGCAGCGAAGGTTTAGTATCCGTTGAAGAGCTTAATTCCTTAATGGAAGATGCACAGCGGGAAGCTTATTGCGATACGCTAGGTGAGGTGCATCCTCATTTCTGGGCATCGAAGCTGCATTTTTACTTAACGGATGTTCCTTTCTACAACTTCCCTTATACATTTGGCTATCTATTCAGCGCGGGTATTTATGCAAGGGCACTGAAGGAAGGTTCAGATTTCAAAGACAAGTATGTTGCATTGCTTCGTGACACTGGCCGCATGACCGTAGAGCAGCTTGCTAAAGAGCATCTTGGCGTAAATGTGGAAGAGATGGACTTCTGGCGCGAGGCGGTTGCATTGACAGCTGTTGATGTAGATCAGTTCATCGAAATGACAAACGAGTAAAGCGCTTCTTCAGAAGTGCTGTAATAGCAATGGCAGTAGCCGTAGGCATGGGAAACCATTGGTCTACGGCTTTTTTTATATGGAATTGGGATGGATAGTATTCTAGCTACTGCAAAAACTTCTGCAAAACAGGAGTGCATTTCTTTGATTTGTGGGAAGCGAGGCAGATTATATTATAATAAGATTATGTTCGACTATTGAGAAACACAGAGAGGCGGAATGGAATTGAAAGAGCAAGAAAACAAAAAAGTTGTTGGATTTATTGGAACGGGTATTATGGGCGCAAGCATGGCGGGCCATTTGCTTGATCACGGATATGAAGTGAATGTGTTCAACCGAACGAAATCAAGAGCAGACCTCTTGGTATCAAAGGGTGCTGTTTGGCAGGATTCGCCGAAGTTGGTTGCGGAGCAATCGGATATTATTATTACGATGCTAGGTTATCCGGCCGACGTGGAAGAGGTTTATTTTGGAGCTGATGGTTTATTGCAAAATGCTAGGTCCAATGCGGTGCTTATTGATATGACTACCTCAAGTCCTGCTCTTGCCAAACGAATTGAGGCAGAGGCTGGCAACAGAGGACTTATGGCGCTGGATGCCCCAGTTTCTGGCGGTGATGTAGGTGCGAGGGAGGCTAGACTGTCAATCATGGTTGGAGGCTCGGAGCAAGCCTATAATGCGATATTGCCATTGTTCATGCTCATAGGTAAAAACATCGTTCATCAAGGTGAGGCAGGAGCGGGTCAATTTACTAAGATGTGTAATCAAATCGCGATTGCATCCAATATGATTGGCGTGAGTGAAGCTCTTGCCTATGCCCAAAAAGCGGGGCTCGAGCCTAGCAAAGTATTGAAAAGCATTGAAGCCGGCGCTGCGGGAAGCTGGTCCTTATCCAATCTAGGACCTCGCATTATCAACGGAGATTTTGCTCCGGGCTTTTACGTAAAACATTTCGTGAAAGATATTAAAATCGCCATCGAGTCAGCTGATGAGATGGGTCTTCCTTTGCCAGGACTAGCATTAGCACGTTCTTTATATGAGCGACTTATTTCACTTGGTGAAGAAAATAGCGGTACACAAGCGTTATATAAAGTTATTTTTAAAGAGTAGGACGACCATATATTGTACATTATTTGTTAATATGATATATTATTTTTAAATAATAGTACTATATAATACAAGTATGACTCATATAGAGGACGGGGGAGAGTACGATTCAATTATCTTCGCGGCAATTGGAGCTTCTTGAGCTTGTGAAGAGGCATGCGCCGATTACCGGTGAGCAGTTGGCAGAATCTCTAGGTGTCAGCAGGCCCACACTGCGCTCGGACTTATCACTTCTCGTCATGCTTGGATTGCTTGATGCGAAGCCCAAAGTTGGTTATTTTCTAGGCAACACCTATCGCTCAAGCAGCGAGCCTTTGCAGCAATTGAACAATATGAAGGTGAGAGAAGTACAAGGTGTTCCCGTTAATGTTCCGGACTCATTGTCCGTGCATGACGCTGTTATTACGTTATTTACTGAAAATGCAGATACTCTTCTAATCGTTAATGAGCAGAAACGTTTTGTTGGAATCGTAACACCGAAGGATTTGCTGAAAATAACGCTTGGCAACGCTGGTGCTGCATCTATTCCTATCAGTATGGTGATGACCCGCTATCCTAATATTGTGACACTAATGCCCGACGAATCTGTGATGGAAGCGATTCGCAAAATGTCGCTTCATCAAGTAGATTGTTTACCAGTTATCGTTCCGCGCGAGGATCAGGTGACTGATCCAGAGGTTACTGGCTGGGTATCGAAGTCGAACATTATACGTCTTATGGCGGACATCGCGATGGATGGGAAATTGGGGGAGCCAGAGTTATGAAACAGCAGATCATTTATGTATGCTCCGATGCTGTTGGTGAAACGGCGGAAGCAGTTGCAAAGGCGACTTTACGTCAATTCTCCTCAGAACAAGTGAAAATAAAGCGTTACGGCCATATTAAATCCGAGGATGAAATTATTCGTATCGTGGCTGAGGCAGCTAGTACTGGCGGTTTTATAAGCTATACGCTCGTCCAGCCGGAGCTTCGGGAGCAAATGAAGGAAGAGGCTTTTAGAGCTGGAGTTAGAGCCGTTGATGTCATGGGACCGATGATGCAAGCATACGTAGATACGTTTGGGAGTTTCCCGAAGCGTGAGCCGGGGCTGCTGCACTCCATTGACGATGCTTACCATCGCCGAATGGATGCTATTGAGTTCGCTGTGAAATATGATGACGGCAAGGATGCTCGAGGTTTTGTACAAGCGCAGGTCGTCCTGATTGGCGTATCTCGAACGTCGAAGACGCCGCTGAGCATCTTTTTGTCCCATAAAGGAATTAAGACGGCTAACCTGCCGTTAATGCCCGAGGTTAATCCTCCCGAAGAATTGAAGCCTGCACCTGGCAGGCTCATTATAGGTTTAACGATGCAAGCTGAGCATCTTCTGGAGATCCGCTCTGAACGGCTTAAGACGCTGGGACTTCCGGCATCTGCGCAGTATGCGACAACCGAGCGCATTCAAGAAGAGCTTGATTATGCAGAGTCCGTCATGAAATCATTGAATTGTCCTGTTATAGATGTTACAAATCGTGCTATTGAAGAGACTGCAGGTATTATTACTGAATGGCTTAACAAATAAATGGCTATACCGATAGAGACAAAGGGGGATTCAACATGGATAAAACGTTTGTAATGGTAAAGCCAGATGGTTACGCGCGTGGTTTAGTAGGTCGTATTGTTGCTCGATTTGAAGAGAAGGGCTTTAAACTAGTAGATGCAAGGGTAATGCGCCTATCAAGAGAGCAAGCCGAGACACATTATGAGCATTTGCGCTCAAAGGTGTTTTTTGACGAGTTGGTCGATTTTATCGTTTCGGGGCCTGTATTTGCTATGATATGGGAAGGCAAAGACGCTATTAAAAACGCAAGGAGTCTTATTGGCGCAACGAATCCATCTGAAGCCCTTGCAGGTACAATCCGTGGAGATTTTGCAATCGATGTAGCTAGCAATATTATTCATGGATCTGACTCTATCGAAAGCGCAGAGCGCGAGATCAAAAACTTTTTCCAATAGTCAACGGAATTGTAAGTTAAAGAAATAAGATAAACAGTAGAAAATTCCTTAGTTGACGAATGGAATATGGGTATGGTAAATTTTAAACAAAGTTAATGATCAAACACGGAAGCACCGTATAAGGACGCAGATATCTGCGCCTTCTACGGTGCTTTTTTTGTGTTTTCTAAGCGGAAGGAAGGTGAAAGGGCTGAACAAATATCAACTTGCTGTGGCGGTAAGGGAGCCGGAATACTTGAAGCGGCTGGCTGATTATATGCAAGGCAGCAAGCTTGGCGAGCAATGGCAGATTATCGCGTTCACGCACGCAGATTCTTGGAAGCTCTATGTGAAGCAAGGCTACAAGATTGACTTATTGGCTGCTCAGCCTGAGCTGCTTGCAGAAATGGATGCAGAGCAAGCGGGTATTCCTGTAATTGCTCTAGTGCTACAGCTGGGAGAGAGCAAGGAGAAGCATGAGCTTTTGCAATATCAACCCATTCCCCAGCTGCTGAAGCGTTTTTCGGAGATTCATTCCCAAGCGATAGGACATGCGGCCTCTTCGTCAGGCGCTTACGAGAGGCCGTCTGGCATGAATATTATATCTGTTTTTTCGGCATCGGGGGGAGTTGGGAAGACGGCTTTGGCGCTGCATTTGGTACAAGCTGCAAGTGTGCATCAATGTCGTACCTTTTATCTGAACCTTGAGCGGTGGAACTCTTCTGAAGCTTGGCTGCGCAACCAGCAATATACAGATGGCCTCAGTGAAGGAGAGGTGAAAGAGGAGGGTTTGTCAGAACTGCTTTATGGACTCAAGGCACAGCCGGAGCAGTCGGTCAATTGGCTTATGGAGCATCGAAAACGGGATTCGCAGCTTAAGGGTGATTATTTAGCCCAGTGCACCAATTTGGAGGATCGATTGACGCTTAATGAGGAAGATGCGGCCGGAATAGTGAGTACGGTTGCTCGAAGCGGGCAGTATGACCTGATTGTCGTTGATTTGGAGAGCGGTCTGGATGAGCTGCACCTTGCTATTTTTGAACGATCAAATCATGTGCTTTGGGTTGCAAGCGATAATCCGTCTGTGAGGGATAAACAAAAAATGGCCCTGCGTTATGGAGCGCAAAAGTGGAGTGATCGCTTTAGCTCTTTGTCCAATAAATTCAAATGCGTAAAGAACCATATGGTTAATCCGAAGCATACCGTTCATAACGAGATTGATGGCATGGCATGCGCCAAGGTGGGGCTGCCGGAAATTCCAGAATGGCGAGGAGCAAGCCATGTTGCTCTGCTGTCATCGCCGTTATATCGAGCAGCTGCAGATCAATTATTCAAGCAGCTTTATTTGGAAGGAGGCGGATCGATTGCTGAGCGATGAAACGGTGCTTGAGCTGCGCAACAAGGTACGAGCCAAAATTGATTTTAGCGGATCACTGTCAGATGAAAGCCTGATGAGAATAGCAGAAGAGATCGTCTTCGAATGGTGCGATCTTCATCCTCTTACCGCAACCGAGAAAGTGAAGCTTGTACGGAGGCTGTTTCATTCGTTTAGAGGTCTTGATATTTTGCAGCCGCTAATGGAGGATGCCTCCATTAGTGAAATTATGATCAATCATCATGCAGAAATATTTGTGGAGCGAAGAGGGAGAATGACACTTTTGCCGGTTTCTTTCGAAAGTAGAGAACGGCTCGAGGATCTAATCCAGACCGTTGTTGCGAGTGTGAATCGTGTCGTTAACGAGTCTACGCCGATTGTTGACGCCCGTCTGAAAGATGGCTCTAGGGTGCATGTCGTATTGCCGCCGGTTGCGCTCAAAGGACCATGCATGACCATTCGGAAGTTTCCTGATCAGCCTCTCACGATGGAGGAGCTAGTAGCATTCCACTCGCTCTCGCAGGAAGCGGCATCGTTTTTGAAAGAGCTTGTCGGGGCTCAATACAATATGTTTATAAGCGGCGGAACAGGAACAGGCAAAACAACTTTTTTAAATGCATTGTCGCAGTTTATCCAGCCGGATGAGCGGATTGTTACGATCGAGGATTCCGCTGAACTGCAAATTCGCTCCATTCCTAACCTAGTAGCGATGGAAACGCGCAATGCGAATACAGAGGGGAAAGGGGAGATTACGATTCGCGACCTCATACGTGCCTCGCTTCGGATGCGTCCTAATCGCATTATCGTCGGTGAGGTGCGGGGAGGAGAGGCTCTTGATATGCTGCAGGCATTAAATACCGGCCACGCCGGAAGCATGTCTACGGGCCATAGTAATGGCGCGAAGGATATGATGGCTCGGCTGGAGTCGATGGTGCTAAGTGCAGCAGAATTGCCAGTGATCGTTATTCGTCAGCAAATCGCCTCAGCCATCGATATTGTTATCCATCTATCAAGATTCCGTGATCGCACCCGCAAAGTGACGGAGATATGCGAGGTCATTGGCGTTGAAGATGGAGAAATATTGCTTAATCCACTGTTTATTTTTGAGGAGGAGGGAGAGCGGAATGGCAGAGTGCTTGGCGGGCTAAAACGTACAGCGAATCCGGTAATGAGAATGGACAAATTGACGCTTGCTGGGAAAAGAACGGTCGAAGGAGTGGCGATATGAACAATTCAAGCGGCGTGAATAAAAGCAGCAGCCTTCATCGTCAACATGGGGGACGGATAGAGAGAATGCTCTTATGGTGCGGCTGGGAAAGCGATGCGACGCTAGCGAATCTTCGAGCTGGCCGAACCCTTACCAATTATGAACAATACCCACTTAATCGAAACCAGTTTATCACTACGTCCTTAATCGCAGCTGTGATTTTCTATGGTGCTGTCTTTTTATTTTATCATTCTGTGTTCCTTTCATTTGCAGCGGCAAGCTTCGGTATACTCGCTCCTAGAATTAGACGAAAATTTCTTCTGGAACAGCGCAAGGAGAGACTGAAGCTGCAATTTAAAGAAGCTTTATTTTCACTGACATCCTCGCTTGCAGCAGGGCGCTCTCTTGAAAATGCATTTTTATCTACTCACGATGATTTGAAGCTAATTTACCCTGATGCTCGAACGGAGCTGCTGCTGGAGTTTCAAATCATTCGCTTTCGTCTAGATAACGGCGAGCCCTTAGAATATGCGCTGCGCAACTTTGCTAATCGTGCAGGAATTGATGAGATTACTCAGTTCGTTGATGCATTAGCTGCTTGCAAGCGCTCTGGAGGAGATTTGCTTGAGGTGATGAAACAAACCTCGATCATCATTGGAGAGAAACTAGAAATTGAGCAGGAAATTGCAGTTATGGTTGCTCAAAAAAAATTCGAAGGTCGAATTATGATGGCGGTGCCTTTTGTTTTTTTAGCGTTTTTAAGCTTAGCTGCACCCGACTATATGGCTCCTTTATATGGAGGAATCGGATATTTGCTATTGACGGGAGCGCTGCTGCTTTTGCTTCTCTGCTTTTGGTTGATGGCAAAGATGATGAGTATCCGAATGTAAGATGAAAGGGGACAAAGCATGCTCGCGGCAATTGCACCGGTTACTTTAACGGCGATTTGGGTGTACTTGGCAGGCAAAGGAGCATTGTATGCCATATGGCGTCAGCTAATGGGTAGAAAACAAACGAATGACCAAACGCGGCAGCAGCTTATGCAGCTAAGTTTGATTGATCCATTTATGCATGTGCTAGAACGGTTCAAGCTTTTTGATACGCTGCATCTGCCTATGAGCAGCTACCATATGAAGCTCCTCTTATTGAAGGATAGCAGCTGGTCAATTGAGCGGACAAAAGGTGAAGCAACTGCTGCTCTAGGTACGGGATATGCTGCTTTAACAGGTTGTGCTTGGATGAGTTTACTTGGACAGGAGCCTACATTGTTAGTCATGGGGGTAGTATTCGGCATCGTGCTAACGATACGCCCTTTCGTAGATGCAAGGCGGCAAGTTGAGGAACGAAAGCAGCAAATCATTATGGAGCTCCCCGTTATGCTCAGCAAGTTGATGCTGCTGGTCGGTGCCGGTGAGACAGTACAGCAAGCGCTAGCAAGATGCTTGGAGGGAAAGGAGGCTACCCAGCATCCTCTCTACAAGGAATGGGGAGAGACGGTATCTATGCTTCGCAACGGTCAATCGTTCAGTACGGTAATGGAGCGGTTTAATAGAAGATGTGCGGTGCAGGAGGTTTCGATCTTTACAACGGTGCTCTTATTGAATTATCGCCGCGGTGGAGAGCATTTTATTCTTGCATTGCGAGAGCTCTCTTACACTTTATGGGAGAAGCGCAAGGCAATCGCTAGATCGCGCGGGGAGCAAGCCTCCTCAAAGCTTGTATTTCCGCTTGTAGGTATTTTGTTAGTACTCATGATTTTGGTAGCTGCACCCGCAGTACTGCTCATGTCTTAACTTAAATTAGGGAGGAAGATGAAGGATGAGAAAAATAAGCCAATCGCTACGTTCATTTTGGAAAGAGGAGGATGGTTTAGGGACGCTTGAAATTATTTTGATTATTGCGGTTGTCATCATTATTGCACTGTTGTTTAAAGACTGGATTATTGAGCTGATTGAGCGCTTGATGGGCAAAGCAGATGACGAGGCGGACAAAATTTTCAGTTAGCGGGTGAGGCTTTTGAACAGATTGCGAATAAATGCAGGGCTGCTTCGCTTGCTTAAGAAGGAGCAAGGCAGCTTTACGCTGGAGTCTACGATCGTATTTCCAATGCTGTTCGGGCTTATATTGTTGTTTATTTTATTTGGAATGTACATGTACGAGAAGGTCATTGTCTATTATGCAGCGTCTTCAACAGCAGAGCGTGCGGCTTTCAGCTGGGATAACAGTAATCGAGATGCAAGAAGTGGCATGCTCAATGAGCCAAGTTATGATGGTTTATATTGGCGTATTGGCGAGGATGGCGTGCTCAGCAGCTTGTTTGGACTGAGAGGAGAAAATGATGCAGCGAAAGTCGTGCTCCCACTTGCAGAGACGGGTGATGGAGAAAAGAATGCTTTAGCTATTCGGAAAATAGAGCAGTCTGCTAGATGGTTGGGACAAGCAGGCCTAACATACGAAGGAGAAATCAGCTATTCAAGCAGCATTCTGAGAAGAGTGATCAAAGTCAAACTGAAGGAGCCTTTATCGGCTGAATCCATTGAGAAAAGCTGGTTGAAGCGTGAACCCAAAAGTGCAGCCTCTTCCACGGTTGTTGATCCAACTGAGTTTATTCGGAGTGTTGATCTCGTACGCTATTATTCATCAAGGTTTGCAAATCGGGCTGGAGGAGCGGGGCAAGCAAAGTCTCAGGCTGGTCAAGTGCTGGATACTTATAAAGGTAAGGGGAAGGCGACAAAGCCATAATGTAGCGGAACAGATAAGGCTTGAAAGGTTCCGATGGAGGTGCAGGCAGCAGTGAGCATAAAAAAAGATTTGAAGCATCGTTATCGGCAGTTTGTTTGCAAGCTTTTCTTTCGAGAAAATGGGGCAGTGACCGTGTTTTCGGTTATTGTTTTATCCTCGCTGCTTTTGTTTTTCTCTTTGCTTATTGATTATGCCCGAATTGCGGCTCTGCATAAGTTAACAGAGGATGCTGTAAGGTCAAGCGTAAGATCTGTACTCTCTGCTTATGATGCTGTTCTATATGAGCGATATGGTTTATTCGGCCGTGGTGGTACAGACGGTCAAATCATATTCGAGGAAATGATGACGGCGAATACAGAAACAGCAGATGACTCGGGTCGATCAGGGATGAAGCTGGTTCGCGCTAAGTCAGATGCTGCCGCACTGCACGCAGCGACGTTTCTAGGCAGCCATAATGTATTCTCAAGACAGGTGCTCGAAGAAATGAAGTATAAGGCGCCAGTAGATTTTACATTGGATCTCGCAGCAAGGTTTGTACCTATGGCAGGTGCAATGAAGGAGGCATCGATTGCAATAAGTTTGCTGGAGAGTATGAGGAAGCTTTATGAGAAACGGGAAATTCATCTAGCGAATGTACTTCAATTGCAAAAGCAGATGGCTTCGACGATAAGTGGAAACAGTATTTCTATGTTAATTCCTGTCCAGCCAGATGTAGTAGCAATAGAGGGGAATTCTGCTCTGAGCATTGCGGGGGAATACAGCTCATATGCAGCCAAAGTTATATATAATCAATCGTTAACTGCCGGGCAGAAAATAATGTATACAGCTGAAATAGAAGCATACGAGGAGAAAGTGAGAGCTTTTGCTATGGAGCTGCGCAAAGTGAGTGATGAAATACATAGACAGCATGTGAAGCTTCAGGGAGAAGCAATACAGGAGCTGGAAGCTGCAAGGGCATTAAATGACGATATGCTGAGAATTGTTCAACAAGCTAATCAACAGCCTCAGCATAGTGGATATGATACGGTGTCCAAGCATAAGGCAACGAATACTGAACAGCATCAGGTTCCCGCTGATGCTGCTTCCGACATTGAGCAGGTAAGGAAAGCTGCGGATGAGCTTGTAAAGACGGATGGATGGTTCACGGAGTACCGTCAGGAGGTGGAGGCGCAGGGCTTGTCTGCTGCTTCAATCGATATGGAAGCGGGGGCTTATCAGTCCAGCAGCCTTGCCTCTATAGTTAAGCCGGTTAAGAGCATAACTGCTGATACGTTGCTTGAAAGCGTCACAAGCCTCCGTCTTGCTTATGGGGCATATGAACAGAAATATATTCGACCTGCTAGTATCATCGTTGATCGACAGAAAGCACTCGATCAGGGTCAGATATCAAAACAGCTTAAACAGCAAAAGGAGCAAGCCGGTTCTCTCTGGAATCAGGCACGCAGCTTGCTGCATGGACTGACAAGTATCCCGCAAATGGAAGAACATCAAAAGGTGTTCGAACAGGTACAGCTTCGTTATAACGATAACCTATTATTCAATGAGCAGACTGATGAAGCAACAGAGATTGTCGACATGGAGAAGGCTAGTGATGCGCATATGGCAGCTGAACAGTCTAATACGCTTATGGGTGGATTGTTCTCAGGTATGGCCGGGATGCTGGAGAAAACGAGAGATTCATTATACTTTGGTGAATACGTTATTCAACGCTTCACTTCTTTTGCTCCTCAGCATTTACGTTCAATGATGACTGGAGGAGATATATCAGAGTTGTCACATGCCATTTCATTTCATAATCAGGAAGCGGAATATTTTATTTATGGCTTCAACAACCCAGTAGGGAATATAGCTGCTGCATATGGTGAATTATTTGCGGCTCGACTGGCTGTGAGAACGATGGAGGGGCTGCTTGAAAGCAAATCATTAGGCCATCCATTGCTTATCTTATCAGCTGCGCTTATTTATGGATTAGAGAAATCGATCGAGGATATGCTTGCTTTCTCTGAACGAGGAACTGCTCCACTTTCCAAATACATAAAAGTAGAGCTTTCATATACGGATTATTTACGTCTTTTTATACTGATGCATGGTGCCGATGATGGGGCAAGTCTGGCCCGGATGATTGCAGCCATCGAACTAAACAGTGGGACGATTCTCTCTGCAGTCCCGAGCGGAGTGACAGGAGAAGCAGCCGTTTCGATGGAGCTTTGGTTCATACCCGGATTAATTCGAACGCTGGGAGCAGTCGGACTTCTGGAAGGAAAGGTTGTAGGCAACCGTTATGAGACGACACAAACGATGGGCTGGTCTTATTAAATGTCGACGCCTTAAGCAGGAACAAGGTTCGATAGTCGTAGAAGCTGCATTAGTTATGCCTATGGTTATAGTTGTGCTGCTAGTCTTCGTCATGCTCATTCGTTTATGTGCGGTACAGTTGGCACTGCATTCTGCTGCTTCTCAGACCGTAAGGCAAATAGCGGCACATATATATCCAGTAGAACTTGCCTGGCAGCAGGCATCAGCCGTCGTTCCGCTGCCTTCCAAAGGAAATATTCCTTTGTCTTCATGGAGTGAGATTGCCGCAGAAGCGGCTGAATGGCTGCCTTCACCCGCAGGAGCTTTGGTTTCATCTACATTGCGAGGAGATTTTCGTCCGATTCAAAATATGGCCGCTACTGAAATAGGCAGATCTGTTATTCAGCCGTTAATAAGTGAACATACTGATGCAGCCATTATTGATCCCCAGAAGATAAGGCTGAGCTGGTTATCGCTTCCGGATCTAAATAAGGAGCATGAGCCATATTTAGCTATCGAGGTGGAATATGACTTTCCATTAAAGCTGCCTTTTTACAGTAAACCGATTGTCCTTAAAGAGCAAGCCTCCGAACGTGTTTGGATAAGTGACGCCGCACCAGCAAGATATGGTGAAAACAAAAATGATCAAGAAAACATTCCGATACAAATCGTTTCTATTGAGCCAAATCCGCTCCGACCTGGCAAGAAAGCTGCCGTTACAGTGAAAACGCTGCCGGGTGCTGCGATTTCTTTGGGTGTTACTTATAAAAGCGGCTCAAGCAAAGCGAAACATCTTGGTGAAGCAGTTGCCGATGCAGATGGCTATATCAAATGGACATGGCATGTATCCGGAAATACAACTCCTGGCACATGGGAGCTTAAAGCTTCAGAGGTGAATAAGGAAAACAATCAAGTGTCGATGCATTTTGTCGTTGAGAAGAGCAGCGATAGAAAGTAAGGAAAGACTTAGCCGCCTTGGAGGGGAGTCGCCATGGAGTTTATTGTAACAGCTGTTGTTGCAGTGTTTTTAATGATCGCTCTCTATACGGATTTAAAGGCTCAAATTATACCGAATTGGCTGACTGTGACTTTTTTCTCTGCTGCATTTATTTATCATACTGGTATCAGCGGTTTGGAAGGAGCTGCAATTGCAGCAGTTGGCGCCTTAACCGGATTTATTCCTTTGCTGCTGCTTCATCTTGCCCGAGGAATAGGTGCTGGCGACGTAAAGCTGTTTGGCGCATTGGGAGCTTGGGTGGGAGTATGGTTGGTGCTGCAGATGATGTTTTATGCCATCTTATATGCTGGTGCAATTGGCGTGTTTCTTGTCAGTGTAAATCGTGCATTCGGGAAAAGAATGGCTGCTGACGTAACGGCATTTGTTGTGCCAGTGGCAGGGGATAGGAAGCTTCAGTGGCTGCAATGGGCGGAATCAGGTAAAAAGTTTCCTTTTATGCTGGCGGTTGCACCCGCTGCTGTTACGGTATGGTCCATTTTCAGCTAAGTTTTCATGTTACAAGGGGGAATTTGAGAAATGAAAAGCTTTCGGATTGATTTTGCTATGAATCAGTCGCATGAGATGATTATTGATCGAGAGAGCGGCTTGTATAGAAGCGAGCTTGATGAAATTGAGCTTCATATGCTTCATAGCGAGCGAATTCCCTATCTGCTGCCTATTGATTGGTTCGAGCTGGATAGCAAGGTTACATTCCGATACAAGCTTTCAGGAATGAGAATGCTTTTGCACAGACTGCAGCAACAGCAGCTCTCGATGGAGCAATACTACATGCTATTATTAGGCGTTGCGGATGCATTATTCGAATGCAGGCATTATATGCTGCGGCCAGAGGGCTGTCTGCTTGATGAACAATATATTTTTATTGGAGAAAAGCTTCATGATATACGGCTTGCTTATATTCCAATAATGGAGGGGACTGCTGAACAAACAAAAGGAGCGGGCGATCTCTTGGCGTTAATTGTACGTTTCACCTCTTATGTAGACCGCATTGATGGGGAAGGATTAAAGCGTGTGCTTCAGCATTTCGGCAAGAGATGGCCTCTTGAAGAGCTGCGGGCGACGCTGTTGGAACTCATAGGGGAAGCTTCATCTTCATCGAACCAGCGATACGAGGCAATAGAGAAGCCGGAGATGCAGCAAGCAGCAAAACCTGCTCCAACGCAAAAAAATCCACTATTAGATTGGCAGCAGCGATCTGAGTTGACGAATAGCGATGAAAAAGGGCGGGTTCAAATACCAAACCCTTCATTGCGTTCATACTCCGCCCCGATAATGGAGGAGTTTAAGGATCATGAATTATTTTCAAAACAGTATGCTGACCCTTTGGATAGGGAAGCGGATGAGCCGGAAACAAAGAAAAAATGGATCGGAACAGCAATTATTGTCGTAGCACTTGCATGTGTTTGGCGATTTGTTTATTTTGAAGCTGCTGGTAGGCAGAGCTTACTGATCAGCTCGGGCATTTCCTTGCTGTTATTAGCAGCCGTTATGCTAGTTTGGAAAAAGAAAACAAATGACGAAGCAGACTACGACGAATCGAAAAAAATGATAGAAGAGGCATCGTTCCACTCTGGACTATTTCCAGGGCTTAATCGTGCTCATGCAAATGATGATTCTGTCGAGGCGCCAGCTATTAAACCGCCTGAGGATCAGAGCGAATTATTCGAGTCTCAGTCGGCGGCCTCGCTGCATGTTGTTGCAGCAAATCCCGTTTCTCATATAGCAGAACCAACAGTATTGCTAGGAAATAATCAGTCATTGGGGGGGTTAGGTGAATCGTCAGTATGGCTCAAAAGGAGATGGAAGAGTCAGGAGAACAGGATAGAATTACAAGAAGGAAGCTTTAAAATTGGGCGTTCGGGAGAGCAGGTGAGTTATGCAGAGGGGGCAAGCGGTATATCGCGGCTTCATTTGGAAATTGAAATCTTAGCGGGTGAATATAAAGCGAAAGACTTAGGTTCCCGGAATGGGAGCCTGCTAAATGGACAAATGATGATCCCTTATAAAAGCTATAAGCTATCGATAGGAGATGTCATCCATCTTGCAGGCGAGCAAGGACCAGCGTATGTGCTGAAATCGGAATAAGAAATGAAGCTAACCTTGTCCTACAAGTTCTTCCATTGCACTATTTACCGTTGGATAGCGGAACACAAACCCGTTTTCAAGCGCTCTGCTTGGCAAAGCTCGCTGTCCGTCTAATAGAAGTGTGGACATTTCACCAAATAAAGTTCGCATCACAAAAGCTGGAACCGGGAACCAATGAGGCCGGCCCATTGCTTTGCCAATGGCTCGACCAAATGAATCATTTGTTACAGGTTCAGGTGAAGAAGCATTGATGGGTCCATCAATAAAGTTGTTGTCCAAAATAAATAGGATTAGCCGAATCATATCCTCGAGATGAATCCAAGACAGCCATTGTTTGCCGCTGCCGATCTTACCTCCGCCGAACAAGCGATAAGGCATAGCCATTAAAGGAAAAGCGCCTTCCTTTTTGTCTAGAACAACGCCCACACGAAGCTTAACAAGCCGCTCAGCTGGTATGCTGTCTGCGGCCTGTTCCCATTTCTGAACGACTTCGGATAAAAAATCGGTAACTTTAGTCGGGCTTGATTCATCAAAAATACCGTCTGCTGATATGCCATACGCAGAAATGCCGGATGCATTAATGACAAGCGGCGGCTTGTGCTCGAGCGATTGTACAAGCTTTGAGATGCGGGCGGCTGCTGTTAGTCTTGAGTCCATGACACGCTTCTTGGCAGCTTGATTCCATCTTTGATTAATGGATTCACCTGTGAGATTGACTATGGCATCTATGCCTTCCAGCAAAGCAGGAGCAACTTCGAGTTCATCCCAAGTTAATTGGTTAAACCCAGTGCGATTGGATTGATTTTTAGAACTAGTTCTGGAAATAATCCATACCTCATCATTTCTCTCAAGCAAAGCCTTGGTAAGCGCACTTCCGATAAACCCAGTTCCTCCAGCTATTGCAACCCGCATCCTCGTTCGCTCCTTCAATTCACCCATTACTTCAGTTCATTGATTACTTTATTTCTTCAATTTTAACTAACCAATTTTGTTTGAGGGTCGCTTCACCTTCAATGGCTTTTTCCGAATACTCAAATTTCACTTTAGCATCGTCCGGCAATGCTTCTAACGTGCTTTTTTGGTCATCTGTTACTTGAAGTGCAATTGCACCGGCAGCTGTTTCTATTTCTATAGAGTGCGAGTCGCTTAGACCGCTATAAATACCTTCATTCACTTTGTTTGGCGCTGCTGGATCCTCGATCGTACCGTTATTGTTTGTTGCAGTATCTGTCGGTTCCGGTGAAGAAAGATCAGGATCAATGACACCATTATCTTCTGGCAACTGAGTAATAACTGGTCCGTCGGTTGGACTGCCTTGCTGTTCGTTTCCTGCATTAGTATTGCCACCGCCACATGCGGATGTTGCGAGCATAACAGCGAGAAGAACGGCTCCTGCTGTAGCTGCTTTTTTGTTTCTTCTTCGCTTCGATGAGTTCATCATGAGAACCACCTCCTGTAATTAATAACGAAATAGATGAGTATTAGGTTACATTTTTATATATAACCATAAAATACGAGTATGAAGCATGTATATAAGGGGGGCATTAATTGATGATTAAATATAAATAAGTTTAAGCCGCACTGATGCGGCTTAAACTTATTTATTAAGTAGATGCTTATAGGGAGTATAGTCGATTCCTTGACGGTCAAGAAAAGTAACAAGACTACGGTAATCACGTTTAGGAGTTGCTCGTATGTAACCTTCGATACAATGCTCGCGCGTAACGGATGATGCGCCATGTTCAATCGCCACTTGACCAATCTTGGCTGCGATAGAATGTTTAGCTATATCACGAAAAGCGCTTGGCACTGGGGAAACAAGCTCGTCCAGCAAACTTTTGGAATCATCATTCCACATGCTGCGACTGCGATCTACCCAGTAGTTTTGCCAATCGAGCTTAGACTTGCCGTCTCGCATCGGAAGCACCTTGAGAAATTTTCGAAACATGAAAAATCCGCCAATCGACATAGCCGCAACCATGACGACCGCCCAAAAAACGATAAAATACATAAACCAGTCGGGGGCAACTTTCATACGTGTCTTTCACCTCAATAATGAATTATACCGTATTCCTAGATTTATTTCGACATTCCTTGTAAAATAAGGTTTGATCAACCGAAAGGGGCGTAATATTTATGTTGAAAATAGGTTCCCATGTATCATTTTCGGACAAGGGGCTGCTCACTGCAGCACAAGAAGCAGTATCGTATGGCTCAAGTACATTTATGATCTACACCGGCGCACCTCAGAATACAAGAAGGAAGCCGATCGATTCGTTATATATTGAAGAAGGAAAAGCGCTTATGGAGCAATCCGGTATTAATGAGATCGTGGTTCACGCGCCTTATATTGTGAATCTTGGCTCGTATAAGGATTCTACGTACGAGCTTGCGGTTTCTTTTTTACAAGAAGAAATTCGCCGTACCGATTACATCGGTGTACGTAATATTGTTCTTCATCCAGGTGCCTATACGGACAAGGATGCAGAATATGGCATCGCTCGTATAGCTGAAGGCTTGAATGAAGTGCTTGCAGGCACAAAAGAAACGAATGTTAACATCGCTCTTGAGACGATGGCAGGCAAAGGCACAGAAATTGGCCGCAGCTTCGAAGAGCTTGCGGCGATTATTGACAAAGTTCAGGATAACGAACGGTTAACTGTATGTATGGATACTTGCCACATGCATGATGCTGGTTACGACCTTGTTCATGATCTGGACGGCGTTCTTGAGCAGTTCGATCGTGTTGTTGGATTAAACCGCGTTGCCGTTGTTCACGTGAACGATAGCAAGAACTCACGCGGTGCTGGTAAAGACAGACATGCTCCAGTTGGCGCAGGCTGGCTTGGTCACGATGCCATTCAAAGAATCGTTGAACATGAGGGCCTTAAGGGGCGTCCATTTATACTGGAAACGCCTTGGATTGGCAAGGAAGACAAGACTGAACGTCCGATGTATGAAGCGGAGATCGCTTTGCTGAGCGGCAATGGCAGAGCTCGCTTAGGTGAAAGCTTCTTTGAAGATGTGGAGCGCCTGCATCATTTCTTCGGCAAGCAAGAAATTGATTCCAGAGGTTTTGTACTCTCTACTTGGGATTTGCTAAAAAATGATGCAAAAGCAAAAAAAGCAGACCCGCGCGAGCCGATGGAGCGTCTGTTCGATCTTGTAATGGCAGGCGAAGCATTGCCGGCAGGACTAACAGAAGAACAAATCAATCAGCGTATTACGGCTTGGTTTGGCGGCAAAGAGCTGCTTGCTAGACTTTAATTAAAGTTAACATTAATTCATATAGATCATTGCGAAAGGAAGTTTGAAGTCCATGTCATCACCATCCACCCCATCTGAAATAACCGTTGAAGCAGGTGGAAAGAGCGGGCGTGCGCGCATGCTTATTTCTTGTCCGGACCGCCCGGGCATCGTAGCTGCTGTTTCTCATTTCTTATATGAGCACGGGGCTAACATCGTTCAATCGGATCAATATACGATGGACCCGGAAGGCGGAATGTTTTTCATCCGTTTTGAATTTGATCTAGTTGATCTGGACAAGGAGCTTCCACTTCTCATGGAGGACTTCACCAGAGTAGCCGATCGGTTTGATATGAAATGGCATACATTCCGTGCCAGCCGCAAGAAACGTCTTGCTGTATTCGTGTCGAAAGAGGATCACTGCTTGCTAGAGCTGCTTTGGCAGTGGAAGGCAGGGGATCTTGATGCCGATATTTCAATGGTTATAAGCAACCACCCTGATATGCGTGAACTGGTCGAATCTTTTGGCATTCCTTATTACCATATCCCGGTTACAGCGACTACAAAAGAAGAAGCTGAGCGCAAGCAAATGGAAGTTGTTGCAGATAAAGCGGATATCATTGTATTGGCGCGTTATATGCAAATCATATCGCCAAAGTTCATTGAACAATTTCCAAATCGGATCATTAATATTCACCACTCATTCCTACCCGCTTTCGTTGGGGGCAAGCCTTATGCGCAGGCTTATACACGCGGCGTAAAAATTATCGGCGCGACAGCGCATTATGTAACAGAAGAATTAGACGGCGGGCCGATTATCGAGCAGGATGTTCAACGCGTCAGCCACCGTGACAACGTCGATGATTTGAAAAGAATCGGTCGGACAATTGAAAGGGTCGTTCTCGCAAGAGCTGTGAAATGGCATATTGAAGATCGTGTAATCGTGCATAATAATAAAACTGTTGTATTCAACTAACTGTATTTTTATGCGAATTATCTATTTTTTTTGATGGAAAACGAGCATGCAGAGTGATACAATATTCAAAGTTATTGCGTACTGGTATGACGCTGTATCGTTGTTTTTAGAAACCATATAACGAGATGAAATTAGACAAGCTTAGACCATAGGAGGAAATTGTAATGTCAGTCACACAAAAGTCGGTTGAACAGCTTTCTATCGATACGATCCGTACACTTGCGATCGATTCCATCGAGAAAGCGAAATCAGGTCACCCTGGTATGCCAATGGGCGCTGCTCCAATGGGCTATCAATTATTTGCAAAAAACATGAAGCATAATCCATCGAACCCTACTTGGGTAAACCGTGATCGTTTTGTTTTGTCTGCGGGTCATGGCTCTATGCTGCTTTACAGCTTGCTTCACCTCTCCGGTTATGATTTGCCGATGGAAGAATTGAAAAACTTCCGTCAATGGGGCTCCCTAACACCAGGACACCCTGAGTTTGGCCACACGGCTGGCGTTGATGCAACAACGGGTCCACTTGGACAAGGTATCGCTATGGCGGTTGGTATGGCAATTGCGGAAGCACAGCTGGGCGCTACTTACAATAAAGAAGGCCACGAGCTTATTAACCACTTCACATACTCCATTTGCGGCGACGGCGACTTGATGGAAGGCGTCTCTCATGAGGCTGCATCCTTCGCAGGCCACCTGCAGCTCGGCAAATTGGTCGTTCTATATGATTCCAACGATATTTCGCTTGATGGCGAATTGAGCCTTTCTTATTCCGAGAGCGTTCAAAAACGTTTTGAAGGCTACGGCTGGCAAGTGCTTCGCGTAGAAGATGGAAACGATCTAGATGCTTTGTCCAAAGCCGTTGCTGAGGCGCAAGCAGATCTATCCAAACCAACTTTGATCGAAGTAAAAACAGTAATCGGCTATGGCAGCCCGAACAAAGGCGGAAAAGGCGGACATGCTGGTCCTCACGGATCACCGCTTGGTGCTGATGAGACAAAATTGACGAAACAAGCTTACGGTTGGTCTGAAGAGCTTCAGTTCCACGTGCCTGACGAAGTTCGCGCTCACTTTGCAGATGTGAAAAGCAGCGGCGAGCAAGCAAATGCACAATGGGATGCAAGCTTCGCAGCTTATAAAGAAGCTTTCCCTGAGCTTGCAGCTCAGTTCGAGCTTGCTATCTCTGGCGCAATGCCTGAGGGCTGGGATGCTGACCTTCCTGTATACACAACTGCGGACAACGCGGTTTCAACTCGTGTAGCTTCAGGAAATGCACTTAACGGTCTTGCGAAAAACGTTCCGACTATTTTCGGCGGATCGGCTGACCTTGAGAGCTCGACAATGACTCATCTGAAAGGTTTGACGCAGTTCAAACCAGGCAGCTACGATGGCCGCAATCTTTATTACGGCGTACGTGAATTCGGTATGGCTGCTGCCATGAACGGTATTGCTCTTCACAGTGGTTTGAAAGTATTCGGCGGTACGTTCTTCGTATTCACAGATTACCTTCGTCCTGCTGTTCGTCTTGCTGCATTGATGAAGCTGCCTGTCGTTTATGTATTGACGCATGACAGTATCGCAGTTGGCGAAGACGGTCCTACACATGAGCCGATTGAACAGCTTGCTTCGATTCGCATCATTCCTGATCTAACGGTTATCCGTCCAGCTGATGGCAACGAGACTTCCGCTGCATGGGCTTATGCTGTAGAGAACACTGGCAATCCAGTAGCGCTTGTGCTTACTCGCCAAAACTTGCCGATTCTTGAAGGCACAGTGAACGGTGTTCATGAAAACCTGCGCCGCGGCGCATACGTTGTATCTGATGCAGCAAATGGCAAGCCGCAAGCACAAATTCTTGCAACGGGCTCCGAGGTTCAACTTGCTGTTGCAGCTCAAAAAGCTCTTGCAGAAGAGGGCATTCAAGTACGTGTTGTCAGCATGCCAAGCTGGGATTTGTTCGAGAAGCAATCGAAGGAATACAAAAATTCCGTCATTCTTCCTGAAGTTAAAGCCCGCCTTGCGATTGAAATGGCTCATCCATTTGGCTGGGAGCGTTACACAGGAGATCAAGGCGATATTCTTGCTATCGACCGTTTCGGCGCATCAGCACCTGGCGATCGCGTAATCAAAGAGTATGGCTTTACGGTCGAAAACGTTGTTAGCAAAGTGAAAGCATTGCTGTAATAGCTTGTTCAATAGATCATCAAAGCTTTAGCATCCGATATATAAGGGAGATTACGTCTACGATGTCTCAATTCGAAAATGTATCGATCGTCAAGAAGGCAAATGTTTACTTCGACGGTAAAGTAACAAGCCGCGCTGTACTGTTCGCTGACGGCACCAAAAAAACACTCGGCATCATGCTGCCAGGTGACTATGAGTTTGGAACAGACTGCGTTGAAATCATGGAAATTTTGGCTGGCGATTTGAAGGTGCTACTGCCTGGTGAAACCGAGTGGCTGCACATTCAAGGCGAAGGCGAATTCACTGTGCCTGCGAACACAAAATTCAAGCTTCAGGTTGCTGAAGTTTCGGATTATTGCTGCTCGTATATTTACGAGTAAGCACTAAATATTGAAAAAAAGGCTTCTTCGCTTCGGCGAAGAAGCCCTTTTTTTTGTTCGTTCGCAGCATTGACTTATAATATTCGTTAATTCGTGACAAAACTTGTTCAAAGCGAATTGTTTTGAGGTGTAGAATCGGATAAAGTTAATTTATATGCACCGTATTCCATGACTGGAGGATTTTTTGGATGAAGGAAAGAAACTATACACCGCTCATATCGATCTTAACAATCGTCCTTGTCGGGCTGATAGCTGTTTTGTTTTTTCTGCCGGCGTACGAGGGAGAAATTCACTTTGACGTAACGATTTTGCCATTGCTGAATGCGATTTTTAACTGCTTTACTTTTATTGCACTCTGCATAGCGCTAACGGCGATTATGAAAAAAAATGTTCGGATGCACCGTGCGTTCATCAGCGCTGCATTTGTCTCCACAACGTTGTTCCTAATTTCCTATGTAGCGTATCATTATCTAACGGAATCAACGAAATACGGAGGAGAAGGCATTCTTCGCTCGATTTATTTCTTCATCCTCATTACACACATCCTGCTAGCGATTGTTGTCGTTCCTCTAGCCCTAATATCGGTTGTACGCGGGCTGCAGATGAAAGTGGAGAAGCATCGAAAAATTGCTAGATGGACGATGCCGATTTGGCTGTATGTAAGTCTTACTGGCGTAATTGTTTACTTAATGATCTCGCCATATTATTAAGCAGTATTTCAATGAAAAAGGGGTTGTCCACAGTGATTCATACACGCGGACAACCCCTTTTTAAATTAATCCAGTCCGCTAAGCTTGCGGCCGATCCATTGCTCGTAAGCTTGGCCTACGCTCGACATATCAAGCTGGCTTAGTCCCATTGCATCACCAATTTGGAATAGGCTCTTCGTTGCTTCCAGCAGAGGAGTCGGCACATGCAGACTGTCCGAGAGGGCAGAGGATAACCTTAAATCCTTTAACATCAGCTCGAGCGAAAATTGAACGTCGTAATTGCCTTCAAGCAGCTTTGGTCCCTTCATTTCAGCTGCCCTGCTTGCTGCACCGCCAGATTGAACGAGCTCGACGAACGAGCTGCCGTCAATGCCGCCGCTTGCTGCTATCGCCATGCCTTCTGCAAGTGCCACAACGTTGATGCCAACAATCGTATTGTGGGCGAGCTTGGCAATGGAGCCGCTGCCGCTTGGGCCCATTGAAATGACTTTACGTCCCATAGCGAGCAAAACGTCTTGGACTTCTTCAATCTTGCCTGCATCGCCGCCAGCCATAAATACGAGTGTACCGCCTTCAGCGGCTGGCTTGCTGCCTGTAACCGGCGCATCTAGGAATACTGATCCAATAGTATCCGCCGCTGCGGCAAGCTCCTTAGCAAGCGTTGGAGATATCGTGCTGCTGTCAATTAGCGTAATGCCTGCGCGAGCACCTGCAAAAATACCGTTTTCGCCAAAGTAAACTTCACGGATTGCAGCATCATTACTAATCATTGTAATGACGATTTGTGCAGCACGCGCAACGTCAGCCGGTGATTCAAGCTCGGAGGCACCTAAGGCGAGCAAGGACTCTGCTTTGCCAGGAGTTCGATTATAAACGACAACTTCAAATCCTTTGCGCAATAAATTAGCAGCCATTCCCATTCCCATTACGCCTAACCCGATAAATCCGATCTTCTTCATAATCATATCCTCCACTTTGAATCGATTTTTGTTTAATTATACAGACACTTCATTAATTTTTCATCGTTTGTTGCTTGTTTTTATAAGGCAAATCCGATATTGTAGATGCTAAGTTGAAAAGCATTTTCAGGTGTAGAAGCCACATTGGTTTACAACATTCTAGGAGGTTTCCATTTACATGAGCAAAACAGTTCAGTTTGACTACAGCAAGGCTTTAGCATTCGTTGGCCAGCATGAAATCGATTATTTGACAGAATCCGTTCGTCTCGCACACGAGCAATTACATAACGGAACAGGTACAGGATCAGATTACCTTGGTTGGATCGATCTTCCGACTAACTACGATAAAGAAGAGTTCGCTCGCATTCAAAAGGCTGCTGAGAAGATCAAATCGGATTCCGAAGTTCTAATCGTTATCGGTATCGGTGGATCTTACCTTGGTGCACGTGCAGCTATTGAGGCGCTGTCGCACTCGTTCTACAATATTTTGCCAAAAGAACAACGTAAAACACCGCAAGTTTTGTTTGCCGGCAACAACATTAGCTCGACTTATGTGACTCACCTTTTGCAATTGGTTGAAGGCCGCGACTGGTCGATTAATGTAATTTCGAAGTCAGGCACGACAACTGAGCCTGCGATTGCATTCCGCGTATTCCGTGCTGCACTTGAGAAACAATACGGCAAAGAAGAAGCGCGCAAACGCATTTACGCAACGACAGACAGCGAGAAGGGCGCACTGAAGAAGCTTTCCTCTGAGGAAGGTTATGAATCGTTTATTATTCCTGACGATGTTGGCGGTCGCTACTCCGTGCTTACAGCAGTAGGCTTGCTGCCAATTGCAGCTGCAGGCATCAATATCGAATCCATTATGCAAGGTGCAGCAGACGCATCCAAAGAATACAGCAACCCTAATCTTGCAGAAAACGAAGCTTACCAATATGCAGCAGCACGCAACGCGCTGTACCGCAAAGGTAAAGTGACTGAAATTCTCGTTAACTACGAGCCATCGCTTCACTTCGTTTCCGAGTGGTGGAAACAGCTGTTTGGCGAAAGCGAAGGCAAAGACTTCAAAGGAATCTTCCCAGCAGCTGTAGATTTCTCAACAGACCTGCACTCGATGGGCCAGTTTATCCAAGAGGGTAACCGCAATATTTTTGAAACTGTTATTCAAGTTCAAGAAGTGTCTGAGCATATCGCTATCGAACACGATGCAGCGGATCTTGATGGCCTCAACTTCTTGACTGGAAAAACAATGGATTTCGTTAACAAGAAGGCTTTTGAAGGAACGCTTCTTGCTCATACGGATGGACAAGTTCCGAACTTTATCGTCAACATCAAAGACATGACGCCATACACATTCGGCTATCTTGTGTATTTCTTCGAAAAAGCATGCGGAATCAGCGGTTACCTGATGGGTGTTAATCCATTTGACCAACCGGGTGTTGAAGCATACAAAAAGAACATGTTCGCTTTGCTTGGCAAACCGGGCTTCGAGAAAGAAAAAGCCGAGCTGGAAGCAAGGCTGTAATCAACCGGCTTGAACGGTATACGGGAGTCATAGCCTATGCTTGAGAAGTATAGAACAGTCAGGTCGCAGGCTAGCGCAGAGATCGTCATCAAAAAGTCGCGTTTCATCGGGTATGCGAAGCCAGTGGAAACCGAAGAGGAAGCCGTTGCATTCATCAATGAGATTAAGCAGCTGCATAAGCAGGCGACCCATAACTGCTCGGCTTATATGGTGGGTGAGCGAGACCAGTTTCAGAAGGCATCGGATGATGGTGAGCCAAGCGGTACAGCGGGCAAGCCGATTCTCGAGGTTATCAAGCATAAGGGGCTTAAAAATGTCGCTGTCGTTGTGACGCGATATTTTGGAGGCATTATGCTCGGAGCAGGCGGACTCGTTAGAGCTTATACGGATGGTGCTGTAGCTGGCATTGAAGCAGCAGATGAAATCGTCAATGTGCTTCACCGCGAAGTATTTGTTGATGTGGACTACACTTGGTATGGCAAGCTGGAAAATGAGCTTCATACGAAGGGAACACGCGTTGGCGGGACGGATTTCACCGATCGAGTCAACGTGCGCTGCCTGCCGGAAGAGCCTGAAGCAGATACTTTTATCGCTTGGGTAACCGATCTGACACAAGGACAAGCGATCCTCTCTGAAGGAGAAAAGGTCTATTATATTGAAGGCGAATAAGAAGAAGAGGAGTATCGGCTTAGGCTGATACTCCTCTTCTTTGTACTCAGAGGCTTGTATAATAAACAATCATAAGAAAAAGCTATAAAAGCAATAAGAATTTCCAAATTTATTATTGACTTAATCCCAGTTTGGATGCTACATTATCAATACCTAGTATCTTAATAGGAATTATGTTTTTAATTGTTTTGTTACACCTACGGCACGAGCCGATGGTCTGGAGGTAAAGTCACAGTGAATGCTTTGTTTCGTGGTAAAGGGTGGAGTTTTGGTTTTCGAAGCACCATAATGCTTTATTTTGTCATCTTAATTATTTTACCAATCGTTGGCATTTACACGCAATCATTTTCGCTTGGATGGACCCCTTTCTGGGAAAGCGTATCCGATCCACTGGCTTGGAAAGCGGTGCTGCTTACAGTAAAGTTGGCTGTTATCGCAACGATACTCAATATGTTTTTGGGGACGATGATCGGATGGGTGCTTATTCGTTACCGTTTTCCCGGACGTCGTTTGCTCAACAGTCTAGTTGACTTGCCGTTTGCATTACCTACAGCAGTAGGCGGACTTATGATCTTGCTTCTGCTAGGGCCTAATAGTTTAGTAGGCGGCCTAGCCCAAAAGATTGGCATCGAAATCGTGTTCCATGAGCCGGCAATTGTTGTCGCTATGCTGTTCGTTACCTTTCCTTTTGTTATTCGTGCCATTCAGCCTTTACTTGAGGAAATGGATAAATCAGAGGAAGAAGCAGCCTATACGCTAGGCGCAACGCGCGCGAAAACGTTTTTTAGCGTTATTTTTCCTACGATGCTGCCAGGAATTTTGAGCGGCGCTATGCTGGCTTTCTCCCGCGGAATTGCGGAGTTTGGCGCAGTTGTGCTCGTTGCAGGCAATATTCCAGGCAAGACGTTAATTGCCTCCGTTTATATTTTTGGAGAAATTGAAAGCAGTAATCCGCAGGGAGCCGCCGCTGTATCGGTGCTGCTGCTCACGCTATCCTTCCTCATCTTATGGACGGTCAACCTCATTCAAGGCAGGAGGGGCGACCTATGATGAGAAGATTGTGGATTACATTAACTTATATTATTTTTGGATTGCTGCTCATCGCGCCATTGATCAAAATCTTTACAGGCTCTTGGGCAGATGGCTGGAGCGGCTTTATAGAAGGCATTACTAGGCCGCAGTCGCTGCATGCTCTTATGATGACGGGAATTATCGTTGTTGTCGTTACAGCCTTAAATACGTTGTTTGGCATTATGCTAGCAATGTATCTCGTCCGGGCCGAATGGATTGGGAAAAGGATGAAGCGGCTGCTTAACAGCTTAGTCGATTTGCCCTTTGCGGTATCACCAGTTATCGGCGGTTTGATGATCGTTCTTATTTTGGGACCTAATACAATTATCGGTGCATTGTTTGAGGATGCGGGCTTCAAAATCGTCTATGCGCTGCCAGGGATGATCTTAGCGACATTGTTCGTCACATTCCCGCTAATGGTACGCGAGGTTATGCCCGTGCTGCAG
Organism: Paenibacillus sp. 01T431; assembly: GCF_056398625.1. Taxonomy (NCBI): domain Bacteria; kingdom Bacillati; phylum Bacillota; class Bacilli; order Caryophanales; family Paenibacillaceae; genus Paenibacillus; species Paenibacillus sp. 01T431. Next base: position 102,855 of record NZ_JBFTPT010000019.1, read on the forward strand.
GAGATTGGAGCACAGCAGGAGGAAGCGGCATCAACGCTCGGCGCTTATTCCTGGTACACGTTCTGGAAAGTAACTTGGCCATCGATTCGGTGGGGTGTTATCTACGGCGTAGTATTGACTGTTGCACGGTCACTGGGAGAATTCGGAGCTGTACTCGTCGTCTCCGGCAATATTATGAATAAAACACAAACAGCCACTACACTCGTTTATCAAGATGTTGAAAATTTTAACGTTGTTGCCGCCAATGGCGTGGCTCTAGTTCTTGCGGCATTTTCAGTTGGACTGCTGCTGCTAATGGAATGGGCGAAAAAACGAAAGGAAGTGCATTAAGCCATGCATATTGAAGTACGGAACTTGAATAAAAACTTTGGCGATTTTCATGCAGTGAAGGATGTAAGCTTTGAAATCGAAAAAGGTCATCTGATCGGCTTGCTCGGACCGAGCGGCGGTGGTAAAACGTCCATACTTCGAATGCTGGCGGGGCTCGAGTCTCCTTCCTCAGGCGATATTCTGTTCCACGGCAAACGTGTGAATGATCTTCCGCCGCAGGAGCGCGGCATCGGTTTCGTATTTCAAAACTATGCGCTCTTCAAGCATATGACCGTATATGACAATATCGCATTTGGCTTAAAGGTGAAGAAGCAATCGAAGGAGCAAATTCGCGAGCGCGTTATGTACTTGGTAGAGCTTACGGGGCTAAAAGGTTTCGAGCATCGTTACGCCCATCAGCTGTCAGGAGGCCAACGCCAACGTGTTGCTTTCGCTAGAGCGCTCGCGCCTGAGCCGCAGCTGCTGCTCCTCGATGAGCCGTTTGCTGCTATCGATGCGAAGATCCGGACCGAGCTTCGCACATGGCTTAAAGAAATGATTGAGCGTGTCGGCATCACATCGATTTTCGTTACGCATGATCAAGAGGAAGCGATTGAAGTTGCCGATGAGATCATGATTATAAGCAAAGGCAAGTTAGAGCAAAAAGGCAGCCCATGGGACATTTACAAAAATCCAGAGACACCGTTTGTAGCAAGCTTTATTGGCGAATCTACTATTGTAGACAATATCGCGGAGCTTAAAGGTTTTGAGGATGCAGCGAGCCGTCCGGGCACTAAAGCACTTATCCGGCCTGAATATATTGAGATTGGCAAACCGGGCGAGATCAAGCTGGCTTCAGCTACGCTTGCCGGTAAAGTAAAACAGCTGCATTTCCGCGGCAGCGAGTGGATGGTTGAGCTGCTTGTTGGCGATACGAAGCTGATTACGTACCGTTCGCTGGAGCAAGAAGTGCTTCATCCCGGAGATGAGGTAAGGGTACTCGTCCATCGGGCTTATTTATTCAATGACAACGAAAGCTGGATTGCGGAAAATAAGCTGAAGGTTGACCCCATGCCTATTCATATTTAACCAATATGCTACGTAGAAAGAGTTGTATGCGAATATGAAAATCAATCTGGTAACAAGTCAGCGCATGCTCGTGCTGCTGCTTGCTGCGGTTATGCTGATCGTATCGGCAGGCTGCAGTAAAGAGGAGCAGACGAGTAACCATGCGGCTGGGTCTACCGTACAGGACGGCGATGTTACACTTGTAATCGGTGCGTATTCGGTAGTGAAGGATGCTTTCGCGGATTTGCTGCCTGCATTCCAAAAGTATTGGCTGCAGGAAACCGGGCAAAAGGTCGTATTTCAGGAATCGTATGAGGCTTCAGGCACGCAAGCCAGGGCGATCGCTGGAGGTTTTGAAGCCGACGTTGCCGTGTTAGCTATGGAAGGTGATCTCGACAAAATAGCGAAGGCGGGTTTCATTACGCATGACTGGAAGGCACAGAGCAATAATGGCATGATCACGAACTCCATCGTTGTATTGGGGACTCGTACCGGCAATCCGCTCGGAATTAAGGATTGGAATGACTTAACACGCGAGGGTGTGAAGGTGCTGTATCCGAATCCGAAAACTTCCGGCGGCGCTCAGTGGGACATTAACGCCATATATGGCGCTGGCCTTAAGCAGTCAGAGGAGCAGACGGGTACAAAGGATGCCGAATATGCGAAGCATTTTCTAAAAGCAGTCCATGCCAATGTGGAATCGCTTGATAAGAGCGGTCGCGCATCGATGGCAGCCTTCGAATATGGTGTAGGCGATGTCATCGTCACTTACGAGAATGAGCTGCTCGCTCGAATTAAGAAAGGCGTCAATTATGACATCGTTGTCCCAAAAGACACGATATTAATCGAGAATCCAGCAGCGATCGTGGATAAAAATGCGGATAAGCATGGCGTTCGCAAGGTAGCCGAGGCTTTTATTGCCTTTTTGCAAACGGAGCAGGCACAGCGGCTTTTCGTGGATCATGGATTCCGCTCCGTAGACAAGAAGGTAGCTGAGGGTACGAAAGACCGTTATGTGGTGCCGGAAGGATTGTTTGACATTTCTTACTTAGGCGGCTGGTCTGAGGTTAGAGAAAACCTTTATTCCAAAAAAGGTGTCTGGTATCAAGTACTCGCTGATCTTTAATACGATGTGTGAGGAAAGATCTTAATAAACCTCTGTGCTTTATGTCTCTCGTTTAAACGAGAGACATAAAGCACAGAGGTTTTTTTGATGAAAGCATGATGCTGCCATCGACTAAACGAAATATGAGCGATTTGTTTACGATTGTTAAAATAAGTCTAAAAGATGCTGGGGAGCAGGCAAAGTTTCCGGGCTTTTTTTGTGCGTAAAGGCACTTCATGGGCCGAACGTACTAAAAATGCTACTCCGCTGCGAATGATGTAGAAACGAGAGAAGCAAGGGCAAGGGGGAGAAATGATGAAAAATACTCAAACATTGAACAAGAAAAAGAAAAGGATTAAATACTTTTTGATCATAAGTATAGCTTTGTTGATCATCGTTGCTTTGGGCGGATGGGGGACATTTCGTTACCTGATCGGCAAGCAGGATATTGGACAGCTTGAGGTGCCGCTGCCGGCAGCTACGATTTTGTATGATCAGCACGGTACGGAAGCCACCCGTATTTCTTTCAATAAAATTGATGAGATTGCCTATGAAGACATACCAAAACATATGGTTGATGCCGTTGTTGCGGTAGAGGACAGACGTTACTTCGAGCACGAAGGAATGGATATGCGGGCAATTAGCCGAGCGATTTGGACAAATATAACATCAGGCGGGACAGTACAGGGCGGAAGCACGATAACACAGCAGCTCGCGAAAAATGTCTTTTTGTCGCAGGAGAGAACCTGGTCGCGGAAGTGGGATGAGCTGCTTTTGGCGAAAAAGATTGAGGAAAGCTACAGCAAAGAGGATATTATGGAGAAGTACCTCAACCAGATCTACTATGGTGATGGAGCATGGGGAATCGATAGAGCGGCGCATACGTATTTTGGCAAGCAGCCAAATCAGCTTAGCGTAGCGGAGGCAGCGCTGCTAGCTGGTCTAATCAAGGCGCCATCCGCCCTAACTCCTTATAAACATCTAGAAAAAGCGATTGATCGAAGAAATGTGGTTCTTCAGCTTATGAAGGATCAAGCGCTAATTAGCGAGGATATATACAATAAGGCCATTCATGAGCCTGTGAAATTACTGAGCGCAAAGCCTAATCGAGTAGATGATATCAACTATCCTTATTATGTGGACCAGATCATTCGTGAGGCGATGACGCAATATGGGTTATCGGAAAATGAAGTGCTGCAGGGCGGACTTCGAATCTATACCGCATTGGATACGAAAATGCAGCAGTCGGCGGAACAGGTGTATGCGAAGGAATCTATATTCCCAAATAGTGCTGCAGACCAGCTCATTCAAAGCGGTGCTGTTCTGATTGATCCGCGTGACGGCGGAATTCGGGCGATGGTTGGCGGCAGAGGGGAGCAGCCATTTCGCGGCTTTAACCGAGCGACACAGCTAAGCCGTCAGCCAGGCTCAACGATCAAGCCCATCGCTGTATACACGCCTGCGCTGGAGCTTGGCTATAAGCCAAGCGATGATCTAGTTGATGAACCGATCAATATTAACGGCTATGAGCCAAAAAACGCAGACGGCTCCTTTCATGGCAGAGTGTCACTTTATGAAGCGCTTATTAACTCTTACAACATACCTGCTGTGAAGCTGCTTAACGAAATGGGTATTGAAAAAGGAATGGATGCGGCGGCGCGTTTCGGTATTCCTCTGACAGATGAGGATCGCTCGCTGGGGCTTGCGCTCGGCGGTCTTCATCAGGGTGTATCGCCGCTTCAGATGGCCGAAGCTTTTGGCGTATTCGCAAGTGACGGTGTTCGTAATCATGCGCATACCATTACTCGCATCGAATCGGCAGACGGCAGCGTACTAGCTGAATTCAAGCAGAGTGAAGGCAGTGTGAAAGTAACGGAGCCAGAAATTGCCCGAACGATGACAGCTATGTTAGAGGGAGTCATAAAGGATGGGACGGGTACTGCTGCAATGCTTGAAGGCCGCCCAGTTGCAGGGAAATCTGGAACGACACAAATGCTAGGCACGACAGGCTACGGCGCAAAGGACAATTGGTTCGTTGGCTACACTCCGCAGCTTGTAGGCGCGGTGTGGCTTGGGTACGATCAAAGCGACAGCAGCCATTATTTGTCGACGAGCTCAAAGGCTGCGGCTGTTGTCTTTCAAGCTATATTCGCAGATGCATTAAAGGATGAGCCGGTTATACCGTTTCCTAAGGCACCAGATCTTTTGCCGAAGAAGAAGGATAAGGAAAAAGAAAAAAATAATATATCGAACAAAGATGATGATTCTGATAAGAAACGAGATTGGAAAAAGGAAAGGGAAGAAAGAAAAAAACAGAAGGAAAAAGAAAAAGAAAAAGAGAGAAAGAAAGAGAGGCACAAGGATAAAGATAAGGATAAGGATAAAAACTGAGGAATAGGGCGTGATAATGTAAAAGGGAATTGGTGGAATAATAAGACCAACTAGGGTGGATCAAGTTATTAATAATAGAAGTTTATTCAGGAAAAATGCAATTGTTGGACAACCATTGTATAATGAATAGGCTATTAACTATTCTTTCTATGGTTAATTAATTTTCGAATGAAAAAGGGGAGTATTATCCTATGTCAACAATGAATGTATTTGTTACAAACTGGTTGAATCATCGTAAAGTATTGCTTGCTATGCTTGATACTGTACAAAATGAAAACCTCCAATATAAGCCTTGGGAAAAGGCAATGTCGTTGTCAACTCTTGTTCTCCATATCAATGGATCAATGGACATGTTCGCACAAACGGTAAAAAACGGCGTGTTCACGCCACCTTCAACAGCTAAACAAGCTGAAACGATTGAAGAGCTGAAAGCGATCGTAGCAGCAGATACCGCTTCAACGAAAGCATTGCTAGAATCTTTAACGGATGAGCAATTGGAAAAAGAGATCGACTTCCATGGCATGAAAATGGCTGGAATCGTTTTGCTCGAGAATGGCAAGGATCATGAAATTCATCACAAAGGTCAATTGTTCATTTATCTGCGCTTGCTGGGCATCGAAACATTGCCGTTTTTCGTAAGCAGATAATAGGAATTGTATTATAAGGGGAGGAGTTCATACATCAGGCCGTTGGTCTCATGAAGCAACTCCTCCTTTTTATTAACTCCTCCTATCTGGCAACTCCTATCAAATTTATAGAATAGGAATGAAGAGACGATGATCAAAATAAACAGTTCAGAATTGAACGCTGCTTTTCAAGCATTTATTGGCAAGGAAGTTTATATTCATAGTGAAGCGACCTCTTTCGTCTTTGTCCGAAACTTCAAGGTTAGCCTCACTGAAGCTCATATTGCTGGTGAGGGTTCATACCGGATAGCTCTTCGCTTTGATGAGCTTGGCTGGCTGCGTACAGAAGCACTCACCCATTATGAAGTAACGGTGGATGAGAAGCTATTACTGGCGGGTTACGATGATAAAGGCAGAATGAACGTTGCTCTGCAGCTTGGAAAGGAGCCGTTTCCGGAATGAGTGAAAAAGCAGTTAAAAAGCTATTAGCTGTGTTTGCGCATCCTGATGATGAATCTTTTATTTGCGGAGGAACATTGGCAAAGTATGCAAGCATGGGAGTTGAAATTACTCTCGTAAGTGCGACAAAAGGCGAAATGGGACGTCGAATGGGAAACCCGCCTTATGTGAATCGAGAGACTATGCCTGATATTCGGGAAAAAGAGCTGCGAAACGCTTGCGAGGCACTTGGCATTCAAAATCTTATTTTTTTTGATATCCGTGACAAGATGGTTGAATTTTACGATTCAGAGAGCCTCATCTCAAAAATAGGCGTACTCATGGATGAGATCAATCCGGATGTAGTCCTTACTTTTCATGAAATTTTAGGCGGACATCCTGATCACTGTGCAATTGGAAAAGCAACAACTACCGCTTTCCACCGCAGCAAGCAGCCGGGTGCGCTCTATTTCATCAGTTTCGGCGATATGATGAATGCTCCGGAACGATTTGGTTACACGAAGCAGGACATTGTCAAAATTGATGTTCGTCATCAGTTAGAAGCTAAGCTTGCTGCGTTTCGTGCGCATCGCTGTCAAACCGAAATGGACGAATGGGTATGGGAAGCAGACAGCGCAGCATTGGCGCATTTTGGCAAGTTTGAGTATTTTATAAAAGGAAATCAAACAATGATCCCAAAAACTGCGGATGATCTTTTTTAAAAAACGTACATACGAAACAGGCAGTCTTCAAGCAGCTTAATCTGCTGAAAGACTGCCTGTTTTTATTTTGTTTAAAACATTGGAAATACATATCGAACAAGAAAGTAGAGAGCCCCGAAGAAGATAATAATGTAGGCAGCATATTTGATGAATGTAGACGCCACTAAACTTGAATCTGATTTTTTTTCAACATGTCTTTCTTCAATCTCTAAATTTTGTTGCCTTGTCGTCATTTGAATCACTCCCTCAGTGAGTTTGATAATATTGAATACCCTTCTGGGGTAATGATGAATCAATGGCGTACAGAAAATCGTTTATATATCGATGTTTTTCGATCATTTCTTGGGAAATAGTCGAGATAGGTAAATGGTAACCTAATCATTTTGTACCATTGAATCTGTCATGAGGAAGATGGATAATAACGGAAATAGCTTTTCTTTTTTTGCAGCGAGTAAAAAGGGTTTATCCCTTTTTTTGAGAATTGAGGTTCTTTTTTACGAAGGTCTGAATATCTTAGTTAACGAAGCCCTATTGTTGCAGGTACACCTTTATTTTGCAAAACAATAGAATAGGGCAACAGGAGGCATATAAGTTGAAAGAAGCAAGGAAGCCTTTACAGCTAAGTACACAGATGAGCCATAGCCACAGGGACATCCTACTTGAAATTGAGGAAACGATTGCGGAATTGGAAATCTACTTGGAGACAAACCCGGATGATGAGATCGCTTTGGTGCAATATGAGCAGTTTTTGAATAAACGCGAGGATTTCACTTATTTTTTGGCGGAGCCGTATGGGAAAGCATCTCAATCTGTCATGCAGGCGTAATCAAATAGAGCAAGGATGTCAATAACATGGACATGCATGGTTCGGAAGAGCTGCTTGATTGCAGCTAGGCTATGGGGAGATAAAGATTAGATCTGGCAATATGAGTAAAAAGGCTGTCTCAACGGGGACTGACCCCCATTTGTGAGACAGGGATCAAAACACCTTCAAGTTTAAACGGCCAGTCGCCTGTAATCAATCGGCGACTGGTTATTTAGTTTCGTTTGAATACGAATTGCGTTATAGTAAGTGATGTAGTCTCGAACGGTCTGTTCAACGATTGCAGTCGTTGTATGGGTCAACCCTTCGAGGTAGAACGTTTCAGACTTTAGTGTGGAATGAAACGATTCAATGGGGGCATT
>NZ_JBFTPT010000020.1:0-104067 GCF_056398625.1 Paenibacillus sp. 01T431
TTTTTAAGCTGATCATCCATCCGCTTGTTTGCTGTTCCCTTTTTTCATACTTGCATAAAAAAAGAAACGGCACAGGACTTTTTCCCAAGCCGTTTCTGATTCTATTTTTATTCCCGGTCCTGACTCTTATGTTAACTTAATGACATTGCTCCTAGGAGGCTCCTTTTTATTTATGATTCTATTATTTTCTTGAATTTATTTCTGCTAGAAACTCATTTCCACCAAAAATTCCCCAAGCTGCTCTTCGGATATCACTCTTATGCCGTTTCTTCTAAGCAGAGCAGTCGTAACCCCATTTCCAGTCCTCTTATTGCCTTTAAACTCCCCATTATAAATCATGGCGCTGCCGCAAGAAGGGCTGTATTCCTTAAGTACAATCACTTCCGCATTTACTTCCTTCGCTTTTTTTAGCGTAATGTGTGCACCTTCCATATACATCGCCGTTACGTCCCTGCCCGATTTCTCTACTACTCTAGCTGTACCGTTTAACACATCATCGCCGTCGCCGCCAACAATTTCGGCTGACTCTCTTGGAGTAGAGAAACCGCCCAGCAATTCAGGACATACAGCAACGGCTTTCTTTTGCTGCACCAATTGTTGAATGATTTCATTTACACTATGCGTTGCATTATATCTTACCTCATACCCTGCTAAACAAGAGCTTACTAGGATCATAATCTGCACCTCTTTAAGAAAAATCATGATGTTCATTCATCTATTACTTTTATTGTACCATAGAAGCTGAGCAAGCTAATCTTAAGGAATCGTTACGATCCGCAAAAAAGTGCCTGCTTGCTTCCTTAATAGCATCAAGGTACATTTAACTCATATACAAATAGCCGAGCATTTGAACGATATAAAAAATTTAAAGGAGCTGCTTCCCTATGTCGGATCAAGCGATGCAAGCAATAAGAGTATATCAATATGGCAATGAAGAGGTGCTGCAGCTTGAGAGCATCCCCGTTCCTGTTCCAAAAGATAATGAGGTTCTCATACGTGTTCATTATGCGGGAATTGTCCCTGTCGATTACAAAATCCGAAATGGCTGGATGCATGCCAGATTTCCGCAAACCTTTCCGTATATCCCAGGCACAATCATGTCCGGTGTCATAGACACTGTCGGTTCCGCTGTAAGCGAGTTTAAAGCAGGTGACCGCGTGTTTGGTTCGGTAAAAGGAGCTTATGCAGAGTATGCGATTGCTGAGCCAAAAGAGCTGGTGCATATGCCAGACAGACTCTCGCTGAAAGAGGCTGCTACCATTAGAGGCGGAGCTGACACCGCTTGGAAAGCTTTATTTTCAGAAGGAGAGCTAGGCGCAGGACAGACCGTACTTATCCATGCTGCTGCTGGCGGTGTGGGGCATTTCGCAGTGCAGTTGGCCAAGTGGAAAGACGCGACTGTCATCGGAACGGCATCCACAGGAAATATAGACTATATTCAGTCGCTTGGTGCAGACCAAGTCATTGATTATACGACTACAGCTTTTGAGAGCGTAGTTCATGATGTTGATCTTGTCGTTGATGCAGTCGGCGGAACTACAGAAGATCGTTCATGGTCTGTTATTAAACAAGGCGGCAAATTGGTCGCACTAACGCAGCTTCCCTCCAAAGAAAAAGCCAAGGAATTTAATGTAACAGCTACATTCAACACAAAGTTCCCGACACATGCTAACCTTGAACAGCTTGCTCAACTCATTGCAGATGGAACGATCAAAGCAGAGATCAACACTGTCTATTCTCTAGCAGATGTAAAACAAGCGCATAAACAATGCGAGGGAAAACGAGGGCGAGGCAGAATATTGCTAGAGTTATTTACTATAAAATAAAATGACCAAAGAGCCCTAGGACACATCCTTTGGGCTCTTTTTTTGGGCGCGCCTAAATCTTTGAAGCAAACCGCTGCCGCTCTACATAACATAGGAGAAAAGGAGTGAGTCCCCCATGCCCGACTACCGTATTATCATCGATCTTTCCGATCGTCAGCTCTATCTGCTGGACGGCGACGTCGTCACTCAAGCTTTTCCCGTTGGCATCGGCAAAATGGTAACTCAAACGCCTACAGGTGAATTTACGATTATTAATAAGCAGCCCAATCCCGGCGGACCGTTCGGCGCCTTTTGGATGGGGCTCTCAAAGCCGCATTATGGCATCCATGGCACAAACGATCCTTCTTCCATCGGACATATCGTCTCACACGGCTGCATCCGAATGTTTAACGATGATGTACTCGCCTTGTCCAAAATAGTGCCTATTGGCACGCGTGTTACCATTCGCCCTTAGCCTAGCAGCCAGCTTTAGCTTTCAGCTTCATCTTGCTTCATCGCTTCGTACTCCGTGAACGGGTCTGCAATATCGATGTAATGCGCCTCCGTGTCACTAGCTCCCACATAGAGCTCCGCTCGGTTGTTAGCCTTGCGGACCAGTCCACCACTGAATATTACATCAACTAAATTCGGGCGTTTAGCCGGACCCTCAGGGAAGTCGCTTCTTGTTGCTATGATTTTGACCGGTGACTTCTCTCTCGTCCAAGGATTGAGAACAAATGACATCGCATGATAATGAAGATTAGACTCCTCGTCCGTGTAGGAGATGTGGCCTAATACGCCGAGATAACCATTTTTGAGCAAATGAATTTCATTTGCCCCTCCCCATTCATCCTTTAGAAATTGATCACGAAACAATGGAGCGTTAATAATAGCTGTTTCCGACAACTCCTCAAAGGAATCAATGATGCTAAAGCCGATTACAGCTCTCGTGCCTTCAATCCCAAATGGTCTCGAAAAAATACCGATCTTCCCATCAGATAATTGTGTTAAGCGAATATCCTTCATGTTCCAAGGGCCTGTTGCAGCATGTACAAGCTCATGCAAATTTTCTCCTCGGTAAAGCACGGTTTTCCAGCCTATGATCGACCTCGATGTTTCAGAGTCAAAATAAAGATGCACACCGCCGAAGATCCATTCGCCGTTAATTTTCGTAATAAAGGGATCCTGCAGCTGAAACTTAGGCAAATCCAGCTTCGGAGTCCATATCCCATCTTTGCATGTAAAGAAGTTAATCTCGGATTCCTCCGAATGGCGATCTTCCACACGGCCGGCAATATAAAGCTCCCCCTCATTCAAGAATGGAGCAGTAATATTGTAAACATCGCGGTCCCCAACGCCAGCAAAATGCAGCTTCGATCCTTGTTTTTGAGCAGGCTCATATTCTAGCAGCAGCTCTTTGCATGTTTTCGTTATCCATTCCAGCTTCATCATGGGGTTCATTTGAATGTGAGCCTTTCTTAGGCGTATTCGTGCATTCCTTTATCTTTCAATATTCTAACGATTTCCTTTACCTCTTGCGCCTTGTCTTTGGCACATATCAGCAGCGCATCCTTGGTATCCGCAATAATCAGACCATCAATTCCAATTGTAGTGATGAGCCGGTCATCGCCGTAGATGATGGAGTTCTGAGTGTCGATGCCTACGTAGTTCGCTTTGACAATGTTTCCATGCTCATCTGGAGGAAATATCGCGCCGAGCGCATCCCAGCTTCCAATATCATTCCATCCAAAATCGCCTTCAATAACGACAACCTCGTCACTGCGCTCTAAAATACCATAGTCGATTGAAATGTTTTGCAGCAAAGGATAAATCTCATTAATCATTTCCTCTTCGCGCTCCGTGCCCATGTACGCAATTAAAGGGAGCATTGTTTTAAAGAGCCTCGGAAGAAACCTTTTGAAATTATCAATGATGCAGGAGGTTTTCCAAATAAACATACCGCTGTTCCACAAATAATGACCGGATTGAAGATAGGATTGCGCTTTTGCAAAATTAGGTTTTTCGACAAATTCGGCTGCCTCATAAACATGACAAGGCTCCTTAATGAAAGAGTCTTTCTTGCAAGAAATATAACCATAGCCAGTTGAAGGAAAGGTAGGCTTGATGCCAATCGTAACAATCTTGTTTGTCTCCATAGCCACGATGCAAGCATCATTCAATGTTTTCTTAAAGTTATCCGATTCGGTAATATGATGATCGGATGGAAATACGACCATAAGAGAATCACCATGGTTTTTCTCAATAAATAAAGCCGCAAGGAGTATGCTCGCTGCCGTATTTTTGGCAACAGGCTCTACCAGAATGTTAACGTGCTGAACACTCTTATGCATGATCCTCTCGAGCAGCACCGCTTGGGTGCGATTCGTTACTACGATCGTGTTTTCCATCGGAATAACACCGTTAAAGCGTTCAATCGTATCATTGAGCATAATGTCGGTACCGCTTATATTGATCAGCTGCTTTGGCAGCTCCTGCCGGGATAAAGGCCAAAAACGTGTTCCGCCTCCGCCTGCGAGAATCGTAGCAAATTTATTTATTGTGCATCACCTCATGAGCCATGCAGTATGAAACAATGTTTTCCGAGCCTTGATTTAAATTCAGGCCGCTTGCATGTATGCCATCGTAACAGCCGCCGGTCTCTGCATCTATTAACGATTCATGACGGGAGTTCCGCCCATGAAACCATTCATAGCATAAGGAAGCTTGCTCGCGATAGGTTTCCTTCCCTAACGTCTTGTACGCTTCTAAGCAGGCTAACAGCATCTCGCAAGCTTCTATCGGCTGCTCGTCATATAACGCTGCTTCTCCGCCTCTATCAAGCCAGCCATGACTGCCCACGGGTTTGAAATAACCTTCTTTTGCAAAAGTAATTAAAGCTAGAAAGTCCAAGCTTTCTTTAGCGGTTTGTCTGAATGCTTCTATATGCGAAAAATGTGATGCTTTGAAAAGCGCCCAAGGCAGCATCGCATTGCCATAAGTAATACGATCCTCAAACCACTGCCAGCCCTCTCCTTTATTGCTTTGATACTGCGTATGCAGCCTCATCGCTAATTCCTCAATTAACGAAACGATTTGAGCCTCTGGAAGAAAGGCTGGATCATCGCTTTCCATATTCGGATATGGGAACTTATAACGGAGCGCGTTCTCGGTCTGCATCATGGAAGTTAAGCCGATAATTGCATAAGCCATCGCTCTTGGCGATCTCAAGCTCCGCACATGCGGCAGCGCTTGATTGATCATATATTTACATGTATTTTGCACATTATGCGGGACGGATGGCTCCGAAAGTGTAAATCCAAGCGCCCACAAACAGCGCCCCAGACAATCCTCAGAGCCTGTTTTTTCTATGAACAAACGGTTGTAGTCCATAAAGTTTCGAAAGCTGCCGTCTTCATTTTGAGCATGATGAATAAAGGCCAAATACGTATTTATAAGGTTCAAGGATTCCTTATCTCTAATGCGCTTATTGAGCATAACTGCCGCAATCAAAGCCCTTGCATTATCATCGGAAGTATAACCTTTGGAACGGTCGGGAATACCGAATTTAGTATGCTGGAAGATGCCTGTATCATCTGTTAATGAGCGTAAATAATCGGTTGATAACGGCTTGATCATACTTACTCCCATTAAACCGCACTTCCTTTTAACACATAATGATGTGCCATCGTTTCACGGAAAAGTACCGCGTAAGATTTGGCGACTTCATTCCACATCATTGTACTGCCTAAAGCGAGCGTCTTGCTCTCCATTTCCGCTTTTAGATTCGGATCGTCCAATATCGTTACAATATGATTTTCTAATGATGCGGAATTGTGGAAATCTGCGAGCAATCCTCTTCCGTCAGCCAGCATCTCAACAGCGTAGCGGTACGGAGTCGAAATAATCACCCTGCCGTAACCAATTCCGAATGCTAGTGTTCCACTTACAGCTTGATCCTTGCCAAGATAAGGCGTCATATAAATATCCGACAATACAAGAGATTGAACAACCTCCTCTTGCGTTAGATGCTTATCAACAAACGTAACATGCTGCTGAAGGCCTAGCTTTTCCACTAGATCTGTCAGCTTCGTCCTGTACACTTCTCCAACCTCTTGTTTCACAACAGGATGCGTTTTGCCTAAAATCATATAAAGTGCTTCCGGGTGCTTCTTCACTACGCCGTTCATGGCCTCTATGGCATATTCAATCCCTTTGCCTGGGCTTAAAAAACCGAATGTTGAAATGATTTGCCGATTCGTATACCCGAACCTTTCTTTAAGCTCATTTCTAGATTCGGTCGCAACTACCGGAACCCCATGATGGAACATCTCTATCTTTTCAAGCGTTATGCCGTAAACCTCATGCAAATCCTGTATTTTGGTATGGGCCATCGTAATGACCTTATAGCTTAAATCCGCCAGCTGCTTCATAATTAAACGCTGTTTCTCGCTCGGTTCGGACAATACGGTATGAAAAATAACGATAAACGGGATTTTGAGCTTCGCTGCCAATTCCAAAACGTATTCTCCGCTTTCCCCGCCGTAAATGCCGAACTCATGCTGAATGACTAACATATCGATATTGGATTGATTAAGATCAATGGCTATTTTGCTATAATCTGCACGATTGTGCTGTCCAATCTGAGCCATCACCTGATTGCCGTACGCATAGGACTTGTTGTTGTTAACCGCAATCATGCGTGGTGCATTAAAATCTTGCATTTGTTCGATCTCATTCATCAGATCCTGAGAAAAAGTAGCTAATCCGCATTCTCTAGGCAAACTCGTTCCCAAAAATGCTATATTCCGCTTGATTAAAACTTTTTTCAATGAAATCGCTCCCTTATTTTTAAAAAATTTACAAATGACAATAAAAAAAAGAAATAAAGATGTCTTTATTTCCGAGATTAAACGATATGCTTTTGGTTTTTAGCTATCCCAGTGTTACCACTTAACAGCTTTCAGTTGCTGCCTTTTCTTGCAATTCCGCTCCTATCTGCTGTTTAAACCTTAACACGACCATATTTTCTTGTCAATCGAGCCGGATTTGCACTGATTTGACAAGTCGAGAACTTGTGATAAAATTAACATATGACAAGAAAATATGGTCGTTAGCGGGCTGATTAGACATTCTATTGCTAATCGGTCTTTTTTATTGTCGGTTTGACAGTACCCCATTCGATTAGGAGGCAACAAATGATGAGCAATACTATCCAGTTAAACGAACGGGTCGATTTAAGCAAATCTAAGATTAATCTATTAAGAAAGCAAGGACAGGTACCAGCTATTGTATACGGTAAGGATGTCGGCAGCATTTCTGTTATCGTCGCTGAGAAAGAAATATTATCAGTCATAAAGCACAACCCGCGCGCTATTTTAAATGCAGCTATTCCGGAAAAAGGGAATAAGCCAGTATTAATTCAAAATATACAAAGAGATCCGCTAAGCAACAAAATTGTTCACGTTGATTTCTATCAATTGAATATGAATGTGAGTTTAGATTCGAAAGTAACGATTCATTTCTCCGGAGAACCAGCAGGTGTCAAAGAAGGCGGAATGCTTCAAGTTGAGATGTACGAAGTAGAGGTTCGCTGCATGCCAGACAATCTGCTCAGCGCATTCGAGGTAGATATTAGCGGCCTTAAAATAGGAGATCATTTACTAGTGTCTGATCTCTCCTTCCATGAAGGCATCGAAGTTTTGTCCGATCCTGATGCAATGTTAGTTAAAATCTCGCAAGCACAAGCCGAAGAAGCAGTCGCTTCCGCATAATTATCATATAAATAGTAAAGGGAACCCTATACAAAATGTACAGGGTTCCCTTTTATTTATCTGGATCTATATCTTTATCATCATGAACGACTACAATAAACTGTCCAGGACTTACATCAAAATATTTGCATAACCTCCATAACAGATCCCGCGGATATTGAACCATCTCATCCTTATACATCTTCCGAACAGAATCAAAATGATAGTCAATATCTTTGGCAAGCTGCCTAATCGATAGGTTTGGATCTTTAGCTCTCATGATTTCTTTTAAATTACTATGAACCCCCGGCATTTGAACACCCCCCACTCCGATAAATATATAACGCTCTAAATATATAATCAACCATTCCAACCTCTAGTATTCCCACTTTTTAAATATGACGATAAGTAGGGTTTCTTTTTTTGTTAGAACACACAAAAAAACGGCTCTATCACTAGAGCCGTACGATTTATATACTTTGGTGCGGTAGACAGGATTTGAACCTGCACGTCCATGGGACACTACCCCCTCAAGATAGCGTGTCTGCCGTTCCACCACTACCGCACATTGTAAATTGTACGATCCTTCACTCACATCTTCTTATCAAAGAAAATGGTGAGCCATGAAGGACTCGAACCTTCGACACCCTGATTAAAAGTCAGGTGCTCTACCAACTGAGCTAATGGCTCTCGTGTGATTGCAACGAGCTCCATAGAGCTGGTACACTTTGAGGATTAATGGTGACCCGTAGGGGACTCGAACCCCTGTTACCTCCGTGAAAGGGAGGTGTCTTAACCACTTGACCAACGGGCCGTCTGGAACTAAGAGAACAAATATGCTTGAGACAACAAAAATGATTATATCAGCTTATCATCAGAAGTTCAAGCATTTTTTCTCAAGTTTTTTAAATATAATTTTAGCCTTACGATTCAATCGTTTCAGCCTTAAATACATTGTCTAACTTGTCTTCAGGCGTAAGTCTTTTCTTAAGCGGCACCTTAACGTCTCTTCCCAATTCTTTGAAGAAGGTTTCAACGTCACATTCGATTTTGTCTACAAATACCGATAATTTGCCTCTTTCGATAATCGCTTCATTGCCTTCTGCTGGTACAGTTACTTCGATTGAGTATTTTTTCATTAAGGTATTGCTGTACCGTGCGAAAATCTCAAGCAATTCCTCGTTGTTAAATTTGCTAATCGCTGCTTGTCCCTTGTTCGTAAAGTTTAAGTTTATTTTCATGTTTACAGCTCCTCATCTCTAATGATGCATCTGTTTTCACGGCTCGAGCAACTTATAACGAAAAAACCACTCTCTAGTCAGATTTATGATCTGAATATAAAGTGGCATCATCTATCAGAAAAGTGCATGCAAAATGACACCTTCTAAGTTCACCTATATACATCGGCAAAGAGTAAGTTATGGTGCGGTAGACAGGATTTGAACCTGCACGTCCATGGGACACTACCCCCTCAAGATAGCGTGTCTGCCGTTCCACCACTACCGCACATTTATAAGTCGAACGTTCATCGCTCGCATCTTCTTAATCAAGAAAATGGTGAGCCATGAAGGACTCGAACCTTCGACACCCTGATTAAAAGTCAGGTGCTCTACCAACTGAGCTAATGGCTCTCGCTGTAATTGTAAACGAGCTCCGAAGAGCTAGTACATTTTTTTGTGTGAATAATTGGTGACCCGTAGGGGACTCGAACCCCTGTTACCTCCGTGAAAGGGAGGTGTCTTAACCACTTGACCAACGGGCCATACAGAACAATTCAAATGAGATTTCCACGATGCTGCAACCACTGTGGCAAATAAAAAAGACCGGATGAACGGTCTTCCCGTTGCAAACACTTGTGAGAAAAATGTGGCGGAGAGAGAGGGATTCGAACCCTCGCACCACTTACGCAGTCTAACCCCTTAGCAGAGGGTCCCCTTGAGCCACTTGGGTATCTCTCCAAATCTGGCTCCCCGAACAGGACTCGAACCTGTGACAACTCGATTAACAGTCGAGTGCTCTACCAACTGAGCTATCAGGGAAAAGTAAAAGTGACAAGTAATAATATATCATGTACTACTTTGATTGTCAATCACTTTTAACACTAATTTTCCGCGACATTTTCCACAAGCGTATTTAGCCGGATCAATCTTCCTTTTGCGCAGATACTCCATCCCGCATTTGGTACAAACAAGCTTGTACCGAAATGGCTGCTGCTTACGCTGCGCGCGTTCAGGCAAGGACTGACAATAGCGTGAGCCGCCTACCTGAGCCAGCAGCTGTTTGAATTCAATATCACGATGCTGGTATCCCCGCTTCAATATATGCAAGTGATAATGGCAAAGCTCATGCTTAATAATTTTCTCGGTTTCTTCATGCCCGAAAGCCGAAAGCTGATGAGGACTGATCTCAATATTATGGGACCTTGTAAAGTAGCGTCCTCCTGTTGCTTTAAGTCGGCTGTTGAATGTGGCTTGATGTAAAAACGGACGATTAAAAAAGGTTATCGAAATATGCTCAACCCATTGCTGCAGCGCCTCATTATTCATTCATTATTCTCCCCCAACTACTTGAATTTTAAAGCTGGCATAGGCTACACTGTCAAGTAGGAATTATTAAATGTGCAGAAAATTTACAGTATATGTACGGTAACAAACTAAAGGGGAGATCAATAATTATTATGGCAACTATGCGCTACGTCCTATTGAAACAAAATGACATCATCTTTTTCGTGGAAATGCCTGAATCGCACGCTTATCAGCTAAGCGCGCTTAACCTCCGGCTTCATAAAGAAATTGACAAGCTAACAGCAGAGCATGTTCCAGTATTGCCTTATGCTGTAGCAGAGTGCAACGATGTTGAGCTTCACGACAATTCCATTAATATCGTCTCAGGCCTGGATTACATCAACAGCCTTGAGAAGGATTTTGCCGGCGTACAAGAGAAGTCCTATCCGCTTATTTCGCTTTTAACAGAAATTCGCGCCCTGCAAGCTCAGCTTGAACAGTGGTACGAAGAGTATGAAGAAGAACAGAGTATATAGGTAGGACCTGCACGGACACACGCCCTTCCCCATATTGTAGTATTACAACAAGTTAGGCCTGGGGAAGGAGAACGATAGGTATGCCACAGTGGCTGTGCAATCAAATGATGCGTGCATTTCAAAAGAAAGACCGCAGACAAATTAAGCTGCTTAATGACTGCTGGTATTTTTACCGCAACAAACAAGGTTCAAAGGAAGAAGGCACCGGAACCGAATTCACCGAATTTCAGTAATCGATCACTGCCCAACCACATAACCGTATAGGGCTGCTGCCATACTTTTAAGGGATTAGCTCGTTTAAACGGTGAAATAAAGCAGAATGTAATGGCGAACTCCTAATTACTTATCGTTAGAATAACAAAAGCGACCCCCACTATCTGAGGGTCGCTTTTTGTTATTGTTTGGTTATCGATAAATTAAAATTTGTTAAAAAATGTAACATCATCAACCGATAGACGAGTTGTTTCACGGCCTTCTACTGCTGCTTTGCCGATTGGAAGCATCAACGTCGGCAAATAACGATCCGAAATATTAAACAGTTCCATCACTTGATCACGGTTATATCCGCCCATAGGAACGGAATCATACCCTTTAGCACGAGCTGTCAGCATAAGCTGCATCGCCACTAGGCCTGTGTCAAATACAACGATTTCTTTCAAGCGCTCTGCTGGCAAAGCTGAGTACATTTTCGTAGAATTCGCAATAAAGTTGTTGCCCACTTCTTCAGTCATGAAACCTGCTTCAATCGCAGATCCATAAATTTTTTCGGACAACGTGTACATTTCCAAATCAGCTAGAACAATAACAATCGCTGATGCAGCAGCTACCTGCTTTTGGTTAAATGCGATGGGAAGCAGCTTTTGCTTCAGTTCAGGATCAGTTACAACGAGAAAACGCCAAGGCTGCATATTCGATGAAGATGGCGCTTTGATCGCAGTTGCAAGAATGTCTCTGATTTCTTCCTCAGAAATTACTGCACTGCTGTCGTATTCACGTACAGAACGACGGCTATTTAAAACATCAAAGAAAGTTGCATTCAATTGTTCATTCGTTTGAGTTTCTTGTGAATTGCTTTGAGTTGTTGTCATATGGTTCCCTCCAAAGGAAAATTTTTATCTGTGCAAGATTCTACTCAGTTAATCTCGCGAATATACTGTGCTTCGCAGGGCACAGTTAATGAAAGATAAACTGTATCATTTATATACACAGTATAGGTCGTGTCGATACTTTTGTCAATCGACTAACTTTAGTAAATTTAATTACTTTTTAAGAAGAATTAGGCAATGTCTTTTGAGCAAGCTGCGCAATTGTAAACTGCTGCAGTGTTTCGATCGTATTCTGTTCAATCTCATTTGCAATATCCATGAATGCTGACTTCATATTCATTCCAGCATCATGCAGGCTGATTGTATCCAGCATGCCGCTGCAGAGAGGTTCTCCTACTTTGAGAGCAATGTACACCTCAGCGAGCGATATCGCCTCTGGAGGGCGTTTCAGCCTATAACCTCCATCACGGCCTTCTCTTGTTTCAATTAATTGCCCAGCAGCCAGCTTAGCCAGCACTTTCCGCAATTGTGTTGCTTCCGAGTTCAAGCAGCCGGCAATAGCCGCACTTGGATAACATTCTGATTTGTGCGATAAAATAACGAGTGCCTGCAAAGCGAGTCCAAACCATTTTGAATGGGCTGATCCGCTTGCCTTTTCTGTCTTCATAGTCATCTCACTCCTTTTGTAGGGTAGTAGGCGATGCCCATGCACTTGTTAAATTATAAAGGGCTTGCCTCCTAACAGGCAAGCCCTTTATATATGGAAACCGTTAGTTAGGCTTGCGCATCGTCAAGCTTACTCGGCCTTTTTTCGAATCGACACTAAGCACCCATACCGTAACCGTGTCACCGACAGATACAACATCCATCGGACGTTTAACGAATTTATCGCTAAGCTGTGAAATATGAACGAGCCCATCATTTTTGATGCCGATATCGACAAACGCACCAAAATCGATGACATTCCGCACTGTCCCGTGAAGTTCCATTCCTGGAGCCAGATCCTCGATATTGAGTACATCAGTATGGAAAATCGGAGGAGGAAGCTCTTCACGCGGGTCGCGACCCGGACGAAGCAAGCTATCCATGATGTCCCGCAAAGTAGGTACGCCCACGCCAAGCGTTGGCGCGATACGATCTGCGTCTAGCTCGGCAAGCTTTGTTCTTAGCTCCTCTGAGCCTAACTGCTTAAGGCTAAGGTCCATCTCACTAAACAGCTTGTCTACAACCTCATAAGATTCCGGATGAATCGGCGTGCTGTCTAGAGGATTGACTGGTTCAGCAATTCTCAAGAAACCAATACATTGCTCATAGGATTTTGCGCCAAGACGCGGTACCTTCTGCAGCTGGTTTCGTTTAATGAAGCGTCCGTTTTCATCACGATATTTCACGATATTTTTAGCGATGGTAGCATTAATGCCCGCCACGTAGGATAACAAGGATGCTGATGCTGTGTTCACATCGACGCCAACATGGTTAACCGCTGACTCTACTACACCGCCAAGCGTCTCATCAAGGCGCTTTTGACTAACGTCATGCTGATATTGTCCAACTCCGATTGCTTTAGGCTCGATTTTAACGAGTTCTGCAAGCGGGTCCTGCAATCTGCGGGCAATCGACACTGCGCTGCGCTCTGCGACGTCTAACGCCGGAAACTCCTCCTGAGCGAGCTTAGAAGCCGAATACACGCTTGCGCCTGCTTCGTTGACAATTATGTACTTAAGCTCAGCGCCGTCCGCTCCGGCCGCTTTGCGCTTGCCTATTAAGTCAGCAATAAATTGTTCCGTCTCACGTGAGGCTGTTCCGTTGCCTATAACGATCAATTCTACTTTGTATTTATCAATTAAACCATTGATGAGCTTCTCAGCTTCAGCCACTTTGTTGTTCGGAGGAGTTGGATAAGATACCGCGACCTCCAGCAGCTTGCCAATATCATCAATGACTGCTAGTTTGCACCCGGTACGGAAAGCCGGATCAACTCCGAGCACGATATTGCCGCGAACGGGCGGTTGAAGCAGCAGATTGCGCAAGTTTTCAGAGAAAATGGAAATGGCATGCTCCTCTGCCTTTTCTGTCAGCTCGCCACGAACCTCACGCTCAATGGATGGCGAGATAAGACGCTTATAAGAGTCTTCAATGACCGATACAAGCACATCGCGTACAGATTGCGCAGTCCCGTTTCTAAGCAGCTTTCTCTGGATATGCTCATGAATGCGTTCCGTAGGAACATCAAAGGCAACACGCAGCACATCCTCGCGTTCAGCACGATTAATCGCAAGAACACGATGTGGAGGAAGCTTTCGAACCGGCTCCTGATAGCTGTAATACATTTCGTATACCGTTTCCTCAGCAGCATTTTTTGCTTCTGTCTTGATTAGCGCTTGATCAAATGTGAATTTGCGAACCCAAGCGCGAATAGATGCATCATCGGCAATATTTTCGGCAATGATGTCCGAAGCTCCATTTAAAGCATCCTGAGCAGTCGGTACACCTTTTTCCTCGTTCACATAACGGGCAGCTTCAACAAGCGGATCACCGCTGCGCGGCTGTGACCACAGCCATTCTGATAGCGGCTCCAGCCCTCTTTCCTTCGCGACGCTCGCACGAGTCTTACGCTTTTGCCGATATGGCCGATATAGATCTTCTATCTCTTGCAGCTTAACCGATTGGGTAATCGAAGCGCGCAGCTCTTCAGTCAGCTTGCCTTGCTCATCGATTAGACGAATAACCTCGCGTTTGCGCTCTTCCAGGTTCCGCATATATTGCAGCTTCTCTTCGATTGCTCTTAGATCATTCTCATCCAGCTCACCTGTCATCTCTTTCCGATAACGCGCGATAAATGGAATGGTGTTGCCCTCATCGAGCAAGCCTACTGCAGATTTCACTTTTGTTACCGGGATCGATAACTGTGCAGCTATTCCAGTAATAATTCGCTGACTTTCGGCAGCTTTCTGTTCCACTGTCAATTTCGATTTTCCCGCATTTTCTTCTACATCATCTGTAAAATGCTGTACCTTTGTATCCGCCAAACGTCATGCCCCTTCCTCATGCTTCATGCACCCGTATATGGGTTGTTCGCCATTTCAAAACCAATCGTCGTACGTCCGCCATGTCCTGGATATACAATGACTTCTGGGTTTAGTTTGTACAGCTTCAAGCGAATGGAGTCATATAAATCACGTTCACGTCCGCCCGGCAGGTCCGTTCGGCCAACTGACATTTTGAAGAGCACATCGCCTGAGAACAGATGGTTGCCATGCAGGAAGCTTACGCTGCCGGGAGAATGCCCCGGTGTATGCATGACTCGGAAAGATAATCCAAGCAGCGATAAGGTTTGACCTTCCGCGAGCGCATATTCAGCGGGGTCCGTTGAGAGCGGAGGCGTTACATCCTGCCATCTCATTGAACCATTTTTACGCGGATCCGTTAGCCAGTCTGCCTCCAAGTCATGTATGTACACAGGACAGTCAGCCAGCTTTCGCACTTCATCCACGCCGCCCATATGATCGAAATGAGCGTGAGTCAATAGAATTGCCTCCACCTTCACACCTTTAAGGCGCTCAATCAGCTTGCGCGGATTCATTCCTGGATCAATCACGATGCCTCGTTCCTGCGCCTCTTCACCATTTACTGTTGCAGGCTCCTTCACCGTGATGAGATAAGCATTCGTTTGCAGGGGACCTAATGTAAAAGTTTCAATCTTCATATTCTCACTCATATTCGTTTAAAATGACTCCAACAAAGTGCGGAGCTCTTTCACAATAACGGATTGATATTCAGTTCCTTCTCCATAACGACGGCCAATTTCCTGTCTTGTAATCGCCAGCTTCTCTTGATAGTCGGCTGCTTCACGGTCTGGATTTTCTTTTTTGAACGCGAGCATAGCTTCCTGAACATGAGTAGGACGCGGTCCCCACTTGCCTAGCACTGCTCCGCCTGTATCCGCAACAATAACGACAGGTACAGAACGGCCGCCAAGTGTCAAAAATTGATCCATCGTGTCGAGATGCTCTTCCATAATGAGCACGTCAATCGGAACGCCGCTGTTCTCAAGCGCTTTGAATACAACAGGAATATTCCGTACAACATCGCCACACCAATCAGCCATCAGGATCAATACACGAAGATCATCACGATTGTTAAGCGATTCGAAATATTCCTTGTCGCTCTCATCAGTCCATACGAACTTTTCCGACCAATCCAAAAACTGCTCTTTATTTTTGGTCATGCCGTCAATAAATTGTTGCGGGCTAATTCCTTTGCCCAGTTTATCTGCAATGCTTTTGCTCATATGAATCCCTCTTTCGTCTATTTAATGGTTGCTCATCAGAAAAAAATGCAAGGTTGACTGTTCTATTATACCGATTTGCGGCGTGAGCGTACAAATTTGAAAAGGACATAAATAATAAGGAGTGCAATTGCGATAAGAATAGCAGGCTGTACATAAGGCGCAGCTTTCTCATCGATTTTATCCCAGTTCTCGCCAAGCGATTTGCCCAGATAAATAAACAATATAGACCATGGCAGAGAAGCAAGTGCAGTCAGCAATGTAAATAATCCAAAATTCATTCTTGCCATACCCGCTGGAATTGAAATAACCTGTCTCATTACCGGCACAAAACGTGCAGTGAACACGATGCCTACGCCATACTTGTTAAACCAATTTTCAGAAATATCTACATGTTTTTGTTTGATCTTTATATATTTACCGTATTTCTCGACGATTGGCCGTCCGCCATATCTGCCAATCCAATATAAAATCCAGTTTTGTCCAATTGCTCCTAACGTACCAAACAACACTGCCCCCCAGAAGGAAATATCCCCTTTGTATACGAGATAACCTCCAAAGCCGAGCACAATTTCACTTGGTATAACTTCAATCAATAGTCCGATCAAAATACCAAAGTACCCTAGACTCTCTACCCATTGCAATACATTGTCCAATACTTCATGAATAAAATCCATTCCTGTTCTCAATCCGCCTTCCTGCATAAAATATGGCTTTCGCTTGCTTTTGCTGCGCTGAAGCTATTCTAACATACGATACAGACAACCTTCCACTTTTGTCATGTGCTGACAAGCCCCTGCATAGACTAGCCTTAAATGATACGAATGGATGAGGTGAGCGTTTCATGTCAAAGGTCTTTATTGTAAGTAAACGACAAATTCAACTGTTTATTGTAGTTGCAGTCCTTATCGTATTCACCGGCGTTTACTTAAGCTGGGACAGATCAAAAGAGGTAGATGGACAACCGTCAGAGCCGCGAATTTTCCAGATTGTTACGGTTGAATACAAGTCACAAACCGCTGACGGCAAAGAGCATGAAATGTATCGCTGGGATCCGGGTCAAATTGTTGTCCAAAAGGATGAACTAACTGAGCTGCATATTAGTGGTGTAAGTGGAGCAAGCCATCCCTTTGTCATTGAAGGCCTTGGCATTAAGGGAGAAGTACTAAAAGGCAAAACGACGGTTGTACGATTCACTGCCAAAAAAGAGGGGACTTATCCTATTTTATGCTTGACCCATACTGATATGCGCCACGGTGGACCAATGGTTGGATATATCACAGTAGATTAGCAGGCAAACAGCTGTAACGAGTGACCTCCTTCTCCCCGGGCGCATACATATGGGGTAGAGAGGAGTCGGTCTATAATGAAAGCTAACGCGCCAAAACATACAGCCGGCTTACCGACTGCGCGTAAAATCCGCAGAGCCTGCAGCAACGAGCTATACCGCACCGTGAAGCGCATGAAACTTTGGGTGTCCAAAGAGAAAATGGAGCAAGCTGAAAAACTTTATTTTAAAAAGGTTATTGTCAACCTGATCTGGGTTCACGAAAATAAAGACAATCGGAAGATCCAATGCGACTGGTGGGAAGAGAATGTCAGCGCTGAAATTGCCGAGTTATGGGAAGTCGATCGCAATCAGCTTTGTATCGCGTTTAGAGAAGCTTTTGGCGGTTAAGATGGTTATTGGATAAACAAAAAAGAGGCTTTCCCATTTATTATTGGGATTGCCTCTTTTTCTGTACAGCTGCTTGTTGCTTAGCTTGTAACGATTAACCTTCTTCCTTCAATCGGTCACAGGATACCGTCTTTGTGTTCACAGGATTGTTGCCGACCATAACGGTTGCCATCCCATTCGCCTCGTCGACATTTTCAATCCAGACCGAATCCTCATCCAGATGAACTTTAACTGTCTGTTCTGATTCGTATATTTGCTTCGCGCGTGCTACGTCCATACTGCCTACCCCTCCTTTTTTATAAGTTCATTGAACAATTGCTATCTGGATTCACGTTCCATCGTATCTGTTGTTGATTCGTCAATAAGGCCGTTTTGCAGCGTTACATTGCCGCCGCCCAATCCTTCATTTACCATTCTGTCGATATCCATAAAATAATCCTCTCGACCCTCATGCTTCGGATCTGCCGCCTCTTGTTTTTGCTCGTCGTTAGTATCTGTCATAGTTATACCCTCCCATTTGTTTTGGCGAATACGTATACCGTGTAGGCCTGATTTCGCATTCGCGGCGGTAATAACATGGTTTATCCACCTTCGAAAAATATGCCCGAAAACGCAGTCAAGCATGCATCGTTCACAGCAGCGGCGATAACATGCGCAGTAATTCTTCTGCTGCCTTTTGTCGATTCGGTCGATTCATAAAGGTCTTTTTGTCCAATTCTCGGCTATGCTTCAAATCCTCCATAAAATCCGTTTCCAGCTTCTTAATCGTCCCTTCGTCAAAAAGCACCGCGTTCAGYTCAAAATTACTTAGCAAGCTGCGCATATCTACATTTGCTGTTCCAACAGTGGCCAGCATGTGATCTACAATCATCACCTTCGAGTGAATAAATCCTTTCTCATAGCGATAAACCTTCACTCCCGCATCCAGCATCTCTTGCATATAGGATAGTGTGGCAAGCAGCACAAGCTTGGAGTCCGCAATGCCCGGTATAATCAACCTCACATCCACCCCGCTGAGTGCAGCAGTTCTGAGACCCATAAGCAGGCTGGAATCAGGTATAAAATAAGGCGTCGTTATATATATCCTCGTCAAAGCCGCTGTTATCGCAGCAAACATGACTTCATCAATCTTATGAGCATGCTGTCCCGGTTTACTTGAAACCATCAGCACCCTTTCATTTCCTAGGCAATGATGAGGCGTCATATACGCTTTACCATCCAGCTCTTCTTTTGCCGCGAAGGCCCAGTCGTTCATGAACAGCTCCTGCAGGTAATAAACGGAGTCCCCTTTTAAACGCAAATGGGTATCCCGCCAGAAGCCCAGCTTAGGGTCCTTTCCTAAGTATTCATCACCGATATTGATACCTCCGATAAAACCTACGGTCCCATCTACTACAACGATTTTGCGATGATTGCGATAATTTAATTTTCTGTCAAAAAAGGCGATGCGCGGCGGTAAAAAGCAGCTTGTCCGAACTCCTGCACGATGAAGCTCTTCGAYATACTTATCACTTAAATGCAGGCTTCCTATCCCATCATATACAACTCGAACCTGGACTCCTTCTCTCGCCTTACTCGTTAACACCTGCAAAAAGCGTTGGCCAATTTCATCATCTCTAATCGTGTAATAATCCATATGTATATGATGGGTCGCTCGCTTCAGCTCTCTCAATATCTCCTCGTATGTGTCATCACCGTTATTCAGAACGAATGCTTCATTATTACGAGTAATCGGAAACGGTGCTAAGCCAGTAAGCATGGCAAACAGTTTCTTTTGTGTCTCAACCTGCTCATTTTCCATATCCGCTGCCTCTGTAACCTCCTGGGATAATTGATTAGCATAGCGTATAGTCTCCTGCTTAAATCGTTCCAAACACCTGCGCCTGACAAAGTCTTTCCCAAGCATGATATAGGCTATAAAACCTATGAACGGGAACATAAATGTAATGAAAAGCCATGCAGTCAACTGTGCTTGACGACTATGCTCCATCACAAATACCGCAGCGAGCTGAATAATGTATACGATTAATATTCCCGACAGCCAAATGAACACCATAGTTAAAATAACACCTCGTTTTCTCCTTACCGTGCAGAATCTTACAAGTCCCTCTAGTTTGAACGCATGCTTACATACCTATTCTTATAAAATCTTATAACATGAAAAAAAAGCCCGCCGATTAATGCTAATCGGACGAGCTTTAGAATTTGAGGTATTGCAGATTAATGATTAGATCTGATGAATGGATTATTGTTTCATTGTCACGCCAGCATTATTATTTTCAATATGAGTAAGGATAAGGCGATGCATGCTAAGCCTTCTTGTTATAAACTGTGGCAGTAAACGGTAATTCATGCCTAGCTTATAGCCGATCAGCTTTGCTGCTGATTCAGCGATCAGCTTGGGAATCAGATGCCATTTACGGGTTCGATTGAGCTCATTCAGCTGCAGCTTAACAAGCTTTGAGCCTGCCTTGCCAACCGCGCTGTAAGGCATGATCCATGTATTGCATCGCATAGAAATTCCATTATCGAAGTAACGCTTGAATTGTTGCTTAATCGAATAGTCATGCGAATGAAAAACAAGAGCCTCTGCGCAGTAAGCAACCTTATAGCCAGTCAATATGCATTTGGCAGCCATAAACAAGTCCTCATTAAAAATGACTGGCTCCTGAAACCGTCCCATCGTCTCAAACGTCTCACGCCAAATCGCTGAGCATACGTTGGAGCAAAAAAATGTTTTAATCCCAAGCTCTTCAATATCCTCATATGCTTTTAATTGCGACTGTGCCGGATAGTTATGTTCCCTTGCCAGTCGTTCCAGCACATTAGCTTCTGGTCTCGGCAGTTGCCTTGCATAGGCATACGCCACATTATTTCCAGATAAAAGTGGGCGAGTCAGCTCTTCAATGAGCTTATCGTTGCAAGGAAGGGCATCCTGCGTCATAAAAAGCAAAATATCGCCGCGTGCTTGCATCGCTGCAACGTTGCGCGTACCACCGTGATCGAAGTCACGGCGTTCAACGCGCATCACTTGGGCTCCAGCCTTGAGCGCTCGCTCCTGCGTTCCGTCGTCCGAGCAGGAATCCATGATGATGATTTCATATGGAGGAAGCGACTGATGCTTCAATCGCTCTAATAGCTCTTCCAGCTCTGGCCCTGCATTTAATGTAGGAATAATAATCGATACTCGGCATGCTGAATCGCTGTTAGTAAGCATTTTTGTTAATCAAGCCCTTCAGTACCGTTTTGAAAATAATTTTGATATCAAAGAAAAAAGTCCAGTTTTCAATATAAAAAATATCAAACATAATACGGTCTTGTATGGAAGTGTCGCCTCTTAAGCCATTGGTTTGTGCCCAGCCTGTTATCCCGGGTCTAATCTGATGCTTAACCATATATTTTGGAATTTCCTCTTTGAACTGATTCACGAAATAGGGACGTTCTGGCCGCGGACCAACCACGCTCATATGGCCGAGCAGGACGTTGAAAAACTGCGGCAGCTCATCCAGACTCGTGCGACGAAGGAAGCTGCCAAACTTGGTGCGCCTTGGATCGTTCTCTACCGTCCACTGTGTATCTGATACTTTATCCGTTGATACACGCATCGAGCGGAATTTAAACATATGGAACGTTTTGCGATCGAGCCCCATCCGCTCCTGCTTAAACAATACGGGTCCAGGTGATGTCAGCTTA
This sequence comes from Paenibacillus sp. 01T431, assembly GCF_056398625.1. Lineage (NCBI taxonomy): Bacteria > Bacillati > Bacillota > Bacilli > Caryophanales > Paenibacillaceae > Paenibacillus > Paenibacillus sp. 01T431. Next base: position 21,301 of record NZ_JBFTPT010000020.1, read on the forward strand.
AGCCCTATGACAGCGAACAACATGATTGGAGACGTTATAACAATTGCTACTAATGAGAAGGCGATATCAAACCAGCGCTTTAATATCCGATTGCTCAGCTCATCGAGCGGAATATCCCTTACATTAATAAGAGGGATGCCCGCAAAATTATCAAAAAATGGCCGAGCCGGCAGCAGATCAAAGAAATCAGGAATGATTAGCGTCTTCACGCCCGTCCGTTCACACATTTCAATAATTTCCGCATACTTCGCATGCGCTTCAAGCGGCAGTGCAATGATGACTTCATCAATAGGCATCATATCCAGCTTTTGCTTCAAAGCATCAAGCCTTCCGATAATCGGCTTCATATACTGATGCTCAGTCGCATGCTCATCTTGATAATCATCCAAAAAGCCGACTACCTCATAACCAAGATCCGGGTGCTGCTGCAGATTCGTATAGAAACTGCGTCCCACGGAACCAGCCCCAACGATAAGTACAAAACGTTTATTAAAGCCTTTGCGACGAAATGAAGCGAGGATCGATTTGACCCAATATCGGTATGACGCAATGGCGATAAAATTCATGAAAAAGAAAATGGCTAGAAATTCACGAGAGATATGTACTTCACGGGTAAAGAAGAACAAGCTAAGTAAACCTAAAAAGCTAATCATTTGAATCTGTAAAATACGAAGCACTTCGTAGGAATAATTTTTACGTCGTTTGGGCGAATAAAACTGAAAGTAAAAACCGATCAGCACTGCTGAAAAGGAATAAATCGTTCCCCATAGTAAATAAGTAGAGAACGCTACCGAGTTAAAGCTTGGCAGTAGACCGCTATAAAATTTAAGCCAATACGCGGCCATAAAGACGACCAATGTGCAGGATAAATCCGCCAGCATATATAATTGCGTCAAAAACCGTTGGTTTTGCCTTAGCATTCGCCGTGTTCACCCGCATTCTCTTAAATTTCGACTCTATCTGCATTGTACCAAAAATAGGATAGGAGGAGAACCCCATATTTTCCCATTTAAAATTAATTTAATGTTTAGTGTGCCGTTTATGAACTGCCTTTTCCTGAATCCATTTACGCTTTTGAAGCATGTTCGGAAGCGATTTGAAAATAATTGACCAACAGCGTAACAATCCTGGCTCACGTAAAATAATATAACCAAGCTTCACCACTTCCGTTGCTAGGATCAACGGCCCTATTAATAGAGAGTGCCAACCGATAGGTTCATTTTTTATAAGGGTGAAAAACCGGTTCTGATAGGAATGCTGACGAACAAACAGCGGAACGCTGCTCCTGCTTCCCTTTTTCCAGCCTCGATGGTGTACTGCGTTTGCTTCAGGTATGTAAAATGAGGTCYAGCCAAGCTTCTGCGCTCGCCATGCTACATCTACGTCTTCCTTATAAGCAAAAAAGCGTTCATCAAAAAATTCACCATCATATTCGATATCACGAATCATTGCCTTTCGATATACTGCTGCTGCACCAGATACGCCAAATACGGCTCTTTTTGTACTCCAGTCCGCTGCTTGGTCGCCTGCGGCTAGATCATATGCATTTCGAGTTCGTTTCATTCCAAGTCCTGCGCTATCCATTACTTCTATATTAGACGAAAAAACAAGCCGTCCGGTTGCACTTCCAACCTCCGGCTTTTGTTCCATAAAACCAATAATTTCTTGTAAATAATTCGGGTCTAGCGTAACATCTGGATTCAACACAAGTACATAATCGGAGGATGTCTCTCGGATAGCCTGGTTTTGGCCGCCGGCAAATCCATTATTGATCGTGTTCGTTATGAAATAGACATACTCTGCAAAAGGTTTCACTTGATCAGCCGTTCCATCAGTTGACGCATTGTCGATGACGACAATGCGTTCAACAGGGAAGCTTTGTTTTAAAACAGCTTGCAAACAGTTCTGAATGTCTTTCGCACTGTTATAAGTTACTATACAAACGCTTACTGTTGGCATTACATATATCACTCACTGTCTTTGAGATAGTGGTTAAGCGCTTCTCTCCACGGCCGCAGCATGTTGAGCCCATTAGTGCGGATTGCAGTATGATCCATAACCGAATATGCGGGTCTCGGCGCAGGCCGCGGGAAATCTGCTGTCGTACAAGGCTCAACAAGAATAGTTGTGCCGCTGTCTTCAAATATAGCATTTGCGAACTCAAACCAAGAGCAAACTCCGCTATTGGATGCATGATAAATACCATAATAATCAGTTTGCACTAGCTCTAGCAAAAAAGCTGCAAGATCATAGGTGTAGGTAGGCGAACCGATTTGATCTGCAACTACTTTAAGCTTATCTCGCTCTCCAGCCATTTTCAGCATCGTCTTCACAAAGTTATTTCCGTACTTCCCGTACACCCATGATGTCCGAACAATATAGAAGCGATCATGTAGTGTCTGAACGGCTTGTTCGCCAGCATATTTCGATTTACCATATACCGTTTGAGGATTAATCTGATCATATTCATTGTAAGGGACAGTGCTGTTCCCATCAAAAACATAATCGGTGCTTATATAACAAAGCTTTGCACCGATCTCACGAGCAGCTACCGCAACATTGCGTGTTGCAGCTGCATTCACACGAAAAGCCTCGTCCGGCTCGGACTCGGCTTTATCTACCGCAGTATAGGCGGCGCAGTGTATGACAACATCAGGACGATGCAGTGCAAATAAATTCCGGCAAGCTGGGAGACTCGTAATATCAAGCTCACTTCGGCTTAATCCAATAATTTCAGCCGTATCCGTCGTCCATTGCGACAATTCTCGGCCAAGCTGCCCACTCGCACCAGTAACTACGATTTTTAAAGTAGCCATATTATTCTTTCGCCTCCAGGCGATCTTTGTACTGGGTGTCATAATATTGTTGATAAGAGCCGGATGCAACCTGCTCCATCCACTCTGTATTGCTAAGGTACCAACGAATCGTTTCCTTGATTCCGTCCTCATAGTTAAATTTCGGCTGCCAGCCTAATTCATTACGAATCTTGTCAGCATCAATTGCATATCTGCGATCATGACCAAGACGATCCTTTACATAGGAGATCAGCGACTCAGGCTTGCCAAGCTCTTCAAGAATCGTGCGAACAACCTGCAGATTGTTCCGCTCGTTACGTCCACCAACGTTGTATACTTCACCATTAACACCTTTATGCAGTACGAGATCTATTGCGCTGCAGTGATCCTCTACATAAAGCCAATCACGGACATTGAGGCCATCCCCGTATACAGGAAGCGGCTTATCTTGAAGCGCATTCTGAATCATCAATGGAATAAGCTTCTCTGGAAACTGGTATGGACCATAGTTATTAGAGCAGCGTGTTATGTTGACGTTTAGTCCGAACGTTTCATGATAAGCTCTAACAAGGAGATCCGCCCCGGCCTTGCTCGCCGAATATGGACTGTTTGGCACAATCGGCGTATCTTCCGTGAAAAGCCCCGTCTCACCCAGCGTTCCGTACACTTCATCCGTAGAAACTTGAACGAATTTAGTTACGTTATATTGCTTTGTAAGATCAAGAAGCGTCTGAGTACCAAGAATGTTTGTCTGTACGAAAATCTCTGGATGCAAAATGCTGCGATCTACATGAGATTCTGCTGCAAAGTTAATAACAGCGTCGATGCCTTGTTGGAATAACGGCTCCAATTCTGAACGTTTAGCAATATCTGCTTTCACGAATGAATAGTTTGAATGCTGCTCAATCGATCGCAGGTTTTCAAGATTGCCTGCATATGTGAGTGCATCAACATTAATGATTTCGTAATTTGGATAGTTTTTAATCATATACAATACAAAATTGCTGCCTATAAAGCCGGCACCGCCGGTAACTAGTAATTTCACGAGTCTAACTCACCCTTCATATACAAAGTTGATTTCCGCATCGGCAAGCACCGGATGCTTGCCATCCTTATCCGATAAAATCGGAGTAGATGTCGGCCAATCGATTGCTAGTGCCGGATCGTTCCAGGCGATGCCACGGTCGTGTTCGGGGGAATATAGGGCATCAACTTTGTATTGAACTTCACAATTGTGAGTTAGAGTGCAAAAACCATGAGCGAATCCTTGTGGAACCAAAAGTTGAAGTTTATTGTCTGCAGATAATTCAAAGCCTTGCCATTGTCCAAAAGTAGGTGAGCCGTGTCTTATATCGATGACAACATCATAGATCCTACCCGCAGAAACTCTTACAAGCTTTGTTTGTGCCTTTGGTCCAAGCTGATAATGCATACCTCTTAGAACATGCAATTCTACTGAAAGGGAATGATTATCTTGTATAAAGTCATAATTAAGCCCAAGCTCAGCAAATGTTTTAGCATTATAGCTCTCCATAAAGAAGCCACGATGATCACCAAACACTGCGGGTTCTAGCAATTTCACTCCAGGAAGATCAGTCTCTCTTACTATCAATATCAATCACCGCCTATTACAATTTGAATCTTCCAAATTCGTCACCGTAAATGAGGTCCTTTGAAAGTTCATTCGCCTTGCTATATGATACATGAGTCCCTGCGTCCGTCCACCAGTTACTTAATACATCATATGACAGCTCATTGGAAGTGATATAGGCATTGTTAACATCAGTAATCTCTAATTCTCCCCGGTTCGACGGCTTTAAGGAACGAATAATATCAAATACACGACTATCGTACATATATATTCCGGTTACAGCATAATTACTTTTAGGGTTCTTGGGTTTCTCCTCAATCGATACAATCTTTTCTCCTGCAAGCTCCGGCACACCATACCGCTGTGGATCTGGCACCTCTTGTATGAGAATTTTTGCTCCAGACTGTTGTTCTTCAAACCCTTCAACAAATGATACGATTGAATTACTAAAGACATTATCACCTAAAATGACAACCATTCGATCGTTGTTGACGAATCGTTCTGCCATACCTAACGCCTGTGCTATCCCACCTGCTTCATCCTGAACCTTATAAGTAAAAGAAAGCCCAAACTCTTTACCACTTCCTAAAAGGTTCACAACATCACCCATATGTTCTTTCCCTGTTACTATAAGTATGTCTTCAATAGCTGCTTCTTTTAACTTAGCTATTGCGTGGAAGATCATAGGGTAACGTCCAACTGGAAGTAAGTGCTTGTTTGTTACTTTCGTCAAGGGAAATAGGCGTGAACCAGTTCCACCTGCTAGAATGATTCCTTTCAATTATTCCCCTCCCTATTCTATTGTTCAACATCGTATTTTCTTAACAAGAGATTACCTAGGGTCCGTAACAATAACATATTCCCTTTTATTGGACTAATTTTTGTTGGGATTTTACCTTTCGGATATACTCTGCTAACTGGTATTTCAATGACTTTCATTCCAATTTTAGGAGATATGTATGATAAAAAAGCTAGAAGTTCATAAGTTTCAAAGATTTCTCTAAAAGGTTTGACTCTTTGATCTAAAAGAAGCTTCCTTGAATGTCCTCTAAATCCATTTGTTGTATCTGTATATTTAAACCCTGAAATAAGTGATAGATAAGGAGCGTGAATTAATTTTATCGCTAGTTTTCTACTAAGTGGAGTGTTTACCTCACTCCCTCCAGGAACATACCTTGAACCTTGAATAAAGTCATAGCCTTTTTTTAATTGTTCGATAAACAACGGTATTGAATCAATACTATCTTTGTTATTGCCATCTACAGTAATAATCCCATCGTAGCCTTGTTCCAAAGCATATGCAAATCCCATTCTTAATTGAGCACTTAATTTCCCTTTATCTCTCTTCGTTAGGATTGATCTAATTCCGTTACTTATCAGGAAGTCATCTTCTAAAGAACCATCTGTACTTCCTCCGTCTAAAATAATAACATCTATTATATTCGTAAAAGATTTTATTTTAGTTAGTTGTTTCTGAATCTTTTCTCCTTCGTTAATGACAGGGATACATACACAATATGAGTTTTTTCTATTTGAAAATTCTTTCACATCGTGTTTAGGAACTATCCAATCTGACCGATTCGCCATTACTTACAAATCCTCACCCTCATATTTGAGTATAGTGTCTATTTACATATTCCAATGCTTGTAATAAAGCCTCGCTATTGTCTCTAAGAATACCGTTTTTCATTTCAATAGACACCCATCCCTGATAGTTGTAATCATGTAGGACTTCTGCAATGGCTTCATGTCCTTGATTATAACTCCCTGGTATATTAAGAAAAGGATCACTGATGTGAAAGTGTCCCGAATAGGGAAGACACTCTGGAATTAATAGTTCTGGTTTTTCCTCATTTAACAACATTGTACCTGTATCTAAATGAAGCTTCACTCCATCACTTTTTACATTTTTAACAAAATCTAATCCTTCTAAAGTTGTTGTTATAAAATCGCAACCGTATTTTACAGGATTAGGTTCAATACAAAGATGTACGCCTAGCTGAGTCGCCCGTTCTCCCAATAATCTAAAAAAATCGATAGCTTCTCCATATCTTTCTTCACGATCAGAACCGCCAATAAGACGATTCTTTGGAGATCCAAACACTACAGCTTTTATTCCTAACTTACTTGCTAGAGTTAAAATAGATACTAAATAATTCATTGTCTCTTTCTTTACATCACCAAAAATGGACAACTGATTTTTGTTAAACAATAAAGATTGCATTGCAATGGGAGTAAATCCTTGATTTACCCAAAATTCTTTATAATTTGCTATTTCAGTTTCTTTCGCTGTTGCCGGTTCATCCCAATGCTTTGTTGGAGCAATTTCAATACCTTTAACTCCAAACTTCTTAAGTAATGGAATCATTTTATCGTTTTCATGAGAGTCCCAAGCTATATTGGATATCGCTAGTTTCATTCTATTCCCCTTTCATTTGCAACAAATTGTTCTATTTGTAAAAAAACCTCTTCCTTAGTACTTAAATATGGTCCTGATTGTCCAAATAAACCTGCATACTTACTTCGCATATCATAATTAACAGGTGCTTTACCGTTATCATTTGTGTATACACTTTTAAAACAATTTTGAGCGATCTCTTCCGCTGACACCGGTTCTGTTGCAAAATTGATGATTGGACGATCATTACTTATAACAATACTCAAATCTTTCCACAATCGTGACATATCATAGAATTGAAACACACTTTTATAATGAGTCAAATGCAGACAATTATCATGAATCAAATCATAAATAAAATTTTTCTTAAGCCCATTCCCAAAAAGCCCTGGTAAACGAATAATACTACTTCCTTCAAACTTGTCTTGTACAAAATTCTCTAAGACAAAACGATGTTTACCATATGGCTCCAACGTTTCTTCAAATATCTTTGTATCTTCATCAACTGAAAGTGGTCTTTGATATACATCTACTGTAGATATTAATACAAACTTATTGGCTGTTATTGTATTCAAATGTGACATTAACCCTTTAAGATTAGCAAGATCTTCTTCTGGGTGCTGATTTGCCTTCCACTTTACAGCCGGAGCACCTGCACAAACAACAAGATCATAATTCTTCCCTCTAATCTCGTCGATATTCTTAGAATTATAACAATCATCAAATGTTGTTTGTGATAAAAGAGTTGTGCCTACAAAACCTGTAAATCCAATAAGTGCTGTTTTCATATTTACCCCTCCTGTTTAGATACTGCTACCTCAAGTTCACTGTTAATAAAATCCACGTTTCTTATTTTCGATTTAATTACTTCTGTTGAGTTAGTCGTATACGCTGGCCGATCTTGTATCTCTATCAGAATTCTTGATATGTATTCTCCTAGCATCCCAACAATAAAAAACAGCCCTGCAAACCCTGCACTTATTAAAATCATTAATGTAGTCCATCCTTGTACTACATACGCGTTGAATATGTAGTTATACAAGGCATAGCCCCCCATAAACATACTAAATACAAAGAAGATTATAGATAAATAATGAGCAAACTTAAGACCTAAATTCGAAAAAGAGACAATAATATCAAATGCTGTACCTATATTTTCACTATTAAACTTTTTAACTTGAGCAGCAACATTATTATTCGGTGCATAAAGAATACTTTTCTTGGAATATCCAGTATATGAATATAACGCCTTTCTATATCGCACTTTTTCTTTTAAATTTAGCATAGCATTTAGTGCTCTTCTTGAGACCAGACGTGCAGTTTCTGTGGTAAGGTCAAGATTCAAATAAGAAATTTTATTTATTAATTTATAAAACATCTTTGATGTCCAGGATGGATTTAAGGAAGGTGTTAGCACAACAATGTCTGATCCTTTTAATGCAGTTTGATACATTTCAACAATTTTTTCAAAATTGAAATCTATACTTGAGCCTTCTAATTCATAAACAAAGTCTCCCATAGATTTTATTAAACCTGCCATCATTGCCTTCTCGATACCATGTTTACGTGCAAGATTTAGTACAATGAGAGTGGACTCTATATTTTCCGAAGCAGACCTAATCTCTTGCAATGTTAAATCGTTGCTCGCGTCATTAATTACAATTATTTCATAGTTGTAGAATGTCTTACTCATGGTCTTATCAATATTAAGCAATGCTTTTTTAATTAAATCTTGTTCATTATGAACATATAACACTACAGACACAAATACCTGTTCTTTCACAGCAAGACATCCTCCAAATCATAAATTGTGTTAAACTTACCAGACAAAACAGAAATAAAAGATGGCTTGTTTGATGATGTTTTTATTACTGTTGGTCTTGAGTCATCAAGCTCAGCAGAGTTCAATATTGTTTTGACCGAGAACAATGATTTTTCATAATTAAACTGTAACCTTGAACTTAAATATTTTTGAGCTTGTTGTTTCATTCTCATCCATGCAGTATCAGGACTCATAAAACAAGAATTACAGTTTTGTAAAGAGAACTCAGAACAATCTACTCTATGATTTTGACAAGAAAACTTTGGAAACTGCCCACTTGCAGTTTCATGTGGTGTATAACTAACCGATGTAAGAGAATGATATCCTGAAAAACCGAAAGGCATTATTGAGAAAAACGGACCATCCATTACTGTTATTCCTATATTATTAAGTTCTTTGTTCGCTTTTGTTAAGATAACCTCACACAACTCATATTTTGTTTTGAATGCAGCTAAATTAAACACATCTAAAATCTGATTTATGCTTGCATAAGTTGCATTTAAAACTTTCGGAGTTAATACTGTTAATTCATCATTTATAACAATATAGTAATTATTGTTGTCACTATCAACATTTTTCACTTGAGTATTGAAATACATATCGACATTATTGTAGGTCTTTAATATTTCAAAAAATCTTTCTTTAATTTTTTTAGCATCATAAGTGTATTCAACCGTTTCGAATGCAGCTTCAACTATACCTTCATTAAAGTACTTCGCAGCGTTAATCTCATCTGCTGGAATTCCAACATGCATACAAAACTTTAAAAATTGTTCCGCATTAGTTAATGAATCATACTTAGATATTGCATATATTTTTTTAAATTGACTGTGAATACCAAAACTAAACTCTCTATTAAATCGTTGATAATAATGTGCTGATTTAGATGCTGTCGAGACACTTCTTGGGTAGTGATACCCATTATGAACTCTAGCTTGATTAATATAACTTGCCCTTTGTAAGGGTTCAGAATCCATCTCAATTAATGCAACATGAAGTCCTTTCTCACCTAAATATTTTGCAGCGTATAATCCATAAATACCAGCACCGATTATAACATAATCATATTTAATACTTTTCATAAGAACCCCTCTTGTTTATAAAAAAAGAATTATTGTACCAGCTATAAGTAGAAGCAACCCTAAAATCTTCATTGCCGTTAGAGGTTCATTAAATAAAATGACAGATATCAGCACAACCCCTACAGTTGTGAGAGCTTGAGATACTGGAGAGATCCTACTAAGTTCCCCTCTAGATAGTGCCATAATATAAAATAAAAAACTAATACCATAAAAAATTGCTCCACCCCAGATCTGTGGAGAAGCAATTATCTTAGTGAAAAATTGAATACTTAAAGCATCTACTTTTATTTGTAATACTGCCTGCTTTAAAAATGATTGAGCTAATAAGTTAAATATCAACGCAAGAATAAGCAATACATATGTCATTATTAATTCCCTCAATTATCTTAGTATTTCATCATTTTTGCATTTTCTAATCTTAATAAAAGATAAGCCAATTATAATAGGTGCTATTAAAGTAACAGAATAAAAATATCTTGCATCCTGCGCTGGTGTTGATATTAATAAGCCAGCAGCCTCAAATAATACAGGTGAAATCACTATAATCGCTTTCAGATCTTTGTTCCTATTCATGAATACAAATCCAAACAATAAGATTATAAATAGAAACATTGCAGGTCTCCAAAATAACCAGTTAATATTATGCTTTTCAGTAGCATTTACAATTTTCAAAATACTATTTTTAAAATCAGGAATAACATTCGTTTGAATTAATCCAAAATCATTAGTTATAATTTCTCTTGGGACAGTATAAAGGTAACCGTCTGGTGGCTGACTTATTCTCCATACAAGGGATGTTATAGATCTCCAATCATCAAATGCAATAGACGGGTTACTTATTACAAGCATCATCCAATTTTTTATAAATAATATTTTATCATCTATTATATTTTGCGGATTCATACTTGGATGAAATAATAGATAATTCGCAGAGTATTTCGAATAGACATAGACATTATCCTCTCCTTTCCATTTTTCAATTGGTAAAATTTCCTCGAAATACTTTTTGGCATTAGAATCTAATTGAACATTTTTATGAARCATGGTTCCAACTTGATGTAGTTGAAAAGCTAAGGTAAAGTGCGGAGGTGCTGGTACTACATTTAATAACTGAAAGATTGGTCCTTTGACCAAAATAATACTAATAAATACGATAGAGATAATCAGAATATTTTTTTTGAATTGTTTCAAATATAAAGCTAATAGAACAATAGATACACCAATTACTGTGACAATTCCGTTATGCCTTAACAAACCTACATTAATTAGAACAAAAACAAAGAATATTAAATTCCTTTTTACATAAAACCATGCATAGTTACTTTTATATACTTTAAATAACATAACAACAAGAATTAGAGACATAACCGCAAAAGGAATATCTTTCCATAAAGTAATAGACATCATTCCATTTACAGGATTAAAAGCAATTATAATCATTAATAGCAAGCACAGACGTCTATCTAATCCCAACTTCTCTAGGTAATATAATATGTATCCAAATGTTAATGACATAAATAATATCTGGAATATAGACACAATCGCTGGTGACGACCATATACTATAAAATATCCATAGCAATAACGTATGATAAGTAGGATGCCAGTTGTTAAACACACCTCCATGAGTTTGTGCCCATTGATCCATAGAGTCTGGACTCATATTTGCAGGATAAAACGAAATGAAATATATTGAATAAACAGTTAGAATAGGAATAACATAAAAGAGGATTCTTTTTCTATTAACATATTCCACTTTTGAAATAATCGAATATCGTTCTAATATCAAAAAAAGCACAAAAAACATTTGTGATAAGGCAATAATATCAATTAAATAACTAAACATAATAAAAATATATGAAGGATTAACATCGTATTGAAATTTATTGGTAATTCCTTCGCTATTATATAAATCAACAATTTCAGATTTCCCATTAGTAAATACTTCCACTTTCCCTGACCAAGCATGATTAACAAATTCAATTTTTATATTTTTTTTAATTTTTCCTTCCCATTTTATTGTTTCACCATTTTGATAAGAAAAAGGTACTATATTGTCTTTTAATATCCACCCTTCACTAAAAGCTACATTGTTCCAATCCACTTTGTTATCATCAATATAAAGTCCATTGACCCACACCTCATTACCAGAAGAAGAAGCATTTTTCTCACCAAGCACTTTTATTTCTAAAGATGTATTCTGCGCTAAAGACAAATGTTTTATTGGCACGGAAATAATGAGAAGTGTGCTAAATAACAAGCTGGCTAAAATCAAAATTATTACACTTTTTTTATCCATTACTTTTAATCTAGAAATTGTATATCTAAACATGTAAAATCCAATTGTCATTAGTAACAAAGAAATCAGAAAATAAATAAATATGCTATACTCCGTTTTCCCCTTCAAGTCCACATAAAACAAATTGAAAAGAAAAAAGTTCATAATACATGCTATTATAATACCTGTAATAATAGTTTGAATTTTCTTCATTTATTACCTCTCTATTTCGCTACTTTTCTTGTAGCATTTGATTTATTAATTATGTAATTTATACCTTGCTCAAGAGTAAATAATGATCTCCATGTTGTCGCACTTGTAATCATTGTATTATCAAGATAGCTATGATCGATATCACCTTCACGACCAGATATGTACTCTGGACTTATATTTATATTTAAATATTTTGTGATAATCTCAAATAATTCATTAATACTGGTAGGTTGCCCCGTACTTACATTGAAAATTTGGTCATGTCCTTGATTCAAAACAGTGAGATTTGCACTAACTATATCCTTTACAAATATAAAATCTCTCGACTGCTTCCCCGTCCCATGAATAGTTATACCACAACCAGAATTTAAAGCCTCTAAGAAGACAGAAACAACTCCTCCTTCACCTTTACCGTCCTGACGATCACCATAAACATTTGCATATCTAAGTATAGTGAATTTCATTTTATTATTAGCACAAAAAACTCGAATATAATGCTCCGGTGTATATTTTGAAATACCATAATATGAAATCGGAAGTTGTATATGCTCTTCGTTTATAGGCAGATATTGTGGATTTCCATAAACTGCTGCAGATGAGGCATATACTATTTTTTTTACATTTGCTTTTTTACAGTGTTCAAGAAGAGTGAGAGTGTTTATAATATTACAATTGGCATCCGCCAATGGATCATTCATTGACTGCATTACACTAACTTGAGCAGCATGATGATAAACTACTTCTGGTTGAAAGTTATTCAGTGCTTCTTTAGACAGTTCGGAAGTTATATCTGTATGTACAAACAGTGCATCACGATTTAAATTCTCCAAAATTCCAGTAGATAGATTATCGATTACAAGTACTTCATGTCCATTCTCAATTAATGAATCTACCAAATGAGATCCAATAAAACCACAGCCACCAGTGACAGCTACTCTCATTTTTTTCAACCCCTAAATTTGTTTATGTATCTTTTCAATCGCTTATTTATTATTAGTGAAAGAAATAATATTATTAATGATAGTACTATAGTAAATGTAGAAATAATTAAAATACGAGATAACATATTGATTTTTTTACCAATTGGCTGTATTAGAACTTCTTTTTTTCCACTTTCGGGAGAGTATAAATCCACTTTTTGTTCGGTATTATTGTGCGAAACTAGAACCTTACCAGACCAAGCATGCGTTCCAAATTCTAAATGAATACTCTTTTTTGCTGATATTTTTAATATCAAAGGTTCACCAGTTCCTTGGGATACTATTGCTTTGTCTTTCACTATCCAATTACCTTGCAAATCTAGGGTACTTAAAACGAAAATTTGTCCATCAATTTCCAGCTGAGTAAGCCAAACCTCAGAACCTTTTGAGTCTGGATTCATTTCTCCTATTGCATTGACAGTAATATGGGTAATACCATATTCATTATTCATATCAACTGGTATTTTCAATATCACTATTGAACTTATTAATAAACAAGACATAGCTATTATTATTTTTATTTTCTTATTAAATAAGACAAGCTTCATCCTGTTTTTTTTCAGTAAGTAAGTTATGGTTACTAAACCAAACAAAAATAAATAAGAATAGATAAAAATATGTTTAAAGACAGACTCATTATGCATTTCAATGAATAGTTTTGAATATGAATAAGAAAAAGAAATTGACAATAAAATCACTGCTATTTTTTTCAACAATGTAATCACATTCCTAACTCCGCTATTTAAACCATTTATTTACTTTCAATTTAATCAACCATTTAATTATTAATCTCCCTTTTTTTGAGTTTGCCATACGGATAAGTTCATATTTAAGATTGTTTGCACTTGTAATTTCCCCTTCTTCAGAGACGTATCCAACTTGAGGGTATGATATTGTAGGATTATTCCACAAATAACCTGGTCCGTTTGCATAATTCAGATTGAATAATTCCTTGCCGTATTTCTCATAGCTTTCATTATGGAAACTACTGATTTTTGAGTACAATTCATTCACTATTTTACGGTTAAATTTCCTAGACATCGACTCACTTCTGATACGATAAAATACAAGCTGTTCGGGAATACTTACTCCCGCGCAACCATTTTCACACATAGATATCCATGATTCGTAATCCTCCATACCTCTATCCATTTCGAGTTTATTCAACCCATATTTCAAAAAGTCTTCTCTTCGAATAACAGCGAATGCACTTAGCATATTAGACATTAATAAGTAAGGAAACTCTGTATTAAATGTCACCCAAACATCATCTTTTAAACCGAAGAATTTAACCCAGGAGTATACAAAAGAAATATTTTCATAATAATTTAAAATTTGAATGCATCTAGTATAATAACTAGGATGAATAATGTCATCTGCATCAAGAAACGCTATATATTTACCAGTAGCAGCCTGTGCACCTATGTTACGTGCATTTGCTAAACCCTGATTTTCAATATCGATTACTTTTACTACACTATTAAAATTTCTAAGATCATTTAATACCTTTAAACTTTCTGAGTCATTGCTTCCATCGTTAACAATAATAATCTCAATCGTTGAATATGTACTCTTTAAAACACATTCAATTGTCTCAGTTAATAAGCATCCAAGGTTATAAAATGGAATAATGACTGTTAAAAGTTCGCATTCGTTGTTATCCATACTAGATATTGTCCTTAAAGGCATGCTGCTACTAACAGGAAACCTAGATGAATGTGCTTGTTTCTCCTTGATGATTTCCATTAATCTTGCTTCCCAATCAAAAATTACAGAATTATTTGGATTAACATAAATAACTTCTTTATATCCATTTTGATTCAATGTATCTAATATTACTTTATCCCACGCTATATTAGCATGTGAATATGAAATACATTGTTTTCCCATTTGCCTATGCCAATATTGTGGAAATCGATATTCTATTTGATTTAATAGTGTCTTATTGTGTAAAGTCACAACGAATACATTATGAAGTTGCTTGTTTAGTGTCCAGATGTGCTGCAAAATAAAGTATGGTAGTACCTCGTCCTGATGAATAAATAAAACAATTGGATCGGACCTAACTAAATCCGTATTTTTCTCACCTAGTACCTTTATAATTAAATTAGACAATGAGAATGATCGAGCAAAGCCTTCTCCTAATTGAATATTTACTGGAACCTGATCTTCTGAAAATCTATATATTGATTTGCTTTTCAACCAATCACCAATATCTGTTACTGATGAATGACAAAAAACCTTGGTCACATGACTATCTAACCATTCAACCAAAGTTTCCGGCATCATATTTTTATCTTCAGAATTTGCTGACTCTACATACCAAACTTCCATTATTTTTCATACCAACTTCCTACACCAGAATGCTATCTTTTAGATCTAAGTTTTTTTACGACAACATAAAATTTTCTTAGAACATTTACAGCTATTCTTCCTTTTAATCCATCCATACCATCAGTTCTATTTTTTAACTTATGATAGAAACTTTTAAAATTATTTTTAATATATATTTCTTTGATCTCACTTTCAGCAACCGATGCTTGTCTTATAAGTGGATAAAGAATATTCGGGTTCCAAGTCTTGTTTTTAGTAGATCTGTGCAGCTTATAGACCGATTGCTCCTTATTTATATTAAGGAATTTTGAACTAATCTCAATGTATGCCCTTGGAATAACATATCCTTTTTTATTTATCAACTCCATCTCACCCAAGTTGCCCATTCGATTGTCAAAGACATCTCTAAGATTAGCCAATGAATCATCAATACTTACAATTGATCTAGTCAATCTTGAATAAGGATAATAATTATGATTTTCATACAAATCAAACTGTGAAATATTAGAATTTCCGCTGTAATAGCATCCTACAAAACGAAGATCAGAAGACTTTGAGTAAATTCTTTTTGCAACAGAAATGAATAATGGATCAATAACATCACCTTCGTAACAGGTTAGAACATATGGCATGAGCGACATTAAATGATCAGTACTTCCATCGAAACGTTTGGCGAATCTAATTTCTCCAAGAAACAAAACGGGAATTCCTGGTGGATCTAATGATAAAATGTAACATTTTTCTTGATCTACATCAGGATGATTTAAAAGTGAAAGATAATTACTAATATCATTTCCTTCATCTTTTAATAAAACAATAGAGCATTTCCAATTATAGTTATTAACTTTATCTGCATTCAAATCATCATTATTTTCCTCAAAAATAGATTCATATGTTCTATTAAATGTGCCATTGTTTATAACAGAATAAGGATAACTAAGTTTACTTCTTAGCTCACTACTTAAAAACAGTGTTTCCATTTTCGAAACAAGATCAAGTGAAGTATTATTGTAGACCAAAGAATTCTTTTCATGATGAAAGTAATCATTAAACGCTGGTATGTTATTAGATATGATAGGTATGCCCAATGAATATAACTCATGAATACTATAACAAAAAGACTCAATACGATTAGGAAAAACCGCAAATCTGACGTTTTGAATAACCTTCTCTAGTTCCTTATGATTCAATTGTCCTGTGAATACAAATCGATTTCTAAGCTCTTCTGGAATTCGTGCTAACAATTGATTACGATAGGGCTGACCTGATAAGTCCATACCGTCATAACCAACTATATAAAATAAAGATTGGTTACTTACATTCTTCAACATAAACATAACCGCAGCATCTACAAGGATGTCAACACCCTTTAATTGAAATACACGTCCATAAAATAAAACATCTTGTTGTTTTTCATTAACACTGTATTCTATATCATTCCAAGGTATTACGGGTGGAGGAGAGACAATTAAATTTTCTAGTCTAACACCGTAACGCTCCATATAAAGGTTGCTCCATGCCTTAGAAGGCACCATTACAAAATCAGCATTTTGTATCGAGCTTTTCTCCATTTGATACATTTCAAGTTTATGTATATTTAATTCATTAGGTATCTGTTCCATATCCATGAGATCAATGGTGCAATGTGCCCTAATAGTTAAAATTATTTGAGCAAATTCACCTTCAAAACGCTTTGCACGTACAGAAAAATAACCAATACCAACATAGTCAAAAAATTCAACATAGTTAATTAAATACAGTGAAGTTAACTTTACCAATCCTCTATAAAAACGATAGCTTTTTTGCAAAAAAACATTATCATATCCTTCACCGCAGCCAGACTCGTCCAATAATAACTGCGAAAGACAAACTATTGTAAGATTGTTAAAGTTGGGTAGATCTTGTTTGTAATTATTTTCATAAAGATCACATTCATGCTTGGGCATATCTAATAATAAGATAATATGATTATTGTTGTTTTTTAATAATTCTTGTATCGCATAATGAATAAACACACCGCAGCCACCTGCATTTATAGGTGCAAGTTCGTAAGAAACAAATACATATGTTTTAATCATTTTTCAACGCTCTCCTCCAAGAAACGTCTCTATACTCTGCTTCGCTAGTCTATTATTTTCCACTTTCCATTCTTGATATAACCGAATTATTTCATCTTTGTTTTGAAGAGCAACCTGGATTTTCTTAGATATTTCTACCGGGTCATCAGGATAACTAACAATTAGATAATCTGCAAGTGGACTTCCTTGAAAGTAATGATGATTTGGACCTGTAAGGCATGGAACCCCCATGTCTAAACTTTCCAAGACAAGCAAAGGAGCACATTCGGAAAATGTTACATACAGATTAATATCATTAGTCATCATTTGGTTTAATAACTCTTCCCTCGGCACAGCATTCTCAATACCCTTAAAATCAATATTTAATTGCTGAGCAAACTCTTTCATCCTTGAAGTGTATGGAATTGCATTTACTTGAACATTATCAATTAGCGCAGCTGCCGCTATTTGAGTAAAAGCATTTTTATTCCACGTATTTCCAGATGCATAAACACCAATCCTAACAATCTTATCTTCAACTTGAATAGATTTACGTAGTATTTTTTTATCTAGATTAACTGTATTTAGTATAAAAAAACTTGGAAATCCTTTCTGTTCATATAAAGTTGCCATACTCTGTTTAGCAAAACCCCATGCGTCAATTATACCCTCATTTACAAGTTGAATTATTTCTTGATACCTATACCAAGAGTAATCCTCATACATATGTGTTGTATTTCCATGCCAAAATATTTTTAATGATAAGTTTGGATTTAATTCCTTCAACATTTTAGCAAGTTGAAAATAACCAATTGCAAAACCACTAAAGGTAATACTAAGGGGTTTTCTATTATTGATTAGTGAAGCAATATATTTAATTTCTTTGCTATCATGCAGTTCTTTGACCGGCACTACGAATGAAAACAGTTCATTTGTAGAATTGGTGACCCCAAGCCACTCTGGCTGATGAATAGAAATGTTTTTTTCATAAGGAACTGCTGACAATAGTCCAATCAATTCTTTATACTTTATTTCATCATTTTTAGATTCTTGGATCATATTCTGAGGTATTATGTCTACAGAAACTACATCATTTTTCTTTAATTTTCTTATAATATGAAGTGTTTTGCGCAAAGGTTTTGTTAAACGATAGATACGATCCATATTTCTAAGTTTATTTATTATTCTCCAAGCAAGAGATGACTCAATCTCGTGTAGCCGGGATTCAAGATAAATGACTCGAGAACGTAATACTAGATTTTCCTCTTTATACTGAGTTTCTTCTGTAATCTTATTTTGCAAAATAACAGTTTTTTCGTTATTCTCATCAATTAAATTATTAATTTTTAATTCTTGCTCTAAAATACGTTTATTGATAGCTTCTTTCTCTTTCGTATTCTGTATGTCTCTTTCTTGAAACTCATTTAATTCAGATGTCATTTGAAACTCTTTTTCAATACGCATCTTTAATTCTTGTGTACGCCAGCCTACTTCACCTTCAAACTTTAAAATATTAGGTCTAATCCTTTGATCCATTAGCTTAAGCCTTGAAAACATAACCTGATTTTCCAGATGACCTTTAGGCCATATATCTGTAAGTTGTGTATAATATAAGTCCTGTTCATCTGCTACTTTAGTCATCAACGTGCATGATTGTCCTATTAATTCATATTCTTTTATAATTGAATGCTGCCAACAGCCGTTATGATCAGGAAATTGCAGAGTAGAGTTTGGTATGAAATTGTTCTCAAAATGGAGAATACCATGCTTTGAGACACGCACCAATTCCGCTAGTATCCCACTTAAATGTTCCGGTTGTATATGAATTAGCACTGAAACTGTATATACAAAATCAAAGTAATTATCAGGAAATGGTAACTTCGACCTCGGTTCGATCAATGTTATCCTGTTAATTAAATCTTGACGGCTTTGAAAACGTTCCTTTAAACTCTCCAGCATAGTTGGGCTTTGATCAACACCATAAAATTCAACATTAGGGATCATATCTAAATATTCTGCATGCCTACCGAAACCCACACCAAACTCCAAAACCTTTGTTTGTTTTGGCATATTTGAAAAAATACTGGTCAAAACAACTTCTTGAATACCATATAATGGTTGCATGGCTCTTCTTTTATCAACTTCATTTGCCCAATCAAACCCATTTTCTTGCCACCATGCTTCATTTTCATATATATTATTAGTCATAAAATACTCACCCTTATAATTTTATTTCAATTGGAATATACACCTTATAATGCACTGGACGATCCAGCTTCCGGATAACCTCAAATGCTGTAATACCATCAATTTGCTCATACAAATAGGTATCAGAATAATCACGATTTGTAACTTCATTAACTGCTACAGATATAGAGTAACTTCCTTGTCGCAAAGATACTGGAAATTTAAACCTAATTTGTTTTTTTTCTTTTGGTATTACTGAAATCAATGTAACATTCTCATCGAACATAGTAGTTCCAAATAAATCAACTCCAGTAATATCTCTAACCAAAAAAGAAACATTTATATTTTCTGCAACAATATCTGAAGTTATTTCACAAACAAGTGTAGCTTGTTCTCCAAACTCGTACACTTTTGTTAACTCATTTTTTTCATTACTCATATAGGCACTTAAAAATCTAATTTCGCCTGTTCCATATTTAAAAGCACTTGTATCACTATCTTTAAGAGCATTTGTTTCTTCAACGAAATGCTCATTATTTATTGGTTTAGTATCCTCGACATTTTCGTTCATTTCTTCTCTAACCATTGCTAAGTATCGATTAGTTATTCTCTCCGCTGTTCCTTGTTCAATCATCTTCCCTTTTTTAAGCAAAATCGCTGAATTGCACATTGATTTAATCGAATCTACTGAATGACTTACAAATAATAGTGTGACTCCCTTTTCTTTTAACTGCCTCATTTTAGAAACACATTTCGCTTGAAATGCAACATCGCCTACTGCTAATATTTCATCTATTATTAATATATCCGGTTCCATATTAATAGCAACAGAAAAAGCAAGTCTTGCGAACATACCACTTGAGTAAGTCTTTACTGGTTGATCAATATGATCTCCAATATCCGCAAATTTTTCAATTTCTGAAAATTTGTTTTGTATTGCCTCTCTACTAATTCCGTAAATGGCTGCATTTAAATAAACATTCTCTCGACCGGAAAACTCAGGATTAAATCCTGAACCTAACTCAAGTAATGCTACAACCTTTCCAACTATCTCAATAGAACCTGAAGTAGGAGTTACAGTGCCAGCAAGTATTTGAAGTAGCGTTGATTTACCGGAACCATTTTTGCCTACAATCCCAACGGTATCGCCACGTTTCACTTCAAATGAAATGCTATCTAATGCATGAAACTCTTCAAATCTGCCTGCTCCTTTTTTATCAAAAAAATCCAACAATCTCGCAGCTGGTGAATCATACATTTTATATGACTTACTTATGTCTTTTATCTTTAGAACTGTTTCATCAGATAACATCAGAAAATCCCTTCCTTAAAAAATTAAAAACTGTTAATCCCACTATTAAAAACGAAATAGCTATTATACATGTTACAAAGTAACTAGTAAGTGAAAATAACTGTCCATTAATAAAGATATCACGATACATTTTGATTATCGGACTTAAAGGATTAATTTCAAGATACACTCTAAATCTTTCTGGAATTAGCGATGTTGAATAAAATATAGGAGACATATAAAAGAGAATATTTATGATAAGTCCGACAATATACACTAAATCTCTCAGATAAATTCCTAATGCTGAAACAATTAAAGATACTCCTAAAGTCAAAATGATTGTAGGAAACAGAACCAATGGAGCAAATATTAATACACCATTAGGTGTATCCAAAAAAACAATCTTGCCAATTACTAAAAGTAATATTGAAAATGAACTATTAATCGCCGTGGATAATACAATGCTTGCTGGTAAAATTTCCAACTTAATTACTACTTTTTTAATGTAGTTAGCACTTTGAGTTAACACACTTACAGAACGGTTAACTGATTCAGAGAAAATCGTAAATGGTATTAAACCAGAAAAAATCATTAAAGTGTATAATAAATCACTTTTCTCTGATATATTTTCCCATCTTGATTTAAATACAACAACAAATATAAAGCTATACACAGCTAGCATTAATAATGGTGAGATCATTGCCCAAATTACGCCTAAAAATGACCCTTTATATCTTTGTTGAAAATCTCTTTTTGTAAATTCATACAAAAGCGTCCTAGCTTGATATAATGATAATAAATAGTTTTGAATTAATTGAAATCTCTTAGCAAACATAAATTACCTCATATACATTTATTGTTATTAAAATTCACTGAAAAACTATTATTTTGATCATTTCATACGCATATTTACATACAATCATCATAAACGAACAAATTTTGAGTGATAAAGATCAATTATATAATCAAGTAACCCTTCTCCAAGATCATCATGTTTTAAGCCCATCTCAATTGTAGTTTTAATAAATCCCAGCTTTTCGCCTACATCATAACGTTTGCCTTCAAAATGATATGCAAATACCTGTTCAATTTTCCCAAGCTTATCTATAGCATCAGTTAATTGGATCTCACCGCCGGCCCCTACTTTTTGACTAGATAAAATTTCAAAAATTGCAGGTGTTAGAATATATCTCCCCATTATTGCTAAGTTAGATGGTGCTTTCTCTATAGATGGCTTTTCCACCATGTTTTTAACTGAATAAAATCTTTCCATAATATATTCAGTTTCAACAATACCATAGCGACTTACTTCATTATATGGTACTGGCTGCACACCAATAATTGAAGATTCATTTTGTTCAAATAGATTTATCATCTGTTTTAGACAAGGAACCTCTGCTTGAACAATATCATCACCAAGTAGAACTGCAAATGGCTCATCTCCAATAAATTTACGAGCACACCAAATAGCATGTCCAAGCCCCTTTGGTTCTTTCTGTCTAATATAATGGATATCTGCCATATTAGAAGACCTTTGTACTTCATCTAGTAATGCAAATTTCCCTTTTTCACGAAGATTATTTTCCAATTCAAAACTGCTATCGAAATGATCCTCAATTGCTCTTTTTCCTTTGCCTGTTACAATAATTATATCTTCAATTCCTGAAGCAACAGCTTCTTCAACTATGTACTGTATGGTTGGTTTATCAACAATTGGAAGCATTTCTTTTGGCATAGCTTTTGTTGCTGGTAGGAATCTGGTTCCTAAACCTGCTGCCGGTATAATAGCTTTTCTTATCTTCATCTCTTTTCAAATCCTCCAATAAAATCTACTCCACCTTCGTTATCTTACCAAAATTCCACCTATAATCATACCTTAATCTGGGCCCCTGACCGAATAAATTGTAGAATTTTTCCGATTCCCTCTCTATTTCGACAAAACCTCATATTCTACAAATTTGTAAACTACATACAAATCGCTTGTCCTAATATAGTAATCTACTCCCCCATTTGTTAAAATACAAATAAAGCTAAATGTTTCATATCTACATAACGATGGATGAGGAGTACATACGAATGAGTGCACGGAACAAATCAAAAAGGAATACGAACACTTTAAATGCTGATTTTGCGCTTTTGAGGTGGATTGGGGCAATTGGAATCGCTCTATTTCTAGTCATCTTCCCCTATGAGAGAGCATTGTTTAACGGTTACGAATTAAGCTTTGAAGGCCCTATTTATGGAGCACTCATCTTCGGTTACGTGATGCTTGCCTTTACTGCATTTTATGTGTATCGCAACTCACAGATGAACAGTTATCGCGGAATTTTGTCGATTGCCGTCATGCTGCTTCCCTTCATTTATTGGTTGTCATCATTACAGGCGGTTTCAACCTATTATGCGAAGTTTATGACTCTCGTATTTTTCCTACTTGCTGCTTTATTCATAGGCGCTCTGTATTTTGCAGAAAATAAGCTAACCCGCAAAACGATTGAATACGCGGTTATGCTCTCTTCTTATTTAATTGTACTATTTGGTTTGCTCAACCTTTTTGGTCAAATCTATTATAAGGATGCGCTATGGCTTGCACATGACGGCTACCGGCTTTCATCGGTATTCCAATACTCAAACTCATACGCCGGCTTCCTAGTCGCTTTATTTCTAGTTAGTTTGTATTATGCAGTTCACTGCTTGCGTCCATCTGCAAGAATCATTCATGCTGCCATGCTTGTACCGATTTGGATTTCATTCATGCTCACCTATTCGCGCGGTGCAATTGTTATTATTCCAGTTATGCTGCTTATTGTGCTGCCTTTCTTACGCTTAACGAAGCAAATTACATACATCGTGTTTATGGGCGTATCTGTAGTGGTTTCCATGGCTGTCCTTGGGAAACTAACAACGATTGCTGATAAAATAGCTACTCTAGTTCAACCGACTGAAACGAAAGCGCCAAGTACAATTTCCTTGTTCAGCTCACTGCCTATGCAGGGTTGGGGATTACTTGTGCTCGGCCTACTCATTGTTACTGGCCTTATTATGCTTTATCATGCCAAAGCTGCTAATTTTCTAGAAACGAAGCTTACCAAGCTTTCTTCGTACAAATGGTCTTTTGCGGCTGTGCCTGTCATTACAATCGTGCTTACTGCTATAGCAGCGGTCAGCCTTCTTGGCAGCAGTGCTATTCGCGGCTTGCTTCCTGACAAAATTGCTGCACGCTTTGAAAATATTAACCTCCAACAGCACAGCGTTTTGGAACGTTTAACCTTTTACAAAGACGGTCTTCGTGTAGCTGAGGATTACCCTCTGCTTGGAGGCGGCGGCGGCGCTTGGCAAGCCATGTTTGAGCAATATCAGAATAACCCTTATTGGAGCAGACAAGCACATAGCTTCTTTGTACAAGTTCTTGTGGAGAGCGGTTGGCTTGGACTACTAGCAATCGTCGGACTGCTCGCGTTTGTATATTTTTTATACATCCGATCCTTTATTCGTTATCCCGAGCTTAGAGGCAGCCATTTTGTCTTTTTCATTTTTTCTTTGGCGCTGCTAGTCCACAGTGTGATCGATTTTGATATGAGCTATATTTATATTATCTCTCTCGTCTTTATTTCTCTCGGTTGTATGCTAGCTCCATATAGCCACAAGCTAATAATCGAACGTATGAATGGCAAGCTTAATAAATCTTGGCCAAAAATCGCATATCCAGCGGTTATGGCGTTATTGTCTATATTCCTTCTAGTCATTGCCATTCGTGAAACTAACGCAACTAGTAACTATAATAAAGCTATCGATTTGGCAGTTGGGCAGCAAACTTCTTTAGAACAACTTCTGCCTATACTTGATCGTGCCATTAAGTCTTCACCAACACAGCCTTATTATAAACTAACGAAAGCTGACTGGCTGGAGCAGGCTTATAAGCAAACGAACACCGCTACATTCCTTGACCAAGCTCTTAGTACTGTAAAAGAAGGCAGAAAATATGATCCTTATAATCGAAGCCTTCTAATGTCGGAATATCGTTTTCTGCAAGAAAAAGGACTTTTTGAAGAGTCGCTCGCAACGATTAATGAAGGCGTCAAAAAATTCCCTTGGGATATCAATTTATATGAAGCTGCGATAACCTCATACGCCAAAGCAAATCAAACTGCACTTACAGAAAAGGATGAAGCTAAAGCAAATCAATATGCTCAGCAGGTTGTCGATCTCTCTAACGAAGTTAAAAGAAGAATCGGTCAGCTAGCTTCACTTCCAGCCGAGCAGCAGCAAGGCCGTGCATTTGCAATGACACCAGGTATAGAGGAAGCAGTTGCCCAAATAGAGCTTGCTTCGGCACAATAAAGTGTTGTAATGATCTCGTATTACAAAGACTGCCCGCTTGCACAATTCATGTGCGACGGGCAGTCTTTCTCGTTTCATACAAGTTTCACGCAAGTTTCTTGTATGTTTCACGCAAGTTTTATGGCATGTTTTACTTCGTTTAAGAATAAATAGCAATAGAACGTTCTGATCGTTTATAGCCAATCTTAAGTAGGAAGGAGAAGTCTATTGAAACGAGTCCAGAAGCCAAAATGGTCTTTTGTCGTGCTGCGCGGCGCTGACAAAACCGTTAAACAGTTTCACGTTTCAAAGCGATCGGTCTTTGCCGCTCCAACAGCGGTAGTAATAGCGGTTACGGGCTGTATTGCGGGGCTTCAAATAAAGTCGGCCTATGAAATGAACCAATTGGAAGAACAGATGTCACAACAAGACGAACTATTTGCCCAAACCGTTTCCGATAAAAACGAAGCTATTGTCTCGCTGCAGCAAGAAATAATCGGATTGTCAGAGCAAGCAAATGAAATGAAAGAGAAAATCGATGATCTGCAGCAGCTCGAACTAAAGCTGAAGCAATTTATCGCAAACTATGGCAGCAAACTTGAAACCTCTACCTATCTGACGCCAATAGACAAAAGTGAGACAACTGTAAAAATTCTTTCCGATACTTCCTCAACAGGAAATCGGAGCTTTAACGATTCGAAGCAAAGCAAACAGTTTGTTTTGCTCGCACAGGAAACAGGACTTCATCTCGCCGATTTGCAACGGATGGTCGAGACGATGGAGGATTCATTAACGTTGACACTGCAGCTTGCACAAGCGACGCGAGTCTCCGTTGATGCTTATCCTTCCGGCTGGCCGACACGCTCCAAAATGCTGACCTCTGGATTTGGTTATCGAAGAGATCCTTTTACTGGACGAACGGCTTTCCACGCTGGACTAGACATCACTGGCAAGCTAGGAGATCCCATATTTAGCGCAGCAGACGGCACAGTATCGGACACTGGCTTCAATAACTCACTGGGCAAGTATATTATCATTGATCATCTCGGAGGCCTGCAAAGCGCCTATATGCACTTAAAGGAAATCGAAGCGAAAGAAGGCGACACCGTGGTTCGAGGCGAAAAGATCGGTTTGCTCGGATCGAGCGGCAGAAGCACTGGCCCGCATTTGCATTTTCAAATTATGCAGAAAAACGAGCCTGTTAACCCTTTACCATTTTTGTCATTAATAAAGGAGGATTAATGTTTATGTTCAAGGACCATAAGCGGCTGGCAGCCACTGATACATTAATTGGCCAAGGCACGATAAGCGAGGGCCGGCTAATTTGTGAAGCAAGTCTTCGCATTGAAGGGGAGCACCGAGGCGATATCGAATGCAAAGCTGACGTAATCATTGGAGAATGTGGTCTTGCTCGCTCGAATATTACGGCGCGCGATATTACCATTGCAGGAAAGGTTTTCGGAGATATCGTCACCAAGGGGAGGCTAATCATTACTTCCTCCGGCACGTTAACGGGGGCAATTACAACCCAAACACTTATCATTCAAGATGGCGGCAAGCTGAATGGCAACTGCTACATGGAGCAAGCAGCTGACAGCAAAAATCGTGTGCCAGTAGAATCCGATGCACCACACATCATCGGTAAAGAAGCAGTAATTAAAGAATCCAAAGAGAAATCTCGCCAAGCAGGATAATACAGCAAAAAAGCCGTTCTACACGTGCATGTCTTCCGAAGAAGCAGCATGTATAGAAACGGCTTTTTTAATTCATCTAAAATCTAAGCTGCAACATCGCGTTTCTTAAAGGTATACCATGTAATGGCGATGAAAAGAGCATAATAAACACCGAGC
The DNA here is from genome assembly GCF_056398625.1 of Paenibacillus sp. 01T431. NCBI lineage: Bacteria > Bacillati > Bacillota > Bacilli > Caryophanales > Paenibacillaceae > Paenibacillus > Paenibacillus sp. 01T431. The sequence goes on from NZ_JBFTPT010000020.1 coordinate 48,495, forward strand.
ACCACAAGCGAAAAGCCTAAGGTCATGCCCTCTCTCATCGGATTTCCATCCAAGTATTGCGTTAGGTTCAAATGAATAAACAATAGATAATCGATCCAATTGTAATCGAGCATCGCAATTAATCCAATAAAGCTGTTCACGCCTAGAAGAAGAAACAATGCCATACCAATCGCTAAACCGCTGCTGCGGAATACAGTAGAGAGCATAAACGCAAGCGTTACGGTAACAACAAGCGAAATTAACGTTAAGCCATAATACTTAAGCATATACGAAAATGGATTCGTTCCTTCATCTCCAACGAAGGTTGGCTTTATATCCGGCGACGCATTAATGCCGAAGCAAATCCAGTTCACGAATATCGTCGTAGCAAACAGTACAATAGCAAGCAAAAGAGCGAATATCATGATCGAAATATATTTAGACAACAATATTTTCGAGCGTGACCAAGGCCTGATAAGCAGAAGCTTGATAGTGCCACTCGTAAATTCCTCGGCGACGCCGCCAGCAGCGATTACTACGGTAAAGATCGTAACGAGCAGAAACAAAATGGAGGATTCCATAAAAGCAACATCCCACATCGAAGCATCTCTACCGCCGAATATTACCCATAAAATAGAAATCGCCAGAACTAACAAAACCAATATACCGGTCATCACCCATGTGCGAGGACGACGGTAAATTTTCATATTCTCATTTTGAATAAGCGGCAAAAAATTACCCAATTCGTTCCCCTCCTGTCACTTCTAAAAATTGATCTTCAAGTGTCTTAACCTGTACGCGAATGCCATAAACCTTGATTCCAGCATGAACGAGAGAAGCATTAATGGCAGCTGTGTTTTCCTTATCCGTTTCAACCGCTATGGCATCTCTGCCTTCAAGCACCGCGGAAATGCCAGATGTGAACAGCACATCCATCGCAGCCTGCTGACTGTCTACTTCAATAACAACACGGTTATGTACTTTAGCTGCATGCTCGCCCTTAATGGTTCGCACGTCTATGAGCTTGCCATTTTGAATGATCGCGACACGATCACACATAAGCTCCATTTCCGATAATAAGTGGCTCGATACAAATACAGCAATACCTTCTTCTTTGGAAAGCATGCGCAAATAATCACGAAGCTCTCTTATCCCTGCCGGATCCAAGCCATTCGTAGGCTCATCCAAAATAAGCAGCTGAGGTTTATGCAAAATAGCCTGTGCTACGCCAAGCCGCTGCCGCATGCCGAGCGAATAGGTTTTCACCTTATCCCGAATTCGCCCTTCAAGACCAACAAGCTTAACAACCTCATGAACACGATGCTCTGTAATGCCTGGAATCATTCGTGCATAATGAATTAAATTATCATAGCCGCTCAAGTATTTGTACATTTCAGGATTCTCAACAATCGCTCCAACATGGCGAATTGCCTTTTCGTATTCCTTTGTAATGCTATGTCCTCCAATAGTGATTTCACCATCTGTGAGCGACATTAAGCCAACCATCATTCGAATCGTAGTGGTTTTACCCGAGCCGTTGGGACCAAGGAAACCAAATACTTCCCCAAGTGGGATATCAAGCGTTAAGCGATCAATAATCGTTCTGCCGCCGATTTTTTTGGTTACATTTTTTAATTTAACAATAGGCTGATCCATATTTGTGCTCCTCCTTCAAAAATCCAAATCCTATTCATTATAAACGATTAAGGAAACAATTGGTAGTTTACAAAAAAATACACCTCTACTCTACAGTTAAACTGTAGGGCAGAGGCTCTCATTATCATTTGTGCGATAGGGCTGTATAACATGTTCGGCAACTTTCGCATCTGCACGAAGGAACATTTTATAGTCATAGTTACTGGTCTTACCCGGCGATCCTACTATAGCATCCAGCCTATCCTGCTCCACGCTGCATGTTAAGCAATAACCCATTGGATGTACCACTCGGAAAAATCCTGTTCGAAACAAAATATCTGCTTCAGGACTTAAAAGCATCTCCCCGCAACTAACACAATAAAAACGGTCCTTTGAACATATCATTCGATAGATCGCTCCCTCTCTCTTTCGTAATGATTGTATCAACCTCAACATTAAAAACGGCATTAAGCGTTAAATGGCAGAAGTTCTATCATAACGTCGATTGCAATCCATCCCAAACATGCTTTAACAGCATATTATACACTATTTAATTGACTAGTGATTTCATCCCATGTCGTTCCAAGCCTTATAATGTCATCCTCATTAATCTGTTTGCCTGTCTGAACCTCAATTAGCTCAACGTCCGTAATTGCCCGCAGGCTGTGCCTCGTTCTCTCCGGAATCGATACGGTATCGCCTGGCTCAACGTGACGGTACAGATCATCCAGAATTAGCACTCCCTCTCCGGAGATAATGGTCCACGCTTCTCTTCGCTTAAAATGCATTTGATAGCTTATATTTTGGCCAGCTGCAACAAAAACCCGCTTAGTAACACAATGAGTTCCTGATGACAAGACAACGGAATCAACAATCTTGGAATGCCCCCACCTGCGCTCCTCATACTTTGGACGCTCATTCATGAGCTTAAGCTTCGCATCGAGCTCATTACTCGCATTTTTGCTAGTAACCAAAATGCCGTCGGGACTTGCCGCAACAATCACATTCGTAAGCCCAATAATGGAGATAGGAATGTCCAGCTCATTGATGAGCTGTGATTGCTCGCTGTCATCCGATATTTCGCCCATGCCTAGTCGTTCAAAGGCTAGTTCCTCGGATAATGTTTTCCATGTGCCAAGATCTTTCCACTCACCATCGTAGCAGATAACTGAACGAGAGGTTTCTTTTTGCGATACTTCAATTTCGAAACTTGATTTAGGAATTTTCGTATATTGTTTATATAATTCGTCATAATGGATAGGCAGCCTGCGATTCATGAGCAAAGTAATCATATAATCAAGCTTGAAAGCGTAAATACCGCTATTCCATAACGCTCCGCCTTTTATTAATTGATTAGCTTCAGCCTCATACGGTTTCTCTTTGAATGAATGTACTCTACGTTCATAGCTATCATCATCATTGCTGTGCCGATTGGCTTCTGGAACGATATATCCATATTGCTCTGACGGATAACTTGGCTTAGTCCCAACCATAAGCAGCTCAGATTTGCTTTCTCTGATCAACTTTGGAAGTCCTCTTATACATGAGAAAAAATCACAGCTTACATAAGCATCAACTGGTATGACAATGACCGTTTCATTTAAAGATACGCCCGCGATTGAATACAAATAAGCAGCGGATAACGCTATCGCAGGAAACGTGTCACGCTGCTCAGGCTCAATGATAAGCGGTGCTTTTACACCAACCTGTCTTTGTAAAATCTCCACCTGCTCACGGCAAGTCGAAATGCGAGTATGCTCCTGCAAATCCGACTCTTCCAACTGGCGCCATATACGCTGCAGCATTGATTCCATGCCGCCGTTTGGACTCTCCAGTACAGTTAAATATTGTTTTGCTCGACTACTATTCGACAAAGGCCATAATCTCTTTCCAGATCCGCCTGATAACAAAATAATTTTCAAAGCATGTCCCCCTTCTAAGTTGTTATTGAATTCTACTTCCTATCAGATCGTTAACTACTGTAATACAGCCGTTTTGTATTCAATAATCTGCTGTATAAATAATGAATTTTTTTCTGCTGTGGCTGACTTTCTAATATTTCTTGGTTCATGACACCAATAATAAGAGAGCGAAGTGTATTCGAGCATTCAAACAACACGCCATGAGCGAATTGATTATCTTGTTTCAAATTCCAAACGATCCGACCGCGAATCATAATCTGTACATTCGAAATCGTCATTCGAAATTCAACAAGATAATTGGATTGAATCGGTAATTGCAAGCCGGATAAGAAGCATAAACCATTTTGGCTTAAATTAAGTAGAAGTACTGTAGTCGTAGACGGCGTCAACAATTGTCCATCTTTACTAATTAGCCGCAGCTCTGCCTTAACGCCCTCTGTAAAGCGTAGCCTAATGTGGTTGCGCGAGGCATCATTTGAATTCATCGCCATGCTTAATTCCTCCATCATACCTAATAGCAATAACAATCCTTGTTACAGCTCAAATACTGGACTCCATTTCTATTAATGCCTATTCATCTAGCAAGAAATCTATTTCAAGTACAGTGACGGCTGCGTCCCAAGCTCCCTCTCCGCTATCCATCTCTACTTTATCTCTTAACCTCTGACCAACTACATATAAATTACTAATAATGATAGATATATTAACATCATTATACCCGAGTCCGCGGATGGAATATGTCGGTTAATGGGCGCGGCTTTCTTCTAATTTGGTGGCATTTTGTCGAAAAACAAAAGGGACTGTCGTCTGAAGTAATGAAGCTACTTCAGGGACAGTCCCTTTACTCGTATATACGATTTATAAAATAAGTCTGAATTACTTGCCGCCTGCGCGTGCAAGCTCTTTCTTGTTCGCTTCGAACGCTGCAAGAAGTGCCGCTTCGCCCACTAAGCCTGTATCTTCAACCTTGCGGATCTGTTCAAGCATACGCTTGTAGTCCTTAGGAATAACTTTAACGAATTTCGAAAGCGATGCTTCCCAATCATTCAATAGACGGTTACCAATCGCACTCTCTGTATACTTAACATGTGATTCAATCAAACCACGAAGTTCAGCAACATCTACAGAATCTTCTAGGCGCTCCAGCAATACCATCTCCAGATTGCAATGATTGTAGAAATCGCCTTTCTCATCGTAGATATACGCGACTCCGCCAGACATACCTGCCGCAAAGTTACGACCTGTGAGGCCAAGAATAACGACGCGTCCGCCTGTCATATACTCACAGCCATGATCGCCGACACCTTCTACAACTACATTTGCGCCGCTGTTCCGAACAGCGAAGCGTTCGCCAGCTGCACCGCGGATATAGGCTTGACCGCTAGTAGCACCATACAGCGCTGTGTTACCGATAATAACATTGTCCTCAGCCACAAAAGTTGCCTTTGGTGACGGTGCTACAATGATTTTACCGCCGGATAGCCCTTTTCCTACATAGTCATTCGAATCGCCTTCGATTGACAACGTGATTCCTTTTGGCACGAATGCACCAAAGCTTTGGCCAGCCGTTCCGACAAAATGGTAAGAAATCGTATCTTCCGGCAAACCTGCTGCACCGTATTTACGGGTAACTTCGCTACCAAGAATCGTACCAACAACACGGTTCGTGTTCAAAATAGGGAATGTTCCGCGCACGCGCTCGCCATTCTCAATCGCAGCCTTTGCAAGTGGAACGAGCTGCTGCATATCAAGCGACAATTCAAGACCATGGTTTTGCTCTTGAACATTGTAGCGAACTGCATCCTGTGGCAGATCAGCTTCGTACAGCAAGCCAGAGAGATCAATACCTTTTGCTTTGTAATGCTCAAGCAGCTGCTTCGTTTCCAAAATATCGACGCGGCCAACCATTTCTTGAATGGTACGGAAACCGAGCTCTGCCATTATCTCACGCAGCTCTTCAGCAATGAAGCGCAGGTAGTTAACAACATGGCTAGGATCGCCCATAAATTTTTTGCGAAGCTCAGGATTTTGAGTTGCAACGCCTACTGGACAAGTATCCAATTGGCATACACGCATCATGATGCAGCCTAGCACGATAAGCGGAGCCGTCGAGAAGCCATATTCTTCTGCTCCAAGCAGTACAGCAATCGCAACGTCACGGCCATTCATCATTTTGCCATCTGTCTCAAGAACAACACGGTCACGCAATTTGTTTAGCATTAGCGTTTGATGTGTTTCTGCAAGACCAAGCTCCCACGGCAAACCTGCGTGACGAATCGAGCCCATTGGAGAAGCTCCAGTTCCGCCATCATAACCGCTGACCATAATAACATCTGCGCGGCCTTTCGCAACGCCAGTCGCAATCGTACCAACGCCAACACCAGATACCAGCTTTACATTGATTCTTGCGCGTGGATTAGCATTTTTCAAGTCATGAACAAGCTCTGCCAAATCCTCAATAGAATAAATATCGTGATGCGGCGGCGGCGAGATCAGTCCTACGCCAGGCGTGGAACCACGAACCTCGGCTACCCAAGGATATACTTTAAGGCCAGGCAGTTGACCGCCCTCACCAGGCTTAGCGCCTTGAGCCATTTTAATTTGAATCTCATCTGCATTAACCAAGTAGTTGCTCGTTACGCCAAAACGTCCCGATGCTACTTGTTTAATCGCACTGCGTCTGGAGTCGCCATTCGCATCTGGTATAAAGCGTGCTGGATCTTCTCCACCTTCGCCCGTATTGGATTTGCCGCCTAGGCGGTTCATCGCAATAGCCAGACTCTCATGGGCTTCTTTACTGATTGAACCAAATGACATCGCACCTGTTTTGAAGCGTTTTACGATGGATTCAAGTGATTCAACTTCCTCAAGCGGAACGGCTTGACGGCCTTCCTTAAACTTGAGCAAAGAACGAAGCGTAAGATGTTTTTTGTCCTCGCCCTGTACAAGCGCAGAGAACTTTTTGTATAGCTTGTAGTCATTCGCACGAGAAGCCATTTGCAGCGTATGAATTGTTTGCGGTGTAAACAAATGGTCTTCGCCATCTTTACGCCACTGGTAATCACCGCCAGAGTCAAGCTCTTTCTCTCCGCCTTCTTGCTCAGCGAAAGCGCGGTTATGGTGCTTCAACGTCTCTTCAGCAATAACATCTAGACCGATGCCGCCGATGCGGGACGGTGTCCATGTGAAGTACTCGTTAATCACATCTTCTTTCAAACCGAGCGCTTCAAAAATTTGAGCACCACGGTAGGATTGAATGGTCGAGATACCCATTTTGGACAATATTTTAATAACGCCTTTAGTGGCTGCTTTAATATAATTTTTCACTGCTTTATCATGTGATACGCCGCGAAGCATGCCTTGCTTAATCATGTCGTCAAGCGATTCAAATGCAAGATAAGGGTTAACTGCGCTTACGCCGTAACCAAGCAGCAATGCATAGTGATGCACTTCACGAGGTTCGCCGGATTCCAGCAAAATAGCAACCTTTGTCCGTGTACCTTGGCGAATAAGATGATGATGCAGTGCCGCTACTGCCAGCAAAGCTGGAATTGCAGCATTTTCCTTGTCGACGCCACGATCGGATAGAATAAGCAGATTATGTCCCTTCGCAATAACACGATCAGCCGCTTCACACATTTGTGTAAGCGCAGCGCGCAAGCCCGTCTCACCCTCATTTGCAGGGAAGAAGATCGGGAGTGTAATGGAACGGAAGCCAGGACGGCGCACATGGCGCAGCTTGGCGAATTGCTCATTAGACAAAATAGGCGTATCCAATTTGATGTGTCGGCAGCTCTCTGGCTCTGGATTAAGCAGATTGCGTTCTGGACCAATCGTTGTACCTGTCGCAGTAATAATCTCCTCACGAATCGCATCAATAGGCGGATTCGTAACTTGTGCAAACAACTGCTTGAAGTAATTGTACAAACGCTGCGGACGCTCTGACAACACCGCCAGCGGTGCATCATAACCCATTGAAGCGATAGGCTCCATGCCGCTGCCAGCCATCGGCTCAAGCACTTTGCGAATGTCTTCAAATGTGTATCCGAATGCTTGCTGTCTCATTTGAACAGTAGCATGGTTTGGTTCTGGCAGCTCAGGAGCTTCCGGCAAATCTTCCAAATCAACAAGATGCTCATTCAGCCATTCGCGATATGGATGCTCGGTCTCGATTTCCGCTTTCACTTCTTCATCAGAAATGATGCGGCCTTGCTCTGTATCTACAAGCAGCATGCGCCCTGGACGCAAGCGGTCTTTGTACAAAATATCCTCTGGCGGAATCTCCACGGTTCCAGCCTCGGAGCCGAGAATAATATGATCGTCCTTCGTTACGTAATAACGAGCTGGACGAAGACCATTGCGGTCAAGCACCGCACCGATTTTTACGCCGTCAGTAAAACCAAGCGCAGCTGGGCCATCCCATGGCTCCATCAATGTGCTGTGGTATTCATAAAATGCTTTGCGCTCGTCGCTCATGCTCTCATGATTGGACCAAGGCTCTGGCACCATCATCATTGCGGCATGTGCCATCGAACGACCGGACAAGAATAGGAACTCCAGCGTGTTGTCGAACATTGCTGTATCCGATCCATCTGGGTTAATAACAGGTTTGATTTTCTCGATATCATCACCGAACAATTCAGAGGCAAACAAGGTTTGACGGGCATGCATCCAGTTCACATTGCCGCGAAGGGTATTAATTTCTCCGTTATGAATCATATAATGGAAAGGATGAGCGCGTTCCCAGCTTGGGAATGTATTCGTACTAAAACGGGAATGTACAAGCGCCATTGCCGAAACAACGGATTCATCGTTCAGCTCGGTATAGAACGAACGCACCTGCTCTGTCGTAAGCATTCCTTTATATACGATTTTTCTGGAGGATAGGCTAGAGAAGTAAAACATATTGCCGCCTTCTTTGCCGGCATAACGAATCGCAAGCTCAGCGCGCTTACGAATAACATATAATTTGCGTTCAAATGCCATATTGTCCTTCAGGCTGTCGTTCATGCCGATAAACAATTGACGAACATAAGGCTTAACAGCTAATGCGGATTCACCCAGTTTCTTATCATCCGTTGGAACCGTACGCCAACCGATAACCGATTGGTTCTCCTCTTGAACGATCGTTTCCACTTCACGCTCAATTGCACGGCGAGCTTCTTCATCCTGCGGCATAAAAATCATACCTACGGCATAGTGTCCTTCGGCGGGAAGTACAATTTCTTGCTTCTTTAATTCAGCCGCAAAAAATGTATGAGGAATTTGAAGTAAAATACCTGCTCCATCTCCCGTATTCGGTTCGCTGCCTTGACCACCGCGATGCTCCATATTCTCGAGCAGCATCAGCGCTTGGCGAATGACCTTGTGTGACTTGATTCCCTTGATGTTGGCCACAAAGCCCATGCCGCATGCGTCTTTCTCAAACTGCGGATCATAGAGCCCCTGCTTCGGCGGCAATCCCAAAATATGTTCTTTCATTGTGAGCAACCTTTCTATGAGAAGATTTTTGGGTAAGCGTGAACGTGTTGAAATTAAGCACCGATGAATACGCATTACGCTTCATTTTTGGCTTGTTTTATCATAGAATGGTAGTCAGCGAGGCACACCGGCCTGCTCCTTGACATTCCTAAGCTAAACGGAAACGTCTCTTATAGAGCGTTAACGTTTAATTGACCACACCCGGCCTTTACCGCGTCATAGCGATTATCCTGTTATTTTATCATTAGGCCAAAGCGGAATCAATTTAATATTTTCATAATAGTTTGCACTATTTTACTACAAATTCAATTATTGAAGATGGTTTTGGAAGGCGTTAGCTTCGATTCTCTGCGGAGTATCATCATAGCATACCCTGCAGTTTTTATTTCCTTTTATTTTAACAGAGGAGTGTGTACTTATTGTATAGCAAGTTTAGGAAAGCGGCGTTTCGCGCTGCATCGTCAGTATTGATCGCTATCGTGCTTACAACCGGTATTTTCTCTCCACTAAGTATAAGCACTGCCGGGAATAACGCTCCTACTGCTCATGCTGCCTCTGTAGTTGACAAAAAGAAAGATGATCACACTTACCGCATCGTCGCGGTTGGTGATTCATTAACTGCCGGCTACGAATATGGCTTTACCGAACAATCCATTCCATATGGCTTCGTAGAGCATGTATACGAACAAGCTTTATTCCATGGACTTCGTGCAGAGTACATCAATTATGGGGTGCTAGGGCTCCAAACATCAGGATTAAAGCGATGGATTGAAGCCGTTGTGAGCGGTGCCAGCGTAAAAAGCTCTGATATTCAGAGTGGACTGCCCGATCCACGCGCAGAGCGAATATTTGCTGAAACATCGCTGCTCCGCTCTGCCTTAAGTGAAGCTGATCTAATCGTAATGACAATAGGCGGCAACGACTTGTATGCTGTTCTCGACAAGCTAAATAAGGGTGCCGATCGTGCCGAGACGACTGCTGTGCTGGACAAGGCTTTGGACACTTACGAGACGGAGCTTGAGCCTGCTCTAAGATTGCTGCTTTCTCAGCAGCCAAATGCCCAAATCATTATCGCAGATCAATATCTACCAATACCTCCTCCATTAAAGGTAGGATCGCTCATCTTTCCTCTTTACCCTGAGGCTGACCGGTTGTTTCTGAAGGATAGCATCAAGCAGCTGCGGGAACGCTTAAATCAGATAATCGATCGGCTTGTGAAAGAAGGATTTAATGTTAAAATCGCAAATGTCTCCTCTTCCTTCATAGATAATGAGCTAAGCTATACATCAATTGCAAAAGGGGACATACATCCTAGCAGGGCGGGTTATGCTGCAATGGGGAAATCCTTTTCGAAGGCCATTTGGGGAGATTATCGTATTGTTAAGCCAAGAGCAAAGGATAGTAAGGCTGCGCTTGCTATTGTCGTTAATGGAAAAGAAATGATTAGCGCATCTAAACCAATGGTTGTTCAAAATCGCACCTTCGTACCGCTTCGGAGCATTGCAGACGCATTAGGCGCTACCACCAAATGGAACGCCGCTGCGCAGACGGCAACTATAAAAGTTGCCGATCGAGCGGTGGATATAACGGTAGGACAATCCTCTTTCCGTGAAAACGGTACAGTTAAAGCACTAAATGCACCTCCTGCTTTCATCCATACCGTTGGCAAAGCAAGCACGTTATATGTTCCGCTTGCCGCATTATCAGAAGGATTGCAATTCCAAGTGATTTATCGCGATACTCTAAAAACCRTCTTCATTAATAAATAATATAAAGCTATTTATATTCCTTTAAGAGCTRCTGCATTTGCTCCAAGCCTTTAGCCGCCCAGCGCTGCAGTCGATCCAGTGAAGCAATTTCGGCTTCTGCGGCAGCTCTTAAAGAATCGTTATACTCTGGAATAATGCCTGTATGCCGCTTTACGTCACGCAGCAAAACATTTGTTTTTTCTGTAAAGCTTAGTGCACGACGCTCATGAAACATAGGCACGTCTGGATTATATGGATTATGCAGGTCACCTTGCTCAGGATGCTTTAACACAGCTAATACCTTGACGAGAGCACGAGGCCCGTTAATTTCAACAAGCTCACCTAGATAATGACCGGAGCGGATTTCAGCTCTAACGTTATCCCCTATTTTCAAACTATCGTCAACCTGGTTATTTCGTTCCATATCGAACCATCCTCACTTTATTATGTTATATTTGCTTGTAAAATAAATGTAAATATAGTTGACTACTTAGTTACATATAATAATAATGTGTACATCTTCATTCTAGGATAATTTATCCACCACATTATTCGCAACCCTAGCGGATAAAACTTGTGTTAGTCGCACTTGCATCGTAATATGGAATTAGAAAAGTAGGTGGAATGAATGCGTAAGAAAAGAGTGCTTCTGCTCTCTGAAGGCTTTGGCTCTGGTCATACCCAAGCTGCCTATGCGCTCGCTGTCGGACTCAAGCAATTAAGTCCGGGGATTCAGACCCGCGTCATCGAGTTAGGAAATTTCCTTAATCCGGTGCTTGGTCCGTGGATTATATCTGCATATCGCAAAACGGTAAGCAAACAACCAAAGATGGTCGGTCTTATGTACCGCAGCAACTATAAGAAGTCGCTTAACCGCTTTACACAGCTTGCGCTTCATCGTGTGTTTTATACCCAAACGTCACAGGTCATATCCCAGCTGAAGCCAGAACTAATCGTATGCACCCATCCTGTACCGAATGCTGTCGTTGCTCGGCTCAAACGTCTAGGACTAGACATACGGTTATATACGCTTATTACAGACTATGATGCACATGGGTCATGGGTAAACCAAGAAGTCAATAAATACCTCGTTTCAAGCGAGCTTGTGAAAGAGCGGCTCATGGAAAAAGGGGTTACAACAGACCGAATTGAAGTAACAGGAATCCCTGTTCACCCCAACTTCTGGCATACATACGAGAAAGAAGAGATTAGAGAACAATTTGATTTAAAAAACATGCCGACCGTACTCATAATGGGCGGCGGTTGGGGAATTTTATACGAGGACAATGCCCTTGAATATATGACCAAATGGCGGGAAAGCACACAACTCATTTACTGCGTTGGCTCAAACGAGAAGATGAAGGAAAAAATGCTTGCCGATCCCCTTTTTCAGCATCCTAACATTCGTATACTTGGCTTCACTCGCGAGGTGAACAAGCTGATGGATGTCTCCGATCTTCTAATTACGAAGCCTGGCGGCATGACCTGCACAGAAGGAATGAGCAAAGGAATTCCAATGCTGTTTTATGAGCCGATTCCTGGACAAGAAGAGGAGAACTGCGAATATTTTATCAATAACGGATTTGGAGAAATGCTCGATTCGAACGATACTGTCGATAAGTGGTTCAAGCTTATCCATGAGCCCTACGCTTCAGGCCAGTTTAGAGACAGCCTGCTTACCAAACGCAATCAACAATACGACCCCACGAGTTGTCCGAACGCCGTCCTGCGACTGATGCAGTGACGGTTTTCTTTTTAAAATAAGAATGAAGCATAAATTGTATGCCCTTATCCAAATAGTATAACTGATGAAGGGAGCTGTTTATAATGAGTTCGAAGATGACAGACGGAAAAACGATTATTTTGAGGTTGGAAATTGATACGAATCTTGCGCAGTTTGGCCGAGCAGCTACAGCAATCGAACAAGCCAAAGGCGATATTATCGCCATAGACGTCATACATACAGACAAAAACAAAAGCTTGCGCGATTTAACTGTGAAAATATCGGAGCATGGCGCAGCAGAACGGCTTACGACAGCCTTGAAATCATTAGAAGGCATTCGGCTCGTTCATATATCCGACCGTACCTTCCTGCTTCATCTTGGAGGTAAAATTTCAATTCAGCCGAAAACGCCGATCCAAAACCGCGATGACTTGTCCCGTGTCTATACGCCGGATGTGGCTAGAGTATGCCAAGCAATCGCCGAAGAACCGTCCAAAGCTTATACGCTCACCATTAAAAGAAATATGGTTGCCGTCGTTTCCGACGGAAGCGCGGTGCTTGGCCTCGGCAATATCGGTCCGTATGCAGCTATGCCTGTCATGGAAGGCAAAGCGATGCTGTTCAAGCAATTTGCCGATGTCGATGCGTTCCCGATCTGCCTCGACACGCAGGATACCGAAACCATCATTGCAACGATCAAAAACATTGCGCCTGCCTTTGGCGGCATTAATTTAGAGGATATTTCCTCCCCTCGCTGCTTTGAAATTGAACAAAGGTTAAAGCAGGAGCTTGATATCCCTGTCTTTCATGATGATCAGCATGGTACTGCGGTCGTATTATACGCAGGGCTGCTAAATGCGCTGAAGCTGACAAATCGAAGCCTCCAAGAGGCTCGCATCGTTATTTGCGGAATCGGGGCAGCAGGAACCGCTTGTACAAAAATGCTGATCGCCGGAGGAGCAAAACATATTATCGGTGTGGACCGGGCTGGGATATTGTCCGCTGACTGTGTTTATGACAACCCTATGTGGCAGTGGTATGCTAATCATACGAATGAAGAGCGCATCACAGGCGGTTTAGCTGAAGCGCTAAACGGCGCTGATGTTTTTATAGGCGTTTCGGCCGGCGGCATATTGACGCGAGAGCATATTACAACGATGGCAAAAGATCCAATCGTTTTCGCAATGGCGAATCCAGAGCCTGAAATACGCCCTGAACTAGCTGAGGATATCGTCGCTGTTTTTGCTACGGGGAGATCGGATTATCCTAATCAGATTAACAATGTTCTCTGCTTTCCGGGAATTTTCCGTGGAGCGCTCGATAGCCGGGCTGCCACAATTAATGAAGAGATGAAGCTTGCGGCAGCAGAAGCCATTGCCTCCGTTATCAGTGATGAAGAACTGAGCCCTATGTATATAGTTCCTAGCGTCTTCAACACGAGAGTCGTTGAGGAAGTACGGCGACGCGTCATACAGGCTGCACAGCAAAGCGGTGTCTCTCGCCGTCAAATTCGGGAGTAGCTGCTGCCATTCTATTCTTTGTTGTAATCTCCGCTCGTTTACGGCCCCCGTAACGAGCTTTTTTTTATTTCTAGCAACGTAAATTTCTCTAAATCATCAATAATCATAAGAATTGAAAATGCTGGGAGAGAATATTCTGAAAAAGACGTTGAAACCTGTAAGCAGGTAATCACGTATTCGTTCTTAAGCACTTGGTCTAGAGGAACTAGAGAAGCGGAGATGAAACACATGACAAGTATCATCTTCTTAAGCGAAAAAATTATGCTATAATTAAAATATCAAGCGCTAAAGCGCTTTTTCAACAAGCTGCAGCATATGTTAGCATAAGTGGAATTTACACACGGTATATTTCGTAAAAGCAGGCTTTATGTGCAGGTTAGTTGATGGAAAGGGAGCCTGGTAATGTTTCAAGCCGTAGTCGATTTTTTAAAGGATTTCGGTCCACTCGGATTGTTTATTCATTCGTTTCTAGACGCAGTTATATTTCCCATTCCTGCTTTTTTTCTTCAAGTCTCATTGAGCATACTCAATCCATCTACAGCATTATGGCTGGCCACTGTGGGCTATATCGCCTGCCTCCTAGGTACACCTGTCGGGTATTATTTGGGAAAGATTATGGGCAAATCCGTTCTATATAAATTTCTAAAAAAAGAATGGATCGATGCCGCTACGGATAAGTTTCAGAAAAATGGCGAAGCAGCCATTCTTATCGGCTCTTTCACACCTATTCCATTCAAAGTATTTACAATATTGTCTGGTTGCTTAAATTTCCCTCTTTGGAGATTAATCGGTTACGCAGCAATTGGCCGGGGCTTAAAGTTCTATATTGTTGGATCATTATTTTATTTCTACGGACGCGCTGCGGAAAGCATGGTTAAGGATGTTTCCTTGTATATTTTTTTAGGAGCCGTGCCTATTCTCATTGTTTATCTTTTGCTTCGCAAGAGACGTAACAAGAAGAAAGCGCTCGAGGACAAAGAAGCTGAAGCAGTCCAGAACGAACAAATTAAACATAACGATAATGCAAAAATTCAAATAGATTCATAAGCAATTTCATACAGATGTAAAAAAGCCAGTTAGGATTAAATCCTAACTGGCTTTTTTGAGGTTACAACGCGCTTCCACCGAACAGTATACGATACTCCCAATGTGTACCTTCAATACTGCTGACGGTAACACCGCCCCCCTCTTTCGAATACGTATGCAATACTTTGCCGTCTCCCAAATAAATCCCGTCATGAGTAATCGTAGCTTTAGATTTATCAATTCCATTATAGGCTGATGCCTTCGTTCCTTTATAGGACATAAAGAATACGATATCACCGCGTTTCAACTGCTTCCAGTTGGTCGTAATAGAACCTTTATCCTTTACGTACTGACCTTGCTGACGAGAGTCAGCCGGGAGCTTCAGAGAGACGCCATCAAGAAAGGCTTGTCTTACGAAATCGGAGCAATCAAAAGTTGTCGTCGTGTTGCGATCAGAGCTGTATTCATAAGGGGTGCCTAAATACTTCATCCCTGCAGCTATGATTTTCTCAACCTGCTTATCTTTTGATACATCAGGATTCGTAACTGTTCCGCCGCCATTGCCGCCCGTGTTCCCCCCAGTATTCCCACCTGGAATAGTCCCAGTTACTTTCAAGTAGGAAGAATCTGTGCTTACATAGCCGCGAACACCGTTGCCATCCTTCACTTCATACCAATAGCTGTTTGTCTTTGCTACGATAGTTACCTGCTCGCCTTTCTTCAAATATCGAATGCGTTCACCCGATGTCGATGCCGCCTTTCGGAAGGAAACAGACGATAGAGCGACTGCATTGCCGTCTTGTTCAGGAACCGAGGTTTGAAGTTCAATATACTGTGATGAGGTCGATATGTAACCTTGTTTACCTGAAGAATCTGCTACTTTATACCAATATGAATTAACCTTATCCATCACCGTAATTTGTTCGCCTTTCTTTAAACTGCGAATAATGGATGCTGATGTCGAAGGTGATGTGCGCATATTTACGCTCGATTGTACCTCTGCTGCTTGTGTTGTCTGRGCCGCCAGCGCTGCTGGAACTGAAAGTGAACTAAACAATAATGCTGCCGTTAACGTTGCTGTTGCCATCCTTTTTTTCATGCTGTGTTGCAATCCTTACGCCTCCTTGGTGTGTAAACAGTTTAAGTTTCACGGTTCTGCTTCATTGTAAATTCGATTAGATTAGACAAGTATCGACCAAAAAGCCTATTTAACCCCTCTTCGTAATAGGTTTTAAGAACCACAAAATCGTCGTATGTACACAAAAAAAAGACATCCCAATTAAAAGGATGCCTTAGTACCTATATGCACTTGAAATTTACTCCATCACTGCAACTAAATTGTATGATTTTCATGTGAAGAGTAGGTCTTTTGGCAGAATCAGCCTTTCATGCCATTTGAACCATAAATTTTGATTTTGAACTCATTTGGCAACAATTACCGATTGGATTTAATGATTTTCCGGCTTACTTGCCCCTGTATTCTCGATTAGCTCATCGGGCTCAACGTGAACATGTATGCTCATTATGTTATGCTTCCTACTCATTCGACGCTCGATTTCGTCACTTATTTGATGGCTTTCGATCAATGTAAGCTCGGGATCAACCTGAACGATTACATCGACAAGTACATGACTGCCATGTACTCTAGCTTTAATATCCTTAATCGATTTAACACCTTTCGTTTTGGCAATTGTTGAACTTAGAGAGGACAGCTCATTCTCATCAAAGCCGTCCGTAAGCGCATGCGTAGAGCTATAAAAAATTTCCCAAGCCGTTTTACATATTATAATACCTACAGCTATTGCCGCTACAGGATCAAGCCATGGCAAGCCAAATTGTGATCCTATAATACCGATAGCTGCCCCTATGCTCACAAGAGCATCTGACAAGTTATCCTTAGCTGCCGCTAATAAAGCTTGATTGTTAATTCGGAGGGCCAGCCTTCGATTATATATATAAACCCCGCCCATACATGCCGCAGCAAATAAAGCAATCCATGCTGTCATTAGATTAGGTATATGATGATTAGCAGCAAACAATGATTTTACAGCACTGATCAATACTTGGATGCCCACCGTCGCCATAATGAACGAAGCGATAAGTGCTGCAATGGTCTCCGCTCGAAAATGTCCGTATGGATGATCCTTATCCGGCGGCTTCTGTGAAATTCGCAATCCAATCAGTACGGCTACTGACGCAACAATATCCGTAAGGTTGTTATAGCCGTCTGCAACGAGTGCTCCAGATACGAACCAGTAGCCTGCTCCGAGTTTGATGGCGGATAATCCCAAATAAGCGCCTATACTGACCCAAGCACCCTTCTCGCCTTGTTTAATCTCATCATACTGATTCAGCTTAAATACCCCCCAAGCAATAAAAGTATGTATTTTTGCACCCATGCAACAATCCAGTGTATCGATTCGAACGATCATATCCTAATTAACTTACCCGTTATTATAAGAAAAAAACAGTCGGTATAAGAACCGACTGCTTTAAAAAGCGACTATTTAGTTAATTTCATAAATCTTATAAATTTCATCAAGCATTAGATTAGCTGCAATGACGCCGCCGGCTGTATTCCAGATCGCATCGCTCACTCTAATCGCTTTATTATTTTTTACAACTTGAAGGCTTTGCCACAAAGGATCCTTCAACATTTCTTCTTCCATCTTCGTTCCTTTGCCATCACCCGTTTCATAAGTGAAGTAGAACAACATGTCAGCATCTACTTCCGGCAAACGTTCTTTCGTAATTTCCTCAACGAATGTATCTTTATATTTTTGATTGTCTGGACGTGTAATTCCAAGCTTCGAGAATGCAATCCCTGTAAAAGTATCCTCTAAGTAAATGCGCGTTTTGCCCGCCATAAACCGAACGACTGATACCTTCTGGTTGAGCTTGTCGCCAGCTTTACTTTTAAAGTCTGCTGCACGGTTGTCATAGTCGGCAATGATTTTTTCGCCATCAGCTTTCTTGCCGATCGCATCAGCATATAGCATGAAATTAGACTGCCAAGCACCACGAAGCGTTTCAGAAAACACAGTAGGTGCAATAACCTTAAGCTGATCATAAACTTTCTCTTGGCGCAATTTATTACCAATAATAAGATCAGGTTTTAGGCTTGCAATCAGCTCGATGTTAGGCTGACTCTCTTCACCTACAACGGTAACACCTTCCATATCCGCTTTTATGTGGTCATACCATGGGTCGCCTGTCCAAGATTTCACCGCGCCTACCGGTTTAATGCCAAGTGCCAGCAACGCTTCTGTTCCTTCGTTAGATAATACGACGATACGAGTTGGATTGCCTTCTATTTTGGTCTCGCCCATTGCATGCGTAATTACTCTCGTGTCTTCTGTCTTTGACGCGTTTGTTCCTTCTGTCGCCGATGAATTGCCTTCGTTATTTTTTGAACCGGATTGGCCGCATCCCGAAACAATTACGGCTAGTGCAAGCAATAGGGCGGATGCTGTCCAAGTAAATTTCTTCTTTAATACATAAGACATTTTTTTCTCCCCTTCATGTTGAAAATCATTCTCAGTTTTATTACAAACGAAACTATACCAGCCATATAAAACAAAGTCAATAACTGTTGATAATGATTTTCAACTTCATTGACACTATGTACATGATCCCCTAAAATGTTTTAGTAGTCCTAAATCATGAATACCCTTCACAATTGACATCAAGGAAAGAGGAAATTATGAGTACATTATTACATACACGAGCCCAGAAAATAATAGGGCTGATAACCGGCTTGCTCCTCTTTGCTGCTGGTATCGTTTGCAGCATAGCATTTGGAGTAACGAATATTAGCTGGCGCACGATTTTAGCTTCATTTACCGCATTTGATGGCTCTCAGGAGCAGCTCATCATTCAAACGGCAAGAGTGCCGCGCGCGTTTATCGCAGCCGCAGTCGGAGCGAGTCTAGCTGTAGCAGGCTCACTCATGCAGGGAATTACCCGCAATCAGCTTGCTTCTCCGAGCATATTCGGCGTGAATTCAGGAGCCGCTTTCTTCATCGTCATCGGCTCTGCCTTTTTCGGAGCTAGCGGCATGACGACTTTTGCAACTCTGGCGTTTGTAGGAGCAGCCTTTACAGTGACTCTCGTTTACTCGCTTGGCTCGATCGGCAACGATGGTTTGACTCCGCTGAAGGTTACGCTTGCTGGCGCTGCTATGACTGCTTTCTTCTCTTCGCTCACGCTGGGCGTATTGCTTACAAGCGGCCAGACATTTGATCAGGTGCTTTATTGGTTTGTCGGCTCCGTCTCAGGACGCGACATGAACATCTTTACAGCCGCTGCTCCATATATGGGTATTGCCTTGATAGCGGCCATCGTGCTTGCAAGACATATGAACGTGCTGGCGCTTGGAGAAGACGTTGCTGTAGGATTAGGTCAAAAAACCGTCTATATCAAATTAGCAGCTGGAATTATTATCGTTCTGCTCGCAGGCGGCTCGGTCTCTATGGCTGGCCCTATTGCTTTCGTTGGCATTATTATTCCTCATCTAATGCGTTATTTAGTTGGCATTGACTACCGTTGGGTTATTCCATACTGCGCGGTGTTTGGCGGCATATTGCTGCTTGCTGCTGATATCGGATCAAGATATATTTCATTTCCGAAGGAAGTTCCCGTGGGAATCATGACAGCGATTATTGGTGTTCCTTTCTTCGTGTTTATCGCTAGAAGAGGAGGCCAATCCTAATATGAATAAATGGATCACACTCAGGGGCCGCAAACACTCCTTTCAACTTGACCGCCGAACGTTAATGGTGATTGTTTTGTTGCTAATTGCCAATTTAGCAGCAGTCATCATTTGTGTTGGGCTTGGCAGCAAAACCATTAATCCTATCGATGTTTTACTTACTTTTGTGGGACAAGGTGATTCGTCAGATGCGATGATTATTTTTTCACTTCGTCTGCCACGCGTGTTGATTGCTGTAATGGTAGGCTCCGCACTCGCTGTTTCAGGGGCGCTGCTGCAAGGTATTGTGCGCAATCCTTTGACATCTCCCGACATTATCGGCATTACGGGCGGAGCCTCACTTGGCACCGTTATATTCATTTTGTATTTTTCGCATATAAGCATCCGGTTCATGCCGATCAGTGCTGTTATTGGAGCTTTTGCCGCTGCGTTCCTCATTTATTTATTTGCTTTCCGAAARGGAATCACGCCGCTCAGGCTCGTCCTAATTGGGATCGGAATGGCTACCGCATTAACTGCGGTTACCTACATGCTTATCCTTACGTCATCCTTCACGCCTACTGCGGTAGCCGTCAAAGCCTTTACTTTTATGACTGGCAGCATCTACGGCGTATCATGGGACAGAGACTTTTGGACTTTGCTTCCATGGCTTGTCGTTTTGTTTCCAATTGCGCTTATCTACGCTCGGCATCTTAATGTCCAGGAGCTTGGCGATGAGGTTGCTACAAGCGTAGGCAGCTCCGTGCAAATCAAAAGAACGATACTGCTCATCATCAGCGTTGCACTCGCAGGTGTTGCGGTTGCTATAGGTGGTGCCATTAATTTCATCGGGCTTATGGCGCCTCATATTGCCCGGAAGCTTGTTGGCCCGTCTTATGGAGGCGTAATACCTGTGTCCGCTTTAATAGGGTCGCTCGTATTGCTGCTCTCTGACCTTATCGCAAGAACTGCGTTCCTTCCGCTAGATATTCCAGCAGGTGTCTTCACTGCAGCGATAGGCGCACCGTTCTTTATCTATTTATTGTATCGCCATCGCAACCGATCATAACGCACTGCGCGTTTTTAATTAAACAATAATGCAAAGGGGAGAGATTATCGTGTCCTCCATTCAAGCGAAAAATCTTACGTTATCCTACGGACAAAAAGCGATTTTCAATAATCTTGATTTGCTGATCCCTCCCGGCAAGATCACAGTATTCATTGGCAGCAACGGCTGCGGCAAGTCAACGCTGCTCCGTTCCCTTGCCCGCCTTTTAAAGCCGCAAGAAGGCTCTATTCTTATTGATGGCCATGAGATTGCCAAACTCTCTAGCAAGGAAATCGCAAGGCGCCTAGCGATCTTGCCTCAAGGTCCAATAGCACCGGAAGGCTTAACCGTCCATCAGCTCGTCAAGCAAGGCCGTTATCCTTATCAAAGCTGGCTGCAGCAATGGTCGCATGAAGACGAGAAGATGGTCAAAAAAGCGCTTGAAGTGACGCATATGGACGAGCTGTCCTCGCGCTCACTGGACTCGCTCTCCGGCGGTCAACGTCAACGTGCTTGGATAGCAATGACGCTAGCCCAAAACACACCGACTATTTTGCTTGATGAGCCGACAACCTATTTGGATATGGCCCATCAGATCGAAATTCTTGATTTGCTTTTTGATTTAAACGAGCAGGAGAATCGTACGATTGTGATGGTGCTGCACGACATTAACCTAGCTTGCCGATATGCTGACCATATTGTAGCTGTGAAAGACGGCCAAATACATGCGCAGGGCAAACCGGAAGCCATTATGAACGAACAGCTTATACGCACCGTGTTTGATATGGAATGCCAAATCACAGCAGATCCCATATTTGGCACTCCCCTTTGCATCCCTTACGGGAAAGGCCGCAAGCTGCCATTAAAGCAAGAAAGCGTGCGTTAAGCGCATAATAAAAAAAATGGTGGGGCAGGGTTTATTCTGCTCCACCATTTCTTTATAATCGCACGCTCACGCGGAATTAGGTGATTACTTCATAGATTCGCGCTTCAAATGGCCTCAGCTCGATGCTTCGCCCTTCGTCATTCCAAGTGCTTAATGTATTCTCATACGTACCAAGCACCAGCTTCAAAGCTTCCTCTCCAAAAAACGAATCCGAGAACGTAAAGGTTTGGGCTTCTTCTCCGTGATTCAAAAGCACAACCCATTCGGTTCCCTCCAGCTCTCGAACATAAACATATAGATTCGGATCATCTTCACTTATATCTGTAAAGTCGCCATAAACCATGACTGGATTGCTCTTTCTAAGCGCAATGAGCTTCCGATAAAAAGCTAATACCGAATTTGGATCTTTTTCGGCTTGTTCTACATTAATCTCTTCATAATTTGGATTAACCTTTATCCATGGCTCGGCGCTGCCAAAACCTGCATTCAGCTCCGTATTCCATTGCATTGGCGTTCTGGAGTTATCACGGCTAAGCGCCTGCAATGAACGAAACACTGCAGCAGGATCTTTGCCTTTGCCGACTTCCTCTACATATTTGTTAATCATAGCGATGTCATTATAATCGCCAATCGTTTCATACCTTACGCCTGTCATACCGATTTCTTCGCCTTGATAAATGTATGGAATGCCTGGAAGCGTATGGACCATCGTAGCCAGCAGCTTAGCTGATTCCTCGCGGAATTCCTTGTCATTCCCATAACGAGATACTTGCCGCGTATGATCATGGTTATTTAAAAACTGCGAGCCAAACCCTCGGCCAGCCAAAGCCTCCGCCCACTGCTTCTGGATACGCTTGTAACGAACCATATCCCATTCCGGCATTTCATCCGCAACTTCAAAATGGAACAGCGTATTCAGCTCCATACGCTCCTCTTCAACGAACAAAGGACCTGTCTCCGGTGTAGCGAACGCAATTTCGCCAACCGTCATCATATCGTAATGCCGGAAAACCTCACGGTTCATTTCCTGCAAATAATCATGCAGTCCCGGATTATGTGTTAAATACCTGATGTCATGTGGATCTTCTACATCACTGTAGCTGTTTGGCTTAGCCAGCAATGCCAGAGCGTCGAGCCGCAGCCCGTCTACTCCTTTATCCAGCCAGAAACGCAGCATGTTGTAGATTTCCATTCTCATTTCTTTGTTTGCCCAGTTTAAATCCGGCTGCTCGATCGCAAAGGAATGCATATAATATTGCTTTGTCGTCTCATCAAATTCCCAGCTTGAAGGGTTAAAATAAGAACGCCAGTTGGTAGGCGGCTCGCCCTCTCTGCCATCCTGCCAAATATACCAATCTCGCTTCGGATTATTGATCGAGGAACGAGATTCGATGAACCAAGGATGATGATTCGATGTATGATTAACGACGACGTCCATCATCAGCTTCATGCCTCTTGCATGCGTCTCCGCAACGAGCTGATCAAAGTCTTCCATCGTACCTGCCTTTTTCATTACCGTATAATAGTCGGACACATCGTAACCATTGTCCTTGTCTGGGGATTCATTAAATGGATTAACCCAGACCATTGTCACACCTAACGATTGAATATAATCCAGCTTTTCAATAACACCTCGAAGATCACCAATACCATCCCCGTTTGTATCTTTAAAGCTGCGCCAATAAACCTGATAAACAACTGATTCCTTCCACCAAGCCGGTTTTATCTGCACTCTAATCTCTCCTTCTCTCTATACAAACAAATGGCGCGCGAGGGGACACCGTGTCCAGACGCTGCGCCATTCTTTTGCTGCTGTTAACCTTTGATGGAGCCGCCAAGCATCCCGCGAACAAAGTATTTTTGAAGTGCAAAAAATACGGTGAGCGGCATGAGCATCGAAACAAATGCTGCTGCTGTAAGCAAATGCCAGTCATTTCCTCTGGAGCCTACCATGTTTGCAATATTCATTGACAATACTTGCACTTCAGGCTGGCTTCCGAGAAATATAAGGGATATCAAATAATCATTCCATACCCATAAAAATTGGAATATGCTGATCGATGCTAGTGCTGGAACGGATAGCGGCAGGATGAGCCTGCTGAAAATTGTGAAATTCGTTGCCCCGTCCATAAATGCCGATTCGAACAAATCCTTGGGCAGCTGACTAATTGATGTGTACATAAAATATGTGATCAATGGCAAACCAAACGCCGTATGTGCAAGCCAGATCCCAAAGTATGTGCCGTTCAGTCCAAGCGATGTATAATCGCGCAAAATCGGAATGAGCGCTACCTGTAAAGGCACGACAAGCAAAGCGATAACAATGACAAACAATGTCTTTCTTCCTGGGAACTTTAGCCAAGCAAAAGCATAAGCTGCAAAGGATGCGATGAAAATCGGAATTACGGTAGCTGGTACTGTAACCGCAATCGTATTCCAGAAGGAACGCGACATACCGCTGCCCTTCTCTGTCTTGGTCGTACCATCTGGCATCGTGATGGAATATGTTTTTCCACCCAGCACCGTCTCATAGTTCTGAGTCGTAAAATTAGATATGATCGTCCACTGCTTATCCTGTACGTTCAGAAGTCTAGCTCTCCGGTTTTCCCAGATCAATCGTTCGCCGTTAAGCTCCACACCCGCACGCAGCTGATCATCGGTAAACGTTGCTCCATTCACCTTAATTGGCTCACGAAGATCGGTGTCCTTGGGCAGCTGAATTTGCTCTGTTGTGCTCCAATCCCGATGAGGCAGTATATTCCACCAGCCAGTAGATAATATATCTGCTGCAGGCCGGAAAGAGGAAACGAGCAGACCGAGCGTCGGGATAGTCCAAATGAGACATATGACAGCTAGCACTGTATTCACGAGCCACTTGGACTTACGGGATTTTTTGTTCCTGCTCATATTAGAACCCTCCTTCTCTACGGAACTGCCGCAGATTGATTATGATGACTGGAATGACAGCAACGAGAAGCACAATGGCTAAGGTTGAACCATAACCTGCATTTTGGTACATAAACAGCTGGCGATAGAACTGTGTTGCCACTACGTCCGTCTCATATTGTCCGCCTGTCATGATCATAACAACGTCGAAGATTTTGAGTGTAAACACAATAATCGTTGTTGTAACGGATAACAAAGTTCCCGCAATGTAAGGAATCATGATTTTGAAAAAAATGCGAACCTCGCCTGCGCCATCCATACGAGCGGCCTCCAGCATATCCTCTGGGATGCTCTTAATCGCAGCTGAGAATATAACCATCGCAAAACCTGTTTGCATCCAAATGAGAATAACGATAAGGAACAGGTTATTCCACGGCTGAATCATACTGAGCCATGCCTGCGGTTCCCCGCCAAATTTCACGACGATCGCATTCAGCAGTCCAATTTGCTCCTGGCCTGGCTGATAGTAATAAATAAATTTCCAGATAACGCCTGCCGCTACGAACGAGATCGCCATTGGCATAAATATGAGACCCTTAGCCAACTTCTCGAAGCTGCTTCGATCGGCAAGTATCGCAATAAGAAGACCTAAGCCAACACAAGCCAGTGTGCCAAAGAACACCCAAAGCAAGTTGTTGCGCAGCGCCATGATGAGCAGGCGGTCCGTAAATACAGCTACATAGTTGGCGAAACCGACAAAATTGACCGAGCCGGCATCAAAAAAGCTTAAGTATAGCGTCCGCAATGTCGGAAAGACAAGCAGCCAACCAAGCAGCAGCACCGCTGGGCCAACAAATACAAAAGGCAATATTCTCCGCTTCCATTGATCCGGATACTTTTCAACTACCCAGTTAAACGAATAGTAAATCGAATAAATACCAACTGCTCCCCATATGACTGCAAACACCGCATTGAGGATAGGCGGAAGGTTGGAGTCGCGGAAAAGTATAAATATGCCCCCGTGAATGACAATATTGATAACTGGCACGAGTATGGATAACAACAGTAGCCGCAGAGCATTGCCTTTCCTAGCCTGTAATTCCATATGAATCCTCCTCCAAGGTTTGCGAAGCAAACCTTTCTTCGTAAGCGTAAACTTAGGTTTGCGTAGCAAACCTATCTTCGTAAGCGTAAACTTAGGTTTGCGAAGCAAACCTTTCTTCGTAAGCGTAAACTTAGGTTTGCGTAGCAAACCTWTCTTCGTAAGCATAAACTTAGGTTTGCGTAGCAAACCTTTCTTCGTAAGCATAAACTTAGGTTTGCGTAGCAAACCTTTCTTCGTAAGCATAAACTTAGGTTTGCGTAGCAAACCTTTCTTCGTAAGCATAAACTCAGGTTTGCGAAGCAAACCTTTTATCGTAAAAGCCACCATTTACTGCATTGATTATAGAGGGGCTTTCCCCTTGCCGCGAGAAGCCCCCGAATCACTCAAGCAGCAGTCAATTATTTTTTCCAGCCAGCTTGAATTTCTTTTAGTGCTGTATCCAAATCTACTGTTCCACTTACCCAGTCTGTCATACCTTTCCAGAATGTACCTGCGCCAACTGCGCCTGGCATAAGGTCAGAACCGTCAAAACGAATCGTTTCTGCTGTTTTCACGAATTCTGCCATTCTGCGTTCTTGATCGTTCGGGTACCATGATGGATCAGCATCATTCATAGGAGCTGTTACGCCGCCTGTTTGAATCCAAGCTTTGAGCGACTCGCCCGTTGTGAAGAATTCCATTACAGCGCGAACCTCTGGACGATCATTAAACATAGCATAAATATCTCCTGAGATTAGAGCTGGTTGACCATATTTCTCATCAATGGCTGGAAGTGGGAACCAATCGTAATCATCAGCTGTCAAGCCTTCTGGGAAGAAGCTTGTAATAAAGCCGGCTTGACGGTGTAGCCATGCTTTTGGCGGATTATCGAATAGCGGCTTAACTGCATCACCAAACGATGTTGTAGCGATCGATTTTTTTCCTCCGTACACATAGTCCTCGTTGAACCAGATTTCAGCCATTTTTTCTGATGCATTTTTGACTACAGGGTCTGTGAATGGAAGCTCACCCGATACCCATTTGTCATAATTTTCAGGCGTAGTCGTGCGGAGCATAATATCCTCCATCCAGTCTGTAGCCGGCCAGCCAGTCGCTGTACCGCTCTCGATGCCTATGCTCCAAGCTGGATCGCCGTCTTTCGCGATTTGATCAGTCAGCGCCATAAGCTCTGTCCATGTTTTTGGAACGGTATAACCTGCTTCTGCAAATGCTTTTTTGTTGTACCACACTAAGCTTTTTACGCTGCTGCGTGCCCAGATGCCGGACATTACGTCTCCGCTAGTACCTTTCATCGTAGCCATGTCAAGCCAGCTTTGGTTGTATTGTTTCTTCAAATACTCATCGCTAAGGAATGATTTTACATCAATTACCTTACCAGAGTTCACAAAGCCCTTCAGCAAACCCGGCTGCGGGAAATCCGCAATATCAGGAGCGTTTCCGCCGTTTACACGTACCGAAATCGTTGCTTCGAACTCTTTAGAGCCTTCATACGCGATGTCGATTCCAGTCTTATCTTCGAACGCTTTAATGCTTTCGTTAAATTTCACTTCATCCGCATCCGTAAACGGACCGAACATCGTAACCTTTTTACCTTTAAAATCGCCGTTTAATGCTTTAGCCAGCGCGCTGTCGCCCGCCCCTGCTCCTGCATTCGTTCCGCCCTCTGCTGGCTTCTCTGTCGGCTGGTTCGTTGTATTATTATTTTTCCCTCCGCAAGCCGTAATCGTCATCACAAGCGCTAGCGTTAGAATAAAGACAGTCGATGCTTTTTTTGTTTTTCTCGTGTACATAGACCTCATCCTTTCATGTTTAAGTAATCAGTAATTAAATTACACTTACTCGGCCCTTTTGAAACGTTAAATTAACGTCAGATAACAAGTTGTTGCCTCACCTCCTTTAAAGTGCCAATGTAGGTTGTTTTTATGCTCAACAGGTATCGAAAACAAAATCTTTTAAATAGATAACGCTTCCATTGCTCTGAAAAGCTTTTCAGAGAGGAGTTAAAGCGAAAGACCAAAGCCAAAATTTAGAGGCAAAGCCGTTTCGCTATTAATATTCGAATCTAAGTATTATCGTTTCACGTCTATGATGAATAGGACTTGGTTGACTCCCGTACAATTAAATGATGTGGAAGCTTTTCTCTGAGCACTTCAACTTTCCCAGTTGTAATCAGCTCATGCAGCTTCTCAACGGATCGATACCCAATATCATAGGTTGGCTGGTCTATCGTCGTTAGCTTAGGTATAAACATATGAGCCATTCGGATATTGTCAAAACCTACGACAGACATTTGCTCAGGTACGGATTTGCCATTGTCGCGCAAATATGAAATCGCACCCATCGCGAATTCATCCGAAGCTGCAAAAACGGCCGTTAAATCGGGACAACGAGTGAACAGTCGTTCAGCTGCATCATAAGCATGCTCAAATCGATGTATAGCAAATTCAATGCAATTCTCGTTTTCTGAGAGGTTATATTCCTGAAGCGCCTTCTTAAAGCCCGTATATCGCGGCTCACCGGAGATTGTGATTCCTAAAGGAAAACCAATCATACCTATGCGGCAATGTCCTGCTTCAATTAAATGTTTGACCGCATCATACGCACCCTGCTCATCATCAATATCAACGGAAGGAATATCATACTCCGGAGCATTGGTAGAAGCTAGAACGAATGGCAGACGATAGCGCTGCATCTCCTCGTAATATTCTTCATGCAATGAATCACTCGTAAATATGATGCCATCTACCTGCTTCTCAAAAAAGCTTTGCACATAAGCGATCGTCCGCTGCTTGTCGCGGTCTGTATTACAGATCATCAGACTATGGTTCAGCATAACAGCCGCATCCTGCATTCCGCGTATTAAGCCGGCATAATACGGATTTTCTATATCCGGAATCATAACGCCAAGCGTGTCTGATTTTTTGTAAATCAGCCCTCTGGCAAATCCATTCGGCTGGTATTGAAGCGCCTCAATAGCTTCCAGCACCTTGATACGTTTCTCTTCCACTACGGTTTCCGGCGCATTCATGACCCGGGATACGGTGCTTATGGACACGTTAGCGTATTTTGCTACATCGCGTATAGTCGATTTCATAATGGCACGCCTTTCTTGATGAGTAAGAATGATGTAACATGCGCTAGTTTGAATTTTATTATAATGAGTCAAGTTTCACATTTATGAAAGTGCTTACTGAAAAGCTTTTCTGAAAACCTTTTCAAACGTAGTATAACTCCCTTTTACACATAAATCAACCAAAAAATTTTCAAGTTTGTCCATTTTATTTATGCCAATTGTTGCATAACTTTAGATAAGACGGCTGCTTTCGAGCTTAACGGTATTTTCTACTAATGAAAATAATAACGTAGCCATTGAGGCTTCATATCTGTATATTGTGAGCAAATGAAATGACATCTAGACTTGAGAATTTTATTCGGTTCTCCATATAGACAAAAAAAGCGTCAATCAGCGAGACTATCCTCACTGATTGACGCTCTATAGTAAATTAAACAGCGTACATACGTTCACGAAGCGCTTTAACCTCAGCACTTTCAAGGTACTCGTCATAAGTCATCATCCGGTCGATTACACCGTTCGGCGTAATTTCAACGATGCGGTTAGCGATCGTTTGTACGAACTGATGGTCATGCGAAGTGAACAAAACCGTACAATCCGTATCTGTCAAACCATTATTCAGAGCCGTAATGGATTCAAGATCCAAGTGATTCGTTGGCTCATCCAAAATAAATACGTTCGCGCCCTCAAGCATCATCTTGGAGAGCATGCAGCGAACTTTCTCGCCTCCGGACAACACGCTTGCTTTCTTCATTGCATCATCGCCCGAGAAGAGCATACGGCCAAGGAATCCGCGAATAAAAGTTTCATCCGGATCTTTCGAATATTGACGAAGCCATTCCACAAGGTTCAAATCAACACCATCAAAATATGGTGAGTTGTCTTTCGGGAAATAAGCCTGCGATGTTGTTACACCCCATGAGTAGCTGCCAGCATCCGCTTCAACTTCACCAACAAGCAATTGGAAAAGCAAAGTCTTAGGCAAGCTGTTCGGTCCAACAAATGCAACTTTATCGCCTTTATTAAGAGCGATCGTCAGATTGTCGATCACTTTCTCGCCGTCGATCGTTTTGGTCAAGCCATCAACAAGCAGGAGCTGCTTGCCCGCTTCACGCTCACCTTTGAAGAGGATAAACGGATATTTACGGTTAGATGGACGAATATCATCAAGCGAAATTTTCTCAAGAAGCTTCTGTCTCGAAGTTGCTTGTTTCGCTTTCGATTTGTTCGCACTAAAGCGTTGAATAAACGCCTGCAATTCCTTGATCTTGTCTTCCTTCTTCTTGTTCTCACCGCGCATCAACTGCAATGCAAGCTGGCTGGATTCGTACCAGAAGTCATAGTTGCCGACATACATTTGGATTTTGCCAAAGTCGATATCCGCAATATGTGTACATACCGTATTCAGGAAGTGCCTGTCATGGCTGACTACGACAACAGTTCCTTGGTAATCGGCAAGGAAATCTTCCAACCAGCGAATGGACTCAATGTCCAAGTGGTTGGTAGGCTCATCGAGCAATAGAATGTTCGGTGTGCCAAACAATGCTTGAGCCAGCAATACACGGACTTTCTCATTGCCGCTTAGCTCAGCCATTTTCTTATCATGCAGGTCAGGAGTAATACCAAGTCCATTTAGCATCTCTGCTGCTTCAGACTCAGCTTCCCAGCCGTTCATGTCTGCGAAGTCAGCTTCAAGCTCACCTGCACGCATGCCGTCTTCATCAGTGAAGTCTGCTTTTGCATACAAAGCGTCCTTCTCCTTCATTACTTCATAAAGACGCTTGTGACCCATCATTACCGTCTCAAGTACAACGGACTCGTCGTATTCATAATGGTTCTGCTTTAGAACGGCTAGCCGTTCACCCGGCGTTATATGCACTTCTCCGTGCGATTGCTCAACTTCACCGGATAATATTTTCAAAAAGGTCGATTTGCCCGCGCCGTTAGCGCCGATCAAGCCATAACAGTTGCCTGGCGTGAACTTAATGCTAACATCTTCAAAAAGCGCCCGCTTCCCGTAACGGAGCGTTATGCCACTTGTACTAATCATTCGTTTAATCCCGTCCTTCACTACAAAATCACTTTATCTTGATCTATTATACCACAGTATGCAAGGAAACCGAACCTTCTTTTGCCTTTGACTTAGCATTTGGATAGACAATCCAGCAACGAGGATTACTTTTAATTCATAGATCTCACGATAAAAAAACCTTCCTCCATGCGACTTTGATACAGTTGTCGCATTAGGGAAGGTTTTTAGCAATACACTATGAAGCAGTGATGTCTTTTTTTAAAAGATTAATCCCACTTCAGCTTAACTTCATTGCCCGTGCGGGATGATTCATATATTGCGTCAAGAATACGGTTATTTGTATAACCTGAAAGTGCAGACGTAATCGGCTGCCTGCCTTCGCGAATGCAATCGACAAAATGACGGCTCATTAGAATCCGATCCTCTTCGCCCTCTAGCGGAGTGATGTCGCTTTCAACGACTTCATTGTTCTCATGCGTAACATACTTGCCGTTATTGCCAATGATCGCTACGCCGCCCTCTGTTCCCATCAAATGAATAAATGGATCTTCCGGCAGGAAGGCTGAATGTGCAGCCCAGCTAACCTCAAGCGACAAGGTTGCTCCATTATCAAGTTTAATAAGCGCCGAGGCAAGGTCCTCAACGTCATAGTACCCGTCCCAATTTGGCGTACCCCATGTTCCTGTACCAAGACGGTTAGGACCAAATTCTGCATAAGTCGAACCGTATACGGAAACAGGCTTCGGATTGCCCATGAGATAAAGCGAAAGATCGAGCATATGAACTCCGATGTCAATCAGCGGGCCGCCGCCTGCTTGGTCTTTGCGAGTGAACCATGAGCCCCAGCCGGGAATGCCCTTTTTGCGGAACCAGCCAGCTTTTGCATTATAGATATGGCCTACATCGCCGTTATCAATTCGCTGCTTAAGTGCGCGGCTTAGTCCGGTCCAGCGCATTTGATGCGACATCATTAGTATTTTACCTGATTTCTCAGCTTCCTCTACGATTAGCCGCGCTGCTTCGGAATCAATAGCCATCGGTTTCTCCAGCAGAACATGCTTGCCTTGCTTCAGTGCTTCAATAGCAAGCTCGGCATGAAATTGGTTAGGCACACCAATAACGACTGCATCGATCGATGAGTCTTCAAGCAGCGATTGCGGGCTTGGATGAACCGTTTCAATACCGTACTCAGCAGCACGCTGCTCAGCAAGCGGAAGGTAAGCGTCCGTTACAGCAACAACATCGATACCTTCGACTTTATTGAATGTCTGCATATGTATACTACCGATTGCACCTGCACCGATAACGCCTAGACGAATGTTTGCATGAATCATTCCTTGCTCCTCCTTATAGGTACCTTGCTTCGTAAGATAAGCTTAGATTTGCGCATGCAAACCTAAGCCCCCTAAAATTATTCCACTATGCATACTTATACTTAGCAAGTATAACGGTTTCTCTTACCGTCGTCATTGCTCGAATTTGGCAAACCTTTGTCCTCGTTTGTTATTTCCCGGACATACGCCAAGTCTCGCCATGCGGCAGAACTAGAATTCGCTCGTCAGAAATACATCGTTTTCTACGTTCAGCCTCCAAGCGATCAAGCGCTTCACGAGGCGTATCATCCGCAAGCTTAAACGCACCATAGTGCATAGGAATAAACCACTTGGCATCCAAATCATCGAAGGCTTGGAGCGCTTGCTCCGGCGTAATATGCTGCGGCGCCATGAACCATTCCGGCTCATAAGCTCCAATCGGCAATAACGCTACATCAACCGGGAAGCGGCGGCCGATCTCCTTGAAGCCTTGAAAATAACCGCTGTCCCCCGCGAAATAAATAGTCGGAAAATCAGATATGACTGGCCGCTCGACGGAAGCTGTACCACTAAAAAACGGACAACTCCGAGCAGCTGCCGGCTCGGACGCGCTTGCGATTTGCGCTCGCGACTCTGCAGCTGATTCCATTCCGTCACCGGCCTCAAAAGTATCACGAACATGACTTACAAGCTTCTCGCTGCGTGATGCTGGACGCTCAATGACAAAGCCTCCCCAATGCGAGCTATTCGTATCCCATGGATTGCGGCGAGTCGAATGCTGTGAAGGCACAAAAGTGAATTTTACGCCGTTATACATAACGGATTCCCACCAGTGGAGCTCCTTAATTCTAAGAAAGCCCTTCTTGCGAAGCTTGGCACCTAGTCCTGCAGGCACAAGCAATTGTCTAGCGCCAACCAGCCTGCGCAGCGAATTTATATTTAAATGATCATAATGAGAATGCGATATTAGCACGATATCAATAGGCGGAACGTCCTCTACCTTGATACCCGGCGCTGAAAGTCTTTTTTGAAATGCCATTTGAGTCGACCACACAGGGTCTGTAATAATGTTCAATCCGCCGAACTGAATAAAAAAAGTGGAATGCCCTACCCAAGTAATAGAAGGCCATTTTCGGTTATTCTCCAAGTATGCGATGTCAGGTTCAACATTCGGAACGGTGAATGAATAATCTTTCATTCTCAGCTTGCGAATGCGTTCCTGACGCCATCTTTTGAATTGCTTCATTGAAGTGTGCTGCTCGATAGGATCTATATTAGCAAATCGTTTTAACTTCAACCGTCCATCCCTCCTTCGCATTCATTTCTTGTTTTATTAAGATACCAAGCCAGCGGTACTCAATGCAAATATGTTATTTATGCGAAATCATCCACGCACTCGTATGACAGTCTATCCAGAAATGTGAATTAGAGACAATCTCTCGTTTCATCGTTCGCATCCTAACATAAAATCAGTTACACTTGGTTATAAAGCATTTACACATAAGATTACGCTTTCGACGCAGCATTTGTTACATAAATGAAGCAGATGAGCGTCTAAATATCAATTAGCCCAGGAGGTTTCCTTATGAAACTAATTTCAATAGAACCAACGCCGAGTCCCAATTCCATGAAGCTGAACGTCGATGAGATGCTCCCTCGCGGACGCAGACTCACCTACAAAGCGAGTGAAGCAAGCGACGCTCCTGAGCTGCTTCAGCAGCTTTTGCAAATAAACGGAGTGAAAAGCTTATTCCGTACAGCTGACTTTATTGCGCTTGACCGCAAGCCTGGAGCAGATTGGGCAGCTATACTCGCTGAAGCAGGACAATTGCTGCAGAAGGTTGCTGATGGCGACAACGGCGAGAGCAGCGGGAAAGGACCTTCAACAAGCTTTGGCGAAGCACAGGTGCTCGTTCAAATGTATCGCGGCATTCCGATGCAGGTGCGCGTAAGAATGGGAGACATCGAGGCACGTTCAGCGCTCCCGCCACAGTTTGGCGAGGCGGTTAACCTTGCCGCTGGCTCTGGCATGATTCGCGAGCGCAAGCTGGAGGAGTTTGGCGTTCGCTACGGAGAGCCCGAGGAAATTGCAGCTGAAATTGTACGCGAGCTGGAAGCTTCCTATTCGAGTGAGAGATTGGACACTCTTGTGCAAGCAGCTATTGAGCAAGGGAATGCTGGTGCTGAAGGAGAAGCTCCAGCTGTCGTAAGGCCAGCTCCGCTAACTTTTGAACAAGCGCAAGAGCAGTTCGCCTCACCGGATTGGCAGGTTCGTTACGCAGCATTGGAGCGATACGTTTCCGCTATAGAAGGTTTGCCTCTGCTTGCACAAGCGATAAAGGATGAGAACACATCCATTCGTCGTCTTGCCGTTATCTATCTCGGCGATCTGCGAGCGCCTGAAGCGCTGCCGTATTTGTTTATGGCGCTGCGTGATTCCTCAACTTCCGTTAGAAGGACGGCTGGCGACACGCTGTCTGATCTTGGTGATCCCGCTGCGGTTGGACCGATGATTGAATCGCTCCGTGACAAAAACAAGCTTGTCCGCTGGCGCGCGGCACGCTTCCTCTATGAAGCAGGAGATGAATCTGCGATCGATGCGCTGCGTGAAGCCGCAAACGATAATGAATTTGAAATTCAGCTTCAAGCCAAAATGGCGCTTGAACGTATTGAACGCGGTGAAGAAGCCGCCGGCTCTGTATGGCAGCAAATGACCGCAGCGAGAAAAAATGAGCAATAATTGATTTACTCCAATAGGAAAGGGGGTGCAGAAATGCACCCCCTTTCCTATTGGAACAAAATGAGGTGCAGCCCTCTGCACCTCATCCTATTATTTCGTATATTCCAGCTGAAGATTAACAAGAAGTGATTGATCGCCAGCATAAGGCTCATAGCTTGCCCGATAGCCAACTGCTACGTTTATACGTTTGAAGGCAGCCTTTAAAGCTGCTGGGAATTGATCACCTTGCTCATATCTGAACGACAGGCTCCCTGCCTTGGAATCAAGCGCCGATTGTATAACTTGATTCAGCTGCGCTGAGCTTGATACCGTATATTCCGGTTCAAGCCAGTGCAGGCCAAGTGCGATCTTCAGCCTGCTGAAGCGGCTGCGCTCCACCTTTCCCCCTTGCTTCTCCAACTCACGAATCGTATCCGCATAGGAGACGTTTGCAGCAGGATAAGTTCTAGTCCACTGGTGATCAACGCGCAGTTCCTCATCCGTTCTCAAATAATAGTTATAACGAATCGTACTCTCGCTTGGCGAAACTTTTTGTGCCGTGATTTGGCTTCCTGCTGATGCTGCTGCGACCGGATCATCCCAGGTTAGATCCAAATGGTACCAAACACCGTCTACCTGCACCATATTCCATGCATGCTCGCCCGTATTCACAGTACCCTCTGCGATTAAAACCGTCAGTCCCGCTTGCTTCAGCATTTTATAGCCTAGCAATGAGTATCCTTGACACACGGTTTCTCCGAGTGTCACCGCATCATAAGCAGTGTAATGCTTCAATGTTTTATCATACTCCACATGGCTAACGACCCAGTCGTGAATGGCTTTTATTTTCTCATGCTCATTCATTCCTGGCTCTATTATAGATTGGAGCGCCTTTGCAACGGTGCGATCTACAACTGCCGTTTGTTCCAGTGTCTCACGGTATCTGGCTTCCAGAGCAATCGTCGATTTATTTCCCCAGCTGCGAATGGTGTAGATGTAGGATTCAAGAATGTAGGCTGAATAATCATCATGCTTTAAAGCAGCACGAATGACCTCTGTCATTTTCTTCGATAGTTCCTGCTTGTCCCCCGTGTATGTCACTGAAAACCGCTCGGACCTGGCTTTGAAATGTTTAGCAAGCTCGAGCTCCAAGCGCTCCATCTTATTCGTTTCATCCAAGGCGGCCACCTCCTCCGACTCTGCTGCCGCCGGAAATAAATCCAGCTTGAGGTCAAGACAAAATGCAGCTACTACGATAACGACAACCACCAACAATTTAGAAGCTACTCTACGCATTCGAACCTCCTTAACAATAAGTGAAAGAAAGCAACCATTTATCAGAAACTTCTTCACATTTATATTTTCAACTAAAAGGGATGCCCGCTTATAAGCTAGCAGCATTGTAATCAAACTGTAATATTTCTCTCATCTTGGTTTCATCTTATGCTTATATAATAAATTCATGACCCCCCTTTATTATATATTCTCTCTTGAAGCCTGCAGCCTCGTGCCGCGGGCTTCCTTTTTGATAGAAGCATACTCCATGGATTCCAGCAAAAAAGGGATAACCTTCTCCCAAAAGCTAGAATCTTGCTCGGAAGTGCTATGTCCTTTGGTCGATACGAACAGTGTTTGAATCAGATGATCTGGCAATTGCTCTTTCAGCTGCTTCAGATCCTCCGCACTAATAAACTCATCACCATTCGAATGAATCATCATAATCGGTGTACGGCCAATGTCGGAGCTGCCGGCATGTTTAGCTATTACAGCAGGAATGCTGGCCTCTTTAAACTGCGACCACGATATGCGTGAACGAATAAGCCATATCATCGGAATCAGATAGGCTAACGGGAATAGCGGCAGTTTTTTGCGTCGCAATTCCGATTTCATCATCGTATCGAAATGGACGGGCATTGAATCCGTTACGACCGCTTTCACCTTCATGCCTTGATCAAGGGCAAGCAGCGCTCCAAATCCGCCAAGGGAATGACCTAGTATGGCAATTCGGTCTGGATCAATACCTGGCAAACTTTTGGCTGTTTCAAGAGCAGCGAGCACATCATCCCGAAACATGAGCGCGGAAGGCGCAGAGATCGAATCGCTGTTGCCGTGGCTGCGCGCATCATACAGCAATATAGCGAACCCTGCTTCATAAATCGGACGCGTATACCTAAGCACTCTCGTCCGATTTGATCCCCAGCCATGCGCAATAATAATAAGAGGCGCAAGTCCGTCCTTTAACAAGTCGTTGGAAGCAGGCTGAAGCAGCCAGCCTTCCAGCTTAGAGCCATGATTAGTGAACGTTAAGGATTGCCACTGCGTATCGACAAGAGGAGTCTCCGCATTCATAATCTTTCGAGGCTTCTGGCTGCGCGCGCCCATTTGCCAGATTAGCGCAGCAAGCAGCAAAACAATAATAAAGAAGATGATAACGATCCATAAGACAACGTCCATGAGATAACCTCCTTGCTCTATAACTTGCTTACGATATCTACGAATTGCCGTGCTCGTTCCGTTACTTGAGCGAATTTCCCCTCGCGAACCCATTCCAAATTAACGAGCTTGCTGCCCATTCCAACAGCATTTGCTCCTGCCTTAAAGTAATCTGCAATATTATGTAAATCCACTCCGCCAGTAGCAATCATCGGAATATCGTTTAATGGTCCGCGAATTTCTTGCAAGTAACCTATGCCGAGCGTGCCCATTGGAAAAATTTTCACAGCATCCGCTCCTGCCTTCCAAGCTTTCACAATTTCAGTCGGTGTCATAACACCGGGCCATACGGAGAGGCCGTGCTCGCGGCCATATACAATAACTTCCTCATCTAGGTTAGGCGATATGAGATATTGGGCACCTGCCGCCACAGCCTCCTTAGCAAGGTCTACATCCGTTACTGTGCCGGCACCTACTGCAGCTTTTCCATCAAACTTCGAACGCCAACGCTCTATCATAGCCGCTGCTCCATCTGTGTTCATCGTAATCTCCATCATATAAATGCCGCCATCTATTAAAGCCTGCGCTGTATCATCTGCATGCCGATCTTCAATTCCTCGTAAAATGGCTACGATTTTGTGCTGCAAGAGCAGCTTCAGCATATTGCTCATTTGCTTCTCCTCCGACTCTTATAATCATTTATTCCCAAAATTGCTTTAAAATGCGCAAAAATAAATTTGGAAAAGGCAGCGTGTCCATATCTTCCTTTGAAATCCATCGGTAAGTGCCCGGCTGCTCATTATGTTCCTCAGTAGAAACATCTCTAGCTACCGCCTTTTGATTCACTTCATAAGAGGACGCTGCCTCCGCAGCAATGGCTGCGTTGTCCGATGCAGCTGCGATGTCTGCGTCTAAAGCTGAATAAGACGTTTCACCCAAATCGGCTAAATAAAAACGCATTTTCCAATGAATATGACTAAAAATATGATCAGCATCTGTAAACCAGCTGCGCGGACGAATAAGAAGTCCTGTGTCCTCATCAAGCATGCGGCTTATCATCTCGGCGAGCTCGCCCTGCTCCTTCGGCGCTGTTTCATCCAGCCAGTTCACCTTATCCAGCGGCAGCAGCAAATGAGGAAGCTCCCACATTTGGGCTAGAAGGCCTGTAGCTGGACGCTGCCTTACGAGCACTTTGCCGGCATTTTCTCCGCTGCCAACAACGATCGCTGCTGCCCTAAACTCTGGACGAGGAGGCTTCGCCTTCGTCTTGATCGGCAATTCCATCTCTCTGCCTGCTAGTCTCGCCTCACAATGCTCCATTACAGGGCAAGGCAAACAGCTTGGCGATTTTGGCGTACATACGAGAGCACCCAGCTCCATCAGCGCTTGATTGAAGTCGCCAGCGGCACCTTCTGGAATCAGCGAAGCAGCCAGCTTCTCAATGCCTACTCGCGTAGAAGCTTTTGCGATATCATCCTCCAAGCAAAAATATCGCGAGAGCACACGCATCACATTACCATCCACTGCCGGCTCTGGACGATTAAATGCGATGCTCATAATAGCTCCGCTAGTATAAGGGCCAACGCCTTTCAATCCAGCAACGGACGCTTTATCATCTGGGACGATTCCCCCATAACGCTGAGCGACCTCTTTGGCACCTGCTTGCAAATTGCGGGCACGCGAGTAGTAGCCGAGCCCCTCCCAGCTTTTGAGCACTTCCTCCTCAGGAGCTTCAGCAAGCGCTCGCACTGTGGGGAATTTACTCATAAATTGGTTGTAATATGGAATGACAGTATCTACCCTCGTCTGCTGCAGCATAATTTCAGATACCCATACCCGGTAAGGATCTTTATTAATCCTCCATGGCAAATCGCGTTTGATAAGCCGATACCAATTTAGCAGCTCTGTGCTAAAATACGTCTTTACCTCTATTTCTCCCATTAGCTTTTCTCCTCGTTCATTCTTGTTGTAAGCGTCTTTCGATTGGTTCCGGTATTTTTTCCAATCCGTCTATACTGAACCGGCGTGATGCCTGTATATCTTTTGAACAGCCGAGATAAATAATGATTTTGCATGCCAACCTGCTTCGCAACAACGGCTACAGGAAGCTCCGTTTCCATAAGCAGCTGCTTAGCGATCGCGATGCGGCGATTCGTCACATATTGGATCGGCGAACAGCCCATGATGTTTTTGAAGGATGTAATGAAATAGTTTGGATGAAGAAAAGCAAACTTAGCTAGCTCCTCAATTTGTATATTCTGATGCAAATTTGCTTCAATATAGGCGAGCACTTCATTCCATTTTACCTCAAAATCCGATTGCTGGAATGTTGTTCTCTGCACATGGCTTTCTTCTAAATAATAGGCAAGCAGCTCCAGCAGCACCGACTTTAACCGCAGCTCTCGTGTAATCGATTTACAATGCTGATATTCGTTCATTTTTATAAAAAGGTTCTTCATCATTTCTTTGTCTTTCACATAAACAAATGGCGGAAGCTGCAGCGCATTTATAACTTGAAAGTCGCTAAGCTCCAAACGGAAATGGCACCAATAAAGCCCAAGCTTCTCATTTCCCTCTGTACCAAAAGATTGTTTTGTACCCGCCGGCAAAAAATAAAGAGTACCCGGCTGTACGAAATAGGTGTCATTTTGTATGTTAAGCCGGGCTTCTCCCTTGACTGTATAACCGAAACGGAAAAAATCCGGCTCGGTTTTTTGCTCGAACCAGCCTGGCTCAAATTCGTTATAGGCAGTCATAATAACCTCGGCTTGAATGTTGTTCAACTGATTTTGCAAAATACTTTCTATTGTCGGTTTCATGAATTCTCCTATAAGTAAAACTGAGATATAATAGTTATATCTTCTCTCTAGTGGTTAACATCTTCTCTATTATACGAACTAACGATTCAAATTCATATGGAAGTCTTATGAAGACCCTGAACAAGACCGAATCTTCTATAATAAACAATTAATGAAAGGATTGCTATATATGAATTGGAACCGAGGTTTTTCTATCGCAATAACATTCTTTTTAGCTGTGATACTGCTAGCGGGCTGTGGAGGCAAGGAGAACAGCTCGACTGAGAAAACCAACGCGATTAGCGGGCCGGAGGAAGTGATTTCGGTTTATAAGGCCAATTGCGTCAGCTGTCACGGAACCGGGCTTCAAGGCAGAGTAGGCCCGGCAACAAATCTCCAAAAAGTTGGAGAGCGCATGAGTGCTGCTGATATTACGAAACAGATTGAAGAGGGCGAAGGCTCGATGCCTGCTTTTAAAGAGCGTCTGACTGCTGAAGAAATTGCTGGGCTCTCTAATTGGTTGGCAAGCAAAAAATAACAAAGGATTAGCGAAAAAAAAGGATGCCTGAGCAGATTATGCTGCTCAAGCATCCTTTTTTTCTTGTTCATGTTCGCTTAATAGCCGATATGATGGCCGTTTATTTTTGGAGAGCTCATGAAATGAAGTGCCGCTTGGCCGGCGTAGGTCCAATGCGTTTCACCCATTTGGGGATGCATCGGAAATAAATCACCCTGTACAAGCACTAGATCTCCGCCCCAATCGTCTGAATACAACCCGTCGAATTCAACCCATTGTCCGGTTTTAAACCGTCGCTTCGTTTTTTGCAGCCGCTGCTCCTTCATTGTCGACATCCCCTCTCGACTAGCTAACTTGGTATATTACATTCCAAGTATAGGCAAAAGGTTACTCCGATATCCGTTCCGCAACAGCAAAAGCGGAAGCAAGCTTTCGTTCATGTGTAATCGTAACATGAATTCGAACAACCTCTCTGCTAAAGCCTAGGCGATTCCAAGCTGCCACCGTTAAGTTGCATTCGGGTTTGCCGCAGCTTCCCCGCAAAATTTCGATGTCTGTAAATCCTAATATATTCCCTATTCCACAGCCAAAAGCTTTCACAACCGCTTCCTTCGCAGCGAAACGTCCAGCCGTGAACTGATAAAGCCGCTCGCCTGTATACTCCGAAGCCAGCTCTCGCTCGCCCGCAGACAGCACCCGCTCCAAAAACCTTCTGCCTGTGCGGCCATCCACTATTTTCGCGATTCTTGTAATATCTGATAAATCATGTCCGATGCCGATGATCATGCTAACACCCGCCTTTTCCCTGATGGTGAGATTAGCAGAAGCATGAAGCGAAGTCAAGCATGGACATGTCTTTCCCTCTTATTTTGCAGTAACAACTATTCCGTTAGCGAGTCGCCTATCGCTCGCTCATAATGGAAGTTGTTTCCTTTCTCGTCTTTTACATCAACTGTAATTAACCCTTTTTTCTGATCATCGATAAACTCACCTGATGAACGATACGTATATTTCGTAAAGCCTGGAAATTCAAACATCTCTTTCCCCATCGGCTGCAATTCCAGCGGAATCACAATTTTGTTTCCTTGCTCGGTTTCCTTTTCCGCTTCCGCTTGATTCGAGTCTATCTTAACAGCTACTTCCGCGGATAAAGGCGTTCCCTGATCTTCAGGAAGCCACAAATCAAGGCGTACAGCCTGATCCCCAGTCTGATCATTCTCCGAAATACGCAAACTCATATGCGCCTGCTCACCCATCACATGCCAATAAATCGGTTCAGCCAGCTTTGACTCCACGCGTGCTTCCGGCGGAGAAGTTGTCGACAACCAGCCTGCCAGCACGAATAGAGCAACAGCAAGCAGCATCTCAATTCGGATGCCATACAGCAACCCTCTTGCGGCGCTCGCTTTCGCGATTTGCGGCATGAATACGAGCTTATGAAGTGCTGCAATGACGACGACAAGCAGCATGAGAATGGTTTTGGCGAGGATTAGCTTGCCATACGCTGTAGTGAACAATTGTCCCCATTCTGAGAGCCTAGCAGCCGAAAGCCATATTCCGCTAATCAAAATAACGATCATGCTTGGCAGCGCCCACTTTGCGAAATGCACAGCCGCTTGGTTCAAGCGCTCCACGGCATTTCTATGGAAAGTTAATGACAGCAAACCCGCAAGGCCACCAAACCATATTGCGGCAGCAGACATATGGACCGAATGGGTCACTATTCCAAATACGACATCGCTTAAAGCAGCATTCGCATGGCCTGTGAGCGGGAAGCTCACTATCAATGCCGCTGCGGCTATCCATTTAATCATATTCGCCCATCGTCTCTCCCGAATAGGCGCAAATGCGAGAAGAAGTGCGATTAAAGCAAGCCCAACTCTTAACGTCGCTATCTTTCCAATCATTGTTCCATTAGCTAGTGCATAGATGGATACACCGCCGAATTGGTCTGCAAGCATCGACAAGCGAAGCAAGCCGGAAACCAGCCAAATAAGCGCTGCGGCTCCCATCACTAGTCTCTCGGCTCGGACGGAGAAACCAAAGGGTGCCTTTGATTCTTCATCTCTCCAGATGACATATCGGAAAAACAATATTCCAGCGAGAATAACAGCCGTCAAAATATCCAGTATGCGCATCAGCACCATGAAGCCTTGGCCACCTGCATGATCGTGCTCGGCCTCTCCAGCGCCACTGTCGCCGCTGTGATTGCTATGGCTGCTGTGATCATCAGCCATATCCTGTTCGATCTGCGGTGCAGCATTATCGTCTTCCACAGCATCCGCATCAACATCTTTTGTATTTGTATTTGTATCCGGCTCTGCTGCCTCCACCTCTTCACTGCTTGAAATCGTGGGAGACGGGGTAACGACCGTCCCTTCACTGACTTCCATAGACTCAGCAGTCGGAGTGGGCGATGCAGATGGCGTAGGCATTATATCCGGCTTCTTTGTAGGCTTAGGTTTAATTGTGGGCTCTGGACTCTTTGTAACTACTGGCTTGTCAGTCGCTTTTGCTTCATTTCCAGAGCTGTTCCCTGTATTACCAGCAGAAGCACCGTCCAGTGAAACCGTATCATCCGGTTTCACAGCCTCAAGCTTCACGCCTACCGCAAATTTAAAGGAACCGTCTGTTATATGAGAATCAAGCGACAACACCTGCCAGCTTACTTCATAAATGCCCTTATCCAGCTTAGGAATGGTATAAACAAGCGTAAGATCATCATCACTGCTTAACTTGCCAGTTATGTCAGTGCCGCTACTGCTTTTTAGTGAAATATTACTTAGCTTCGTATCGATTTTCTCTGTAAATTTTATTCGAATGGCAGGCGGAGCTTCCGCCAGCTCCGCATCCCCATAAGGTGTCGATTGCGCAATATAGGCATGCGCCGAGACGAAGCTCGGCAGGCATGCCCATATTATTACTATTGCAAATATCAATCTTATTTTTTTCATCTGCAATCCTTATTTCGTATAAATGGCGACAGCTGCTTGATTACCGCCTACGGCAGGGAAGTATTCAACAGAAGCACCAGCTGCCTCAGCTGCGGAACGAAGGGTTACTGCACCTGTGCCTTTATATGCTGCGTCTACGTATTGCTTAATGAACGCTGCATCTACTTTTGTCGTACCATTTGTAACGGTCAAACTGCTTACAGCTACTACGTTTCCGTTTACGTAAATATGTGGTTTAGCAGACACGGCGCTGCCTGGGAGCTTCACTGATTTATTTTGAACCGTGAAAGTCATTGTAGCTTCGTAATTTGTTGCGCTGTATTCGCCTTCCTTAGCTTCCGTAGTGCTTGGCTTCGCACGTACTAAGTAATAATCGGCAGCACCCGTCGTAAATGAAACCACGCCCTTATCATCGGT
Source organism: Paenibacillus sp. 01T431 (assembly GCF_056398625.1). Classification (NCBI taxonomy): domain Bacteria; kingdom Bacillati; phylum Bacillota; class Bacilli; order Caryophanales; family Paenibacillaceae; genus Paenibacillus; species Paenibacillus sp. 01T431. The sequence goes on from NZ_JBFTPT010000020.1 coordinate 92,400, forward strand.
CTTCAGCTCCACTGCTTCAGAATTGCTGCGACGAATAATATCAACGGCTGTATTAGTAAGTGGTTTGCCCTTTAGAAGCAGCTCAATCGACACTTTTTCACCCGGTGTAACTGCAGCAGGATTGAACAAAGGGATGAGCTCCGCTCTATCCGGGCTTACTTCCTTAGAGAAACCTGTAAGTGCTTTAACCCGATCAATAACAGGAATATCGCTAATCGCTACGAATGATTTGGCACTGCGCAGCGTACGAGTAGCAGCGTCTGCACCTTTGTACACGCTGTCTGCTTCGGTTGATATAATATACGCGCCTGGAACATTTGATTTAAATGACGCAACAAAGTAATTATTTAGCGCTGGCGTTGTTTCCGTAGCCGGCTCTCCAGTGTAGAAACGAGTGCCTGTAATATCTGACTTCTGCCCTGCCGGCGTAGTCACATATACTTTTGAAGTGCTGCCCCACTGCCCTTCCAACCGATAGCTCTTGTGCTCGTTGGAGTGGTTTCCATACATAAGCTCAACATAGGAAACTTGACCCGGCGCTACGATTGGTGCACTCGTCTGAGACCAACCGTCATGCGCGAATACTGGAGCCGCCGCTCCTAGTGTCAACATAGCTGCCAGTGCGACTCCTGCGATTTTTTTCTTAAGCTTCATAAAAATACCCCCATCGATTTGGATTCACTGTCCAAATTGTATCAATGGGGGAGCTGCATCACATGACTCGTTAGAGCTATATAGTGGTGAACGATATGTGAATCATGACTATGCAATTATGGAAAGTGTAGCTTTCCTTCCGTCTGAAACGATACGCATCTCGTTTAAGTTCTATATTCACTAAAATCAACTGAAAGGCCATTGATTAATTTCTCACTGCTGCCTTTTCCATCAACATTTAGCTCAAGTACGCTCTTATCATGGCTCATATACTTCACACTAAGCCTTTCCTCAGCAGACCAAGCTGGCCTATTGTTTTTTGCCTGTTCCACAAATGCTTCATAGCTGCTTATGCCATTCTTCAACGCATCGTTATGGCTGATTACTTCGACTATTACGCCGTTTTCCGAACCTATGCTCGTCACGATAGAGCGATCCGAACGTTGTTCCAGCTCATAAGGCTGCATGACATAAACCGCCAAAAACACATTCTCTGTCTGACCAACAAGCATGCCCGGCTCTTGCAGCCAATCCATACATGGCAATAACCCGATAATCGTATTGTCTTTGTCTGGAGGAATCGGATATAGAGCCATTATTGTGTTTTTGTAATAAAGAACTTCCGTAAACTCAGTTTGATGCCGCAAATCTTCAACCGCATTCGCCTCTGCCGGATGGAAGAAGTAGAGTTGATTCACGCCGTTTTGCAGTCCCAATGGCAAAGAAATATCCCAGCGATGCTGCTCATTGTCAAACTCCGAGAATCGCTCCCACATTCCGCCCGCTGCAAAATCCGATGTAATATAGGCATAGCTGTGAAGCATGCATGCTCCTTCATCCGTTAGCTTCGTAATCGCCTTTTTCACCTCAGTTGGCTCACTGCGATTAAGCGCTGTACGACGAGCTGTTTCAGATGCCTCGTAAAATAAAAATCCTGCATACTCCGTTCGCGGCATTTGCTCTGGAAGCTCGAAATCACCGAATTGCACATAATCATGCAGAACGTTGCTATCAAGCGGGATGTCATGCTTCTGACCGCGGCAATGAGCACCGACAAAGGTGCCTTTCAAATAGAATGCAGCTCGCTCATTCCAAAGAAAATCAAGCATATCGGCGAGCTCTTGTTTAATGGCTGCGTCCTGTATTTCGTACCAAGCACAAGTGAATGCCTGCACCCAATGCCAGAACCAAGGCAAGCTGTTGTATTCGGACATGCCATACTTGCCAATATGGGCTAATGTAAGCTGAAGATTGCTGCGACCATCCTCCAGCAAATCAGCATCGGCAAACATTTGTCCAAAAATCAGCTTTGCAGCTGTATATTTTGCATCGTGATGACCAAATACATTTTTATGATGGTAGAAGCCGCTTCGATAAATATGGATAAGGGCAGTATCAAATGCTTGGATTAGCTGCTTGTCAAAAAACGTCCTATAGCGTCTCGCAAAAAATGCCATCAAGCTCCCCATCAGCTCTACGGGTAGCGTATTTGGCTTGGAGTCCTTCGGAACATCCTCTAGTCTAAGCGGCCAATGTCCATAAGTATCGCTTTCTACATCCTGATCTTGCAGCGCAAGCACCTCTAGAAGCACAGATTCCGCAGTTCGTTTAGCAGCCTCTCTCTCAAACGGCAGTTGTTCTGAGTTATCAACTGCAGCTGCAAGCAAATAGGAAGCATAATAAAAGTTATCGCGTAAATCGTGGTGGAACCATAAACCGCTGCTTAATAATGGCTGGTTATGGGCTGCAATTGCTATTTTTTGAATAATCTCTTTTTGCTTAGCTGTAAAGCTCATTATACGAATCTCCTCAATTTACCTTTTTTCTTCTAATCATATATAATTTGAATAATAAGAGATACCTCTTCATTATTTTTTTAGTTCAAAACTACAATCATTTTTTCGAATAAGGAGGACATTTTATGTTCAGAAAAAAAATCCCTCGTTAATCTCGTGGTCCGCCTCGACTCCTCTCTTTACATGATGAAGCTTATATAAATGGAGAGGATGATGGCAATGTGGCCAAAAATCGTTGATTGGAAAGAGCTGCGCTTTGGCATGGAAATTGAGTTTGTAGGCGGAAATCCAGAAAGCTTGGAGCTGCTGCCTGGTTGGGTTATTTCTTTGGATGAGCGGCAAGTTGATGCACAAGGTATGGAATCAGGCAGTGAGCTAAAGCCGCCTCCGATCTTGTGGGAAGACCGTGAGCAAATTCAGATCATGTTAAGCAGGCTGAGGGAACAAGGAGCAACAGCTAATTGGAGCTGCGGACTTCATGTTCATATTGGTCTCGAACCATGGGGAGAAGATGCTGTCCTCCCGCTTATAGACGCCGCACTGGAATATCAACAAACGATCCAAGCGCTATTGAATACGAGCGAGCACCGACTGCTGTTCTGCCCGCCCGTTACTCCGGACATGCGTGAGAGCTATATTGCAAATCCAAGCGATGAAGCCGTTATCCATGAAGGACGTCCGCAATCTCATCGTTGTGGAATAAACACAGCGGCTTGGTTTGATATAGGCACGGTGGAAATTCGTTATGCAAATGGCTCAGTGAATGATGAAGAAATTTTCCGTACCATTGAGCTGTGCTTGCGATTCGTAGCAGCGATAGGTGCCGGCCGTAAGCTATCAACCGATCCCCTAAAAATGGCTCTTGAGCTTGAAGCACCTATTGATGGTTATCCTTCTGATTTACCACCGCCACAATGGTATCAAGAAAGATGCTGGCTGGAGGAAGCTCTCATTCCCATCTTGACGCCGCTGGCGGCCGAACTTGTACCGGGTGGAGAAATTCATCATATCGTACCTGTTCAAGATGGTATTATGGTTGCTATTGAGAAATCTGGAGAACACCTATTTAAATTTGTGCTAAAGCCTGCTGCCCAGTGCTGGACAGTTGTACGTCAAGTTGAATCATAAATCAAAAACCCTTCCGCCGCGTTTCGGTGGAAGGGTCTTCTTATTTTTTTAAAATAAAATATCGATCAACAATTATGGCAAACATAATGCCTACGCTGTACCTGATCAAATCCACGGTCAAAAAACCGCTCCCGAGCACTAAAGCTCCAATAAACGTCCTGCGAATCTCATTAATCCAATCCGCCTGGTAGAGCTGACTAAACTCGATACCAAAACAAAAGATGAGGCTAGCGCCAGCAGCCCAAAACAAGTTTTTGTGCACCCCTATGGTACGGAAGCCATAATAAATCATGCATGCCCAAAGCGCATCGCCAAAATGCTCTGCTACAAACCCAGGCAGCGAATCTGCAAAGCTCCTTGAGCTGTAGCCAAGCACCATCGTTATAACAACCGCAATCGCGTATCGTATTCTCGGTTTCATTTGATAATCACCTGCTTAAACGATTTTGCAGATCGATTTGGATTTGGCTGTGGATCTTGTCCCAGTCCAAGCTGCTTTTATTAAACAGCATTTTATCGATCGGCAACTCGTTTAGTATCGCTAATTCATAAGTCTTTCGCAGCTCAAGCACCTCGAGAAGACCTTGAGTTCCCTTGAGCTCTTTACTTTTGCCGTAGCCCTGCTCCGTGTAATACCAAGTAATAAAGTTTAGCCATTCTGTTGGCCGTTCAGCAATTATTGCAGGAAATGCATGTTTAAAGTCATCCTGATACAAATAGAGCAATACCGGATTTAGCTGCTTAATCAAGCGATTCAGTTCATGAATATAGGTCGATATTTCAACCTCGGAACAATTGTCTCGTACAAGCATGACGGTTAACGGATTTTGCAAAAAACAGCATTCCAATATGTATACTTCATCCCCGTTAATAGCCTGTCTCGAAAAATCGCTCCACTTTTCAATAATGAGCTGCTGATGCCTCTCCAAAGGGAGGTTATATACATCATAATCCCCGAAATATTCACTATTAATCGAAACTGTTTCCTTTAGCAGCTTCCCGTAATATACGATATATCCGTCCGCCTTAGCCTCGGAATGCTTAATGATTAACTGCTGTTGTTCCGTATATTTTTGCAGCATTTGCTTATATTGTTCTTCTGTAAAATAAGCCGCGGAATCATAATCGGCTGGGTGCTCCAAATCCCCCTCCAAAAACAAGCGATTGGCAATATTCTGTTCATCTAATAGCTGCTTCACAAAACGTGCCGTACTCGTTTTCCCTGATCCGGGCAATCCTTCAACAAGGATTAACTTTGTATTATTCATGGCATTCAGCTCCTTTCACAAATACTATATTCTATCTTCCAGCCGTTTCTCCTCCATCATTGGCGTCCGCTTAGCTAATCAAATGCTGCTCCACTGCAACAAAAAAAGACTGTCCCCTGCCGAATTCTCGGTTCAAGGGACAGTCTTTTTACTGCTCGAAGCTTAAAGCAGTTCATTAAATACCCGGAATCGGGGAGCGCTTATGCTCGGTTTTCAAATATTGCTTTTCAAGCTTCTCGCGAGCCTCGTCGCTAATGGACTTGCCTTCGAGATAGTCGCTGTTATCACCATAAGTGATGCCTAGCTCGCCCTCGTCGGTTTGTCCGTCCCATAGGCCTGCCGTTGGCGCTTTGTCGAGCACGCTTTGCGGTACGCCGATATGGGAGGCCAGCTCACGAACCTGCCGTTTATTAAGCGTACTAAGCGGAGTAACATCAACCGCTCCGTCGCCCCATTTCGTGTAAAAGCCTGTAATCGCTTCAGATGCATGATCTGTACCAACGACTAACAGATTAAGGTCGAATGCAAGCGCGTATTGCATAACCATCCGCGTTCTCGCTTTCACGTTGCCTTTGCCGCCGCGGCTCAAATGACGCGGAATGCCTAACGACTTAAAGCTATGCTCCACTTCAATCGCGATTTCATCCACAGCTTCTTCAATATTCGTCTCCGCGCGGTGCTTTAGCTGGAACGCTTCCGCTACTGCATAACTATCCGCAATATCGGATTGCTCGCCATAAGGCTGAAATACGCCAAGCGTCATATACTCGCGGCCTGTTTCAGCGCTAAGCTCATCTGTTGCCCGCTTGCAAAGACCCGCTGCGACTGCGCTGTCAATTCCGCCGCTAATCGCAATAAGCAAACCCGTTGTTCCCGAGTTCGTTACGTATTCCTTCAAGAAATCAACCCGTTTGCGAATTTCCTGCTCCGGATCGATTTGCGGCTTAACGCCAAGTCTTTGAATAATGGATTGTTGTAAGCTCATAGTTACCTTCCTAATTAGCGGCAAAACCGATCGAAAGCGTCTGTCAGATCGGCTGCAATGTCCGATGCGGAACGATTTTCGATCTGGTGGCGCTCGATAAAGTGTACTAGCTCTCCATCCTTCAACAAAGCGATTGAAGGGGAAGATGGCGGATATGGAGCGAAAAACTCACGAGCTTTTGCTGTTGCTTCTTTATCTTGTCCTGCAAATACAGTGTATAAATGATCAGGAGTAATATCGTGTTGAAGCGCATCAGCCACGCCTGGACGGCATTGGCCTGCTGCACATCCGCAAACGGAATTGATAACAACAAGCGCCGTACCTTTTGCATTTGGCAATTTTTCTTCTACTTCTTCAGGTGTGCGAAGCTCCTGAATACCAATTCGAGTAAGATCGTCTCTCATAGGCTGCACCATATCTAACATGTATCGTTCGAATGACATCGACATCGAAACACACTCCTTTAATTACTTTATTTTAGCTACTATTATACCTTCCGTAGTCAAAATAAAGCAACCGGAGCGCTCGCACTCCGGCTGTTCTTTTTCAGCTTAAACAGGAGCGTCTTTCGGCTTGTCCAAACCAAATGCCGCATTTTTGTCAGGATGAGTAAATATTCCTCCTTGCGGCTGAAGGCCCTCCTCAAAAATATCCCGATTTTCAGCGGTTAGAAAACCTACATCCTTAAAAGGATGCACCCATTCATCGCCAGCCATTACAGCTGGATCTGTTTCCTCGCTCCACTGCGACAATGGTGAATCCGGAGACTCATATTCATGATCGCCTATAACGATGCCGTGTGAGTTCACAAACGGCGCACGGCTTCCTCGCCCTTCGCGAAACTGAGGCAGAAATTCGATTTCAAAAGGATCTAAAGCGGGATCATCTTTAAGCATTTCATCTTCATTCTTGTGCTCATGATCTGGCATATGAACACCTCCGCACTAAATTGAAGGACGATTAGGTCCATCAAGCTTTTTGTCAAAACCAGCGGATTCGGGTGATTTGCTGTCAGCAGCCGTATTATTTTTTGCCTGCTTTGCTTGCTCAGCCGAACGACCTTTTTCCTCATTATGCTGCGTCATTGTGAGCGCTCCTCTCGTCATAAAATGTAACCGCAATTGCCGGTTATCTTTCAGAGGTAGTATGCTCAGCTAGCGCTTTCCTTATAAATCCTGAGATAAACGAACCATATCAACAACCTGTATTCCGTTCTCATAAATCGCTTCCGGATAATGTCTAACAAAGAAGTCTCGGTCAATACTCGTCATTCGAAAGCCGCATTTCTGATACAATGCAAGCTGGCTGACCCCTGAATTGCCCGTTCCAATTTCAATCGTTTTGTAGCCTAGAAGCTTTGCATATGAAATCGCATAAAGTACCATTTGCTTTCCAAGCCCTTGACCTTGCTTTGACTCCGCTACTGCTACATTTACGATCTCGATCGTCTCGGGCCTTGTTGGCAGCAGTACAAATACTGCAATAATTTCATTGCTTATAACACCTACAAAAACTTCCCCGCGTTTTATGTATTCTTCTACGAGCTTAATCGAAGGATCTGCTAACAAGAGCAGTTCCATTGGGGGTTGTTCGTTTGCTAACAACTTACGCATTTCCATTTCCACTCTAATTTGCTCCTTCATTCAACTCGCGCGTTCCTCCGGCACTGTGAAAGTAACGATAAACGCTGTACCTTCACCTTCCTTCGACTCAACGTCAATCCGGCCATTATGGCGCTCAGCGATGCTTAGGCATAACGGCAGGCCAAGCCCTGTTCCTTGCGTCTTCGTCGAGAAAAAAGGCTCGAACAAATGCTGCATTTGCTCTGGAGGTATACCGACACCCTGATCGGCAATCCGCAGCTCAATTTTATTTCCATTATTACGAGTACTAATATGTAATGAGCCCTTATTGCCCATAGCTTCCATTCCGTTACGGGCAATATTAAGAAATAGCTGCTTAATTTCTCTGTCGTTCATCATAATTAAAGGTATATCTTCGCAAAGGCTCACTTCAATAGATTGGCCTCGCAAATTCGCATCCGCACTAAGCAGAGGTATAAGTTCATTAACAACATCATGCAGGGAAGTCAGCTCCATGGCTAGTTCCCTATTTTGAGCAAGCGATAGAAAATCACTAATAATCATATTCGCACGATCCAGCTCATCGATCACAATCTGAAAGTATTCCTCTTGATTTTTTGGACTGCGCTCCTGAATCAATTGGACAAAGCCGCGAATAACCGCCATCGGATTGCGTATTTCATGAGTGATGCTTGCAGCCATTTGACCTATCAGGCTTAATCGTTCCATTCGCCCAACCTCACTCTGAAGTTGACGAAGCTCCGTTACATCCTGAACGATAAGTGATGCGCCTGCATTTTCAGCATTAACCGATGTACGCATCGAAATCGTCGACAAGAGCAGCATTTTATCGCCGCTAACGTACGGAACGAGTGTGTTCTTCCTGCCGTTTAACGCCTGAGAAAGCAGCTTTATGCAAACATCGCCATGTCCGTCCTGAAAAATAAGCGGGAAGGAGGCGCCAAGCAAGTCCTTCACTTCAGAATCCTTTGAAGGCAGGCTGAGAACTGTTTTGGCTATATCATTAAAATGTGTGATTTTGCCTTCACGATCAACAATGACTACCCCAAAAGAAGTCTCATCTATAAATTGCTGAAGCTTCTCCACTTCATTGCTATAATTAACCGACATTCGTTTCACTTCATCATAGAGCTGCTGCTTCTCTTTAACATTTTCGATCATAAAGATAGAGAGCCAGGTTGCCATTAATGATGCACAAACAGAGATCAACTGCACGTAAATCATCACATTCGACCACCAAATACCATTAAATAACATAATTCCAGTAACGGAAATAATGTAGTATAGGATCAAAATGGACATGATCACTAAGCCCCTGCGTTTTTTCTGTTCTTTGCCTAAAACAGAGGTACGCTGGAAAGATGGAATCGCATACAACATCAGCGGGACAAAACCAATGACAAAAATGATAAAGTTAATGACTTCCAAGCTGCCTTCGAGCATAGATACTCTTACTGCAATGTAGATGACGGTTAAGACGGCTAATGTTGGCACGCCTCCATAGAGAGAACCTATTACATAAGGAATGAGACGAAAATCGACTTCATAACCTAATAAATCAGGAGCAGTCACCATACACAATACCATCGATCCACCGCAAAATAGGCTCATGAAAATAGGTATTCCCTTCCATCTTTGGTCTTTATCATACCAAAGCTGAAAGGCGAAAACAGGCAATAAGGACACAATGAATTGTAAGAGCAATTCCTTTAACACAGACGTCACGTCCGATCCCCCTACTACACTCTGAATCTATTCCATATTATGTTTTTTACGTAGCTTTGTATTTGAATCAATCTATTAATCCGATTAAAACATAAAATACCTCTATTTACAATTGTTCTTCTAACCAATCAATTAGCTCTTGAACAGCCTCTTTCCCCTCCAAGTCATTGTGCAACTCATGATACCCGCCATCCCAGCGTCTAAAATAACATTGGTCTCCGATTCGCTCAGCAACAAGCGCGCTTGCTTCAAAGGATGTTACCCGATCAGAAGTGCCATGCATAAGCAGCAGTGGAACCTGCAGGCTGGATGCATGAGCGATCGCCCACTCGCCGGCAGCGGTAATCTCCATATAGGTTTGGAGTGTAATTTTGGTATGACATAACGGATCTTCCACGATTGGCGCAGCAAGGTCATAGCCAGGACGAAATAAATCGGCAGGATTTAAGCCAGTAGATTGGTGCATCTTCGGGACAACCGCTGCCAATTTGCGTCCAAACCACTCCACAGCTGGATGTGGTTTGAATGCAAGCTGTAGCCAAGGGCTTGTCAGTATGAGTCCACGAATTGGAGGCTGAAGTCGCAGCGCACAATTAAGCGCCACATTGCCGCCCATACTGTGGCCGTATAAGAAGATCGGCGTTCCCGGGTGCCGTTTGCCAGCCTCTTCAATCATAAGCGCTGCATCGCTTACAGCTGCGCCAAGTGAATGCAGATGCCCCCGTTTGCCTGAAGAGCGGCCATGGCCTTGCTGATCCAGCGCTATAAGTACAAAGCCAGCAGCAGTAAGCTGAGCAGCTACATGTCCATAACGATCGCCATGCTCCCCCATCCCGTGTACGAGACAGACGACAGCTTTTGTCTCTATCGTTTCTGACTTCCATTCCCGCAAAAATATTTGCGACCCCTTAGCGCCAGTTATGACCCATTCATCTCGCAGCATTCAAACGCCGCCTTTCTTTTGTGGTATTATAATACTACTAATAATATAGCAGGTGGAAAGCGATGCAATATGATGCAATTGTAATTGGCGGAGGCTCCGCAGGACTAATGGCGGGTATTGCTGCAAGCAAGGAAGGCGCTAAAGTGCTTCTCCTAGACAAAGGCGATAAATTAGGACGCAAACTCGGCATATCCGGCGGCGGCCGATGCAATGTAACGAATAATAAAGAACTGGATGAGCTGATCAAGCATATTCCCGGCAATGGGCGTTTTCTTCACAGTACATTCTCCAATTTCAACAACAAGGATATTATCGCCTTTTTTGAGAACCTTGGCATTGCTTTAAAGGAAGAGGATAACGGGCGCATGTTCCCCGTATCAGATAGAGCTAAAACGGTGGTAGATACGCTTGTTAACCAGGTACGCAAACAAGGTGTCAAAATCATACTGAACGCTCCTGTCGATCATATCATGTATGACAATGGAAGGGTCACAGGCGTGCGTACAAAAGCTGGTGAAACATTCCGTGCCCGCAGTGTCATCGTAGCTTCCGGCGGCAAGTCCGTGCCCCAGACCGGCTCAACCGGCGACGGTTATGCATGGGCAGAAAAAGCCGGGCATACGATAACTGAGCTTTTTCCAACTGAGGTTCCGCTTACGTCAAATGAGCCCTTCATTGTAAGCAAGGAGCTGCAAGGGCTATCTCTGAGAGACGTTGCACTGTCGGTTTGGAACCCGAAAGGGAAGCAGATTATTGAACATCAAGGCGATATGCTATTTACGCATTTCGGTATTTCCGGACCGATTGTGCTAAGATGCAGTCAATTTGTAGTGAAAGCTCTTAAGCAATTTAAGACGGGCAATATTGAGGTTGCGATTGACTTAGTGCCTGATAAAAGCAAAGACGAGGTCTATAAGGAAACATTGAAACTTTCCGAGCTTGAACCGAAAAAAACGATTAAAAATGTCCTTAAAGGTTATTTGCCGGAAAAAATGATACCCATCTTGCTTCAAAAGGCAGGTTTGCCGGATAGCCTTACTTATGACAATATTCCAAAACAGGACTGGATAGCCCTTTCGCTGCTGATCAAACATTTTCCGATTAGAGTGTATGGCTCTTTATCCATTGAAGATGCTTTCGTAACCGGCGGAGGCATTCAATTAAAGGAAATCGATCCAAAGACGATGCAATCCAAGCTCATGAGCGGTTTGTTTTTTTGCGGAGAAATATTGGATATTCATGGCTACACCGGAGGCTACAACATTACTGCGGCTTTCTCCACAGGCTATACGGCAGGACTTAATGCTGTCATTCAGTAAGGATATAAAAAGGCTGTCAAACGTCGATAAACGTGGGACTGACCCCATAACGTGAGACAAATCAAAACACCTTCAAGAAAATGCAACCATGTCGTAGGATATGGAGACAACCTTGGAGGTGTTTTTACGTTGGCAACAAGAGTAAGTTACCCAGTGGAAACAAAAATGAAAGCCATTGAATTGAGAATAACAGGAGTTCCAGTGAAAGAGGTCATGGAGCAGCTGAGCATACGAAATAAGACGCAA